>BTUM01000049.1:0-59409 GCA_045863235.1 Candidatus Xenobia bacterium | reverse complement strand
CTCGGGAGTGTAGGCGACGTAAGGCTGGGTGGTGCCCTGGAGCTGGTTGAGCACGTAATAGAGGGTCGCCTGGTTCTCGACCTGGTGAACGGTGAATTGGCGCAGGTGCGGAGAGTTGTTGTGACGAGGTTGGATCCGCTCGGGGCTGAGCTTGCGCGCCAGGATGACGTTTCTCTGGGCTTCGGAGACGGCTCCGGGAGTGACGTCGAGAAGACCGCTCGGCACATCGGCCGGGGTTACGAGGCTGAGGGAGACTGGAGTGGCTTTGAAGTTACCGCTTAGCCCCCCCCCCGAGGGTCGCGTCGTCGGGACTGGTGCCGGAGCTTGACGGGCCCGGCTCATTGCCTCCACACTGGAGAGCAAACAGGCAGGCTACCAGAACTGCTAGAAGACTGGCTCGGACCGGTTGGTGCGTCCCACGGCACTGCATTCGACCTCCCCCGACCTGCTGAACTCTAGTTTCTTGTCTGATTCGACGGTTGCCATTGAATTTCTTTCCAGGCCCGTCGGCCTGGGCCAATCCGCGACGCCGTCGAGCCAGCGAGGTGGGCGCGCAGCTCCCCAACGGCGAACAAACGCTCCAAAAATGAACCGCCGGTTCAAAAATCGAAACAAGCAAGGCCGCTACGAAGCGGACTCAAAGCCCTGTGTCGAACACAAGCCTCCCGGGCTCCTTGACCAGTGCTTCAGAAACAGACTAGACTGGTCACATGGAAAAAGTCACTTCGGTCACAACCCTGAAAGCGTCCCTGAGCGCTTATCTGAGCCTGGTCAAGGCAGGGGAAGAAGTGCTGGTCACCGAGCGAGGCCGACCGATCGCAAAGCTGGTTCCCTACCAGTCGGATCCCGAGCAGGAGGGCTCCCGGCTCGAGCGCCTCTATCGCGACGGTATCTTGAAGCCGGGCAACGGACAATCACTGGTCGAGGCGCTCCGGGGGCGGCGGGCGGCCCGCGCCTCCGAGTCGGTCGTCGAGGCACTCCTTCAAGAGCGTGCGAACGGCTGGTGAGGTTCTGGGACTCCTCCGCCGTGCTCCCGTTGCTGCTCGACGAGCCGGGGCGCGCAGAAAGCCTGGCGCTGCTCGAGTCAGACGAGCGCCTCGTCTTGTGGTGGGGAACCTCGGTGGAATGTCATTCCGCGCTCAACCGACGGTTTCGCGAGGGCTCCCTGGCGGGCGACGAGCTCCAGCTCGCGCGCGAGACGTTGCGATTAGTGCTTCAAAGCGCCGAGCAGGTCGAGCCGACCGAGCTTGTGCGCCTCATGGCTCACCGACTGGTGGCTGCCTATCCCCTGCGCGCAGCCGACTCGCTGCAACTGGCCGCCTCGCTTGCCTGGTGCGAGCAGCAACCGGCGGGCCGCGAGCTGGTCAGCCTGGACCACCGGCTGCGCCAGGTCGCCATGCAAGAAGGCTTCACCGTTCTGCCCTGAACCGCAAATGAAAAAGGGCCTTTCGGCCCTTCTTCCGTCTTACCAGCGGCCGCTTGAGCCGCCGCTCCCACCGCCGCCGCCGCCCCAGCCGCCGCTGGAGCCGCCCGACGAAGAACTCGATTCGCTGGCCCGGCGGCGAGCCGCCTCGGCCTCCTCCTGCCGGCGACGCTCTTCGGCCTCGCGACGCTCGAGAGCGTCCTCCTCGGCTTCCAGGCGACGCACTTCGCTCATATGCGAGGCGTAAGCCGAAGCCCGCGCGGCTGCGGCCAGGCCCACCGCGCTGCCGGCGGCCCGCTCGGCCTGCTGGGCTTCCTGGGCGGCTTCCTCGTAGCGCTGAGCCGAGATGAGGGTGCGAGCCGAGCGCAGGTCGCCTTCGGCCGAGCCGAGCGAGACCAGGGCACCGGCCACCGCCGCCTGACCCACCGAGTTGCGGGCGCTGCCGCAGCGGTTGGAGAAGCTCCAGCTCTCGGCGGCGTAGGCCATGATCTGGCCACGGGCGCTGGACATCTCGCTCTCAGCGCTGGAGACGGCCGAGTTGGCCGCGTCGTAAGCCCGCTTGTCGGCCGCGATGGCCGTCTCGACCTGGCCGCGCATGCTCTCAGAGGCTCCCAGAGCATTCTTGGCCTCGAACGGGTTCTTGGGCTTGGCGTTGACCGCGTTGCCAGCCTGGCGCAGGCTCTGCTCGCCCTGGCTCAGCAGGCTCTTGGCCTGCGAGCGCACGAACACCTGGCCGGCGTTGGAGCGGGTGCGAGCGTAGTTGCCTTCGAGGGTCTTCAGCTCGCCCTCCACCGCGGTCTGCTTCTGGCCGAGCAGCTTCTCGGCGTTGGTGATGCCGTCCAGGTGCGCCTGTGCGCTCTTGAGGCTGGCATCGGCCTTGTTGAGGTCGTCGCGTGAGGTCAGCACGTAAGCGCGGTCGAAGTTCTTGATGCCGTCGGCGGTTTCGCCTTCGGCCTTCTTGATGTCGGCCCGGGCTTGCGCGATGTTGTCCCCGATGGTGTCGCCCGCGCCCACCTCGGCGGCGATCAGCTGCTGGCAGGCGGCGGCGTAAGTCGACTTGATGCGGTCGAAGGAGGGCTGGTAGGTCGAGGCAATGCTGTCGGTGGTCTTGGTGGTGCGCTTCTGGCGCTCCTCCAGAGTGCCGTGGTAGCTCTTGACGGCCGCGCGGCTCTGGGCCACCAGGTCGTGAGCCTCGTCGGTCAGGTCGCGGATGTTGCCCAGGTGCTCGCCGGCCTTCTCCATGTTACCGGTGTCGAGCTGCGGCTTCACCCTGGCCAGGTTGTCGTGAGAAGCTTTGGTGCGGTCGGTGGGGTTGCGCTGCGGCTCGACGAGCACTTCTTCCGGCTTGCCGCCTTTGAAGACGCCGAACTTCTGCAGCTGGTCGCACAGCTCCTGACGGGTCTTGGTGACGTCGGCCTCGGCATCGGCGATCAGCTTGGGCGAGATCTCGCGGCGCTCGTAGTCTTGCTCCACGACGCGCTCGACGCGGGCCTCGAGGGCCTGAATCTCGCTGCCGATCTGCTTGATGTCGTCGGCGGCCGAGGTGCGCATCGCCTTGTTAGCGGCCTCGTTGAGACGGCCCGAGAGCTTGTCCTTGGTGGCGTGGGCCCAGTCGGTCTTGACCTGATTGGCGTGCAGGAAGCTGTCGGCCGCGCCCAGGGTCTGCAAGAGGCCCGTGCGGGTGTCCACGCCCAGGTCGATGATCTGGGTGGCCTCGTTGGTCATGCGCTCGGCGGGAGTTGCATAGTCGTCCCAGGCGGTGATGAAGTTGCGGTCGGCCAGCTCGCGGCCTTTGGCCAGCAGGCCGCCCTCGGCCTTGGAGCCGCGCACCATCGGCAGCAGGTTGTCGACCACCGCCGGGGCCGTGAAAGACGCGTCGCCGGCCGCGGCCGGGAAGGCCGAGCGCTTGAGGAGCTGGTCGGCCGACAGGTTGGGATACTTCTCATCGCTGTCCTGGGCGGCCTCGGCCACCACCGCGCGCGAGGCAGCCTGCACGGCCACCTTGGCCTCGGGAGCGGCGAAGGACTCGCCCGCCTTGAGCGAAGTGGCCTTCTTGAAGGCCGCGGCCGAGGCGTCGTCCACGCGCTGGATATAAGTGTTGATCTCGGAGCCCTTCTTGTCGAGCTCGGCCAGCTGTCCCTTCGCCTCGTCGCGGTTGTCGGCCATCGCCAGCAAGATCTCTTGCAGCGACTGGGTGAACTCGCGGCTGGTGCCCCGCTTGAGCAGCTCCTCGCGCCAGGTGGCGGCCTGCGAGTCCTTCTCGATCACCTTGCGGGAGCTGTCGGTGAAGCTGAAGGTCAGCTTCTCGTTGGGGTCAGTGAGCAACCGCTCGGCCTTCTTGAAGTTGCCGGTGGTGAACCAGTTCTTGACGCGCCCGAAGCCGCCGGCGTCGATCAGGCTCTTGGCCTCGTTGGCGAACTTCTCGGCGCCGCCCACCAGGGTGAGGGCGTCCACCACATTGGCCATCAGGGCGTCGGCCACTTCCTTGGTCTTGCCCTCGTAGTTGGCCACCTTGTGGTAGTCGGCCTCGTTCATCAGCTCGAGCAGTTCGTGCGACTTCTTGCCGATCTCGTTGATGGCTTCTTCATACTCGGCCTCGGCAGCCTTCCGAGCGCCGCGGGCGCGGACGTTGAGGATGATGCCGGTGACCAGGATGGCGATGGCGCCGGCCGCGGCTCCGTAGTTGCGGATGGCCTCGTTGCGGGCGGCCGTGTCCTTGGAGCTCTGGGCCTGAGAGAGGCCCTCGGCGGCAGCCGACTTGGCGGCGTCGAGGTGCTGCTGGAAGCCGGGGCTCTTGGCGGAGTGGTCGTTACGGAACTGCTGCAGCTCGCTCTGAGCCCGCTCGAAGGAGGCCCGGGCACTCTGGGCCTGGCTGTTGTCGGGCAGGTTCTGGATCTGCTGCTGCAGCTGCTGAATCTGGGCCTCGACCTGGCTGGCCACGCCGGGAGCGGCCTCGTAGTTGGCCATCAGGGTCTCGTGACCGCGGATGGTCTGGACCAGGGCGTTGGCGGTGCGGGTCGCTCCCGCAAAGTCGCGGTTAGCCAGCTGCTGCTGGGCGGTGGTGAGCTGCTGCTGCCAGCTGTTCACGTCCGGGCTGCCGATGGTGCCGCCCGAGCCGTGGCGCTGCTGGAACTGGGTAACCTTGGGCTTCACGCCGTTAAGGGCCGACTGGGCGGCGCTCACGTTCTGCTGGGCGTTGCCCACCTGGGCCTGCACCTCGCGGGCGATGGTACCGTTGACCTGGTCGAAGACGGCGTCCACCGAGCCGGCCAGGCTGCGACCCTCGTTGCGGAAGGCGTTGATGAAGGTGCGCATCAGCTCGCGCGGCGAGTGGTCGGGGGCGGCCCAGTTGGCCTCGCCCACGTTGAGGCGGTCGGCCAGGTCGCCGGCCCGGTAGAAGATGGGACGATCGCTGGCGTCGCCCCGGTTGGCGAAGTAGATGACCAGCATCACGCCCTCGCCCTCGCCGGTCTGGGCGTTCTTGATGTTCTGGAAGGCGGGGTTGTTGCCGATGCCGCGCCCGATCAGGGTGTTGTCGGCATCCTCGTTGTTGGTGTTCTCGACGAGCACCACCACGGTGTTGGGGTGCTCGCGCAGCACCTGCTGGAACTCGCGCATCTCGTTCTGGCTGAGGGCGGTGCCGTTGATCTTGGGGGTGCCGACCACGAAGAAGGGGCGCGTGCCGTTGTACTGGTTGACCACGTCCTGCAGGCTGCCGACATGCACCGGGGCGACGTCCCTGTTGACCTGCTGCTGGGTGGCCACCTGGGCCGGAGCCGCCTGGGCCACGGCCGGCATCGCCAGGGGCACGCCTACTGCCAGACCGCCCAGCACCACCAGGCCGACCTTCTTGCCGATGTCGGCCCAGTTGCGAGTCTGGGCCTCGGAGGTGCGGCTCTCCTCGGCCTGAATCAGGTCGGCTCCAGGAGCCACGGAGGCCGCGTCGAGCACGGTCACCACGCCCAGGTCCTCGCTCTTGCGCGCGCCCGGAGGGGCCTTCATCGCGATGGCCGTCTCGGTCTGGACCGACGGGGCGGCCGTCTGGGCCTGCTGGGCCTGAGGCTGGAAGCTCCCCGATTCACCGGCCGTCGGGCGGCCGCTCCACTCGAACTTCTCCTTCACCCCTTTGTGGGGGTCTTCGTCCTGTCCCGCGCTGCGGGTGGGGGCGCTGAAGGCGCTGGTCGTGTTGGCGGTGATGCGGGTGGCGTCCATGTTCGGCTCCATCGTGCTCGTGATGTTCGGGATCGGGGGGAAAAACCCCGTCGCCCATGGCCACTCTACCCCCCCCGGCTGAAAAATGGGTGAAACGGATGGCGTCGTTACGGGCATTACAAATTTGTTTCTTAAAGGAAGCTGAAAGTTCTTTGGCGTGACGTTCATACAACGTTTACCAATCCGACTTGCCCGACCGCTTATGGTGCTGACGCAACAAACACGGGAGGAATCCATGAACGTCACCGCCGCCACCGCGCCAAGCCTGGCCCCCTACACCCGGGCCAGCCAGTCCCTGGCCCCTCAGACCGAGAGCCAGGCTGCCCCGCAAGACCAGGCTCAACTCAGTGAGGGGAGCGAGTTCGGCAACGCCGTCAAGATGGGCGTTGGTGGAGTGGGCGCCCTGGCGCTCATCATCCCCTGCATGTATGCCGGCGTCATCGGTGGCGCCGTGGTGGGCTCGATGCTCGGCCTGGGCTTCGGCCCCATCGCCGGAGCGGTGACCAGCAACGGGTTCCTGGGGATGGTGGGAACGGTGTGGCAGAGCACCTCCACCGTCGCCAAGGCGGGAATGGTGCTGGGCGGCGTGAGCGGTCTCCTGGGCGGCTGGGCCACCGGCACCGGCATCGGCAACGCCGTGGGACGCCTGTTCGGGGCGGATAAGGAAGACCCCAGCAAGCACGTCAAGATCACCGGCCCCATCAAGGGCACCATCGGCGCCATCACCGTGGGTGGCGGCGCCCTGGCCGGCGGAGTGGGCGGCGGCATCCTGGGCGCTTCGGTGGCCTCGGCCGGCAGCCTGATCCACGGCCTTACCCTCAACGGCTTCAACATGGCGGCCATGAGCAACATGGGCAGCGCCGCCCTGATCGGCGGCGGCATCGGCCTGGTGGCCTTCGGCGCGATGGGGATGATGGGCGGCTACAAGGTGGCCAAGACGGCCGCCCGCCTGGTCGACAAGCTGACGCCGCAGGACAAGCCCCCGGTGCAGCAGCCCACCCCGCCCCCGGGCGCGAGCACCAAAGCAGCTTAAGAGTTAGGAATCGGGAGGAAGGTCAAGCAAGATGAATGTAAGCACCCTGGCCCCCGCCGCCCCCCAGTCGGTCGGCAGGCTCTACAACCAGTACCAGGCTCCGGTCGCGGCCGGCCCGCAGGAGTCGTTCACCCTCAGCGGTGAGAAGGAGCCCAAGCAGGGCAGCGAGTTCGGCAACGCCATCAACCTGGCCATCGGGGGCGTGGGCTTCTTGACCCTGGCCATCCCGGCCATGTACGCCGGCGTGCTCGGCGGCGCCATCGTGGGCGGTCTGTTCGGAGCCGGCATCGGCCCGGCCATCGCCTCGGTCAGCACCAACGGCGCCCTGGGCTTCCTGGGCGGCGTGTGGAACGCCGGCTTCTCGGCCGCCAAAGTGGGCATGTTCATCGGGGGCGCCAGCGGCATCGTGGGCGCCTGGAAGACCGGCACCAGCTTCGGCAACGCCGCCGGCCGCCTGCTCGGGGCCGACAAGCAAGAGCCCGGCAAGCCCTCCGACCTGAAAGCCTTCACGGGCGCCAAGGGAGTGGCCGGACGGGTCATCGCCGGCACGGGTGCCCTGGGCGGCCTGGTGGGCGGCGCGGTCATCGGCGGCTCGGTCGCCGCCGGCGGCGCCACCATCAGCGGCCTGCTCGGCCAGGGCCTGAGCGGAGCCTCGGTGCTGGGCGCGGCCGGAATCGGCGGAGCCATCGGCGCCGGCGCCATGGGCCTGGTGGTCGGGGCGGGCGCTCTGACCATCGCCAAGGGCACCATCAACGCGGCCAGCTGGGTGGGCGACAAGGTATCCAAGCTGTGGGACAAGACCGGTGAGACCGAAGACCTGGCCCTGAAGGAAGAGCGCCTGGAGAAGCTCGAGGAAGAGCTCAAGAAGAAGCAGTCGGATCTGGCCCAGGTGGCCGTGGCCGACCGCGCCTTCCACCAGCAGGAGACAGCCCGCCTGGACACCCGCGAGCGCGACATCGAAGAGCGCGAGAAGGACGCCAACGGGCGCGAGAAGCAGATTGACGACACCATCGAGACCCGCGGCCAGGCCGCCTTCCACGAGCGCTCGCAGGACCTGCGCGACTGGAAGGGTCGCCTGGATACCCGCGAGGGCCAGCAGAACCAGTTCCAGGGTGAGATCGAGGCCCGCGAGGCGCAGATCGACCGCGAGATCGTCTCCGAGTCGGACAAGATCTTCGCCGGCCGCCGCCCCGCGCTCGAGCAGCACTACCAGGGCCTGCAGGGCCAGCTCGACCAGTACAAGGACCGTCTCGACCGTCGTGAGAGCGACATCGCCAACGAGACCGAGCGCCGCTACCAGCAAGACCTGGCTCCCAAGAAGAGCCAGCTCGAGTCGGAGATCTCCGACGCTCGCCGCGACGAGGATCGGGCCAGCGACCGGATGCGCCAGGCTCAGTCCGAGGCCAGCATCGCCTCGGGCCAGCGGGCCCAGGCCCAGTCCGAGCTGAGCTCGGCCCAGAGCCAGCGCCGCCAGGCCGAGGCCGAAGTCAACCGCCTCACCAACGCCCGGGCCCAGCTGGGCTCGCAACTTCGCAACCTGGAAGCCCAGGACCGTCAACTCGACGGTAAGGAAGCCAATATCGCATCCCGCGAGCGGGCTTGCGGGATTTAGGAGGAGCACGAGAATGTTGGGAACTGTCGCTTCCAGAGTCAACAGTTGGGTGCGCACCAACGTGGTTGGTGCCGCCTCCGAGGATGCCCTGGCCGGCAAGCCGGCCGGTGACATCGATCGCGATTACGGCCGCATCGAGGACGGTCTGGGCAAGGTCAAGGGCGACCTCGACCGCATCGACGAGGACACCAAGCTGCGTCCTCCGGCCCTCAAGAACTTCAAGAACGCCGAGCTGATCATGCTGGGCGCCGGCGTGGGTGGAGCCATCGGCGGCGGCCTTGGCATCGCCGACAGCCTGATCACCTCGGCCGTGGCCCGGCCCGAAGTCGTCGTCAGCGAGACGAAGGTGCCCATCTTCAGCGAGAAGCTGACCGGCTCCACCTTCGTCGAGGTGCCCCGCTACGACGAGCAGCCCGTGTTCAACTCCAGCGGCCAGCAGGTGGGCACCACCCGCGAGCTGGTGGGTTGGGACGTGCGCCACACCCCCAGCATCACCCAGGAGCGCATCGGGGAGTACACCCAGCGCAGCCACGAGATCAAGACCCCCGGCAGCGGCTCGCCGCTGACCAGCGGCCTGGTCGGACTGGGCATCGGGATGGGCGTGGGCGCCGGCCTGGGAGCCCTGATCGCCGTCGGCCGCAAGGCCGTGGGCCAGGGTTATGAGGAGCACGAGCGCCGCGAGGTGAAGGGTGAGACCCAGCTTCTGATCAAGACCGGCGCCGTGGGCGCGGTGATCGGCGGCGGCGTGGGCCTGCTCAACGGCCTGATGGAGTCCAACAACGCCATCAGCCAGAGCTACAACACCGAGACCCCGGTCACCGAGCACCGCGTGCTCGGCCAGATCCCCTCCGACTACTTCAAGAGCGCGCTGTCCGCCAACGGCGGCAACACGCCCGGTACCGTCAACATCGAGCGCGACGTTCCCAAGACCGGGTTCTTCGGGCGTCCCGAGGTCGACAAGAATGAAGTCCAGGTGCAGCAAGACGGCCGCTTCGGCCTGGTGGGCGGCCTGGTGGGCGGCGTCGTCGTGGGCGGCATCGCCGGCGTCGGAATCGGCGTCGCACTCAACGTCCTGCGTCGGACCATCTAAGGAGGAAGTGTCATGCAAGTCAGCGTTGCTCCCAAACCCTTTAACTACAACACTCTCAGCGCGGCCAACAGCGCTCCTCCGGCCGAGAATCCAAATCCTCCCGCCACGGAAGAGCCCAAGGACGGCTTCGGCGGCCGGGTTCGCAAAGAGCTCGGACGCGGCCTGATCGGCGCGAGCAACAACTGGGACCTGGCCATCGGCGGCGGGGTCGCCCTGGCGGCGGGTATCGCCACGGTCTACGCCGGCGTGGTGGGCGGCGCCCTGGTGGGCGCGGCTCTGGGCGGCGGACTCGGCCCGATCGTGGCCTCGGCCACCACCAGCGGCGTGATGGGCTTCCTGGGCGCGGCCTGGACCACCACCGCCATCGGCGCCAAGGTCGGCATGGTCATCGGCGGAGCCACCGGCCTTGCCGGCGGCTGGGCCCTGGGTCAGAGCGTGGCCGGCGTGCCCGCCAAGGGGATGCGCTGGATCGGTAAGAAGCTGGCCGGTGAGGATCCTGATGCCGGGCAGCCGGGCGAGCAGAAGAAGCTGCTGCCCCTCAAAGGCCCGCTGCGCGTGGTCGGCACCGTGGTGTCCGGCATGGGCGCCCTGGCAGGCGGCGTGGGTGGAATGGCCATGGGCGGCGGCATCACCGCTGCAGGCAGCGCCCTCTCCGGCCTGGTCAGCGGCAACTTCAGCCTGGCGACCGTGGCTGCCACGGCCGGCACCGGCGCCCTCATCGGCGGCGGCATCATGCTCGTGGCGGGCGGCATCGGCGGCTACCTGGCCGTCAAGGCCCTGCGTCACGGCGCCACCGCCGTGGTGGACGGCGCCCACAACAGCCGCAAGTGGATGGAGCTCGACGAGAAGGAGAACCGTCTCACCCAGAACGCCGCCCAGCTCGACCAGTACGGCAAGGGCCTCGAGCAGGCTCGCCTGGACGCCCGCGAGAATCACGCCGAGCGCACCGAAGAGCTCGACCGGCGCGAGGACGCCCTCAAGACCCAGAACGAGCGCATCGCCGACAAGAACGCCCGGGTGGACGAGCTGGTCGAGCAGCGCGCTCAGAACCTCTACAACACGACCAAACAGGGCCTGGTCGAGCGGGAAGCCGGCCAGAACCAGCGCCAGCAGCACCTCGAGGCCGAGGACGCCCGGGTCAACCAGAAGCGGGCCGACATCGACCGCTACATCGACGAGCGCCAGGAGAAGCTGTACAAGGACCTCGAGGGCAAGCTCGAGGGCCAGTACCAGACCCGCAAGGGCCAGCTCGAGAGCCGCGACCGCGACCTGGACCGCGCCGAGCAGCAGATCCCGCAAGTGGTGGCCGAGAAGGTCGAAAAGACCCTGGCCCCCCTGCGCCGCGACCTCGAGCAGCGCCGCGACAACGCCCGCAACATGGAGAGCCAGGCTGACCGCCTGCGCAGCCAGGCGATGGCCGATATGGCCGCCATCCCGGGCATCCAGTCGGCGGCGCGCAGCGAGCGCAGCGAAGCCGACCGCAAGGAGCGCGAGGCCGACTCGATCCGGCCCGACGTGACCAGCCTGCAGGGCGAAGTCAACTCCAAGCGCAGCCAGGTGGAGTCACGCAAGTACGATCTCGCGCGCCGCGAGGCCCGCGTGGAGCAGTGCGAGCGCGACAAGCGCAAGTAGGACCGCTCAGCCCAAAAGGCAAGGAGCCACCCTCGAGGGTGGCTCTTTTGCTTGCTTGCCTGCGTGACTTGCGCTCTTCTCGCTGGAGAAGCTCCCGGGTTGCAGTTCAGCGAGGTTCGGCGCCTTGACCATCCGACATGTCTCCCATTATCATACTCCTATGAGTCACCGATTGCAGGTCATCATTCCCGACGATCTGGACCGGAAGGTACGCAAGGCTGCGCAGAGGCTGGGGATTTCGCGGGGAGAGTGGGTCCGGCGCGCTCTGCAGGAGGCGCTCAGCCGGGGTCAGCAGTCGGGCTTCGACCCGGTGGCTCGCCTGGCTTCTCTGGAAGCGCCAACGGGTGACATCGAGCAAATGCTGGCGGAGATCGAATCGGGTCGTTCGTGAAGGTCTTCATCGATTCGAACATCCCGATGTACGTGGCCGGACGAGAGCATCCCAATCGCCTTCCGTCTCGACGCTTCCTCGAGCGCGTCCAGCGTGGCGAGGTCGAGAGCGCCACCAGCACCGAGGTTCTCCAAGAGATTCTCTATCGCTACGCCGCGTTGCACAGGTTGGACCTGGCGCGCACCGTCTACGACCTCTTCGTGGTTGTCTGTCCGGAGGTGCTTCCTGTGACTCTTGCTGATACCGACCGGGCCCGCGACCTCATTCTTTCCGATCTCGGGCTATCGGCGAGGGATGCGGTTCACGCGGCGGTGATGCTCAACCACCAGATCGAATATGTGGTGAGTTTCGACCGTGGATTTGACGACGTGCCCGGGCTAACCCGCATCGAACCTGATTGACCTCCCGTGGCAAACTGACTACTTTCCCTCGATCCAGTGGCGCCAGTCGGTATTGGGAGCGGTCAGCGGCCGCCAGTGCTCGGCCCCGCCCGTGGCCAGCACCTGGGCCAACAGGCGGAAGGTCTCCGTGTCGCTCGGCTTCTCGTTGACGCGGGGGTGATTCCACTCCTCCAGCAGCAGCAGCTCGGGCATGTCGGCGGGAACGACCTCGGCCAGCTCCTCGCGGGAGGCCAGCAGGGCCTCGCGGTGCTCGCTCAGCAGGGTCAGCAGCAGCTCGAAGTCTCCCGGCTCGGAGAAGCGCGGCTGAATCTCGAGCCGTTCCAGGGTGGCGGGCGAAAGCTCGACGGCAACCCGCCGGCCCCGCACCAGGATGTAGCCATCCGACCTGAGCTCACCGGTGTACTTGTCCAGCGCCGGCCCCACGTCGGCGCTGAGAACCAATGAGAGCGTCTCGCTGGACTTGAGGCAATTCCCGTAGGAGTACAAAGTCGTGTGGATCGAGCTCGGACCGGCCCCGATATTGGTGCCCAGCACTTCCATCACCAGGGCCCAGCGGGCACCGTCCCCGTAGGCGTGCAGCCGCACCGAGGCCATGTCCACGTTCACATTCTCGAGGATTGGCCAGTTGCAACTGGCCGCGGCGGCGTCGAGCTGATCGAGAATCTCTGCTGCAGTCATCGGCGGCGCTTTCGGCCGAGGTGCGTGTATCCCCCTTCTCTTCGGCGCGTCTAGGGTTGCAGCAAGATGTTTCCAATTGTCAAAGAGTCGGCAACAAAGCGTTACTTCCAGTTCACAACGTTTACAAATCGGAAACACATGCAAGGCATGCATGGCCGGGTCAGGTCCTTATGATGGGTGTAACAGTGGACCGGCCAGAAACGGTCCGAACCGAGAGGAGACCCCACGATGGATATGATCAAGAATCTGGTGGGTGGAGCGATGGGTGGCGGCGGCGGCCTGGGAGATATCGCCGGTCTGCTTGGCAGCCTCAAGGGTGGCGGCGGCCCCGGCGGCCCCGGTGGCGGCAAGAAGTGCTGCGGCGGCGGCAAGAAGAAAAAGATGAAGCAGATGATGCAGCAGATGCAGCAGATGATGGCGCAGATGCAGGGCATGATGCAGGGGATGATGGGCCAGCAGGGGCAGCAGTGTGGCGCCTGTGGCCAGAAGCAGAACCCGTTCGGGATTCAGGGGGGCAACAACATGCTCTCCTCCAACATGAACCCCGCCTTCGGCGGCAACAACGCCCAGCAGGCCTTCTCGTTCGGCGCCGGCCTGGGGATGGGCCTGGCGGCCTCGGGGGGCCTGGGCCAGAGTCAGAATAACGGCGTCCAGAACTTCGCCGGCAACGTCGGCGGGTTCAACACCGTCGGCCAGGTCGGCAACGGCGCCGCGGCGTTCGCCGGGGTGAACGGCACCGGAGCCTTCGCTATGGCCGGCGCGGGCAACATCCGCACCATGCTCGGATAACCCTCTCCTTCTCGCGGACCAGACAGCCCCGACAGCGTTCGGGGCCGTTTCCTATTTCTCACCGCAGTGCTGGCTTTAACCCAGCGAGTTACCAGGGAAACTCCAGGCAGATCTGGTTGCGCAGGGCATGCTCGAGGGCCTTGTCGACGAAGCCCTGGAACTTCTCCAGGAACTGGAGCGCCTCATAGGCCCGAGGATAGGACTCACTGCCGGTGAGCCAGGAGACCAGCAGCGTGGGGGCCGCAAACCGGTCCTTCGTGCCATCGGGGTGGCGATGGCTCATGGCCTTGACCACCCAGTCCACCTTGTGGGCCACCTTGGGGTCGAGACCGGTGCGCACCGCGATGCGGGTCAAGAGGTTGGCGAAGTTCGGGTCGTTGGTGGCTTTGGCCACGTTTCGATACAGGTAAGCGATGGCAAAGCACATCATGGCGCTACTCACCTCGTGGTCGCGCACTCGCACCGGGCCGGTGCGCTCGAGCTGATCACGGAAGGCCCCCCCGGTGCGGGGAGCGTTGGCCAGGCTGGCAATCAGGGCCAGCGTGGTCGGCAGGGCGTGCAGGTAGGCCTGGGGGTCGGGCGTGACCCGGCCCTGAAAGCGGGCCAGCAGATCGCTCGACTCGGGCAGCCGCAGCAAGCGCGACTCGAGCTCCAGACGTGACTTCTCCAGATTGGCCAGGAAGGTATCCATCGCGGGGGCTCTTTCGACGCCACTCCTGCCGGGCAGGAAGGGAGGTGCGCTCTTCGGCTGTGCGGGACTGTAACATCGCGGAGAGGAATCTGTTGCCCGTCATGGACTATCCTCCACCCTGGAATGCAAGTCGCCGTTGCCAAACCCGCCGCCGTCCCCGGATTTCTGGGGAAAGTGCGCGACTATGCTCGGCCCCGGCCCACCACGGGCGGTGATCTGGCCGGTCCATCCCCCATTTCAGCCGCTATTGCAGGTGGCATCCAGGGCTACATCACCGGGGGCCCGACCGGAGCTGCCGCCGGCCTGATCGGTGGCTACGCCGGGGTGAAGATCGGCGAGAAGAGCGGCTCTTTCAGCGTGGCCCTGGGCGCCGGGGCCCTGGTGGGAGCGGGCGTCGCAGCCGCTGCCACGGCCGGGCTGGCGGCCATGTCGGGGGTGATGCTTCCGCCCCAATTCCTGATCGGACCGGCCGTCATGGGGGCCTTCACCGGCGCGGTGGGCACCCTGTCGGGCAGTCGTCGAGCGGCCACCCGGGACAGCGTCTACGGAGGGATGCTGGCAGGCGGACTGGCCTTCGTCGCCACAGGCAACCCGGCCATGGTCATCGCGGGAGCGGCCGGCGCCGGAGCCGCCGGACGGGCCGTCACTCCGGCCGGGCGGGCCGTGCTGGGAGTGCTCACCGGAGCCGGCGCCGGGGCTGTGGCGGGCCTGATGGGCGGAAACGTGGCGCAGGGAGCGCTGGTGGGAGCCGTGCTCGGCTCGGTCGGCTCACTGGCCGGGCCCAGCTTGCGCCAGGTGCAGCGCAACGCCACCGAAGATCTGACGCTGGCCATCAACAAGCGGCTCGATCCCTGGCTGGAGAAGCACCCTCTGACCACGCGCGGCAAGATGCTCGCCGGGGCTGCCTCGGGCGCGCTCATGCTGGGCCCGATCGGCCTGGTGGCCGGCTGGAAAGGTGCCGCCGTCATGGCCGGCATCGGGGCCACCGTGGGAGCCGTCAGCACCTACAAGCTGGTCAAGCGACGCGAGCAAGCCCAGCAAGCTCAAGAGATCCGCCGGGAATACATGCTGATCGCGCCCGCCGCTTACCGCTTCCTGCCCGACCCCACGGCCCCTCAAAAGGATTGAGCCCTGCGGGCTGCAAAGTCTCCCAAGAGCGGAAGCAAACTTGGGAGGCAGCATGAGCGAGGAGATTCCCACCCCGGAAACAATCACTACCGAGGAGCCCGCCCCGGCGGCCCCCGCCCCTCCACCCGCGCCTGAAGGGGTGGTGCTGACTCCTCAGGCGACCCGCAACCTGAAGGGCCTGGTGAACGAGGTGCGGCGCATCAAGAAGCTGATGGGCGCTCGAGCGCTGGAGAACAAGCCCACCAACGACCTCGAGGACGTGCTCGATTCGATCAGCGAGAAGATTCTCTGGTGCCTGGAGACGGAAGTGGGCTTATAGCCGATCAGCCGTGGCGATAGCCGCCGCGGTAGCGCTTGCGACCGCGGTCCTTGCGCTCGCCGCCGCCCCCGCCGCCACCGTGACCGCCGTGGCCGCCCGAAAGATAGCGCCCTTCGGCGAAGTCAGGCAGCTCTTGCACCTCATCCGGAGAGATGGTCAGGAAGATGCCCCGATGCATCACTTTACCCACCACTCCGATGGGAGCGAGCACGTCGCGGCTGAGCATCATGCCCCTCTCCAGAACGAGGTGGCTGACGATCTCGGTCTCGGGCTCGACCACGACGAAGCGCAGCTTGCCGACTTTCTCGCCGTTGGCGGTGTAGACCGCCGCGCCAACGTGCAGGCTATGGGTGGGTATCTCGGTGTTTGTGGTCACTTGGACTCCTTGGTGGGCGCACGCTTTCCGCCGCGCCGTTGAAATGATTCTGGATCTGCGTGCCGGCAACATCCTGTGCCGACCGGCTCTGCAGCGTGTGTTACCTCTCTGGGGCCTGGAACTCCTGCCCGGGAGGAAAGCAACCACACGGAGGAATCCGAGCCTCCCCTCGGGAAGCGCCATGCATCGCCCAGTTCGGCAAGGAGTATAGGAGCGGTTTCTACCATTGAGTGGTGAAAAGCTAGGCACTCTTCGAGTCTCGGGAGTTCTCGACGGCCTGCTGAAAGAATTGCTGCAGCGGGGCGGCTCCGACCTGTTGATCGCAGCGGGTTATCCGCCCGCGATGCGCATCCATGGAATGCTGGTCAAGACCAACCACCCTCTTTCCGATCCCGATGAGGTCGAAGGGATCCTTTCTTCCATCCTGTCCGACTCCGAGCAGGAGTTCTTCCGCCAGCAGCAGGACATGGACTTTGCCTACCAGATCGAGATCCCCGGTCAGGGCGCCTTCCGCTTCCGAGCCAATGCGTTCATCCAGCGCTTCGGGTGCTCGCTGGTTTTTCGCAGCATCCCGCGCGAGATTCCCACGATGGCCCAGCTCGGTCTGCCCGATGAGTTGACCCGCTTGATGGACTTCCATCAGGGCCTGGTGATGGTGACCGGCCCCACCGGCTCGGGCAAAACCTCGACCGTAGCGGCGCTGGTCGATTACTGCAACCGCACCCGCCCCCAAAACATCATCACATTGGAAGACCCCATCGAGTTCGTGCACCCCATCAAGAAGAGCCTGGTGGTGCAGCGTCAGGTGGGCCTGCATGTGGACAGCTATAACAACGCGCTGCGCGCCGCCCTGCGCGAGGACCCCGACGTGATCGTGGTGGGCGAGCTGCGCGATCTGGAGACCATTTCGCTCTGTATCACCGCTGCCGAGACGGGACACCTGGTCGTGGCCACCATGAACACGATGTCCGGCGCCCAGACCGTGAACCGCATCATCAACGCCTTCCCTCCCCGACAGCAGTCCCAGGTGCGCATCATGCTGAGCGAGTCGCTGCGAGGCGTGATCTCCCAGCAGCTCCTGGCTCGTTCCGATGGAAGAGGCCGAGTCGCCGCCGTGGAGATCCTGATCACCACCGGGGCCACCTCCAACCTGATCCGCGAGAACAAGATGCACCAGGTCGCTTCCATCATGCAGACCGGCTCGCGCAAGGGCATGCGCAGTATGGACCACAGCCTGCTCGAGCTGGTCCAGAACCGCCAGGTCAAAGTGCAGGAGGCGATCGATCGGGCCCATGACCGGGCCAGCTTCATGCAGGCCGCGTCCGAGTTCACCGGAGGTCAGGCTGTATGAGCGAGGGGCTGGAGGTCATCAATCGTTATCTCACCCTGGTGGTCGACCGCAAGGGCTCGGACCTCCACATCCAGACCGGCGCCCCGCCTGCAATCCGCGCCCTGGGCGAGGTTCAGTTCCTGCAAGAGCCTCCCCTGACCAACGAACGGGCCGAGACCATGCTGATGGCTCTGCTCGACGAGGTGAAGGTGGAGGAGCTGTTCAGCTCCGGCAACGTGGACTTTGCCTATGAGCTGCCCGGCATCGCCCGATTTCGCTGCAACCTGCTGCTCCAGCACTACGGCTATGGAGGGGTCTTCCGAGTGATCCCCTCCAAGATTCCCACCATGACCGAACTGGGTCTGCCGCCTATCCTGGAGGAGATCTGCTTCTTCAACAAGGGGCTGGTGGTGGTGACCGGTCCGACCGGCTCGGGCAAATCCACCACCCTGGCGGCCATGATCAACCACATCAACCACAGCCGCAGCGTGCACATCATCACGGTGGAAGATCCCATCGAGTATGCCCACCCGTCGGCCACGGCCATGATCCAGCAGCGCGAGGTGCACCGTCACGCCCGCAGCTTCTCCGAAGCGGTCAAGGCCGCCGTGCGCGAATCACCCGACATCGTGCTGGTGGGCGAGATGCGCGACCTGGACACCATCAGCCAGGCCCTGGCAGCGGCCGAGACGGGCCACCTGGTGTTCGGAACACTGCACACCAACTCCGCCTCCAAGACCGTGGACCGCATCATCGACGTCTTCCCGTCGGACCAGCAGGATCAGATCCGCTCCATGCTGGCCGGAAGCTTGAAGGCGGTGGTCGCCCAGCAGTTGGTACGGACCGCGGACGGGCGGGGGCGCATCGCGGTGCAAGAGATCATGACCGTGAACGTGGGCCTGGCGGGCCTGATTCGCGAGGGCAAGACCACCCAGATCCCTTCCTTTATCACCATGGGCGCCAAAGAGGGCATGCAGAGCATGGACCAGCACCTGATCAAGCTGGCCAAGGAAAACAAGATCAGCGCCCAGACCGCCTTCGAGCGCTGTCACGACAAGACGGTGCTCACCCGGGCCGGGCTCAAGCCGCCGGAGGGCATGGAGGACTAGAACCCGGCGGCCGGACTTGTTGGGCGTCGCGCAGCCGGAAAACGCCGCACTCCTGCAACTCCCGCGCCAATCTGTCGCGCGAATTCCAGCCTTTGAGGGGCTTCAGACGCGGAAGCGACCAGAGTCGGTGTGGGTCAGACGCTGGGTGCGGTAGAGGTGCGCGTAGAGTCCGTCCGAGCGCATCAGCTCGTCATGGCGCCCGCGCTCGACCAGCTCGCCCTTGCGCAACACCAGGATCTGGTCGGCCTCCTGCACGGTGGAGAGCCGGTGGGCGACCACCAGCGCCGTGCGACCCTCCAGCAGAGCCTTCAGGGCCCGCTGGATGGCTTGCTCGGTGCGCGAGTCGATGTTGGCGGTGGCCTCGTCTAAGAGCAAGATGGGCGGATCCGCCACCAGAGCCCGGGCGAAGCTCAAAAGCTGGCGCTCTCCCTGCGAGAGGGTGGAGCCGCGCTCGGTGAGCTCGTGGGAGAGCCCTTCCGGGAATCGGCGCACCAGCTCGGCCGCCTGGGCCAACTCGAGCGCCTTCCACAGCTCCTCATCGGTGCGAGGGCTGAACAGGGCCACGTTCTGACGCAGCTGACGGCCGAACAGGAACAGGTCTTGCTGCACCAGGGCAAACTGCTGGCGCAGTTGGGTCAGATCCCACTCCTGCAGGAGCCGGCCGTCGAGCAGGATGCGCCCGCTGCCGTGCCCCTGGAGCCGATAGAAACCCAGCATCAGCGAAGCAATGGTCGTCTTGCCCGAGCCGCTGGGGCCCACCAGGGCCGCGGTCTGGCCGGGCAGCACCTCGAAGCTCACGTTCTTGAGCACCGGCTTGTCCGGATCGTAAGCAAACGAGACGTTCTCGAAGACCAGGTGGCCGCGGGCGCGCGTCTTGCGCTCGGCCGGTTGGGCCGGATAGCCCTCCTCGACCGGCGTGTCGAGAATGCGAAAGAGCCGCTCGGAGGCCACCGCGGCCCCCTGCAGGATGTTGAACTTCTCGGCCAGAGCCTCCAGCGGCGAGAAGAGCAATCGCAGGTAGAACAGGTAAGCCAGCAGGGTGCCCAGAGTGAGGTCGTGAGCCAGCACGGCCCGGCTTCCAAACCACAAGACCAGGCCCATGGCGATGGTCGAGGCAGCCGAGATGGCCGGCCGGAAGACGGCGTTGAGATAGATCAGGGACATCTCGGCCTGGTAGAAGTCCTTGTTGAGCCGGTGGAACTTGGACTGCATGGCTTTCTCGGCCACGAACGACTTGACCACGCTGATGCCCTGCACGTTCTCCTGCAGGAAGGCATTGACGCGCGCGAGCAGCACGCGAATCTTGCGGTGCATGGCGGAGCTGGAAACCTTGAACCACCAGGTCATGACGGCCAGCGGTAGCAGGACGGCGGCCACCGCGAGCGAGAGTCGCGGCTCCATGGTGGCCAGGATGAGCATGACCCCGGCCACGCGCAGAACGTCCTCGACCCCGGAGGCCAGCACGTTGGTGAAGAGATCGCTCAGAGCGTTGGTATCGTTGGCCACCCGGGTGACCAGGCGGCCCACCGGGTTGTGATCAAAAAAGCGCACCGGAAGACGGTGAAGATGCGACCAGAGGTGGGTGCGCAGGCGCTGCACCACTCTCTGTCCCACGTGGTTGAGGGCCATCGAGCGAGCATAGCTGAGAAAGAGCATACCGAAGAGGAGCCCGGCGTAGATCAGGCCCAGCGTGCGCACGCCCTCCACCCGCACGGGGGCAGCCACGGCCTGACCCGGAACCAGATAGTGGTCCACCCCGTAGCGCACCACCTGGGGCAGGCTGAGCTCGAGCCCGGCGTAGAGGAGCGAGCCCAGCACCGCCAGCCAGAGCAGCCAGCCCAGCTTGGCGACGTAGCTGAGAATCCGGCGCACGTGACGGGTCAGGTCGAAGGCCCCCAGGCGTTCGTCTTCCTCGCGCTCGCTCATTTCTCCAGCTCCTGCAGCTCGACCATGTCCTTGTAGTATCCGCGCTGAGCCACCAGCTCGGCGTGGCGGCCCTGCTGCACGATGCGGCCGCCCTCCAGCACCAGGATGTGGTCCAGGTCGCGCACCGAGCTGGCCCGGTGGCTGATCACCACCGCCGTGCGGCCGGCCAGCGCTCCCCTCAGCTCGGCCAGGATGGCTCGCTCGGACTCGGAGTCCACCGCCGACAAAGTGTCGTCCAGCACGATCACGGGGGCCGGCTTGAGCAGGGCCCGGGCCAGGCAGAGCCGTTGCTTCTGACCGCCCGAGAGGGTGATGCCCCGCTCGCCGAGCATGGTCTCGTAGCCAGCGGGGAACTCGAGGATCTCGTTCTCCAGGGCGGCCACCGCGGCCATCCGGCGCAGCTCCTCAGGGGCAGCCTCGAAGTGGCCCAGGCGCAAGTTCTCCTCGATGGTCTCCGAGAAAAGGAAGGCTTCCTGGGGCACCCAGGAGATGGCCCGGCGCAGGCTCGACAGGCTCAGCTCGCGCACGTCCTGGCCGTCCAGGAAGAGCGTGCCCGGGGGTGGATCGTAAATGCGGCCCAGCAACAGGGCCAGAGTTGACTTGCCGCTGCCCACCTCGCCCACGATGCCAAGGCTCTGGCCAGGCTCGAGTCGGAAGGAGAAGTCCACCAGAGCGGGCGCAGCTGCCTCGGGATAGGTAAAGGTCAGGTGGCGGGCCTCCAGCGCTCCCCGCAGGTCGAGCTCGGTTCCCCCCGCTTCTTCAGGGGGCAGCGCCAGCATGGTCTGGATGCGCCCCATCGAGACGGCCCCGCGCTGCACCAGCGAGACCATCCAGCCAGCGGCGATCATGGGCCAGGTCAGCATGCCCAGGTAGGCCATGAAGGCGTTGAACTTGCCCAGGCTGAGCTGGCCCGAGACCACGTCGGCTCCCCCCACGGCGATCAGGATGGCCACCGACGAGCCCGCCAGGACCACGATCGCCGGCTGGTAGAGGGCGTCGATGCGCACGTAGGCCATATTGGACTCGTAGTTGGCCCGGTTGGTTTGCTCGAAGTCTTCCAGGTCGCCCGCCTCCTGGACGTATGCCTTCAGCACCCGCATGCCGGCCAGGCTCTCGCGCACCTTCTCGGTCAGGTGCTCGACCGACTTCTGGACCGCATCCCAGCGCTTGTAGCTCAAGCTGAGGCCAACGGCCATCACCAGCGCCAGCATGGGGAAGGGCAGCACCGTCCAGAGGGTGAGGCGCCAGTCCATCCAGGCCATGATGACCAGGGTGGCGGCGGCCAGGACGCTGGAGTCGAACCCGGCCACGATGCCCATGGCCAGGGCCGTCCGCACCGAGACCAGGTCGTTGGTGGCCAGGGCCATCACCTCGCCCGTGCGGGTGCGCGTGAAGTAGCTGGAGGGAAGGCGCAACACCTGCTCCAGCAGGCGATTGCGGATCTCCATCTCGGCCTGGCGGGCGGCCGAGAACATGAAGTGGCGCCACAGGAACCGCGAGGCGAAGATCCAGGCGGCCACGGCGAAGAGCTGCCAGCAGAGCCGGTCGATGGGGCCCTGGGAAGGATGGGGTGCAGCCAGGGCGTCGATGATGCGGGCCACGATCAGAGGGGCGATCAGCTGACCGGCGTCCGAGCTGAGGAGCAGCAGCAGGCCCGGGAGCACCAACTTGCGGTACTTCCACTGGTAGGCGAGCAGGGTCTGGAGGCCGGACTTCATGGGTTGCTTGCGGCCGCAGTTGGCGCGCCCAAAGCTTCGAGCGCAGGGAGCCGGTCCCTGTTTCACGAAGGCCGAGCACCAACTTACCGCGAGGAGGCAGCCCTGTATGGCTATCACGCACCAGATCTCCGATGGACCCGCTCATGCGGTCGCCCACCTCTACCTCACCGAGGGCCAGACGGTACGCGCCGAGCAGGGGGCGCTGGTAGCCATGTCGCCCAACGTCGAGCTGCACGCGGACACCTCCGAAGGGGTGGTGCAGCTGTTGCAGGAGGCGGGCAAGAAGACCCGCCGCACCCAGTTCTCCAACCTCTACACGCCCAAGAACGGCGGAGGCAAGGTGATCCTGGCACCCATGCTACCCGGCTCGATCGAGGTGCTGAACCTGGAGCACCGCACCTTCCACGTCAGCTCGGCGGCCTTCCTCGCCTGTAGCCCCGAGCTCGAGCTGGACACGGAGATCGCCAACGCCTCCACCTTCTTCTCGGCCAGCGACCTGTTCTTGATCGGGATCTCGGGCACCGGCATGCTGATGCTGGGGGCCTACGGCGGCTGCCACAACCTCACCCTGCAGGCGGGCGAGAGCCTGGCCCTGGACACCGGCCACGTGCTGGCCTTCGAGGCCCACACCCGCTACAAGTTGGAGAAGGCGGCCAAGTCGGCCCTGGTGTCGATGATGACTCAGGAGACCCTGGTGGCCGTCTTCGAAGGGCCAGGCTCGGTGCTGATCCAGACCCGCAATCCCATCCAGCTGGCGGCCGGCCTCTCGCCCTTGCTGGAGCAAGCCCGCAAGGTCAACGCCTGATCGCACCATGTCCGTCCTGACGCGCGACGAGATCCTCAAGGAGATCGACAAAGGCGGCATCACCATCGATCCGTACGATGCCTCCCTGGTGGGGCCGGGCTCGGTGGACCTGCACCTGGGCGATCAGTTCCGGGTCTTCAAGAAACTCCACACGATCTACCACGTGACCAACGACTCGGACTTCGAGCAGATCACCGAGCTGGTCCAGGTTCAGGACTACTTCGTGCTGATGCCGCAAGAGACGGTGCTGGCCATCACCAAGGAGCGAATCCACCTGGCCCCCTACCTGTGCGGCTGGCTCGAAGGGCGCAGCCGATTCGCCCGGCTGGGCCTGATGGTCCACATCACCGCCGGATTCATGCAGCCCGGCATCAACAACCGCCAGGTGCTGGAGATCTCCAATGTCTCCTCGGTGCCGCTGGCGCTGCACCCCGGCACGCGCCTGGCCCAGTTCATCTTCGCCAGGACCGTGGGGGAGGCGGTCTACCAGGGGCGCTTCGCGAGCCAGGTGCAGCCCTGAAACCGGCGCTGGCCTTCCAGCTGCCCACCGAGCCGCAGGGCGTGGTGCAACTGCAGCGGGAATGGGGCCAGCGAGTCCGACTCGAGCCGCTCAAGGGGGCCCGCATGATCGCCGGGCTGGACGTGCATTACGGGTCAGAGAAGGCCTGGGCGGCGGTGGTGGTGATGACCCGGCCCGAGCTGGCCCTGGAAGCGAGCTACTCCATCTGGTCTCCGGTCGAGGCCGGCTACGTGAGCGACCTCTTCGTGCTGCGCGAGGGCCCCATCTCGATCCGGGTGCTGGAAAAGCTGTTCCCCGCCCCCGACTGCCTGCTGGTGGACGCCAACGGCATCCTGCACCCGCGCCGCTGCGGCCTGGCCTCGCTGCTCGGGCTGGCCTTCGACCTGCCCACCATCGGCTGCGCCAAGAGCCCGGGACGTTACCAGTGGACCATGCCCGGACCCGAGCGGGGAGCCTGGACCCCCATCGAGCTCGAGGGCGAGGTGCGGGGAGCGGCCCTGCGCACGAAGGCAGGGGGACGGCCGGTGTTCGTCTCACCCGGTCACCGCACCGACCTCGACAGCGCCCTCAAGCTGGTGCTGGAGATGTCGCGCCACCGGCTGCCCGAGCCCCTGCGCCGGGCCCACCAAACGGCAGGGAAGATGCACCGACTGCTGGGGTAGAAGCGCGGGACTCTAAACCGAGGCTGTCTCCCCCAGCGCGACCCGAATCTCCTCGTCGCTGAGCACGTGGTCGGCCGACTTGGCCGCCGCCAGCAGAGCCTGCACCCTCTCAGGGGTCGCCTCCAACCCGTTGCGCCCCAGCCAGTGCAACACGTTCGACTCTCCCGCCATCGGCCCCACCTCGATGAGCTGCTCGAAACCGAACAGGGCCGCCGGCACCCCCGAGTAGATCAGGTCGGCCAGCCAGCTGAAGCCCTTGCGCTCGGCCTTGATGATGGCCGCGGCGTGCACCCCCGTGCCGGTGCGGAAGGCGTCTTTGCCCAGCACGGGATAGTTGGACAGTACCTCGACCTGGTAGGTCTCGGCCACCCGCTGGCAGACGCTGGCCAGGGCCTCCATCGGACGGTCCAGGGCCCCCAGCAGGCGCAGATTGATCAACAGCAGATCGAGCGGCACGCAGCCCGAGCGCTCGGCCAGGCCGAGCACGCTGGCATGCACGCGGCTGGCACCCGACTCGAGGGCGGTGAGCGCGTTGGCCAGGGCCAGACCCCGGTCGTTGAAGCCGAACCAGTCGATCCGCTGGGGCGCGGCTTTGCGACGGCATAGCTCGGCGACGAAGGCCATCAGGCGGGCCACGCCCTCAGGAGTGGCACAGCCGGTCGTATCCACCAGCGCCAGGCGCTGGGCGCCGCTGTCCAGAGCCCGACCCAGGGTGTCCACCAGCCAGGCGGGGTGGGCCCGCGGGGCATCCGGGCAGAGCAGGGTGACGTTCAGGCCCAGCCCCACGGCGAACATGATCGATTCTTGCATGCGCTCGGCGCGGGCCGCCGTCCAGGCTTCCCCCTTCCAGTCCTGAAGGGGTGAGTAGCCGCACTGCAGCAGCACGTGGATGGCGTGGCCGAGCTGCTCGCAGGCCTCGGCCACCCGCTCGAGCTCGCTGGCGTGGCTCTGGCAGACCACGGCCGGGCGCACCTTGAGGCGCGACTCGACCACCTCCGACACCAGGGGCAGCGTCTCGGCCCAGCCTTCGCCGGCATCCCCCAGGCACGCCAGGTCGAGCCCCAGCTCGTCGAGTTGGTGCAGCAGCCGCAAGCGCTCGGAGAGAGCTGGCTGGCGGGCAGCCGGGCTGTGGGGAGCCTCCAGCAAGGTGACATCGAGCACTTCGGGGCTGTGGGTCAGCTCGCCGCCCCCGGACTGCCGGTTCCAGTCGTAGATCAGCTGCTCTTCCGTCACAGGGCCTCCAGCTCGTGGGACTCGAGCACGCGTCCGCGTTCGCGGGCGGCCGCCAGCACGGGCTCGACCTCGCCGCTCTTCTGGCTCTGCAGTTGCCAGCCGCGCACGTTGGCGGGGCCGCTGCGCGGACCCACCGCAAAACGGGCCTCCCGACCCAGCAGGCCGGGGGCCACGCCCGAGAAGGTGTGCTCGAACAGCTGGCGCTCTCCCAGCTCGTACAGCTCGATCAATCGCTCGGCGCTCTCGGCCGAGGTGGCCGCAAAGGCGTCCCGACCCAGGCCCGGCCAGCTGAAAGGCAGCGGCACGCGACAATGCCGGCTGACCGTGTCTACATACTCCTGCAAGCGGGTCAGATCGTTATGCAGCACGCCCAGCAACTTGAGATTGACCAGCAGGTGCTCCATGGGGGTATTGCCCACCCGCTCTCCGATGCCCAGAGCGGTGCCGTGCACGCGGTCCACCCCCACCTCCACGGCGGCCAGGGTGTTGGCCAGTCCCAGGCCTCGGTCGCGATGCCCGTGCCAGTCGATCTTGACCGACTTGCCGGTATCAGCCACCACGCTCTGGATGAAGCGCACCAGGGCGCGCACGCCGTCAGGGGTCGCGTGGCCCACTGTGTCGCACAGGCAGATGCGGATGGCCCCGCACTCGATGGCCGTGGTGTAGAGACGGCGCAGAGTCTCGGGATGGCTGCGAATGGTGTCCTCGGTGACATACATGACCTCGAGGCCCTGCTCCACGGCGTACACCACGGCCTCCTCGGTCACCTTGAGCATCTTGTCCAGCGTCCAGTCCTCGGCGTACTGGCGCACCGGGCTCGAGCCGATGAAGAGGTCGGCCTCGAGCACCTTGCCGGTCTTCTGAGCGATGTCCACGATAGGCTGGATGTCGACTTTGAGGGTGCGACCGGCGCAGCTGGGCTTGATCTTGAGCTTCTGGTCCACGATCTCGGTCACGATGGCGGTCACGTCGGCCACCGCCCGGGGCCCGGCGCCGGGCAACCCGACATCGGCCCCGTGGATGCCCAGGGCCTCCATCAGGTGGAGGATCTCGAGCTTGGCCTCGATGGGAGGATCGTAAGCCGAGGGGCGCTGCAGCCCGTCGCGCAAGGTCTCATCTTGCAGCTGGAGGTGGCGGTTGAGCTGCAGGAGAGCCGTGTCGGGCAAGTTCCAATCGTATGCCATAGCGAGCGGAGCTTCTGTTTGCGCGTCTTGCTTCCTGGTCCGGCCGGCATAGGAAACCCATGCCAGGAAATGGAAACTAGCGGTTTATGGGAATTGACCTCGAACAACTGGCCCGGCTCTTGCTGGCCGCCTTTCTGGGCGGGTTGATCGGCGTCGAGCGCGAACGGCTCAACCGGGCCGCCGGCCTGCGCACCCACGTGCTGGTTTCGGTGGGCTCGGCTCTGTTCACCCTGATCTCTCTGTTTGCCTTCCAGGGAGTCGGGCCGGTCAACGACCCGGCCCGAGTAGCCGCCCAGATCGTCAGCGGCATCGGCTTTCTGGGGGCAGGGACCATCATGAAGCACGGGGCCACCGTGCGCGGCCTCACCACGGCCGCCACCCTGTGGGTGTGCGCCGGCATCGGCATGGCTGCAGGAGCTGGATTCTACCAGGGCGCGGTGCTCTCGACCCTGATCACGCTGATCTCGCTGGTCACCCTCAAGCGCATCGAGGCTCGCTTCGGCGACCGGGAGTTCACCCACCTGGAGCTGACGATGGATCACGGACCCGGTCAACTTGCCAAGGTCCAGGGAGTGCTCGAGTTGCTGGGCATTACCCTGCGCAACATGGACCTGCTCCACGAGGAAACCACCCTGCTCTTGCGCATGACGGTCGAGGTCCCGCGCGAGCTGAGCAAGACGGTGCTGTTGCAAGCCCTCAGTGACGTGGGAGTGACCCACGTCGAGTTGTAAGCTACTGGCTCTGTGCGTCCAGGGTGACGGAAACGGTCGACTTCTTGTTTCCTCGCCAGTAACCTAGCTGGACGACATCACCCGGCTTCTTGGTGGCCAGGTAGCCCAGAAACTGAGAGACCGAGAGCACCGTGCGTCCATCGGCCTGGACGATGGTGTCGCCCACGATCATGCCGGCCGAGCCAGCCGGCGAGCCATTGATGACCGAGGTCACCATGACGCCCTTCTTGACCGGCACGCCGTAGGTGAGCTGAAAATCCTCGGTCAGATTCTCGCCCGTGATCCCCAGCCAGGCCTTTCCCTGGCCGGCTGTTGCGGGAGCCGACTGAACCAGCTTCTTGGCTAGCTGGATGGCGTCGTTGATGGGGATGGCGAAGCCCAGGCCCTGGGCGTGCTTGTAACTCTGGGGGCCGGTGTAGACCAGGGCGTTGATGCCCACGACCTCGCCCTTGAGGTTGATCAGGGCCCCGCCCGACGAGCCCGGGTTGATGGCGGCGTCGGTCTGGATCAGGTTCTTGTAGTAGACCCCGGCCACCTTGACGTTTCGGCCGCGCCCGCCTACGGTGCCCACCGTCACTGTGCCCGAGAAGCCCAGCGGATCGCCGATAGCGATGGCCGTCTCGCCCAGCTTGACCTTGTCGGAGTTGCCCACCTTGGCCACCGGCAGGTTGTTGGCCTCGATCTTGAGCAGAGCCAGGTCTTGCTCGGGGGCGGCCTTCCAGACCTTGGCAGTATAGGTCTTGCCACCCGCCAGGGTCACCTTGACGATCTTGGCTTTGGCGACCACGTGGTGATTGGTGATGATGTAGCCATCGGTGCGCAGGATGACTCCCGAGCCGATGCCCGGTTCTTCCTGACCCTGGCGATAGGTGCGGATGGAGACGACCGACTTGCGAGCGATCTCGATGGCCCGGATCTTGTCTTGCTCGACATCGGCCCCGGCCAGAGGCACCAGGAGCGCGAACAGCAAGATGGTCACAAGTCGCTTTCTCATCCAAACCTCTCCCCAGCCCGTGAAATCCTTATCAGAAGTTATTATCCGGCCGAGAGGACCCTCCTGCGAAAGCTCAGAACAGCCTGACTCCAACTTCTGCGCCTTGAGCGCGACGAGGTTCAACCTGTAGAGAATCGAGGAGCTCCCGTGAAAAAGCAGTTTCTGGCCCTCGCCCTGACGGCCGCTCTGGCCGGCCTGGCCGCCTCGGCCCCCAAGCCCGTTCCGGTGGGGGACTTCTTCCTCATCGCCAGCACCACCGGCACCAACATGGGTACCAGCGTGATGGTCACCAAAGCCATGACCGCCAGCTACAGCCATCCCAAGGCCGCCCCCACAGGCGCGACTGCCAGCCTGGACGTGCCCGCCGGCCTGGGGGTGGGGCCCAACGTGCCGGTGACCATCCAGAACGTCAAGGGCACCGATGTCAGCGCTCAGAGCGAGCTCATCCGTTACTGGGGCTGTGGGGAGGGCGTGCCCAAAGGCCAACCCGAGCACCTCAAGCACAAGCACGTCGGGACCGGCAAGACCCACGTCGGCGGCTCCAGCGGCACGGCCGACTATGCCAAATTGGGCAGCATTACCGGCAAGGCGCCCGGGGCCTATCTGCTCAAGACCAGCTACGCGGGCAATACCCCGATCACCCTGGGCGAGCCCCAGGAGTTCCTCGACCCGGTGGCCTTCACCGCCCCGAGCTCGACCATGATGGCCCAGGTGGACCTGAGAAAGCCCGTCAAGCTGACCTGGAACAAGGTGCCCCGGGCGGTCGGCTACAGCTTGATGGCCTCCGGCACGGACAGGGCCACGGGCAAGCCCTGCATGTGGGAGGCCATCAAGGACGGCCAGAGCAACTGGTACAACGTGGGCACCACGGCAGGCGCGAAGTCGGGCAAGCTGCTGCCGCCCGACCACCTCTCCTGCACCATTCCCGCCGGCATCTTCGAGGGCTCCCCCACCGTGTCGGTGATCCTCATCGCCTATTCGGCCGACGTGCGCAGCGCAGGCTCGATGAACGCGGTGGCCTGGGCCCAATCCACCGCCACGCTGCTGTTGCAGCCCACCCCGTGAGCCAGGACAACGGAGCCGCACCTGCGGGGCCCATTCCCCCTCGGGCCCTGGGACATGCTGCCGTGCTGTTGGCCGAAGCCCAGGAGGCGGTGGCCTACTTCCTGGCCGCCCTGGAAGAGCGTCTGCCGGCGCTGGACACGCGAGCCCTGCACTGGACCGCACTGACTCATCCGCGCCCCTGCACCTACGCCGACCTGGAGACCGGACCCTGGGCCTGGCGGGTGGTGGTCGATCCCCAACCACCCATCGAGGCCCTGACGCAATCGCTGCAGGCCTGCGCCCTCACCACCCGCCTGCCGGTGGCCAGCGCCCCGCAGTGGCCCGATGCCCCGCCGCCGGTGTTGCTGGAGCAGGCCCTCGGCCAGGCTGAGGCCAGCGTGCTGGTGTTTCTGACCGAGTCCCCCGAGGACGCCACCCCGTTGGAATGCATGCGAGCCCTCAACCAGGTGGTCTGGGCCTGGATGGACGCCGGCGCGCTGCTGCTGGCCTGGCCCGAGGGCCGGGTGGCCTGGAGCAAGGCCCACCTGGACGACTTCCGCCCCAATGTGCTGGGCCCGGAGGAGGTCGGCCTGTTCGTGAGCTGCGGCACCGTCGAGCTGGAGGGTCAGCAGCTCACACGCACTTACGGGCTGGGCCAGTTCGGCCTGCCCGACCTGCTTTTTGCGGGACAGGTCGACCCGGCCGTTCTGGCCGGGGCCGCCGCCTTTGCCGTGGGCCGCGAGGAGTCGCTGCAAGTGGGCGACCGGCTCGAGCACGAAGGCCATCGCTGGAAGGTGGCCAGCCCGGCCACCTCCAGTGAGCAGCCCAGCCTGAAGAGCCGCCACGGACTGGTGGTGCTGACGGGGGAGTGAATGCCCTGCGCGAAGAGCTGGAGGCCGCCTGCCGCGCGCTGGGAGCCGAGCCGGTCGAGCCGCTGCTGACGCTCTCGCGCGATGAGCGCCTGATGAGCCCTGTAGCCCTGAAACTGGGCCTGGATCCAGAGGCGCTGGCCTCGAGGCTGAGCGTGCCCGCGACGGTAGAGGCGGGCTACCTCTTCCCCGAACCGCGCTATGAGCTGGCCATCGGCCCCCTGGAGGGCCTCGACCACCGCTGGGAGTCGTTCTTTCGAATGGCCGGGTTCTTGGGCCTGGAAACCGAGGACGAGGTTCCCTGGCACGAGCTGACCCATCCCGACGAGCAGCACCTGGTGCGCTACACGGCCTGGAGAGCGGCCGGGCTGGGCGACCCCGAGCGGTTGCGCACCTTGCTCGACGACTACTACTGCCGGCACGATCTCCTGCGCAGCAGGGCGCGGGTGGCGTTGTGCCGGGCCGCCTTGAGACTTATTCACGTCCAGTAGGACTGTCCGGGTGAGTCAGTAAAGCTCGGCCAGCTTGGCCCGCAAAGTGGCCAGATCGTTGGAGTTGGACGACAACCGCAGGCGCCGGATGCGCAGCGTCCCGTCATAGGGCCTGCTCACCCCGTACTCGGTTCCGAACTGCATCGTGAAACCGGCCCGGGCGGCCAGCTCCAGGCAACGATCGTCGAAGTGCCCGTAGGGCCAGGCCAGGGCGGTCACCTCCACGTCCAGCTGGCGCTTGAGCTCCGAGCGCGACTTCTTCAGGTCGGCCAGCAGCTGGTCGGGAAAGACCCGCGACAGCCGGAGCCGCTCGGGAATCAGCACGTGCAGGTCGTAGGTGTGCGAGCCGAACTCGAACAGCCCGGTCTGCTTCATCTCCTTGAGCTGCCTGAGGGTCAGGTGGGGAGTGGGGCGAGGAGAGCCGATCTTGCCCACCACCAGGAACAGGACGGCCGGATACTTGTGCTTCTTGAGGACCGGCAGGGCATAGCGATAAACGCCCTCATAGCCGTCGTCAAAGGTGATCAGCACCGGTTTGCCCTTGAGCTTCTTCTTGCCCCACAAGAACAGGCGGGCGTCCTCGAGCCGGACCGGCTGGTAGCCGTGGCGCTTGAGGTAATCCATGTGGGCGGAGAAGAGCTCGGGCCGGAGCGTCATGGCGTCTTCGCCCTGCGGCGAGAGCTGGTGGTAGCAGAGCACGGGCAGCTCGCGGGCCTCGCGGGCGGCGGCCGGCACAACCAGGAGCAGGAGCATCAAGAGCTTGAGCACTATCCCCTGTTTCGAACGCCAGGAACCGGACGCCTTCCGTGAGAACGAGGCCGGTATGGATCTCGACGAACTCTTGCTCAACCGCCGCCAACTCGAGGATGTGCGCCTGGCGCTGCGAGAACGGATCGGCCAGGGGCTGACGGTGGACGGAGAGGAGGTCCGGGCCCTGCTCACCTACCTGCCGCCTCCGCTGGACAAGCCCACCGGCCGGGTGGTGGTGGTGGACTGCGGCGGCACCAACCAGCGCGCCGCCCTGGTAGACCTGGACAACCGCAAGGTCGAGGGCGGCCCCGTCGAGGAGCGTATCCGCGATGGTCGCGACCAACCCGTTCCGGCCGACGAGTTCTTCGATTCCCAGGCCGCCCTGGTGGCTCGCCTGAGCCCGCCCCCCGGCTGCAACGTCGGCTACTGCTTCTCCTACCCGGCCCACGTTCTACCCAATCGGGACGCGACCTTGATCCGCTGGACCAAGGGCGTGCACGTAACCGGGGTCGAGGGTGAGCCGGTTGGAGCGGCGCTGGCCCGCGCCATGCGCCGAGCGGGGATGGAGCCGGGCGAGGTGCGCGTTCTGAACGACACGGTGGCCTCGCTGCTGGCCGGAGCATTGACGCACCCCGAGTATGACGACTTCATCGGGCTGATCGTGGGCACCGGCACCAATTCGGCCGGCTTTCTGCCCCTCGACTCGATCCCCAAGTACGCCGGACCTCTAACCGGGAAGATGGCGGTCAACCTGGAGTCGGGCAATTTCCACCCCCCCCACCTGACCGCGGCTGACGAAGCCGTGGACCGCAATTCGGACAACCCCGGCTTGCAGCGGCTGGAAAAGGCGGTCTCGGGCTACTATCTGCCCTTTGTCTTCGAGCAGTGTGTCCCCGGACTGACAGGTTTTGACCCCACGGCCGGCACCGGGCCCCTGGTGGACCTTCGCACCAACCGACCCGAGTCGGTCGAGGGAAAGGCGGCGGCACGAGTGCTGGCGCGCTCGGCCGACCTGGTGGCGGCCTGCCTGGCCGGCCTGATCGATCACTTCCCGGGCCAGGGGTCGGTGGGCATCCTGGCCGAGGGGAGCACGTTCTGGAAGGACCCGCAGTATCCCGGTCGGGTCGGCGAGACCCTCCAGGCCCTGCTCGGCGAGCGCAAGTTCGCCATTCTGCGCGCGAATGAGGCCAACTTGATGGGAGCCGCCTGCGCCGCCGGATTGCCGTTGACTTAGCCAGGAGCTTGGCTCATCATCAGAGAGCGGCTCACGTCGTCAATGTTCATGAGGCTAGCCGGGCCGGCTGATTCCCAAGCACCAGTTTGGTGTGCTCAACCTCAAGCTTTCCCGCTTGCCTCCCCTGACGATGGTTTCGGGCGATGAGATGGTGGCTCGCTATCTTGAGGTGCTCTGGTAGACCCACGTTGCAAGATTTCGGCGTCCGATTGTACAATAAGCGGGCATCGATTCAGGAGGAGCGTCACCCATGCAGTCTTCAGACCCGAAGTTGGAAGCAGTTCGCCAGGCCCGAGCCCAGTGGGAGGCCCGCCACGCGGGCAAGCACCCCCTGCGCAAGGCCAGCTTCAAGAACTGGTCGGGGGCTCCCCTCGAGCCGCTCTACACTCCTGAGCACATCGCCCACCTCGACCCCGTGGCCGACATCGGCTTCCCGGGCGAGTATCCCTACCTGCGCGGGGTGCACCCCACCATGCACCGCACCCGGATGTGGACCATGCGGCTGTTCTCGGGCTTTGCCACCCCCAAAGACACCAACGCCCGCTACCACAAGCTGCTCCAGAGCGGGCAGGACGGTCTCTCGGTGGCCTTCGACATGCCCACCTTGATGGGCTACGACTCCGACCATCCCCGCTCTCTGGGTGAGGTGGGCAAGTGCGGCGTGGCGGTGGACACCCTGGCCGACATGGAGATCCTGTTCCAGGGCATCCCTCTGGACAAGGTCAGCACCTCGATGACCATCAACGGTCCGGCCGCCATCCTTCTGGCCATGTACCTGGCGGTGGCCGAGAAGCAGGGGGTCAGCTTCGACAGGGTGCGGGGCACGCTCCAAAACGACATCCTCAAAGAGTACATCGCGCAGAAGGAGTGGATCTTCCCCCCCGAGCCCAGCCTCAAGGTGGTGGTGGACACGGTGGAGTACTGCACCCGCAACGTGCCCCAGTGGAACACCATCTCCATCTCGGGCTACCACATCCGCGAGGCCGGCGCCACCGCGTTGCAAGAGCTGGTGTTCACGCTGGCCGATGGCATCACTTACGTTCAGGCCTGCATCGAGCGCGGCCTCAAGGTGGACGAGTTCGCTCCCCGCCTGAGCTTTTTCTGGGACTGCCACAACAACTTCTTCGAAGAGATCGCCAAGTTCCGGGCGGCCCGCAAGATCTGGGCCCGGGTGATGCGCGACCGCTTCAAGGCCCAGGATCCGCGCTCTTGGAAGTTGCGCTTCCACACCCAGACCGCGGGCGTATCCTTGACCGCCCAGCAGCCCGACAACAACATCGTGCGCACGGCCTACCAGGCCATGGCGGCCGTCCTGGGAGGCACCCAGTCGCTCCACACCAACGCCATGGATGAGACCCTGGCCCTGCCCACCGAGAAATCCGCCCAGATCGCCCTGCGCACTCAGCAGATTCTGGCCTACGAAACCGGGGTGGCGGACGTGGTCGACCCGCTGGCCGGCTCCTACTTCGTGGAGTCTTTGACCGACTGGATGGTCAAAGAATGCTTTGCCTACTTCGACCGCATCGAGCAAGAGGGTGGGGTGCTTGCGGGCATCAACTCGGGCTTCTTCCAGCGCGAGATCGCCCGCAGCGCCTATGACTTCCAGCAGGCGGTGGAGAGCAAGGACGAGATCATCGTGGGCGTCAACGAGTTCACCCAGGACTGCGCCGCGGGCGAGATCCCCATCCTCAAGATCGGCCGCGAGGCCGAGCAACTGCAGGTGGCCAACCTCAAGAAGGTGCGCGAGAAGCGCAACCACGAGCAGGTCGAGGCCGCCCTGGAAACGCTCAAGAGCGCTGCCGCGAAGGGCGAGAACGTCATGCCCGCCCTGCTCGAGGCGGTCAAGACCTATGCCACCCTGGGCGAAATGGTCGAGGTCATGCGGGCCGTCTACGGAGAGTACCGCGAGCCCGCCTTCCTGTGACCGTTCGGGTTCTCTTCTTCGCCTCGCTGAGGAACGTGGTGGGCTCGGAAGAGCTGGAGGTGGAGGTCTCCGAAGGCAGCAGCGTGGAGGCCCTGTTTGCCTCGCTCTGTGAGCGCTGGCCCGGTCTGACGCCCTATCGGCCCGTGCTGCGTGCGGCCGCCGGCGAGGAGCTGGTGCCCTGGAGCCATGTTGTGCAGCCCGGCCAGGAGGTGGCCCTGCTCCCCCCGGTGAGCGGCGGGTCGGAGGATCTGGTGCGACTGGGAGAGGACCCCATCTCGGTGGACCAGTGCCTGTCCTTCGTGCGGCGCGAGGACTGCGGGGCGGTTGTGCTCTTCCTCGGCACGGTGCGCAACCAGACCGCTGGCCAACCGGTGGAGCGGCTGGACTACCAGGCCTACCCCCCGGTGGCTCTCAAGGAGATGGCTCGCCTGGCGGCCGAGGCCCGCCAGCGCTGGCCGCTGGGCTCGCTGGCCCTGTGGCACCGGCACGGCTCGCTGGGTCCGGGAGAGATCAGCGTCTGCGTGGCCGTCTCGGCCGGGCATCGCAAGGAGGCCTTCGAAGCCGGACGCTGGCTGATCGATACCCTGAAGAGCACGGTCCCGCTCTGGAAGAAAGAGGTCGGGCCCGAGGGCGAGGTCTGGATCGAAGGGGACGCCCGGATCTAACTGATCTCGTGTCCTTTCCGGCTGGCCAGTTCGGCCGGAATTCTAGCGGGTGTGGTAGCCGTAACCAGCCGCCAGGGCCGTGGAGACGAGGGCGCCCGGCCAGCCAAAGAGCAGCGCAGGAACGGTCATAACCGCTGCGCTGAGGCCCACGAAGGGAACCATGATCTCGCGGTCGCGATCCATGAGATACATGGCCAGCATGGACGCACCCACTCCCACGGCCGCGCCCGGCAGGCCCCATTGAGCGGCAACCAGGGAGGGACCGGCCGCAAAGGCGGTGACGCCCACGATGTTCTTGAGCGTGTCCAGCACCCCGGGCTCATAGTGCTCGGTCGGAGGTCGCTCGACCGGGGGCTGATGGGCTGGCTGCTGCGTGCTGGCCCGGGCCGGCTGGGTCTGGTGGCTGAGGGTGGTTACGTTCATGGCTCTGCTCCTTGCTTTGTTGAGCTTAGCTTTACTCCCTGAAGAAATCATGAAGGCTGGGGGTGGCAGACCTGCCCCACCACCTGGCGTGGGGATCCCCACCGCGGGCTGTGGGGCTCGGGCGGGCGAAACTGCCCCACCACCAGGCGTGGGGATCCCCACCGCGGGCCGTGGGGCTCGGGCGGGCATGGGATGGGCAGGCCGGTGCCTACCGCCCCCATGGAAAAGAGCCTCCCTTGCGAGAGGCCCCATTCATTGTCAGGCTGCCGGGCTTGGTGCCCGATGCCGGGTTCTAGCGGCGCCGAGCGTTGCCAGCGTTGCCGGCATTCCCAGCGTTGCCAGCGTTGCCAGCGTTGCCGGCATTCCCAGCGTTCCCAGCGTTGCCGGCATTGCCGGCGTTGCCAGCGTTGCCGGCGTTGCCAGCATTACCGGCGCGCGGAGCGCGCGCGTTCTCGATGTTGCTGCCCAGGTTGCGTCCCTGAACGGCCTCGATAGCGCGCTCGTACTTCGCTTTGTCGCCGGCGGTGATCGAATTGCCACCCAGCACGTCTTTGCCATCCTGGCCAAAGACCTGGCCGAGTTGCAGCGTGCCGCGCTTGAGAGCGGCCGACACCGCGCCCAGCGTCTCGACGTCGTTGGCGCCTACGCCACCGCCACCGGCAAGATCACCGTTTCCGGTCGCTTCCAGCACTTTCTTGAGCTGGCCGTTGTCGTAGTTTCCACCCGCGTTCTTGAAGCGAGAGGCCACCAGGGCGAAGGTCGCCGAAGACTGGGCGTTGGGATTGTTGGAGTTGAGGTCCTGATAGAGCACGTCGAGGTTGCGGCTCATCTCCTGGGCGTTCTCGAGGCGTCCGCCGGCATAGAACTCAGCCGCGTAACCCTCCACAATGTTGGCCCGAGCCGCGTCGGTCGGGATGGTGCCATTGGCAGTGATCTTGTTGTTGTTCACGTTGCCGTTCTGGTCCACCGCGTCGATGTAGCGCTGCAGGCCATCGATGCTGGAGAAACGGAAGCCCGGCTGAGTCACGTTGCCGAAGCCGCCATTCGCGCCGCCGGCGCCGTAAGCACCACCAGCCCCGCCAGCGCCACCAGCAGCTCCGCCACCGTAGGCACCGCCACCGCCACCGCCGATCGCTCCGGCTCCGCCGCCACCGCCGTAGGCACCGCCGGCGTTACCCGCATTGCCCGCGTTCCCGGCATTGCCAGCATTCCCGGCATTGCCAGCATTCCCGGCGTTGCCAGCGTTCCCGGCATTGCCAGCGTTCCCGGCGTTGCCAGCGTTCCCGGCGTTGCCAGCGTTCCCGGCGTTGCCAGCATTCCCGGCATTGCCAGCGTTCCCGGCGTTGCCAGCATTCCCGGCGTTGCCGGCATTCCCAGCGTTCCCGGCGTTGCCCGCGCCGCCGGCGCCACCAGCGCCGCCGCCACCATAAGCGCCACCCGGGCCACCCATCTGGCCGCCGCCGATGCCTTGATAGCCAGCCGACAGCTGCATCAGAACTTGAAGGAGCATCTGGATCATCTGCATCATCTGCATCTGCATCTCGGGGGGCATTGCGCCCATTTGACCCACGCCACCAGCGCCAGGGAAGCCACCGAAGCCGCCGAGCGCGCTCATTCCGAACGGAGAGGCGCCACCGATGCCGCCAAAGCCACCAAAGCCACCGAACCCACCAAAGGTCGGGACGGCCGAGACACCTGGAAATGCCTGTGGAATCTGAGGGACGCCGAAGCCAAAACCTGCCATACTGATTCCTCCTTCGCCACTTGAGGGCCCGCGAGCATGATGAGTCGCGGGTTCGATTGCTACCAGGATACACCAGAAAGGGGGTGCCTTTCACGCCAAAAGCGGGGTATTTTGGGCTACCGATGTTAAATCTTGATGAACGTCAAGTTTACATCGCGGCAACAACTACCCGAATGGCTTAACCACCTTCTCTGTCATGTTCCATTCAGCGAGGAAGGGATCCTTCGATCAGGCCGCCTGTCTCTGAGCCCCACCCAGCAGGTCGTTCCAGCCGGCCAGGTGAGGTGCGTAAAACACACAGTCAGCGGCCAGCTGGCGGGCCGCCTTGAGGTTGGCCTCCACGGGAGGCAGAGTTTGCTGAAGCTCTTTCTGGGCCGTGCGCGCCTTGGAGATGTGGCGCACGGTCATGGCCCCCGCCCCAGCCAGAAGAAGCCCGGTGACCGGGTTGGGGAAGATGCCGCCCAGCACCAGGGCTCCCGCGGTGGCGCCCATCCAGGCCACTGTCTTGACGACCTGCTTGCGATACGCGCCCTTGAGCTCGCTGCGGCGGGCCGACAGCTCCTCGACCTCGGATTCTTTGGCGGCCTGCAGCTGGCCCACGCTGGAGAGCAGCTGCCCCACGCTCAGGGTCCCCCCGGGTACCTTGGAGGCGAAATCAGCCTGGGCTCCGGAAGCGAGCTCTTGCAGGTTGCGAGTGATCTCGCGGGCCTTGTCGGCGGGCATATCGGCCGGATAAGGCGTGGCCTGAGCTCCGCCGCCCAGATAGGTGTCGCAAGCCTGAGCCAGCGAGTGGGCGCTGGGGCCGGAAGGGTCCGAGGCGGCTGGAAGGTAGGCGCGCACGCCCTGTTGCAGGCGCTGCCCGGCGGACAGGACGACGGGGGTCTCGACGGTAGTCATGGCGATCTCCTGGAATCTTTCTTTCTGTGCAACAGGGTAGCGCGGCCCCGCCAGGCTGAGGTGAACGGCTTGTTACAGTCCCGCGCACAGGCTTGATGCCGGATTTACACCAGGAAGCTGGAGCCGTCCTCGGCCAACTCGAGCAGTCCCGCGTAGTGCCCGCGCACCTCGGCCAGGATATCCACCTCGTCGGCCTGGGGGTAGAGGTGGGTGACCACCACCCGGCGGGCGCCGGCGCGAGTGGCTACCTGGCCCACCTCGGCGCTGGTCAGGTGCACCCCTGGCATGGCCGGATAGGCGGCCGGAATCGAGCACTCGCAGAGGAAAAGGTCGGCCTCACGGGCGGCTTTGACCAGGTTGTCGCACACGCCGCTGTCGCCTGAGTAGCAGAACACCCGCCCCTCGGACTCGACACGAAAGCTGAGAGCGTTCAACTCGCCGTGCGCAACCGACCAGGCGCTGACCTTGCAGGAACCCAGGTCGATCGTCTCGTGCTCGTCGATCTCGTGCACGTGCCGCTCCCACTTCTTAGGCTCCACCCAGGACCAGGCGGCCCCCAGGTGGGTCAGGAAGTGCCAGAGCCCGTTGGGCCCGTAGAGCGTCAGGTTGCGGCCGCTCCAGCCGGGGGCGTAGTTGAGGGCAAAGCAGAAGGGGACCAGATCGCTGGTATGGTCGGGATGGGTGTGAGTGAGAAAGATCCGCGAGACCCGCTCCAGGGCGTGACCCCCCTCCAGGAAGCGCCGCAGAGTGCCGGCCCCCATGTCGAACCAGAGCAGCTCCTCCCCCACCTCCAGCAGGTAACCCGAGGCCGCCCGGCGCAGGCTGGGGCAAACAGTGCCCGAGCCCAGCACGTGCAGCTTCACGAGAGCAGGTTGTAGAGGGCGTCACGCCGCACCGGACGACGCCCCGAATCGCGGATCATCTGCAACAAGGACTGCTCGGTCACCCCCACCGGGGTCTGGCAGCCAGCCATGTGGGTGATGCGCTCATCCACCACCGTGCCGTCGAAGTCGTCGGCGCCAGCCCACTGCGCCCGGGCCGCGTTCTCCAGGCCGCTCATCACCCAGTAAGCCTTGACGTGGGGAAAGTTGTCCAGCATCAGCCGGCCCACGGCTACGTTGCGCACCACCGCATCGCCGTCCATCAGATTGAGCTTCTTGAGCGGGGTGTTGTCGGGATGAAAGCGCAGCGGGATGTAGGCCAGAAAGCCCCCCGTTTCGTCCTGCAGGCGGCGCAGCCTGTCCAGATGCTCGATCCGCTCGGCCATGGTCTCGATGTGGCCGGCCAGCATCGTGGCGCTGGTGGGGATGCCCAGCTGGTGAGCCTCCCTGTGAATGGCCAGCCAGCGGTCGGGTCCCATCTTGTCGCGGTAGAGCTTCTGGTGGATCCGGTCGGTGAGCACCTCGGCCCCACCTCCCGGCAGCGACCCCAGCCCGTTCTCGCGCAGGTCCTGCAGCACCCAGGCCACGCTCTTGCCGGCCAGCTGGGCAAAGAAGTCGATCTCCACGGCGGTGAAGGCCTTCAGGTGCACGTTGGGATAGTGCTCGCGCAGGGTGGAGAGAAGACGCGGGTAGTACTCGTAGGGATAGTCGGGATGAAGTCCGCCGACGATGTGGACTTCGGCCCCCTCGATGCCCTTCATGATGGAGACGCGCTCGATCATCTCCTCCAGACTCATCTCGTAGGCGCCTTCCTGGCCGCTCTTGCGGGCGAAGGCGCAAAACATGCACGACAGGGCGCAGACGTTGGAGTAGTTGAGGTGCATGTTGACCACGTAGGTGGTGCGATCGGCGTAAAGCCGCTCGCGCACTCTGTTGGCCAAGCCGCACACCCACTCGAAGTCGGGCTCGTCGAAGAGGGCCACACCCTCCTCGCAGGTCAGCCGCTGTCCGGCCTCCACGCGGGCCTCGATCCGCCCCCGGTCTACCCCGGTCAGGGTCTTCAAGATGGCTTCTCCTCGCGCTTGTGATTTTTTTCCCAAAGTAGTTTCTGGAGGCGGGGCGGGTTCCCTTCAACCGGCCGGAGGCTCGGGAGTCTCGCTGGCCGCCTTGACGGCGGCACGAATGGCGCGGGTCACGCGCTTGACCAGCGACACCACCGGGCGGTCGCTGAAGTCCTGGGCCAGGGTGGCCGCTACCTCGGCATCGGGCGGGGCCAGACCCAGCTCCTCACGAAGCCGCTCTCGGTGGTAGGCCACCCAGAGGTAGAGATCGGCCTCCGTCCGGTTGGGAAACTCACGCATGACATCGGTGGATCGGATCGCCTCCACCACCGGCAGATAGACCTGCTCATACCAGCTTTGGGCGGCCTCGCGAAGCTCCAGCTCGCGATTGTGCTCCAGGCCGAGATAGTAACGGTGGACCTCGATGTGGTCGAGCAGCACCTCGTAGCGGGCCGTTCCGGTCAGCCGCAGCTCCCCCTCCAGTCCGGTGGCCTCCAGAAAGCGGGCGTGCTGGGTCTCGGCCACCAGCTGGTCGATGTCCATCTCAGGGGTCAGCCGGCCCTTGAAGGGGATCTCGGTCACGACCGCCTCGATCTCGGTCAGCTTGTTGGCCCGGGCCACCGAAACGCGGTGGTTACCGTCGCGCACGAAGTAGACGTCGCCCACCTGAAACACCTCGATGGGGGGCAAGGAAACCAGCTGGTTGAGAGCCATGTCCAGTCGCTTCCAGCGCTCTTCGCTGGCCGGGTTGAGAGGCAGAAAGTGTCGGTCGAAGTCGCGATAGCGACCCACGCTGCCCACGATGTGGTCGATGGGGATCATCCGCGTCCCTCGCGGGATCTGGCGCTTCTCGGACAGCAGCTGATGCACTTCATCAAAGGAGAGCAATCGCTCGCTGGGACGCTGACCGAAGAACTCCAGCAGTGACGCCACCAGGCCCGGGGAATGGAGCCGATAGAACTTCTCGGCCGCAGCCGCAGCGGGGTAAGGGGCACCGTTGTCCATAGCACAATATCTCGACTGGAGCCTGAAAAAAACCTGAAACGGTGGGCGTGGCCGGAAGTTCATCGGATATTCATAACCCTTTCAGGCCGATGAGAGATGATCAGGACATGCCTGAAGCTATCGAAGAACTCAACAAATCCGGTGCCCGCTCCCCGATGCTGGAAGCCTATGCCGACTACCTGCAGAAGCTGAAGAACCAGGGGGGGCAAGACAAGAGCGGCGTCGTGGTCGATGCCGTGGCCGTCAAAGCGAACGGCGAGCGCACCTCGCTGGGCCATCTCAAGGAGCGGGTGGCCGCCCTGAAGGTCGAGGTGGCCAAGCTCAACGAGAAGGCCCAGACCTCCACCGCCCAGGCAGCCCAGGCCGATCAGGCCTCCCAGGAGCTCGAGCGCCAGTCAGCCGTGGCCCAGGGCGAGTCGATCTTCGGTCGGATGGAATCGGATCGGGCCCGCATCGAGTCCGAGGCCGAGCTCTCCAAAGCCAGCCAGCTCGAGCAGCAAGCCCAGGAGGCCGAGTCGCTGGCCAGGGGAGCCAAGCGCGAGGCTGACCTGCTCCGGGCTCAGGGCGAGCGCGCCATTGAACGCGCCGAATCGGAGAAGTCCAACGAGTCCTACCAGCAGGGAATGAGCCTCCTGGCTCAGGCCGGCGACCGCGAGGCCCGGGTGACGCGCCACAGCACCGAGGGCACCCGACTGCAGGGCGAGAGCCGTAGCCGCCGCCAGAGCGGCGAGGCGGCCCAGCAGCGTCACAAGAGCGCCGAGCAGGCCGCAGGCGATGCCGAGAAGCGCTCCACCAGCCTCAAGGATCAGTCCCGCAGCAAGGGCGCCGAGGCCTCGCGCCTCAAGCTCGATGCCGAGCAATCGCGCAGCCAGGCCGCCGAGCGCACCCTCGAGCAGCAACTGATGGAGAAGAAGGCTGACGAGCTGGTCGAGATGGCCTCGCAGCTCGAGTTTATCGTAGCGACGTAGCCCGCGCGTCGACCTCGGCCAGAAAGCGCGCCGTTTCGTGCTCGAGGCGGCGGAAGCCATAGTCCACCGGCAAGACGTGGAAAGCCCGTCGCAGCCACAGCAGTCTTCGCAACCGCGAAGAAACGTTCTGGGCGATGAACGGAGCATTGGTGGGCGGGACGGTGTGATCCGAACGCGACTGGGCGATCAAGAGCGGGCACTCGACCTGATTAAGGCGCGGACGCACCTCTTCGAGCAGCGCCAGCAGTTCGCCCACGGCATGCACCGGCAGGACGGTGTGGACCCCGTGCTTCCTGCGCTTGCGAGCCCGATGGTTGGCCACGTCGAAGACCACCGGAAGGGCCGAGGTGAAGGCCCGCGCCATAGGGTAGAAGCGGCGCACCCACGATCCAAAGAATACCGGGGTGGCCAGCAAGGTCAGCGACTGCAGGGCGCGCACGGTGGCCAGGTGCAGACCCAGCGTCCCGCCCATCGAGAAACCAACCACAGCGACCCGATCATGGCGCTGCTTGAGGTGGTCGAAGCTGGCCTCGGCCGCATCCAGCCAGTCGGTGTGGAGCACCATGTTGAAGTCTTCCAGCATCTCGCCGTGGCCCGGCAACAGGGGCGCGTAGCAGGTGTGTCCCCGCATGTGCAAAGCCGTGCCCATGCTGCGCATGGTGTGAGGAGAGCAGGCGAATCCGTGCAGCAAAAGCACGGCGGTCTTCTCGTCCTGCCCCTCCAAGAGGAAGGGAGAGGACAGGTCCGGGCGCGGGGGTTGAGCATTCCAGGCCAGCATCGCCCAGGAATTCCCCGGGCGAAAGCCTATGCCTGCCTGGCGCAGTCGACCCGGGACACCGTTGAAGTTCAGTCTATCCGCGAGCGATGGCGCGACCACAAGTTGTGGTAGAGCGACCAGAGGCGACTCTTGGAGTCGCTGTCGTCGTAGACGCTCTCGACCCGCTCGCGGGCGGCTGCCCCCAGCCGGGCCGCTTCTTCCGGGTGGCTGAGCACGAACTCCACCGTCTCGTCCAGCTCGGACTCGCTGCACACCAGGCCGTCCACCCCGGGCCGGATGACCTCGGTGGGAACCAGGGAGACGACCGGCTTGCCCAACTGCATGATGCCCAGCAGCAGAGGATGCAGCTCACGGTGAGCCGAGGTGAGCACGAAAACGTCCAGGGAAGCCAGAACGTCCGGCCCTGAGCGCCCCCAGGGCAGGTGGTGCACCCGGGGCTCCTCGGGGTCGGGACGCGAGAGCCCAAGGTAACCCAGGTGGACCTCGGGACGTCGCTCCTGCAAGCTCTCCAGGATACGGGTTCCCGGCTCTACCACCAGTCCCACCAGGGGCTCGCCCTCCTCCAGGCCCAGCTTCGTCCGCACCCGCTCGCGCGAGCCCTCGCGGGGGGCGAAGTCGTGCCGAGAGATGCCGTCGCGAATCAGGGAGAGCTTGCGGCGGGGAGCCAACCGGCGGGCGACCTGCTCGAAGTCCTGCTCGGAAACAGCCACCAGGTGATGGCACCAGCGGGCCGCCAGCCATTCCATGGCCCAGGCCGTACCATTGGAGGGCAGGCTGCGCACCGTGTGGATCACCACCGGCACGGCGCACAGCCAGGCCGCCAGGCGCCCCAGAAACCCGGCCCGCACGCTGTGGGTGTGGACCACGTCGGGGCGCAGGCGTCCGATCAGGTAAATCAGATCGATCATCGAGGCCAGATCACTCGTCAGATTTGGTCGGGGCGAGAAGCTCAGGTCCAGCACCTGGGCCCCGGCCTCCTCCAGCTCATCGCGGAAGTAGGCCACGGTGGTAGCCAGGCTGACCTCGGCCTCCTGGGCCGAGAGGCGGTAGAACCAGGAGCGCAAGAAGGTGGCCGCCTGATCGTCGGTGGTGGTGAGAAAGAGGATCTTGAGGGGCTCGCCCATCAAGAGCGCGGTTCTCTTCCAGGGCCGTCGGGGCCTGCCGAAGGAACGGCGCGGTGGGTGCTGAAGCCAGGGGCGTGAAGTTCGCAACCAAGCTCAGGCTGGTCCTGTTTTTGTCGATCGCTCTCATGTTGACGCCGCTGGCCCTGCTCATGAGCGGCAAGATCGGCCAGCCGCCCCTCTGGGAAGGGGACCGGCTGGAGCAGCGAGCTTGCCCTGAGTGCCAGGGCAAGGCCAGCGGGTGCAAATCATGCTTCGGCCAGGGAAAGGCCCGTTACATCCTGCCCGGCCCGCACCGCCCGACGCGCTTTGCGGGGCTGATCATCGACAGCCAGAAGAGCTGGCTGGGCGAGTCCCCACCGGCCCCTCTTCCGGCCACTCCGGGGGGGATGGGTGTGTTCCCGGCCCAGGTCAAGTTCATCACCAGCGACGGATTCGTCGTGCCGCTCGAGACCGATCCCCGGGGGCGCTTCCAGGTGGAGCTGATTCCCGGAACCTACCAGGTGCAGGCCAGCTCTCCGGGGCTGCCTGCCTACGAGGGCAAGCTGGAGGTCGCCCCGCTGACCGAGCCCATCCGCTACGACGGGGGGCGAGGCGCCATGTATACCCTGCCCCTGATCCTCGACCTGGGGGAGAAGAAAAGCTAATGTGTGGTTTTGCACATTGGCACAATCTGACGAACGCGCCGGAACTGCGCGTTGTAAAGTGCAAGACCAAAGGCCTTGCACTTTAGAAGCCCTCGTGGACCTCACCGGGTTCTAGCAGGCTGCTAGGCCTTCAGGACCAGCTCCACCGGCTCGGGGGGCGGAAAGGTCGCTTTGACCGCCTCCAGGCGGTTCCAGATGAACCCGTTGCGAGCCGGGTAGCCGCCCGCGAATCGCTCGGGCGGCAGCTTGGTGCAGTCCTTGCAGAGAAAGTAGAGGGCCTTGCGCGACTGCTTCAGCTCGGTATCGTGAAAGCCGCCCCAACCCTCGCGGTAGCGCTTGAGCTCTTCCTCGCGCACGTTCCAGGTCGCCTGGTAGGGGGAGAGGTGCCCGGCCACTCCGCACGAGTCGCAGGTCGGGGCCATGGTCACTCGCTGGTTCGCTTTCCAGAGCGGATGCCGCTCGAAGGGCACCTCCAGCACGCGCTTGTCCACATAGCCGAAGGCCTGCTCGGAGGTCACTCCCAACTGCTCGATCAAGCGCACCGCCTCGCTGGGGCTCCCACCGGCCATGAGATAGCTCTTCAGGCGACCTTCCAGGCCCTTGAGCGAGGCGCCCAGCCTCTCGCCCTCTTCCTGCTGGATGTGGTAGCCGCAGTAGCGGCAGTGCACGGGATATTGCTCGGTGGGGCCGAGCAGGTTCAGGCAACCCGGACAGCCCACCGGAGGCTTCGTGGCGGAGGGTTGCTGCAGCATCTCGGGCTCGATCTTAACCTTCCCCTCGCAACGCGGACAGCGCACCTCGGTGGCAGAAGGGTCGACGAGGTCGAATCGAAGGCGGCACAAACGACAGGTCACCTGCATGCCGGGCGTGTTCCGCTCAACCCTTGACGGCTCCTCCCGTGAGGCCGGCGATGATACGGTTCTGCAGGATCAGCACCAGAACCAGCAGGGGCAGGGTGACAAGAATGGTGGCGGCCATCATCTGGCCCCAGGGGATCTCATAGCCGCTGCCGGTCACCCCCGCGAAGCTGAAGATGGCCCGGGTCACGGTGTAACGGTCGGGCGTCTGCATGAAGGAGAGCGCATAAAGGAACTCGTTCCAGCACTGGATGAAGGCCAGCAGGCCGGTGGTCACCAGGGCCGGGCTCAGCAGGGGCAACAGGATGAGCCGATAGGTCTGCATCGGGGTGGCCCCGTCCACGATGGCCGCCTCCTCGAGCTCGCCCGGGAGCTGCTTGAAGAAATTGGTCAGCACCCATACCGTAAAGGGAAGGGTGAACAGCAGATAGCTCAACATCAGGGCCGGCAGCCGGTTGAACAGGCCGATCTGGTTGATGATGGTGTAGAGGCCTCCCAGCACTGCGATCTGGGGGAACATGGTCATGGAGAGGACCAGATAGAGCGTTGCTGTGCGTCCCCGAAACTGGAAGCGTCCCAGCGCGTAGGCAGCCAGCGACCCGAAGCTGAGAGCCATGGTCACACTGGCCAGGCAGACCGCGGCCGAGTTGACCAGGGCCTGCAGGAAACCGGCATTGCTCAGCACCAGGCCGTAGTTCTCGAGGGTGGGGTGCTCGGGCCAGAGGCTGACCGGAGTGGCAAAGAGCTCGGAGTTAGGCTTGATCGAGCTTACGAAAGCCCAGTAGTAGGGGAAGACGGTGTAGCCGATGATGAGCGTCAACAGAGCGTAGAACGAGAGCCGCCTCATTCGCGCACCCCGAACAATCGCATGTAGACGAACACGAAAAAGGCGATCAGAAGGAAGATGACCACACTGATGGCCGAGCCAGGGCCGACCCGGGAGAACTCAACGAGCACCTGCTGGTTGAACACGGCCAGAGTCTGGTAGTGGGGCCGATTGCCTACCATCACGTAGAAGATGTCGAAGGCCCGCAGAGCGTCCAGGGTGCGGAAGATCAGCGTGACCACGATGGCCGGACGCAAGAGCGGCAACGTCAGGGCCCAGAACTGCTGGAAAGGTGAGGCACCATCGATGTCAGCCGCTTCGTAGATGTCGGAGGGGATGACCTGTAATCCAGCCAGCAGCATCAGGGCGATGAAGGGGGTGGTCTTCCAGATGTCCACCGCGCAGAGAGACGGGAAGAGGTAGACCGGGTCGGCGGCCCAGGCCACGGGAGCCGAAAGCAGCCCGCACCGCAGTCCCAGGTCGTTGAGCACGCCGAAGACGTCGTGGTACATCCATTTCCACATCTGGGTGGACATGACCGTGGGGATGGCCCAGGGCACCAGCACCGCGGCCCGCATCAATCCTCTGCCCCGAAACTGGCTGTTGATCACCAGCGCGATGATCAGCCCCAGCGTGAACTCGAACACCACCGTGACGGCCGCAAAGCGAACAGTGAGGCTCAGGCTGGAGTAGAAGCGGGGGTCGGCGAGCAGGTCGAGGTAGTTGCGCAGGCCCACGAAGTGCACCGGGCGGCTCGAGCCCAGGCGCGCGTCGGTGAAGCTGTAGGCCAGCGTCTGGGCCAGCGGGTAGAAGGCCACCACGGCCAGGACGATCAGCGTGGGGGCCAGCAGCAGCCAGGCCAGACGGCGACGCTCCTTCAAGGCTGCATCAGCTCGGTCAGGTCACGGCGCACCCGCCCCATGGAGGCGACCGGATCGCCGCCCTGCAGCACGGTGGCCACCCCCTGGAAGTAGATCGAGCTGGCCTCGTTGTAGAGATCGCGACAGCGCGTGCTGGGGCGCGTGATGGCCTGGCGGAAGACCTCGGGCATGATGGCGCAAAATGGCATGCGCTCGAGCAGCTCCCTGTCGCGGTAGAGCTCGGGCCGGGTGGGCAGGAAGGCCCCCTCGATGGCCCGCCAGCGTTGCACTTCCAGACAGGTCTGGTAGGCCACCAGCTGCTCGGCCGCCTGGGGATGGCGACTGTAGGCCGAGACGGCCCACTCCCAGCCCCCCAGCACAGAAGCTCCGGGCAGGGGAGCAACTTCGAAACGGCCTCTCACGGGAGAGCCGGGCGCGTTGCCGGAAGCGTAACAGTAGGGCCAGTGACGCATGAAGGCGGCATTGCCGCCTTCAAAGACGTTGCGCACATCCTCTTCCTGATAGCCGGTCACGCCCGCCGGTGAGATGGTGCCGATCCAGCCGGCGGCACGCGAAAACGCCCGCAGCGCTGCCGGACTGTCCACCTGGTCGAGCATCTGGCCCCCGCCCTGGCTGACCTGCCACTCCAGCGCGTTGCAGGTCAGCCCCTCGTAAGTATAGCCCTGCCAGACGAAGCCTACGAAGCGCGGGTTGGAGGGCTTCTCGCCGGCCTGGATGCGCGCTGCCATCTCTTCCAGCTCATTCCAGCTGCCGGGAGGCCCTGAGTAGCCATAGCGTTGCAACAGATCCGTGCGGTAATAGAGCAGCCCGGCACCCAGGTAGCCCGGCATGGCCACCAGCTTGCCGTCCACCGTGCTGTTGTCGACCAGCTGGGGCAGAAAGCCCTCCGTCGAGAGGCTCAGAGGCACCAGATGGGGAGCCAGGGCCCCCGGCCAGACCACGTCCACCATCATCACGTCCACGTCCGGGCTCCGGGCCTGGAAGACGCGCTGGTAGGAGGCATAGCACTCGCTGGCCGAGAGGGGGCGGGGGATGTAGTTGACCTGAATGCCGGTATCCTGCTCGAACTGCTTGAGCAGCGCGCGCTCGAAGGCCATCCCGAAGCCCGGGCGCTCTCCATAGTAGGTCAGCGTGGTGCCCGCCCAGCGGCGGTCGGGATCAGGCACGGGCGGAGGCGGGGTGCGCAAGGTTGCGCTGCTCGAGGGGGGCGGTGCGGGCACGGTCAGGTTGGAAAGGAAAACGATGAGGCCCACCCACAAAAGAGCGCGCAGGACGAACACGGTCAGCTCGAGCCGGGGAAGCGCAAGATGGAGCCTTGTTCCGCGGGAGGGCCTGGCTTCCTACCGGAGACGAGGTTCTTGTGGGAGCGAGAACTGCAATGAGCAACGCATCGGGCAAGTTCCCTCTGGCGGCTTCACTGCCGACGCTCCGTAGGGCGGAGAAAGCCCCGGTGCGAAGTCCTCGTCATGAGCCTCGAACGAGCCTGCATCGACCTTCTACGCGCCAACGACCGGGGTGGCTACACCGTGCCCTCGCCCCGCCTCTACCCCCACCAGTGGGCCTGGGACTCGGCCTTCGCCGCCATCGGCTGGGCCCACATCGACCTCGACCGGGCCGTGACCGAGCTCGAGCTCTTGATGCAGGGCCAGTGGGAGGACGGGCGCATCCCGCACATCCGCTTTCACAAACTGAGCGACGACTACTTTCCGGGGCCAGAGTTCTGGGGAACCCGCGACCGCTCGTCCATCACCCAGCCCCCGGTCTGGGCCAGCGCAGCCCGCCGTCTGTTCGAACTGGGAGCCGACCCGGCTCGCGTGCGCGCCCTGCTCGAAGCGCTCGACCGCTCGCACCGGTTCTTTGGGGCCTCCCGCGACCCGCTCGGGTATGGCGCTGTGGCCGTGGTGCACCCCTGGGAGAGCGGCCTGGACAACAGCCCCGCCTGGGATCGCGCCATGGCGGCCATCGACCCCGCCAAGGCACCTCCCTTCAAGCGGGTGGACAAAGAGCGGGTGGGGGATCCGTCCCAGCGGCCCACCGACGATCACTACAAGCGCTACGCCGTGCTGGTCAAGGAGATTGCCGACTCGGACTTCGGCCCGGGGCCTCTGGCCGTCTACGACCCGATGATGACCGCCATCCTGGCCCGGGCCGAGGAAGACCTGGAGTGGCTGGCCGACCGGCTCGACTACGCCGGCCTCGAGCGCGGGCGGGGCGCGAGGCTCAAGGCAGGGCTCATGAGCAAGCTCTACAACCCCGATCTGGAGCGCTTCTCGTTCTACGACGCGGCAGCCGGCCAGCGGTTGGAGGCGGACGTGGTGGGAGCCTACCTGCCGGCCATGCTCGACCTGCCGGTCCGGTCCCAGGTCCTGCAGCGGCTGCGGGAAAGCTACTGGACCGAATGGCCTCTGCCCTCGACCGCGCCCGACCACCCCGAGTTCGACCCCGTGCGCTACTGGCGCGGGCCTACCTGGGTCAACGTCAACTGGCTGTTGGCAGACTCTTTGCCGGGGCTGAAGGAGCGCACTCTGGAGCTGATCGAGCGCAGCGGGTTCCGTGAGTACTTCAACCCGCTGACCGGGGAGGGGCTGGGGGCCAGCCAGTTTACCTGGACGGCCGCCCTGGCTCTCGACTGGCTACGCCGGTGAGCCGGGCAGGAGTCACCCTCTCGGTCATTGAATTAAATTCACTTCAGTTTTTTTTCAGACCGACCGGGTTCTATCCGTAACGATACTTCTGAAAGGACAAGACCGATGGCGCCTGCAGAGCAGTTGGAGCAAGAAGACCCCACCTACCTGGAGTCTCTGGAGTCGATTCTCGAGGCTCTGAGGAAGCTCGAGCAGGTCTGTCAGCTCACCTGACCCCTTCGTAACGCGTCCAGACCAACCGCTCGCCGTGTTCGGAGTCGAAGGTGTGCTGAGCCACCCGCTCATAGCCCAGTCGGCGCACCACAGCGGCATGCTCGGTGAAGAGCCGGTCGGCCTCGAGCCGATGGGTCCCCTCCAGCGGAATGCCTTGCACGCCTCGCGCGCACAGCTCGAGATCGAGCTTGCGCAGCAAGGTGTAGGTGTGGCGACGGTGCCTGGGGAGGGCGCACAGGTCGTCCACCAGCACCACCTGTTGCTCCTCCCACCCCTCCACCTGGCTGGTGTCCAGCCAGGCCATCATAAAGGCCACCAGTTCCCCGTCCACCTCCACGCCGTAGCAGTAGCTTTCCTCGGGGGTCAGCCGGGCCAGGTTCTCGGCGATGGCCAGGGCGTCCAGCGGAAAGCCCGAAGGATAGAGATGGTCAGCCAGGCGGGCCACCGCCCCGGCGTGCTCGGGCTGGAGGGGGAACAGTCTCACCTGGCCGGATTTCGTCGGGAAGAAGGCGCCCGCCTCTGGCGACAGAGCATGCATCCTGACCGGGAGGCCCTGATGAGCGAATCGATCACCTGTCCCAACTGCGGCGGCCAGAACCCTTCCTCGAGCACCGCCTGCGAGCACTGCTCCAAGCCCTACTGGGCCCAGGCCACGCCCAGGAAGCCAGGCCTGGTGGTCTCCATCGCCATCGGGCTGCTGGTCTATCTGGCCGGGTGCAACGTGGGGCTGATCCTGCGTCACATGCACCCGCCCACGCCGCCGCCAGCGGTGGTAGAGACGGTTCCCTGATAAGCCCGGGGCTTTCATGCCCCTGTCAGCCCCAACCCCTAGCATGCCAACATGCGCATTGTGCCCACCAGCGCCTGCTCGCTCATGCGCTCGGACCCGGTACAGGAGGCCCGCCGCCGGGCCGAGCGCCGCTTTGGCAGGATCGAGGGGGTTCAGATTGCCGTGCACGCAAGCCCCGCCTCGTCGGGCCGGCCGGTGGTGGTGCTTCGGAATCAGCGCGGGGCCACCGAGGGGTTCCAGGTGCACACCCACTTTCACGGAGATCAGCTCTACGACCAGCAGGTGGGTTACGAGCAGCGCATCGGCTCGACGGTGGAGCGCGCCTGGCAGAGCAACCCCGATCAGGTCTTCGTGCTGCCCGAGGCCCGCAATGAAAGCGCGGCCCCCCGCAGCGACTGGAACAACATCCGCAACCTGGGCGATCTGGCCGACGGTGCCGTGCAGGCAAGCGGGCTGGACCCCGCCCGCGCCGGCCGCACGGTGGTGAGCGGCCATTCGGCCGGAGGCTCGGTGATCGCCAAAGCCATCGCCCGGCAAGATCGACTGCCCGACAGAATCGAGCTCTACGACGCTGCTGTGGGCAGCACCCACAATCCGGTCTCGCCCGGCGAGCGCAGGGCTCTGCAGGCCTGGTGTCGAGACAATCCGGAGCGCTTCGTGGTGGTCCCGGGCGTCATGCAGAGCTCGTGGCTCGAGTACGTCGATCGCTCGCGCTGGACCGAGCGCGCCTCCGACCACTGGTCCCCCCTGTGGGACTCGCTGGGTCAGGCCCGCGAGCCGGGAGGAGGCTTATGCTGAAAAGGCTGATTTTGCTCATGTTGCTGTCGGCGATCGTGCTGGCCCAGAGCGAGTTGATCGAGCCAGGCCAGGGAATCGGGCCCGTGAAGCGCTCGATGATGCGTCCCGACCTGGACCGGGTGGCGCCGGCCGAGGCCCTGTTCGACGGGAACACCGACCACTGGCCCTCCACCACCCTCTGGGCCATGGACCCGGACCGCCGGATCACCGTCTTCTGGGGGCCGCAGGGGAGCATTCTGCGCCTGCTGGTGGGGGGGCGTCCGCCCACGGTCTACAAGACCCGCGAAGGCATCACTCTGGGGACCTCGGCCAGTGAGCTGGAGAAGCTCAACGGCGAGCCTTTCGTGATGAACACGTTCTCGGGCAAGCGCTGGGGCGAGGTGCTCGACTGGGAGGGCGGAGCCCTGCAGAAAGCCCTGCCCGGTGTCACGCTGGCTTTGACCATGAACGTGCCCGGCTACGGACCGCTGACCGGCGAGCAGAAAGAGGCGCTGGAGAAGCCGGGCCGACTGGAGTCGAGCGATCCCCTCATCCGGGCGCTCAACCCGCAGGTCGAGCGGATCGAGCTCAAGTTCTAGAAGCTCAAGTCACTCGATGTACCGGGTCAAGAACCGGTACCGGGCTGGCTCCGGGGTATACGCTGGAATCGGGGCGGTACCGGGTAATGGACCGGTACCGGGCGGGCTCCGGGGGTATACGCTGGAATCGGGGCGGTACCGGGTAATGGACCGGTACCGGGCTGGCTCCGGGGGTATACGCTGGAATCGGGGCGGTACCGGGTAATGGACCGGTACCGGGCTGGCTCCGGGGTATACGCTGGAATCAGGGCGGTACCGGGTAAAAAACCGGTACCGGGGGAGCGCGGCGGGACCCGCTCCTTACCTGGCATTGCTGCCCGTGGCCACCGAAGCGCTGCCCGAGTCCTGATTTTGAATCAGCACCTTCTGCAGGCGAGCTGCTCGGGAGAGCTCGGCGGGCAGGCGCTGCTTGAGCAGGCTCTCATTGGTGGTCCGGGCGCCCTCGAAGCGGCCCAGACGGCGCAAGAGCTCCACTTGCATGGCCTGCACGGTCGGTAAGGAAGGGGCCTGCAGGTAAAGCTCGAGGGCTCGCTCGCGACACCAGCGAGCGGCCTGGACCGCTCCTCCGTCGTCGCACAGCCAGGCCGCGCGCAGCACCGCCTGCCCGGCCGCCTCGTAACGTCGAGCTTCGCGGCAGATCAAGGCCCAGCAAAGGTTGTTGTTGGCGGCCGAGTTCAGGCGCGGGTTCACCAGCTGACCCTGATACCCAGGCGTCTCCAGCAGCTGCCGGGCCTGCTCGCGAGGAAGCCCGGGCGAGCTGCCCAGGTCGGGCGAGCAGAAGCCGCAGGTCGAGCAGCGTTGCACCTCGTCACAGATGGCCGTGCGAAGGGGCGGGCCGGGTCGGCCGTCGAGATCGCTCGGACCCTGAGCTTGAAGGCGCCCCAGCCGGCGCACGTCGGTCTCCTCCCCACACAGGTAGCAGGCCACCGACTCGAACTCGATACTCACGCAGCACCCCGTTCTGCAACAGGCATGCAACAGCCTGCGTTTACCTTCCGGCTGCGAGAAAATTTGTGGAGGTCGCCGATGCATCTGGTGCAGTGGCTCCAACAGGCGGATTCAGAGAAACTGGCCGTAATCGAGGGCGATCTGCGGCTTACCTACGGCCAACTGCGCCAGCGCGTGGCAGTTCGGGCCGGCGAGCTGACCGAGCAGGGGATCGAGCGGGGCGACCGGGTGGCGGCTCTGTCGGCCAACCGGGTAGAGCTGTGGGAGCTCTTCCTGGCCTGCGCCTGGGTGGGGGCCATCTTCGTGCCCCTGAACACCCGCCTGACCCGTCCCGAATGGGAGGTCATCCTGAGCGACGCGCAGCCGCGTCTGCTCTTTGCCGAGGACGCCTTCCTGGGCCAGGCCCCCGAGCACCCCGGCCTGCTGCGCCTGGCCGAGGTTTCCGGCCCCTGCGAGCCTCCCCGCCCCGCAGCCGGGAACGAGCCGGTGGCCATCCTCTACACCGGCGGCACCACCGGGGTTCCCAAGGGAGCTCTGCTGACCCAGGACACCATCCACTGGAACGCCCGCAACACTGTGGAAGGCTGGGGACTTCGCTCGGACGACGTGGCCCCCATCTTCACCCCGATGTTCCACACCGGCGGCCTGAACGTGATGGCCACCCCGCTCCTCTCCATCGGCGGCACCATCGTGCTGCCCGGCCCCTTCGAGCCCGAGAAGGCCCTGGAGTTGATCGAGCAGGAGGGTTGCACGCTGCTCTTCCTGGTGCCCACGATGTTCACCATGCTGGCTGATACCCCGGGCTTCTCGGCCGAGCGTCTGAGCAGCGTGCGCCAGATGATCTCGGGCGGCGCACCCTGCCCGCAACCGCTCTTCGAGCGCTACTGGAAGCTGGGGCTGCCTCTGCGCCAGGGCTACGGCCTCACCGAGGCAGGGCCCAACAACTTCGGCATCACCCTGGAGGAAGCCCAGACCCACCTCGGCACCGTTGGCCGTCCCCTCCCGCACGTCCAGATCGCTTTGCTGGACGAGAACGGTGCCGAGGTGGGGCCGGATCAGGTGGGCGAGCTCCACATCCGGGGCGGCCACGTGATGCCTGGCTACTGGCAACGCCCCAAGGAGAGCCAGGCCGTGCTGGGCAGCGGCTGGCTGCGCACAGGAGACCTGGCTCGCCGCAACGCCGAGGGCTTCGTGACCATCTGCGGTCGCAGCAAGGAGATGTACATCTCCGGCGGCGAGAACGTCTTCCCGGCCGAGATCGAGGAAGTGCTGTTGGCCCACCCCGAGGTGCGCGAGGCAGCCGTGGTGGGCGTGGCCGACCCTCGCTGGGGCGAAGTAGGACGCGCCTATCTGGTGTGCCGCGAGGGCGCATCTTTGACCCCCGACGACCTGATCGACTTCTGCCGGGGCCGTCTGGCCCGCTACAAGACCCCCAAGCAGGTGGTCTTCCTGGAGGCCTTGCCCAAGAGCTCGGCCGGCAAAATCCTCAAGCGGGAGCTGGCCAATGTCTAAGTGGCGCCTGGAATTTCTCCTCTTCTCCATCTACCTGGCCTTTGGCATCAGCTGGCTGGCCTACGCTCCGCTCTTGCCCGAGCTCGAGAAGCTCTTCGGCGTGACCCACGCCAAAGGAGCCATGATCATCTCGCTGGTCTCGGTCAGTAAAGCCTTCGTGCCGCTTCTAGCGGGCATTCTGGCCACCCGACTCGGATTGGGTCGCGCCCTGGGCATCGGGGCCCTGCTGGCCTCGCTCTCGGTGCTGGTGCCCCTGGCCTCAGACTTCAACACCCTGCTGGTGCTGCGCTTCTTCTTCGGCGTGGGCGGCGCGGTGGTGGTGACCCTGATGGGGGCCGTCACCATGCGGCTCTTCGAGCGGAGCGAGCTGCCCATGGTCAACGGGCTCAACAACGTGGCCGTCAACTGCGGCATCACCGTAGCCCTCTTCGCAACCGTGCCGCTGACCCGGTTGATCGGCTGGAAGGCCGCCCTGACGGGGATGGGAAGTATCTCCCTGGTGCTGGCCCTGGCCTGGTGGTGGCTCTACGCCGGCAAGCTGACCGTTTCCACCCAGGCCGCCCCCAAAGGCGAGTGGATGAGCGTGCTCAAGCGTCGCGAGACGTGGCTGGTGGCCCTGGCCTTCACCGGTCCCCTGTCGCTCTACCTCTCCCTCAACACCTGGCTGCCCACCTACTACCAGGCCGCTTTTGGCCTGGACAAGGCGGCCGCGTCCCAGACCACGGGCATGTTCAACCTGGTCGGCATCCCGGTGGCCCTGCTGGGCGGGTGGCTGACGGCGCGCCTGGGCCTGCGCCGTCCGCTCATCGTAACCGCCGGATTGATGATGCCGGTGGCGGCTCTGGGGATGATCCAGGCCGAGGAGTCCTGGCTGCGGCTGCTCTCGGCCGCCTTTCTGGGCGCTTCCTTCTTCCTCTACGTGGCCCCGCTCTTCACCATCCCGATGGAGCTCAAGGGGATGCGCCCCGAGTCGGTGGCGCTTTTGTCGGGAGTGGTCTTCAGCACGGCCTACGCGGTTTCGTTCCTGGCCCCCACGATGGTCGGGTGGCTCGAGCAGGTGACCGGCAGCTTCCTGCCGGGCCTGAGGGTGGTTGCCTTCGGCTCGGCCTCGCTGGCCCTGGCCGGCTGGCTGCTGCCCGAGACGGGACGACGTCCCGTGGCGCTGCGCCTGGCCCCAGAAGGGTAAGCCGGGCGGCGGGCAAAGCAGGACGCCATGAGTGTTCCCGTCGCCCGCTCTCGGATCAGCCCGCCGCCCGGGTCTCCCGAGCGCGATCGGCCCCGCCTGCTCGAGCGCCTGGACGCCATCGAGTCGCCCGTGGTGGCGCTGGTGGCCGGTCCGGGCTACGGCAAGACGGCCCTGGTGGCCTCCTGGGCGACGCGACGGCCCCCCCCTGTGCTGTGGGCTTCGCTGGTGGAGGGCGACGAGGAGCCCTACCAGCTGGCCGGCCTCCTGCTGGCGGCCGGTCAAGCCTCCGGGCTGGAGCTGGATGAGGCCCACGAGTGGCTCGAGAAGGGCCAGCCCCGCTGGGCTCTGGACGCCCTGCTCAACCGTCTGGCCGATTCCCCACGCCGGTTGGTATTCGACGACGCCCACCGCCCACGCGATACCGAGCTGTTGCAGTATCTGCTCGACTACCTCCCCCCCGGCTCGCAGGCGGTGCTGCTCACCCGCACCAATCTCCCCGCCTGGAAGAGCCTGAAGCTGAAACGCCGCCTGACGGTCCTGGGCAGCCGCGAGCTGGCTTACTCCCAGGCCGAGCTGAGCGACCCGGACCTGTGGGAGCGCACCGGCGGGTGGCCCCTGGCCGTTGAGCTCGGCATGGAGGCCGACTCCGAGCTTCCCGACCTGGTACTGGACGAGCTCGACCCGGACGATCTCCGGTTTCTCGAGCAGTTGAGCCTGCTGGAGTTCTTCACCGCGGCCGAGGCCGCCGAGCTGACGGGCGAGAGCGAGCGACTGGCCCGCCTGGCGGCCCAGGGCCCGGCCGTGCAGCCGCTGGCCGAAGGCTCTTTCCGACTGCAGCCGCTCTTTCGAGAGCCCCTGCTGGCTCGCTTGCAGAGCCAGCCCGAACGCTACCAGGCCGGCCGGCAGAGACTGGCTCAGAGCTACCTCAGACGGGGCCTCATTCTGGAGGCGCTGGAATGGCTGGAGCCCGCCCAGGCCCAGGAGCTCGTGCTGCAGGTAGCTCCCGAGCTGTTGCGCAAGGGGCGCCACGGAAAGCTGCTCAAGCTGCTGGAAGGCCACGGCAGTCCCGGCGCCAGCCTGTATCGAGCCCACGCCTTGCGCCAGCAAAACGACTGGCAGGCTGCCCTGGCCGAGTTCGCGCGGGCCAGCAAGCACGACGAGCACCAGTTGGAGGCCCTGCTGGGCCAGGCCCGCGTCTACCTCGATACAGTCCAGCCCGCCGCCGCCCGCGGCCTGCTGCGTCAGGCCTATCGGCTGGCTCCGGCGGAAGAGCGCACCGAAGTGGTGTCCATGCTGGCCGAGAACGCGGTCAACCTGGGCCAGAACCGAGCCGCGGCTCGCTTCCGCCGTTGGGTGGCCCGGTTGGAGGGGCGCGCGCCGGCTGGTAGCCTGGACGCCCGCATCCTGCTTCGCAGCGGCCAGCTTCCGGCCGCCCTGCGAGCTCTGGAGGGCCCGGCCGGCCCGGGGGAGGATCGCCCCCTCACCGCCCATGCCGAGGAGCAGCTGGTGCTGGCCTATGTGGCCGCCGTCATGGGCGACGCCGAAACGGCCGAACGAGCGGCCACGGCCGTCCTGGAGCAGGCCCGTCGCGGCGACAGCCGGCAAACGCGAGCCGTAGCCTGGATGCGCCTTGGCCACGCCCGCCAGGTGGCCGGCTCGGACGAGGCCGAGGCAGCCTACAAGCGCTCGCTGGAGCTGGCGGCCGAGCTGGGGGTGGCCCGTCTGCGGGTGGAAGCCCTGATGGGCCTGGCGCTGCTCTACACCGGCCGTCAGGATACCCCCCGCGCCTACGATTGCGCCGCCGAGGGGCTGGCCATCGCTTCCGAGGCCGGGGACGCCTGGCTGGCAGCCTGGTTGCGCCTGGTGGCGGGCATGGCCGCCACCAGGGGCGGCCATCCCGGGGCTGTCGAGCTGGTGCGGGCCGCCCGAGCCGAGCTGGAACGATGCCATGATGCTTTCGGCAGCTCTCTGGCCCAGCTCTGGCTGGAGCCGGGCTCGAGCCAGGCACGCGACCGTCTACGCGAACGAGGTCTTGGCTTCGTGCTCGAGAAAAGGTGCCTGTTCCCGCCGCCGACACAGGGAGTCCCCCGCAACGAGCTGCGCGTGGAAGTGCTCGGACCGATGCGGGTGTGGCGGTCCGGTGAGGAGATCCCAACCCGCGCCTTCAAGCGCCGCAAAGCCCGCGAACTCCTGGCCATGTTGGCCCTGGCCAAAGGCCGGCCCGTAGGCAAGGAGCATCTGGTCGACCAGCTCTTTCCCGATTCCACGCCCGATGCGGCCGAACGGGATTTCCGGGTGGTGTTGCACAATCTCACCCAGGTGCTTGAGCCGGACAAGCCCAAGGGGGCTGCTTCGCGTGCCGTGACGAGGCGCGAAGAGTCCTACCAGCTGGATCTCGAAGCCGTCAGCCTGGATCTGGCCGAGTTCGAGCAGCAGAGCGCTCGAGGAGCGGCCGAGCTGATTCGAGGCGAGCTGCTGGCCGACTATCCCTATGCCGAGTGGCTCCAGGCCGAACGAGAGGCCGTGCGGGTGCGCAGCCTTCGGGTCCTGATGGAATCGGGCGAGACAGCGCTTGCCTCAGGCCAGGCCACGGTGGCGGAAGAGCTGGCTCGTCGGGCTCTCGAGCTCGACCCGTGCCTGGAGGAGGCTTACCGCCTGCTGATGCGGGTCCAGCTCGGCTCAGGGCACGATTACCTGGCCCGCCGCATCTTCGAGCAGTGCCGCCAGCGCCTGCAGCAAGAGCTGGGAGTGGACCCCGAACCGGCAACCGCGGCCCTGCTCGATCAACTCCGCTGATCTTGAATAAGATTCCCTCCCCGGCCACTCCTCCGAAGGGCCGAAGAAAGAGGGCCCGAGCCATCTCACGGGAAATATCCTCCGGGGTGGGAGCTTGACGTGGCGAAGTTCATCTACAAGGTAAAGGACGACCAGGGTCGGATCAAAACCGGCACTCTGGACGTCGCCAACAAGAAGGAGGCTGAGCAGCAGCTCAAAGCCAAGGGCTTCGTCATTCAAGACCTGCATCCCATGCCCGAGTCCAAGATTGGTCCCGGTCGTCAGGCCACCGGTCAAGCCGAGGCTCCCCGCCAGCCTCAGAACGCCTCCATGGTGATCCCCCCGCTCTCGTTGCCCACGCGCAGCAACCCACCATCGGGAAAAATTCAATCGCCCGCCTTCCTGGGTCGCGATCCGAAAGCCGACTCGGGCCTCACTCTCCCCCTGGAAGGCAGCAAAGCCAACGCTTCGCTGACGATTCAGCCGCGAGAGCCGGAGCCCGTGGCGCCGGCGGAGGTCGCCCCGCCCCTGCCCGCCCGCGCGTCTTCGGGTCCGAGCTGGTCGCCCGCCCCGCCTCCGCCGGTTCCGTCGTCACCCACGCTCCCTCCCCTGAGCAGCTCTCCGGGCGAAGGCTGGCCCCCGGCTGCTCCTCCCCCTCCGTCAACTCAAGGGTGGCCCCCGGCGGGACCGAACCAGCAGGGCTGGCCATCCCCCTCCCCTCCCCCGTCCCAACCTGCCCCTCTCGAGCAAAGCTGGCCGCCCCCGGCCCAGGCTGCGCCTCTTCCCCCGCCGGCTGCCGCCCCAGGCTGGCCGCCCCCGGCTCAGGCTGCGCCTCTTCCCCCGCCGGCTGCCGCACCGAGCTGGCCGCCCCCGGCTCAGGCTGCGCCTCTTCCCCCGCCGGCTGCCGCTCC
>BTUM01000048.1:0-59734 GCA_045863235.1 Candidatus Xenobia bacterium | reverse complement strand
GGCCCCAGGGCCGCGCTCTTTTACTTGGGGAACGGCCCCAGGGCCGCGCTCTTTTACTTGGGGAACGGCCCCAGGGCCGCGCTCTTTTCGTAGGGAGAGCGGCCCTTCCTGACAGGGGTAAAGACTGCTCGGCGTGGAAAGAAACCCTGCGTGTCTGATCTCTACTACGGCCGCTATCAGGTCATCGACCAGTTGGGCAGCGGCGGGATGGGCATCGTCTTCCACGGCCTCGACCCTCTGCTCGAGCGTCCCGTGGCCATCAAGACGCTGCACCCCGCCCGGCTGACCCAGCAGGCCATCGACCGGTTCCTGCGCGAGGCTCGCACCGCCGCCAAGCTCGACAGCCCGCACATCGTGCGCATCCACACCATCGAGCAGCAGCCCGAGACCTACCTGGGCAAGCCCATCACCGTCCACTTCATCGTCATGGAGTTCGTGGCCGGGCGCACTCTGGGCGAGTTCCTGCAGGGCGCACCCGCCAATCAGGCCGAGCTCGAGAAACGTTTGCGGCTGTTCTTGCAGGTGCTCGAGGGGATCAAGTACGCCCACTCGCGCGGGGTGGTGCACCGCGACCTCAAGCCTGACAACGTCATGGTCACCCCCGAAGGGGTCGTCAAGGTCATGGACTTCGGCCTGGCCTTTTTTGAGGACAGCCATTCGCTCACCGATGCCGGCCAGACCATGGGCACCCCGGCCTATCTTTCTCCCGAGCAGGCCATGGGCTCTCCTGCCGACCACCGCACCGACATCTACTCTCTGGGTGTCATCTTGTTCGAGCTTTTGACCGGCGAGCTGCCCATCATGGCCAACCATCCGGCCGAGATGATCCGCAAAGTGATCGATGCTCCCCCTCGGAATCCTCGCGAGGTCGTCCCCACCCTGGCCCCGGCCCTGGAGCTGATGGTCAGCCGGTGTCTTCGCAAGCAGCCCGAGGCTCGCTACGCCACCGTGGACGAAATGATCGCCGAACTCGAGCTCTTCTTGAAGGGTGAGCCCGACAAGCCCCCCGTCAAACCCGCCGAGCCCACTATCGCCCCCTGGTCGCCCCCGCCTGGGGCCACCTTCGCCGACGGCGCTCCCCCCGTCTCGCGGGCCATCGACTTCCGCTCGCTCGAGCCCCAGCCCCCGGTGGCCGAGCAGGAGAGCCCGCTGGCTTTCATGCCGCCCTCCAACTTCGTCAAGTTCGGCCAGTCGCCAGCGGTCGCTTCCGATTCCTGGCTGCTGGAGGCCAAGGAGAACCAGGGCCCGCTCTACCAGAAGGTGGAGCCGCCCCGTCCGGTCGACATTCCTGCCGCCCCGGTGGCGGCCGTCATCTGCTCGCGCTGCGGGGCCGAGAACCAGAGCGGGGCCGAGCTGTGCCAGACCTGCGGCATGGAGCTGCAGCAAAAGTCCTACTTCAAGATCGACCAGGAGGCCAAGACCCACCTGGCGGCCGGCCTCAAGGCCCTGGAAGCGGGCCGCTTCCAGCAGGCCGTCTTCGACCTGCAGCAGGCCCTGAGCCGCAATCCCGAGTTGGGCGAGGCCCACCTCCACCTGGGCCGGGCCTTCACCGAGCTGGCCGAGTATGATTCCGCCCACACCGCCCTGCAGCGCTCCATCGAGGTCATGGTCGACTCCAACGAGCCCTACCTTGCTCTGGCCGACCTGTTCCAGCGTCAGGAGCTCTTCGGGGAGGTCATCGCCTGCCTGCAAGAGGTGCTCCGCCGCACCCCCGCCGACGCCGACTCTCGCTGCCGGCTGGCCTTCCTGCTGCAAGAGCAGGGGCGGGTGGCCGAAGCGGTCGATCAGTACCGCCGCGTGCTGCGCACCGATTCGCGCAATCTGCAGGCCAACCGCCAGTACGGCCTGATGCTGGCCGGGGGCGAACGTCCCGAGGAGGCCATCCCCTATCTCGAGATGGCCTGCGAGGCCGATCCTGAGGACGCCCACACCGCTTCGCTGCTGGCCCGGCTTTACCAGAAGGCCCGCAAGGCCGATCGCGCCCAGCAGATTCTTCGCTCTGCCATCGCCCACAACCAGGACAACGCCTCGCTCTACGCCGACCTTGGAGCCCTCTATCAGGCCCAGGGCCGGGAGGACCTGGCCATCAACGAGCTCTCCCGGGCCCTCGAGCTCGATCAGGGCAATCGCGACGCCCGCGTCTGCCTGGCCGCTGTCTACGAGCGCCACGGCAGCTTGCCCCGAGCCCTGCGCGAGCTGGAGAAGGCGCTCGACTTTCATCCTCAAGACCTGCAGATTCACCGGCGCCTGGGTGAGCTCTACCTGCAGACCCAGGACCTCGACCGCGCCCTGGCCCACTTCGAGGAGGTGGTGCGCCTCGACCCGGCCTCGGCTGCCATGCACAACCGGCTGGGCCGGCTCTATCTCAAGAAGAACTACACCGACCGCTCCATCGAGGAGTACCAGCGCGCCGTCGAGCTGCACAAGGTCGACCCCGAGTACCGCGAAGACCTGGCCATGGCCTACTATTGCGCCAAGAAGTATGATCTGGCCGCCGAGGAGCTGCGCAAGGCCGCCCTGCTCGACGGGCAGAACCCGGACTATCCCAAGGCCATGGGCATGCTCAAGTTCGAGCTGGGCGACAACGAGACCGCCGTGGCCTGCCTCAAGCTGGCCATCGCCAAGAAGCCCGGCGACCCCCAGGCTCACGGCATGCTGGGCCAGGCCTTCGCCCGCCAGGGTCTCTCGAACATGGCCATCTCGTCCTATCAGAAGGCGCTGGATCTCGATCCTAACCTGCACTTGATGCACCTCTACCTGGCTCGGGCCTACGCCCAGGCCGGACGCCACCAGGACGCGGTCAACTCCTTCCGCAAGCTGGGCAGCAAGCTGGGAATGCTGGAAGACACCCGCCTGATGAGCGAGGCCTACGTCGAGATGGGCATGAGCTACCTGGCCTCCCACCAGCCTGCCCGCGCCGCCGAAGTGTTCAGCGCCGCCCTGCAGAAAGACCCGCGCGACGCCCGGGCGCTGCACGGCCTGGGCCGGGTGCACCTGGCCCGCCACCAGCTGCCCAAAGCCCGCGAGCTGGTGCTCAAGGCCCTGAGCTCCGAGCCTCGCAATGCCGACTTTCTGGCCACCCTGGCCGACCTGGCGGGGGAAGAGGGTCGCTTCGGCGAGGCCTCCGAGATCTTGCGCCAGGCCATCAGCCACGCCCCCACCCGCCCCGACCTGTACGAGCGGCTCGGACGCTCCCAGCGCAAGGCCGACCAGCCCGAGGAGGCCATCGAGACCTTCCGACGCGCCGCCGGCATCTTCCCCGAGCGGGCCGCCTCCTTCTACTGGATGGAGGGCCGCGTGCACGCCCGCGTGGGCAACCTGGGCCAGGCGGCCCACATCTTCCGCCGCGCCCTCGAGCACGACCCCAACAACTGGACCATCTACCGCGATCTGGGCACGACCTGCCACAAGCTGGGCAACATCCCCGATGCGGTGAAGACCCTGCGTCAGGCCATCGAGCGCGCCCCCGATCGCGAGCTGCCCGACCTCAAGAGCTACCTCGCCCGCCTCGAGCGCGAGCTGGCCGCTTACTGACCCGAAGAAAAAAGCCGAGAGCTGGATGCTCTCGGCTTTTTTCGGCGGGGGTCAGAGGCGCTACCGCCCCTCCTCCGGGTTCTCCTGGGCCCACTTGGACCACTTCTCAAACATGCTCCCTGGCGGGGGAGCGTCGCCCGGCACCTCGGCCAGCGCGTGCAGCTCATTGGCGATCTGGTCGGCTCGCACCGCCCTCTCCTCGGCCAACTGCTCGATCTGCTCACCGGTCAACTCGGGCTCGGTCTCCGCCTCGGACTGCATCTGATTCATCAGTTTCAGTCCCAGAGGATTGGCCTTGGGGAAGTTACTTATACCAGGAGCACCCCGAGTCGTCTAGGGGTAGCGGAAGATTCCCGGAGGTCAGCTCGGACCCAGGACTCCAGGCGCCCGGGTGGGCAATCCAACCTCGAGAACGACCCAAAGGCAACATCCCCGATCGAGTGCGCCCTGAGCGCGAGCTGGCCGCTCATTGACCCGTGGCACCCGGGCGGGCCGCAGGCTCCCCCCCCCGCCACAGCGAACCTTCCTGCGATGGGGGATCGGACACAGCGCGCGGTGATCTGGGCAGCCCTGCTCTTCTTTGCTTTCCAGGCGGCCGGCTACGCCGTGCCCTACGTCACCGGCGACCCGCGCGACTTCGACCCCCTCTTCCGGGACAAGTACACCCGCCACCTGGGCCTCATCGTGGTGCACGGCCTGACCGCCTCGCTGGCCCTTTGCCTGGGCCCGTTCCAGTTCTGGCCCTGGCTGCGCAAGCTGCCCCGCCTGCACCGCTGGCTGGGCCAGGCCTACCTGCTTGCAGTCGTGGGCGCGGCCACCACTGCCCTCCCCATGGCCCTCATGGCCGAGGGCGGCGCCGTCTCAAAGCTTAGCTTCCTGGCCCTCGCCCTGGCCTGGCTGGCCACCGCCTGGCAGGCCTTACGTCAGGCCCGCTTGCGGCACTTTGCCGCCCACCGCGCCTGGATGGTGCGCAACTACGGGTTGACCTACGGAGCGGTGGTCTTCCGCCTGCTGCTCAACGGCCTGCAGCAAGCAGGTCTTGAGTTCGAGACCATCTACCCGGTGTTGAGCTGGTCCGGCTGGCTGATCAGCCTGCTGACCGCCGAGCTCTGGCTCAGAAAGGAGCGCGCTTGAAGCGAGGCATTACCCTGATCGAGCTGCTGGTCGCTCTGGCCATCGTGGCGGTTCTGGCAGCAATCCTGTACCCAAACCACATGCGGGCCAAATCCCGCAGCAAGCTCATGCACTGTCGCGGTCGCCTCTTTGATCTGGCCACGTCGCTCAAGTTTTACGCCGCCGACAACGATGGTTTCTACCCGACCAGCCTGCGAGCACTGACTCCGAACTACTTGAAGACCATCCCGAACTGTCCTGGGGCCGAGCGCGATACCTATTCGGCTGGTTATGCCAGCGCCGAGCTCAAGCTCGAAGACGGGGTCGTCCACTGCAGTCACGGTCACGGCGGCTTCGAAGGTAGGGATGCAAGCAAGTACAAGCAGTGCGAAAAGCGGCTCGAAGAGCTGCAGGCCGTCGCTCGAGCATCCTCCTGGGGCCGGGCCTCCCAGCAGCAGCAGCCCTGCCCGCTGGGAGGGAAATACAGCTTCATCCGGTCCTGTTTCACGCTTCAGTGCACCGGGCACAACCACATGGGGAGCGGTACTCCCTCTGACTTCCCGAAGTACTCCAGCCACCAGGGTTTGTTAGATCACTAAACTTCCTCGCATTGATCGTGCCACGAAACGTGCGGTGAGAAACTCGTTTCCAACCGCTTCCAAAGCGATTCGTCCACGCGTGGGACTGTTGCGGTGTCGGGAGGAGCACCCGCCTCAAGACATTGCAGTCGGGCCACTGGCACATGATTTGCGCGTTGCTCCGGACCAGGTCATCAGAGTTTTTTCAGTCCTCCGCCCTATTCTCTGAATCCAGGAGGACGCGCACGATGGCTTTCGGATCTCGGTTCCCGTTCATTTTCACCCCGGGAGTGCCCAGCACCCAGCCCTTCATCTTCACTGCACCCGCCCCCCCGTTCTTCCACGATATCGGTCGGGTGAACCAGCCCTTCATCTTCCAGACCGACAACTCGCGGGCCGGCTCGATGATTCTGGGCAATGCGAGCTTTCAGAACGCCAACTTCATGGGCTATTACAACGACCTGTTTGGGGCCAGCCAGCGCCTGTCATACGGCTGGGCCGGCTACGGCGGCTGGAACGGCAACTACGGCGGCTTCGGTTTCTAAGCGGTCGCATCTGTTGGACGCCCGAAACGTCCAACGACGCGGTGCCTTCAGCTCGAGGAGCCGAAAGGCACCCCTACCACCAGAGGAGAACTCTCTCAGTGATGAGAGTTCTCGTCTGGTGTCTTGCCGTTCTCTCGCTGATGCTTCCGGCCCGCGGCCAGGTGGTCGGTCTGGTGCTCGATCCGGTTGAAAGCCAGTACTGCGTCGCCCGCTCCAACGCCCGTCCCCTCAAGCTCTACGACCTGGTATCCATCCGGCGGGGGGGAATGGAGCTCTCTCAGGCCCGTGTGGTGCAGGCTGGCAGCGTCTGCATGCTCCGACTTTTGAGCGCCTGTTCCGTCCAGAGGGGGGATCAGGTGGTCTTCCTCTCGGCCGGACCGCCCCCGCCCCAGGCCACGAGCAACGCCCAGAGACGCGCCCTGCAGGCCAGCTTCGGCCCGGGTCCGGCCATCCCGCCTCATCACCTGGTGGTCCAGATCCCTTGCTCTCGGCCTCCCGCCGGCAAAGCCAGCTTCAGCGGCAGCGGAGGCAGCAGCGCGAGCGGCGGAGGCTGAAGATAACCACCCGCCGGCAGTTGCCGGCGAGCCAGCCCGGATCGGACCTCCCCAGCCCAGCAACTTTCCCCAACCGAGCCGGTTCCATCCCCTGGATGCACCATGACGAAGGATTTTCATCCCGGTCCAAGAACCTGTCGGCGCCTTGTTTGCAAGGCAGTGGGAGGACTCCGCGTGCTAAAAACCGTGCAACTGGCGCTGATCGTCGCTATTTCGATGTTGGCCCTGGCCACCTTGCAAGCCCAGGAGGCCTCCACCCCCGACGAGCTGGCCATTCTTATCGTGGGCACCGAGGAGAATGCCGAGATGATGCGCCAGGAGAACGTGCTCATCGAGGAGGTTCGTCGTCAGCTGCGGACCTGGCCGGCCGACAAGCGCCCCCCCGTCTTCAGCTACCACTTCAACAAGAAGAAAGAGCGCGCTTATTGCGAGCAGAAGCTGAACATCCTGGTGGAGGATCTGGTTTTCGTGGGCATCGTCAAGCTGGAGAAGAAGGTGCCCCGCAAGGTCGTCTACCGCATCGACCGGCTGGTCAACCCGGCCCGCTCGGCCACCGAGCTGCTCGAGCGGGCTCAGGAGATGCTGGGGGTCGATCTGACCGCCACACCCAGCCCCAGCCCGAGCCCCAGCGCCACTCCCAGCGCAAGCCCGTCCCCCGACGAGCCCGAGGCCCGCTGGCGCATTCAGCTGGGCGTCTTCGGCCAGCGCAAGAACGCCGAGGAGCTGGTGGCCAAACTGCGCGAGAAGGGCCACGTGGCCACCATCATGGCGGCAGTGGAGGAGGGAGCCTCGGTCTACAAGGTGCAAATCGGCCCCTTCGCCAACCGTCAGGAGGCCCTGACCGCCGTGGATGCGCTCAAGGCCCAGTCCTTCCAACAGGCGTTCCTGGTCGACGGGGGCGGCGACTGACGACGGCCCGCTTCGCCAGCGTCATCGTCGACAAAGCCACCCGCAGCCTCGACCGCCCTTTCACCTACCGGGTGCCGGACTGCCTGCACGGTCAGGTGGCGGCCGGCAGCCTGGTGGAGGTGCCCTTCCGCGAGAAGGCCCTGGCCGGGGTCGTGCTCGAGCTCACCGCCTTGCCGGGCTGCGAGGAGAGCCGGGTCAAAGACATCCTCCGCCTGCTGGAGGCCGAGCCGTTCTTTGGCCGCCAGACGCTCAAGCTGGTGGAGTGGATGGTATCCTTTTACGGGGCCACCTGGCGCGACACCCTGTTCGCGGTCGTGCCCGCCCCGGTACTGGCCCAGGTGCAGCGGCCCGGCAAGCCGCGCGGGCCCCGGCGCAGCACCCTGCCGGCCAGCGTCCATTACCCCGCGCCTGCTCTGCTCGACGAGCAGCGTCAAGCCCTCAAGTCCATCCGTCCCGGGGAGAAAGTTCTGCTTTACGGCGTCACCGGTAGCGGCAAGACGGAAGTTTACCTGCACGCCGTGGAGGCGGCCCTCCAGTCCGGCCGCCAGGCCATCGTCATGGTGCCCGAGGTGGCCCTGACCCCCCAGGCGGTGGAGCGCTACCGCGGCCGCCTGGGCGACACGGTGGGGGTGCTGCACTCTGGCCTGACCGCCGCCGAGCGCCGCGAGCATTGGTGGCGGCTGCGCCGAGGAGAGCTCTCGGTGGCTCTGGGAACCCGCTCGGCCGTTTTCGCTCCCCTGGAAGACCCCGCCCTCATCATCCTGGACGAAGAACACGACCACTCTTACAAGCAGGATCAGGCCCCGCGCTACCACGCCCGCCAGGTGGCCGTCAGGAGGGCCGCCCAGACGGGTGCCGCTGTGGTGCTGGGCAGCGCGACCCCCAGCCTGGAGAGCTTCTATCTGGCCCAGACCGGCTACTACAAGCTGCTGGAGCTGTCCGCCCGGGTCACCGGACGAAAACCGCCTCCGGTGGAGCTGGTGGACATGCGCCGAAGGCCACGCCAGCTCCTGTCCCAGCCTTTGGTCGAGCGCATGCGCGAGACCCTGGCCCGAGACGAGCAGGTGGTGCTGCTGCTCAACCGTCGCGGTTTTTCGAACTATCTTCAGTGCGGGCTGTGCGGACATGTGCACAAGTGCCCCCACTGCAGCATCTCGCTCACCTTTCACAAGCAGGCCCGTCACCTGCGCTGCCACTATTGCGGCCACACCACCGCCCCGCCCGAGCTGTGCCAGTCTTGCTCCTCGCCCGAGCTGAGCTATCGTGGGGGTGGCACCGAGCGTCTGGAGTCGGAGCTGGCTACCGCGCTGCCCGGGGTGGAGGTGGCCCGTCTCGACCGCGATACCACCTCGCGCGCCGGGGGTCACGCCGAGATCCTGGGCCGTTTCGCCCGCAAGGAGGCGCGCGTCTTGCTGGGCACCCAGATGGTGGCCAAGGGGCTCGACTTCCCCGACGTCACCCTGGTGGGCGTGATCAATGCCGACGGAGGGCTCAACCTGCCCGACTTTCGGGCCTCCGAGCGCACCTTCCAACTGCTCACCCAGGTGGCCGGCCGGGCCGGGCGGGGCCATCTCGAGGGCCACGTGCTGGTCCAGACGCTGGACCCCGAGAACCCCTGTTTGCTATCGGCGGCGCAGCACGATTACGCCGGTTTTTACGCCCGCGAGCTGGAGCTTCGGCGTCAGGTGGGCTATCCGCCCTTCTGCCGGCTGGTGCGTCTGGTCGTGAGTGGTACTCAAGCCGAGGAGGTGGAGCATGAAGCGCTGGATGTAGCCAGAATTCTGTCCGCTCGGGTGCCCCAGGCCGAGCTGCTGGGGCCGGCCCCGTGTCCACTTGAAAAAGTGCGCGGGCGCTGGCGCTGGCACCTGTTGGGGCGAACCGCCAAAGTGCAGGAACTCGTTCAAGGGGCGAGAACCTATTTCGACCAGAAAGCGAACAATCCGCGCTCCGACTTGCAATGGAGCGTCGATCCCGATCCCCAGGACCTGCTTTAAGTGGAGTGATGAAGGTTATGCAGCCGAAGGATAGGCAGACCTTCACCACGGAACGCTCAACAGACTAGAGAGGCTCTCTGTATGAAAAAGAATCTAATCCGCACGGGTGCGATGATGCTGGCTGCCTGCTGGATGCTGTTGGCTGCCTGGAACGTCCAGGCTCAGCAGCCCGGTCAGATGATCCAGACCGATGGCACCAATAAGAAGTCGCCCATCAAGGTCACCAAGCTCGACTTCTCCGACAGCACCACCCCCGGGGCCACCTTTGTGGGCGAGGTGCGCACCAGTTGCACCATTCAGAACACCTCCAAGGACAAGGCCTTGAGCAAGGTGACCCTGAACCTGCGCCTGCTCAACCTGGCTGGCCAGACCGTGATGGAGTGGAAAAAGCCGGTGGGAACCCTGAAGCCGGGCCAGTCCTTCAGCTTCACGCCCGACCCGCCCATCTGGTACAACTACCAGAAGATCCAGGTCCAGCCCAAGGTGATGGTGGAGCACGAGGTGCCTCCCGACGACACCAGCCCCAGCCCGGGTGCTGCCAGTCCCGGTGGCTCCCAGCCGACGGCGGCTCCGGCCAGCCCCACGCCTACCTTCACCCCCCGCACGCCGACGCCGAGGCCCACGGCCACCCGCACCAACCCGCCCGGTTACTAAGTCCGCCGTGGCCGTTCTCCCCATCCGATTCGTTCCCGAGGCGGTCCTTCGTCAGAAGGCCCGCCCCGTGGAACGCATCGACATGATCTTGCTGCGTCTGCTCGAAGACATGATCGAGACCATGTACGAAGCGCGCGGCATTGGCCTGGCGGCGCCTCAGGTGGGTATCTCAAAGCGGGTCATCGTGGTGGACATCGGCGATGGCCCAATCTGCCTGATCAACCCCAAGCTCGACGAGTTGGAGGGCGAGGAGGTCGGGCCCGAGGGCTGCCTGAGCATCCCCGGAGTGCAGGGTGAGGTCAAGCGAGCCGCCAAGCTGGTGGCCCGGGGAGTGGACGAGCAGGGCCGCAAGGTGCGGATCCCCGCCGAGGGCCTGCTCGCCCGCGTCTTCCAGCACGAGGTGGATCACCTGGACGGACGCCTCTTCACCGACCTGGCCAGCGACATCCGCGACGGCACCCGTCAGGGCCAGGAAGAGGAGGAAGAAGAGGAGGTCGAGGCATGAAGGCGGTCTTCATGGGTACCCCCGAGTTCGCGCTGGCCAGCCTCGAGGTGGTAGCCCGCCAGTGCGACCTCAAGGCAGTGTACAGCCAGCCCGACAAGCCCCGCGGACGCGGCAACAAAATCACCCCTCCGCCTGTCAAAGCCCGCGCCCTGGAGCTGGGTATCCCGGTGCTGCAGCCCCTCAAGCTGCGCGATGAGGCGGTGCTGGCCGAGCTCAAGGCCTTTGAGCCCGAGGTCATCGTGGTGGTGGCCTACGCCAAGCTCATCCCCAAAACCATCCTCGACCTGCCTCGCCACGGCTGCATCAACGTCCACCCCTCGCTCCTGCCGCGCCATCGGGGAGCCATCCCCATCCAGGCTTCCATCATGGCAGGCGATCGCGAGACGGGCGTGTGGACCTTCTTCATGGACGAGGGCTACGACACAGGCGATCTGATCTTGTGCCGGCGCACCGAGATCGGTCCAGAGGAGACGGGGGAGGAGCTGTCCGCGCGCATGGCCGCGCTGGGCGCCGAGGTACTCTCCGAGACCCTGACGGCCCTGGCCAGCGGCACTGCTCCGCGCCTTGTCCAGCCGGCCGAGGGGGCCAACTACAGCAAGGTTCTCAAGAAGGAAGACCTGTGGGTGGATTGGACGCGTCCCGCTGCAGAGGTGAGCAACTTCGTGCGCGCCCTGGCCCACGAACCGGGCGCCACCACCGCCTTCAAAGCCAACCAGCTCAAGCTGGGTCGGGCCAGCTTGACCAACGGCAGCGGCCCTCCCGGCAGCGTGCTGGGGGTGGAGAAGGGACAGGGCCCGGTGGTGGCCTGCGGCGAGGGGGCTGTTCTGATTCGCCAGCTCAAGCCCCCGGGCAAAGGCTGGATGGATGCCTGGGCCTACCTGCAGGGCAACCCGTTCACTCCGGGCGATCTGTTCGAGAGCCGCCCCGTTCCCGCTGCTACCTAGAAGTCCGGCTGCAAACCCACTGTGGTGGCAACGCAGCACTGCATCGTCCATCCGCTCTTCGCGGTCGTGGACAAGAATCTGGCCGCGCGAGGCTCGAAAAGGGGGTGGGACGAGCACTGCGCTCTCGGGCCACCACAAAGATGCCGAACCTGCAAGCTGTTGAGCCTGTCGCCAAGCCGGCAACCGGAGGGTCGGGCTGCGCTCTGGCTGCCAAGAGCAACACCGCATCTCAGGCAGAGTTTCTCACGGAGCGCCGGGTGCTCGGAGAGACTGGTCCGTGATCCAGGGCGACCGCCCCACCACCTGACAGGTGCGCTCCACCAGCTCGGCGCCGCAGTTGCAGCAGATCGTGCCCTCATTGTGCACTGCGTCGCAGTAATCGCAGTACCACAGGCGCGGCAGGTGTTGCTCGAAGATGTAGGCCTGCTCGTGCTTGTAGCAGACTCCACGCCTGGCCAGGCTGCTCAGGACTGCCTCGCAGTCGCTCCAACTGGCCTTCAGCTCGCTGGTCGCGTCGGCCACGCTCACAATGCCCAGGCGCTGGCGGGCCAGCTTCAGCAAGTGGCCCTCCAGCCTCTGGCGTCGGGCCACTCGCTGGATCAGGGTGGAGGCGCCCCAGCGCAGCAGCACTGCGCCTAGCTCAAAAGTCGCTTTGCACAGCGGCTCGGGGATGCGGGCCGGCTCAGGCCGTGGGTCGGGCTTCTTCTCCTCCGGGCGGGGTCGGAAGGCTTCGGGTCGGAAGGTGCTCAACATAGCCGTAGTCTAGTCCCAACTGCTGGTTGGCACCGTAATCGCGCTTACAGCTCGAATGTGGGCCAGGTCACACCCAGATCGACCTGGACGCGCCGCGGCCCATCGGCCTCCCAGTTGCAGTAGGTTGTCGCCGAACAGGCCGGGACCTTGCCGACGTGATGTCCAGCAACGCCTGCCGGTCGAGACCTGTTGACATGGCGGCGTTCCCTGACCCGAAGGCGCCCTGAGAGAGGCTCAACAGCAGAGGGAGCGAGACCACGACCACCAGGGCGTAGATCTGCCCTCGAGCCGGGACGCGAGGGAGACATCAGGAACACAATCGAACAGAGTCTCGATACCGCCGGTATAAAAAACGAGCGTTTGTTCGAGTGTTGATTGCGCAGCGTAAGCAACCACCTCGCCGAGCTGTCCCAGGCGCTCGATCCAGACCTGCCTGGCTCGGGGCGATCCGATGAAACTTCGCAGAAGTCGACCACCCAGCCGCAGCGCCAGGGAGCCTGAGCAGCGGCCCGGGCCCTTCCGTTGCCCGACGTGCGAGTGAGGCCATAACTGAAAAAGTTCCTGCCACTCAGCTCCTGTGGGTCGTCGGCGTTTTGAGGAATCCTGGGCCGGTTCCCCGCCCCCAGCAGAGCAGGCGACGTGCGGACTTCCCCCATCCTCGATTCTGAGCTCAGGCAAGGCCGACCGAGGGTATCGCTGGAACCTCTCTGACAGCCTGAGAATCGACCAGATGAAATAACCCCACCTGGCCCCGCGACTTCACCAGCATCTCGCAAGAAGCCCGGGAGGTCCCAATGAACAGGCCAATCGCCGCCGCCATCCTGACTGCCCTGCTGCTCAGCGCCCCGAACGTCTCGGCCAAAGAGACCGACTCACGCTATCTCGAGACGGTGCAGCGCACCGCCAACATGGTGGGCGACTCGAATGTGCGACAGTTGGCCAGCAAGTACGGCCTCGACCTGGTCAACGTGACCTGGGAAGACACGGGGCGCTACAAGGGGTCCAGCGTCGGCCCCAACATCTCCGACATGACGCTCCAGGTCGAGACCGAGAACTCCCGAGGCCAACGCCAGTTGACCTGCCTGCCCGTCATTCGCTTTCCGAACTTCTCCGACAAGACCGCCGACATCGACCCGGACAGGTTCTTCGTGCTGGTTGGCAATGAAGCCGGCAAGTCCCTGCGCAAGATTACCCTGACTCAGTTTCTGGGCGATCCCCGGGCCTACATGACCCACCCCGAGACCTTCAAGGGCGACCATGCCAGCATGCTGGCCAGCCGCGACTCGCACGTGCTGGTGAGCGCCCAGGCCTGCTTCCTACCCATCCCCGAGCAGGGCAAGTGCACCTTCAACCCGGTCCTATTCAACTATAGCTCGTATGCAGGCGACCCGGGTGTGCTCAGCATCCTGGTGACCCGCGAGGGCACCAGCATGACCGTCATCGACAACAAGCGCGACGGCTTCGACGCCGGAGCTACCTGGGGCCAGCGCCTGTTCTTCAACCAGAACGGCCAGCGCGCCAGCCTGACCGGCGAGCGCAAGAGCGACTTCGTGGCCTCCCAGGGAGCCTCTCACCCCTCCGTGCGCCTGGCCGAGCAGGAAGGGCTCAACATGGTGTTGCTCATCCAGGTGCCTCTCAAGCAAAAGAACCCCTTGCGAATGCAACCGATGGGGGACGCCTGCTGCGAAGCCGCGCCCCCCGCCAAGAGCATGGGCTACCGCGGCATGGAGCAAGCCGTGATCGGTCACGGCGAGGTCGAAGGACCCTTCACCGAGGTGGACAACCTGGCCATCGAGCGTGATGAGCGCTTCCCGGTGCGCGTCACCGTGCAGTTTTACCAGGCCACCTCGGACGGCAAGATCACCGCCGACGATATGGGCTCTCTGGCCAAACAGATCGACAAGGTTTACTCCCAAGCCGACTACGTCGGCTCGCTGGTGACCGGAGGCGAGACCGGAAGGCCCACCGAGCACAGCGGCGACAAGAACGAGCCAGCTGGCTGGTGGGGCGCCTTCTGGCAGCGCCACAACGAGAACACCGGTCAGAGCCGGGAGGACACTCTCGAGATGCTGCGCAAGCTATTCCGGCGCGGCTGAAGCTCAGTCGGCTGTCAGCAACCCTTCAGGCTCGAGACCCGAACGCGTCTGGGTTTCTCGCCAGCCTGAACCTGGCAAACTCGCCCTTCAGGCTCGGGACCCGAACGCGTCTGGGTTCTCGCCAGCCTGAACCTGGCAAACTCGCCCTTCAGGCTCGGGACCCGGCCAGGGGTTCTGGTCAGCTACACCGTCCCGGGACTGAGAGCGTTTGCATCGAGAATTGCTCGAGGAGCGTGGCCTGCCCAGGCAGGGGACCTCCCCCCGGCGCGGAACCGGGGCGGGTGAAGCGAGCCTGGCTGTGGGTGCCCACCCTGTATTTCGCCGAGAGTATCCCCAACGCGGTGGTCTCGGACACGGCCAAGTTCCTCTACAACGACCTGGGCGTGGACGCCATTCAACTCGGCCTGATCACCGGCTCGATGTACCTGCCCTGGGTGCTCAAGCCACTCTGGAGCCCCATGGTCGACCTGGTCAAGACCAAGCGCTGGTGGATCGTCGCCATGCAGCTGGTGCTGGCGGCCTGCTTCTTTACCCTGGCCGCCACCTTGCACTTGCCTAACTGGCTCTTTTTGAGCGCCGCCGTGCTCTGGGTCATGGCCTTCACCTCGGCCACCCACGACATCGCCGCCGACGGCTTTTACATGCTGGGGTTGGAAGAGCGCGATCAGGCTCAGTTCACAGGCGTCCGGGCCACCGCCTACCGGCTGGCCATGCTGTGCGCCAAGGGGTTCATGGTGGCCGCCGCCGGGCGGCTCACCCTCTCGATGGGCAAGCTGCAGGGCTGGTCCACCGTGCTCTGCATTCCGGCGGCAGCCTTCGTGGCCGTGGCCGTCTACCACCTGGTGGTGCTGCCCCGACCCCCTGCCGACCAGCCGGTGCGCGAGGAGAACTTCTTCGCCGGCTACCTGGAGAGCTTCCGCACCTTCTTCGCCAGGCCCGCCATTCAGACGGCCATCGCCTTCATGCTCTTGTTCCGCTTCGCCGAGGCCCAGCTGCTGGCCATGGTAGCCCCCTTCCTGACCGGCCCCCACGCCAAGGGCGGCCTGGCCCTGAGCACCGAGCAGGTGGGCATCGCCTATGGCACTTACGGCGTGCTGGGCATCATCTGCGGGGGCATCCTGGCTGGATTTCTGGTGGCTCGCTTCGGCCTGAGAAAGCTCTTCTGGATCCTGATCGTGACCATGCACGTGCCCAATGCGGCCTTCCTCTACCTGGCCGTGGCCCAGCCTGACAACCTGGTGCTCATCAGTGCCTTCCTGTTTCTGGAGCAGTTCGGCTACGGCTTCGGCTTCACCGCTTATATGCTCTATCTGATGTACTTCTCCAGGGGCGATCGCCAGACGTCCCACTACGCCATCTGCACCGGCTTCATGGCGCTGAGCCTGATGCTGCCCCAGATGGTCTCCGGATACGTCAAGACGGCCCTGGGCTTTCAGGGATTCTTCCTCTACATCCTGATCTGCACGCTGCCAAGCTTCTGGGTAGCCTGGCTGGCCTGGCGCGACCGCGAGTTCATCGCCACGTTCTCGGACAAGTGATTCGAGCATTCCAAGAGCAAGACGAGCCGGCTCTGCTCGAGCTGTTGCAGCGCAGTCTGCGCTTTGACACCCTCACCGCCCCGCTCTTGCGCGAGAAGGTGCACGAAGACCCCGGCACCACCCTGGTGTGGGAGGAGGACGGACTGCTCGGCTTCTGCCACGGAGTGCCGCGCGGATCCATCAAGCTGATCGCGGTTGCTCCCGAGCACCGACGCCGGGGGATCGGATCAGAGCTCTTGCAGGCCGTGGAGCGTGCGCTCCGTGCCAAAAAGCTGCGCGCCATCGAGAGCGTGCCCAACTACCTCTTGCCCGGTCTGGACGTGCGCTACACCGAGGCCATTGTGTTCTTCGAAAAGCACGGCTACCACAAGTTCGGCGAGTGCTACAACCTGTGCTGCGAGCTGACCGGGCGCGATTTTGCCCGCCCTGCCCCGGAGGGCTTCGAGGTACGCCGGGCAACCGGTGAGGACCGACTGGTGGTCATGGAGTTCTTGCAGCAGCACTTTGCCCCCTGGCAGGCCGAGGTGGAGGTGATGCTGAGCAACCGCCCCATCAGCCTGCACCTTGCCTTCTCGGGCCCCGAGCTGCTCGGCTTTGCCGGCTACGACGCCAACAACCGCGGCACGGGATGGTTCGGCCCCATGGGCACCAGCCCAGAGCACCGCGGCGCCGGCCTGGGCGGAGTGCTGCTCGCTCGCTGCCTGCAGGACTTCCAGGCTCAGGGCCTGGAGCGCTGCACCATCCCCTGGGTGGGGCCCTTCCGCTTCTACGCCCGCGCCTGCGGCGCTTTCATCGAGCGGGTCTTCTGGCGCTATGAGAAAGACCTGGGCTAGAAGTCCGGCCGCAAACCGGCTCCGCTCTCAGGGGCCGCCACCACGAGAATGTTGGATGTTGGGCGTCGCGCAGCTCCTGACAGAGTGATGGTGCCCCGCTTCGCAAGCGAATCAGCCGGCCAGAATGCTGCGCCCGAGCAGACGACGCGGCCCGCGTGCGAACCTGCGTCATCAAAGGTCAGGAGCGCTTGCGGACTGCGGTTCCGCCCACCACGACAGCACCGTCGCGCTCGGAGACGCCCTGGCCGCGGGGGTCGGAGGTGAGCGACTCCACCTCGAGCCGCGTGGGGTCCACCTGGAACAGGAGCTGGAAGCTGCGGCCCGTGTTCTTGCGGTCGACGTGCATCCACTCGCAGCCGCCGTCGGGGCTCAGGGTGAAGTGGTCTACCGCGTTCTCGGAGAAACGTGCCACCACGCATTTCTCAGTGGCAGCTTCGACGTAGTAGCCGGATTTGGCGTCCCCGGAAGCCGTCACCTCGGTCCCGTTCTGGTTCTTGAGCTTCACGAAGTCGGGCTGATCCAGGGCCTGATCGGCCAGGGTCTCGTCCAGTCCCAGATAGGACTCACACTGGCTGGAATACTTGTTGTCGAAGTGGGGGAAGTTCCAGTCGAACTTCCAGGCCACCTCAGGCTTGACCAGCTTGCGCTCGACGCACGCGTAGGAGGTTTTGGCCCAATCGGGCAGTCCTTGAATCGTCATCGGCTCGAGGATACGTCGCGGGGCTTAAAGCAAGCTGAAGGTCAATCCACGCGCACCCCTGTGAAGAGCCCGCGACCACAAAGACCTTCCGGCTCGAACTCCACCTGCAGGCCGGCCTGCTCCAGCGCCTGTCGGTACTGCTCCAGCGTGAACAACGCCAGCTCGTGGTCCTCGGTCTCGTGGACGATCCCCTCGGCTGACCCGATCAGGTAGTGGAAGTGGATCACCGACAGCTCGCCCACGATCTCCAACGTGCTCATGCGGGCCAGTCGAACCCCATCGCACTCGGCCGTGTCCAGGCCGACATGGCCAGGCTTGAGCATCTCGCGCCGCAACCAGGGCTCGACCAAGAGCTTGCCGCCTGGCTCCAGGTGACGAGCCAGACACGCGCAGGCCGAGTGCAGAGCCTGCTCGGTCTTCACGTAGGCGATGGAGCTGAACAGACAGGTGACCACCCGAAAGGTGCGTCCCAGGTCAAACGAGCGCATGTCGGCCTGGAGAAACTGTGCCTGGGGCACGTTTGCCCGGGCCACCTCGAGCAACTCGGAATCGAGATCGACACCGGTGACCTGGAAGCTCCTGGTCAGTTGGCGCGCGTGCAGCCCTGTCCCGCAGGCCACGTCCAGCAAGCTCCCACCCGGACCGACGAGCTCGACAAGCCGCCGGCACTCGGCCTCGTAATCTTTGAAACCGTAGATCGCGTCGTAGAAACGGGCAGAGCGGCTGTACATGCCGGCCAGCTTTCCCCGCCCCCGCCGTTCAGCCTCCTTTCAGGTCGCTGCGGCACTCTGGAGCCATGCTGACCATCCGCCCTCTGGCGGCCTCCGGCCTGGCCCACCGCCCACCACCCGGCGCGCGCTCGCTGGTGTCCCCCGACGAGGCTCCCACCGAGTCCGTTATTCTCTCGCAGCCCCGCACCTCACAAGAGGCGCCGCGTCAGTTCGGCCGCTGGCAGACGGGCCTGTTCGCCGCCCTCTCCCTGGTGGGCGTGCTCGGCCTGGCCGGCTGCGGTCCCTCGACCCCTGCCACGCCTCCCGCGGAGTGCCAGGTGCTCGTGTGCCAGAACAACCAGGTTGTGGACCTGGGTTACTCGGAGAGCGGCCTGGCCGCCGCCCTCAACGACCGGGGCGACTTCATCGCGGCCGGCGACAGGGGCATCCTGATCAACGGCGAGCTCTTGCGCGATGCCGCCGGCAATCTGGTGGACCTGGGCTACTCCGAGAGTGGCCTGGGGGCCGCCCTGAATGAGAAGGGCCAGTTCGTGATCGCCGGCGACAGGGGCATCCTGGTGGGCCGTCTGACTCCCGACGGACCGGTGGCCAGCTACCTCATGGAAGGCAGCCAGGCCCTCGACCTGGGCTATTCCGAGAGCGGCCTGGGAGCCGCCCTGAACGAGAACGGGCAGTTCCTGGTGGCGGGTGACAGGGGCATCGTGCACGGACAGCTCGGCGAGGACGGCAGTGCCAGTTTCCGCTACCTGATGCAGGGCGGAGAGCGTCTCGACCTGGGCTACTCCGAGAGCGGCCTGGGCGCGGCCCTGAACGACCACGGGCAGTTCCTGGTGGCGGGCGATCGGGGCATCGTGCACGGCGACCTGAACGAGGGCAATCCCACCTTCCAATACCTCCAGGAAGGACGCGAGCGGCTCGACCTGGGCTACTCCGAGAGCGGTCTTGGCGCGGCCCTGAACAACTCCGGCCAGTTCATGGTGGCGGGCGACAAGGGAGTCATCTTTGGTCGCCTGGGCCAGGGTTACCAGTTCTTGCAGGAAGGCACCGAGCGCCTCGACCTGGGCTACTCCGAGAGCGGCCTGGGCGTCTCTGTGAACGAGCGTGGCCAGTTCGTCGTGGCCGGGGACAAAGGGGTCATCCGGGGCCAGATCGCCGACGGCCAGGCTCGCTGGGAGTACCTGACCACTCCCTCGGGCGAGCGGCTCGATGTGGGCTACTCAGAAAGCGGCATGGGCGTGGGTCTGAACAACCAGGGCGACTACCTGGTGGCAGGCGACAAAGGACTGGTGCGCGGCAGCTTCCCTCCCTGAGCTTGACACCGCCATCTGCCGGGTCATCACACGCGATCAATGACCCCTCGCCCGCGTTCTCATCCTCCGCGCCTGGCGCCCGGGTGGAGGAGCGCCCGGGGTATGGACCCGCCCTGCTGGCGCAAGAGACCGGTGTGTGCCCGCACCCGAGAGTAGCCAACTCGAGGTTGGTGGCGGAGACCGGGTGCGTGCCCCACCCGAGAATGCCAGCTCGAGGTTGGTGGCGGAGACGCGTGCCCACCCGAGAATGCCAGCTCGAGGTTGGTGGCGGAGACCGGTGTGTGCCCCACCCGAGAATGCCAGCTTGAGGTTGGTGGCGCCGGAGACCCACCGCTCGAGGTCGGTGGCGCACCGATGCCGGGAGTGACCGCTCGGGTAGGATTCTTTAAGCCTCTGCGGCTACCCTGGCAAGGTATGATCGTCCAGCAAACCATCCCCGGCTCAACAGTGTCCGTTCGCTCGGCAGCCGCGGTCCGTCCCGAGGTGCCCCAGGACCTGCTCGAGCCGGCCCCTCCCGCAGAGCCGCCCGAGGTGGCCAGTTTCCGGCGCAAGAGCGCCCTGACCCTGGTGGGTGCCACCGCGGCTGGGGCCGCCGTAGGCCTCCTGGTTCCCAGCTTGATCTCTTTTGCTCCGGCCATGGTGGGCGGCCTGACCGGAGTCGTGGTCGGGACGGCCCTGGCGCTGATGGCCCATCACAAAAAGGGCCTGGGTATGAAGGCGACCATCGCGCTGGCCTGCGCCGCCGCCGCGGCTGGCTCTCTGGCCGGCGTCTTTTTGCCCATGAAGCTGATCGGCGTAGCCCTGACGGCAGCCCCCGAGTGGGTTCGCCCCCTGGCGGGGGCGGCACTGTGGGGCGGGAGCGCCCTGGCCGCGGTCCAGGTGAAGTCCCTGGCCAGCGGCCTGAGGGCCAAAGTCAGCCTGCACCAGTCCGAGCTCCAGGCCTACCATAAGGACCGGCAGGTCGCGGCCGAGACACGCCAGGCTCTGCCCGAGTCGGATGTGCGCGAGGACGGCCAGCAGGTTCAGATCGGCGGCGTGGTCCTGAGAAAGAAGAAGGCCGAGCCTGAGGCTCCCTCGACAGACATCTAACCAGGCTTGGGGATAGTGGTTCCACGGAGCAACTGCCCACGAGCACTCGCTCGATTGCGCCGGCGGGTTGAGTGCCCTGCGCCCACCATTCGGAGCAGGGTTTCCCCGACTCTGACCGACCATCGTTCCCGTCACCTCGCGAGATGATCACGATGGTCGAAGCCTCTATCGAGAGCCGCCTGTGGTGACCACCACCCCCTGGCTCTCGTTGCCGTGCTTGGTGGCGGCCGCGATGGCCCACTCCCCGGCGGGCAGCTCCAGAATGGTCTTGTCCCCGGGCAGAACGCGGTCGAGCTCCCATCCCTCGCCCTCGCGGCGGTACACCGTCCAGGCCCGCAGCGGCGCATCGTCGCGGTGCTCGAGCTGCAGAACTCCGCCTTCGACCCCTACCTTGGGAGCGGCCACCGGGCGGCCGGCCGCCCCCGCCAGGGGCGGCGTCAGGGCGGGCCGGGCGTAGAGCTCGTCCTGGAAGACGTCCGCGATCCCCTGACGGTTCTCCATCAACGGCCCCACGTTGTACCAGATGTTGCCCTGCGAGCCCTGCTCGGCCCGCGAGCGGCAGATCTCCACCTGCTGGCGGAACTCATCCACCGTCCAGCGCTCATTCTTGCCCAGCGAGGTGAGGTCGTTGCCCGCAAAGACATAGTGCCCCTCGCGGGCGTGGTCGGTCCACCAGTTCAGCAACGTCTCGTAGGGCTGCCGCGTCGAGCTGGTGGGCCAGTAGAGCTGGGGAGCGAGGTAGTCCACCCAGCCCCGGTCCATCCACTTCTGGGTATCGGCGTAGAGACCCTCATACTGGTCGAAGCCACTCACCCCTTCGGGGCGCTCGGGGGCGGGAAGGCCGAAGGGCGAGATGCCGAAGCGCACGTGATCTTTTGTCGCCCTCACCCCTTCGGCGGTCTCGCGCACGGCCTGGTTGACGTTCTCGCGCCGCCAGTCGGCCCGCGACAGGGTGCCTCCGAAGAGCTGGTAGTCGCTGTAGGTCTTCTCGTCCGGGAAGTCCACGCCGCTCAGGGGATAGGGGTAGAAGTAGTCGTCGAAGTGGATCCCGTCCACGTCGTAGCGCCGGGTCAGGTCCTGGGCCACGTCCACCAGTCGCTCGCGCACGATCTCGGTGCCCGGGTCCATCCACTTGAGGGCACCGTAGGGATGGACCTGCTCGGGCTCCTCCACCGCGATGTGCGGGGCTACCCGCTCCTGCGGACCCGACTGGGCCCGGTAGGGATTGAGCCAGGCGTGCACTTCGATGTTGCGCGCATGGGCCTCCTGGATGAGGAATTCCAGGGGATCGTAGCCCGGAGGCCGCCCCTGCTCTCCCGTCAGCCAGGCGCTCCAGGGCTCGTTCTCCGAGCGATAGAGCGCGTCTCCCTCGGGGCGCACCTGGAAGAAGACTGCGTTGAAGCCGCAATCCTTGAGCCGATCGAGCATGGCCGTCAGCTCGAACTTCTGCTGCTCGGCCGGCAGGCCCGCGGCGCTTGGGAAGTTGATGTTCCAGACGCTGGCCACCCAGGCCCCGCGCAGCTCGCGCTGGTGGGCCACGGGCACGGTCTGGCCGCTGATCTCCACCCGGTCGGTGGGATCGGCCGAGCCCCTGGCCCGGGGCGGGCGCGCCGGGGCGGAAAGAACGGACTGCGCCTCTCGTATCAGCATCGGACCCAGTCTACCCGGTCGCCGGTTGCCAGCGGGTGAACCGCTTGTTAAGAACGAACTCGACCGCCCCATGATCGCCCTTCTCATCCTGTTGACCCTCACCACCTTCGAGCAGAGCTGGATCGGCCGCAAGGTCTGGCAGAACGAGTGCCATGGCACGGTAGCCGGTCTCACGAGCTGGAACGAGGGCGAGGAGTTCCCCTCGCTGGGCATCGGCCACTTCATCTGGTATCCCCGGGGGTTGAGGGGCCCTTTCGTGGAGAGCTTCCCCAGCTTCGTGCGCTTTGCCCGCGAGAGGGGGGCCACGCCCCCCAGTGTGGCCCTCGAGTCAGCCTGCCCCTGGGACTCGAAGCAAGCGTTCGAGCAGGCCCAGGAGAGCGAGCAGATGGTGGAGCTTCGCACCTGGCTGGCGGCCACGGTGGATCTGCAGACCGAGTTCCTGGTGGCCCGGATGCAGGCGAGCTTGCCCCGGCTGGTCGAGGCCGCCCCCGACCCGGAGCGAGTGAAGCGCAATCTCGACAAGCTGCTGGCTACCCCCAACGGCGTCTACGCCCTGATTGACTACGTCAACTTCAAGGGCGAGGGGATCGCCCCCGCCGAGCGCTACCAGGGCCACGGCTGGGGCCTTCTCTGGGTCTTGCTGGAGATGAAGGACGTGCCCGCCGGCCCGAGAGCCGCCTATGAGTTCTCGCAGGCGGCCAGACGCTGCCTGGATCGCCGCATCGCCAACTCCCCTCCCGGGCGGGGCGAGGAGCGCTGGCGCTCCGGCTGGCACAAGCGTTGCGACACCTATGCCCTGCCGCTCATGGTGGTGCGCCGCGAGGAGTGGGGATCGGTCCCCCAACCGCTTGGACCCGAGCTCGAGCACGTCCCCAATCGGCTGGTCGTGCACCACGCCGGAGTGCCCACCAAGCACGACGTGGACATGGCCGAGAAGGTGCGGGCCATGCAGCTGTGGGGCCAGAAGGACAAGGCCTGGCCGGATCTGCCTTACCACTACATGATCGCTTTCGACGGCCGCATCTTCGAGGGCCGCGACGTGCGCTACCGCCCCGAGAGCAACACGAAGTACGACCTGAACGGCGTGATCAACGTCGAGCTCGACGGCGACTTCGAGACCGAGAAGGTCAGCCCCGAGCAGCGCGAGGCCCTGATCCAGATCCTGGTCTACCTCTGCCTGCGCCACAACCTCGACCCGGGCACCATCCGCGGCCATCGCGACGAGGCGCCCGGCCAGACCACCTGCCCGGGCAAGGACCTGGCCGAGCTGGTGGACGGTCCCCTCCAGGACCTGGTGCGCGAGCGATTGCGCTCAAGCGAGGCGCAGAAGTCGGGCTCGTAACTTCTGCGCAGCGATCCTCGGTGGAAGTGCTTACAAGTCCGGCCGCAAACCCTCGGAGGCAACTTCCGTCAGGGCGCGCTGCTGAGCAAGCGAGCCTGGTGGCGCCAGAGAGAGGCCTTCTGGCGGTCGTGGGCGGCCTCGAAGTGACGGGCCAGCTCCTCGGCGGCGCGGGCGGCCGAGGCCCGGTCTCCAGCCGCGCGGGCCGTCTCGTAACGGCGGCGGGCGGCCATTTCGGGGGGCTCCACGAACTCAGGGATCTGCTCCGGCGGGGGAGCGGGAGGCTCCTGGGCCACCTGGGTGACCTGGGGCTGGGCCCGCTCGGGCGAAGGCGGGGGAGGCTCGGGACGCGGCGGCTCAGCAAGTGCGCTGGGAGGCGGAGCGGTCGCTGGGGCCGGTGGCACCAGCTGGGGAGCCTGGACCCCGGCTGCCATCGGACCGGAGAGCCGCCCTGGAGCCAGCGGCTCATCTGGCTCGGCGCGCTGGGCGGGGTGCACGACCGGGGGAAGCTGGGGCTGCACCCGGGCCGTCAGGACAGGGCTGGGCAGTTTGACTGGCCGGGGAGCCACCGGGGCGGAGCTGCCGGGCACGACTGCCTGAGCTTCTGAGCTGGCCCGGGCCGCGGGAGAAACCGTGCGAGCTGGACCACTGGTGGAGGTGCCTCCCCGCGGTGCAGCTGCTGGCCTGGTAGGCGTCTTGACGGGCTGGGGCGTCCTTCCGGCGGTCGGGGCGGCCGCCGGCTGTGGAGCCACGGGCTTCTCGGTTCGCCTGGGAACCGAAGTGGGTGGCGTGAGAGCCGGAGCGGGGGTCTTTCCCGCGCGGGCGGGCTCGACCCGGGGAGCGGGCGGAGCCACCCCCTTCTTGCGCGCTCCCAGCACGGCGCGCTTGGCGGCCGGACTGAGGGCCAGCTCGGGCGCCAGTTCGGGAGGGGCCGGGCTGGAGCGTGCCTTCGCGGCCGGGGCAACGGCGGCCGGCTTCTTGCCCGGCTCGATAGGCGTGCGGCGCAAGAGCGTGCGCGCCTGGTCGGCCTGCTCAGCGCTGGGGCTGAGCTTGAGAGTGCGGTGGGCAGCCTCGCGGGCGGCCTGGTTATGGCCCCCTGCCGCTAGAGCCCTGGCTTTCAGCAGCACCGCCCGTACCAGCTCTTCGGCAAGATGGCCGTCCTCTGAGGCCAGGCGCTCGGCCTGGCCGCTCAGAAAGGCAGCGCACTCGGGTAAACCGGTCTCGAAATCGCGTTCGGCCGCCAGCAGCAGCTGCTCCACTGCCCGGGGAGCATTGAGAGCCCGCGCGAAGAAGCGAGCCGCCCGCTCGGGATCGACCCCGGCGGTGAGGTTGCCGGCCAGCAGGCAGAGTCGGCGCTGGCGCCGCTCGGGAATGCGGTGCAGGGCTACCCGCCAGATGGGCTCGTGGGCGAAGAGAAACTGCTGCACCCCCCCCTCCCACTGCTCGTCCAGCAGGCCGGCACGCACCAGGCCATCCAGCGTGTCCTCCAGCACCCGCTCCTCGTAGGTTACCACCGATTGCAGCAGGCCCAGTTCGAAGCGCTCCTCCAGGCTGGCGGCCATGGACATGATGGCGCTGGCGTCGGGACCCTGGCGCTCGAGCACCCAGTTGAGAAGGTCGGTCAGGGTGCGAGGCACATCCCGCGGCTCCTCCCAGGTGGCTACAACGCCCGAGAGCTGCAGCGCCGTGCCCTCCAGCTGACGCAGCAGCAGGCCCAGGTGGAGCGGGTTGCCGTGGGTCATTCGCATCAACCAGGAGACCGCCGCGTCGGGGGGAGCCGCCCACAGGTGCTCTTCCACGTAGCGGGCGCAGAAATCGCGCGTCAGGCCTCGCACCACCAGGCGGTGCCGGGCCTCGTTGAGCCACTGGGTGGTGCCCTCGAAGCGGGCCTTGCCGGGCCGGTCGATCAAGATCAAGAGCACGGGGGGCTGGTCGGCCAGCAGGGCGCGCAGTCGCTCCACCAGCTCGGGGGTCGCCTCGTGCGCCCACTCCACCACCAGGATGAGCGGACCCTGGGCCAGCCGCTGCCGCAGGCGCTCGGCCAGGGTACCCTGTCCCCCCAGCGCCCTTTCCAGCAATCCGCAATGAAGCGGTTGCATGGCGCTGGACTGAACCTTGCAGTGGGCCACCGGTCGGGCCCGGCGCAGGAATTCCTCCACCAGGCTGGTCTTGCCCGAGCCGGCCGTGCCGGTGACACGCACCACGGTGCCTCGCCCGCCCTTCAGCTCTTGCAGATACCCGCGCAGCTGGCTCAGTTCCTCATCGCGGCCGAGCAGGTTACGACGCTTGCCGGCCGGCATGGGATCGCTCTGGCGGCTTCCCTGACGCTGCACCAGCCGGGCTACCTCGGCGGCCGAGGCGGGCCGGTCCTCCGGCTGGCGGGCCATCAGCCGCATGGTCAGACGGGTCAGCCAGGCGGGGATGTCCCCCCGCAGCCGATGGGGGGACTGGGGACTCTGGTTGAGGATAGCCAGCAGGAACTGGGCCGGGTCGCGGGCCTCCACCGGCGGGCGACCGGTCAGCACGTGGTAGAGCACCGCCCCCAGCGAGTAAAGGTCGGAGCGCACCCCGCCGCGCTCGCCCATGGCCTGCTCGGGGCTGAGGTAGGCGAGATCGGCCATCATGGCCCCGGTGTCGTCGGTGCGGGTTTGATCCTCCAGACGGCCGGCCAGGCCGAAGTCGGTGATGTGCACCTGGCCGCCCTCGTCCACCATGATGTTGTCGGGCTTGAGGTCCTGGTGGATCAGGCGCTGTCCGTGAGCGTAGCTCAGCGCATCCAGGATCTCCTCGAGTACCTCGGAGAGGGCCTCGAAGTCACGCCGGGCGTGGGCTTCGAACCAGAGGTGGATGGGAGCCCCCTGCACCAGCTCCATCACCAGGTAGGGGAGACCTTCGTGCTGGCCGGTATCCAGGCTGCGCACTACGGCCGGATGGTGCAGCCGCATTCCCGTCAGCAGCTCGCGACGAAATCGGGCCATGAACTCGGGGTTGCGACCCTGCCAGGGATGGGGGATCTTGACCGCTACGTCCTGATCCAGCTTGCGGTCATGGGCCAGCCAGACGGTGCCGATGCGGCCCGCGCCCAGGGGCTCGGTCAGCCGATAGCGTCCGGCCAGCATCTGGCCCGGCTCGAACTCGCTTGCCACGACTTGGCGCTTCGCAGGGGGCTGAGGCTGACCCTCTATACCTGCTCAGGTTGCTTGCTCCTGGGAGAGCCCCAGCTGGCTCAACCAGCACTCCGGATGCGCCTGCCAGCTCTGCTCGTTACCCTCGTGGGTAAGCTGGATGCTGACCGAGCTTTTCGAGTCGACTGTCATCACTGCCCGGCAGAAGCAGCAGACGGCCTGCAGGGGGGTGAGCTCGGCCAGGTCGGTGCGCACGCCCACATAGGAGGGAAAGCGCGGGATGCCGGCGTTGGAGAGCTCTTGGTAGCGGAAGGTGATCAGGCTGCCCACCGGAGGGGGGCTGTGGCGCTCGGCGTCCGAGAGGCCGGTGCCGACCGAGAAGCGCTTGCCGTCCACCAACTCCACCAGCAGCGCTCCCAGTCGGCCGGCGTGGCGCCCGGCCCCGGGCTGGTGGCCCACCACCCGGGCCTCGCCGTCGAAGAAGCTCTTCACCTTGAGCAGGGTATGCGAGCGCCCCACCTCATAGCGCGAGCCGGGCTGGCGCAGCATCAACCCCTCGCCCCCCAGCCCTTCGACGCGTCGGAGCTCGCTCTTGAGGTGCTCCAGGCCCTGGCACAGCTCCTGGGGATGTAGCTCGAGGTGATCGGGGGAACCCTGCAGGTTGGCGGCCAGCAGCTGTTGCCGGGCCTCGAAGCCGCTGGCCTCGCCGGGTGCGTCGAAGACCACGAAGCGGATCTCCCGCCAGTGGGGTCCGCGGTCTTGCCGGCGCACGATGCTGACGGTGCGCTGGAACTGTCGGCGTCCACCCCACAGCTCGCCATCCAGCGGGATAGGGGGGAGCCCTTCCAGGAACCAGTCGGGAGCCAGGAAGGGGTTGCCCAGGCGCGACCAGAGCTGCTTGCCGTCCCAATAGGCCCGCACTCCGTCCAGCTTCTCGCTCATCCACCAGCCGCTCAGGTCGGCCTGGTTGTCCCAGCTGTGGGCCAGCAGCAGGGGAGGGGCCTTGGCTTCGCTCGAGCTCGCACTGCTCGTGGAGGAGCCACTCGGCGTGGGGGAGGGGGGCGAGCCCACGCGCTCCTCCTCCACCGCCGCTCCGCGCAGGGCTTTGAGGTGCTTGCAGGTGCGGCTCTCGGGGGGACGGTTCTGGTTGCGCCAGGCCGGGCAGCTGCACGAGTAGACCCCGCCCACGTTGCGCAGCACGTAGGGGGTGGCCGCCGAGCCTTTGACCTCGATCGATTCGCCGTCGGCGAGATCGCCCATGAGCGCGGCATTCCGGGTCAGAGCGGCGAATCCCTGGCGGTTTTGCGCGGTTCATGATTATCCGGGAGGTGGGCTCGTTTGCTCTCCCACGCGGCTTCTCTCAGCGGCGTAAGACGGTTGATGCTGGGCTTTCGGATTCCCGTCTTCACGGGCAGCTCATCCCGGCGACCGTTTCCGAGAGGGCTCTCACCTGACGTTCGTAAAAAGTTAACCAGGCCAGAGCAGCGCCGGAAGGCTCCATCGGGTTATCTGTTCTTCGTGCAGATCAGCTCGCAAGTCGCCGAGGGCCGCAGCCTGGCCGACAAGATCAAGCAGCGCTCCACTCTGGTGGGGCTGGTCGAGCCAGCCGGCATCACGCTGGGGCTGGTCAGCAACCCCATGGAGAACCTCGAGTCGTTGCGCCTCATCGCCAGCTCCGCCTTCCGGGGCGATATCGGCGAAGCAGGACGCGAAGTCAGCGAGCTGGTGGACCGGGCCATGACTCCCGATGGGGTGGCTGGCCTGGTTTACAAGAGCGGGCTGGGGCTGCGGGCCGCCACGGACGGCCTGGTAGGGGGCCTGGAGCTCTACCACGGCATCAAGAACAACGACCGCTACCTGCGCCTGATGGGCGTGGCCGACCTGACCTCGGGCGCCTCCAGCGCCGCCATGGCCGCTGGCGCTCCCCTGGTCGGGCTGGGACTGAGCCTGGCGGCATCGGCCGGCAAGGCCTACCTGGTGCTCAAGACCCCCGAAGAGTATAGCCGCATCCAGAAGATGAAGACTCTGTTCGACGCCGCAGGCGCCGTGTCGAGCGGACTGCTGCGCTCGGGAGTGTTGATCGGACCGGCCCTGGTGGCCAACGCCGTCCTCGGACCCACCCAGATGCTTTACATGAACCACGAGGGCTTCCGGGCCCGGGCCGATCAGGCCATCGACTGGGTGCTGGACAAGCTCCCCTGGCAGTCCGGTCGTGGTGTCCAAGCAGAGCCCGGCCACTCCAAAACTACAGTTCCCTCCTTGGACTCTTTGCATCGCAGCCGGAACCCCCTTTGACGAGGGTTTGCGGCCGGACTTCCTCGGAGCGCAGGCGGAAACCCCCTTGACACGTTTTCCGGCTGCGCGACTGTGCTAGAAGTCGGGCCGCCTACAACATCTTGTGGTGGCGGAGGTTCCCATGGGGGTTTGCGGCCGGACTTCTAGCTCTCCTCGCCTGGAAACACCACCCGCCGCTTGAGCCGCACCGCGCCCACGCGGGTGTAGTCGCCCACGTTCTCCACCCCGCTCTGGGCCGGTGCCGAGACCAGCGAGCGCACCTCGCCTTCGGTGCGCAGGTTCTGGCGTAGTGGCTCGAGCAGGTCGTGCACGAAGTCCTTCATATCTGGCCGGCTCAAGATCGCCTGCGCCCCCGGGTAGGCAAAGCGCTCGTCCTGGCGCCACTTCTCTACAACCGAGCCGATCCACTCGCCCTTCCTGGCCGGGTCGAGCTGGTCATAGAAGAAGGCGGCCAGGTCCAGAGGACGCTCGCGGGGCGACTCGCTGGGGCCGGGCCCCTGCTCGGGCAGCCGGCGCAGCGTCCAGATCCACTGGTTGACGGGCAGAGCGCTCACCGACAGGCGGGTCATCTCACCCAGCTCGGGCTCGAGCTGGTTGATGCGCATCCGTCCCGCCATGCCCGGGTCGCGGTGCCAGAGCTCGCTCCGGTCGCCCAGCAACGCATCCGTCCAGGCGCCCGAGCCGGCCTGAGGATCCTTGAGCACCGTTTCCAGGGCGATGCGCACCCCCCTGGCGTTGCCCGCCTCGCTCAAGGTGGTCTCCAGGTAGCTCACCGCCGACGAGAGCTCGGGATAGGTCTTGAGGTGGGCCAGCACGCCGTCCAGCGCCTTCAGGTCGGCCTCCTTGACCAGGCCCAGGGCCAGCCGAGCAGTCTCGGCGGCGCTGAGGGCCGGGCCGGGCAGGGCCTCCTCCAGGTCCAGCATGACCAGGTTGCCCCGCTGGTCGGCTCCCACCGCCCCCAGGTGGTCCAGGCTCAATCCCTGCAGCGGAGCCTGCAGACTGGCCGCCCCCCGGGTCCAGCCGTTGCTTGCGCAGAGCTGCACCGACTGCTCGTCCTCCCAGACGGCCAGCAGCTCGGGCTTGCCCCTCAGCAGCACAACCGCGACCGAGGCCACCGGGGCGGAGGCCTCCAGGGCGGTGGCCACCGCCTGACGCGAGAGCAGGGCCTGGCGTGAGATGCTCTGGCTCTGGACACGCTCCATGATGCCGCCCAGCGGGCGCAGCGCCCCGGGGGTCGGCAGCGACTCGGGCCGGCCCAGACCCCGGGCCACCTGATTGAGAAAGAGAGTCCAGCCCTGCTCCTCGGGGCCGTAGGCGGTGCGCAGGGCCACCGGCGTGAGCAGCTCACCCCCGTCTGTCTCGCGGGCCAACCAGGGGTCAGGATAGCTCTTGATCAGCTCGCCCGCGGGGCCGAGCTTGCGGGTCTGGTGGGGCTCCACCACGAGCGCCTGGCCGTCGGCCAGCACACCCAGGGCGAAGGGTCCCTCGGGGCTGTCCACGCTGGTCAGCCGACCCTGGTGATAGCGGCTCACCTGTCCCTTGCCCGCCAGCCACAGCCCGCCCTCCCGATCGAGCGAGAGCTGGGCGGGAGCCTGCTCGAGCGGGGTCGAGCTGAGCAGCTCACCGCTGGCCGAGCGCTGCTGCAACTCGCCCTCGAGCACCAGCGTAAAGGAGCCGTCGGCCTGGCCCAGGGCCAGGCAGGCGCTCTCAGGCACCGGGAAGGTGGTCAGCTCTCCCTGGGCGTTGAGGCGGGCCACCTGGCCGGGCAGCACCTGCCACAGAGCCCCGTCGTTGCCCACGTGGCCCGGGGTGACCGGCTCGCCCTCGAGCTCGGCGCGCAGGGTGCCGTCCTCGCTTACCACCCGGTGGAGCTTGTCGGCGGCCCGCAGGCTGATCAGCCCCACCGGGCCGTGGTGGGCCATGGCGTAGGGATTGCCTGGCAGTTTGATGGTCTTGCGCTCGCGCATGTCGGGCGCATAGACCTCGAGCCTGTTGTCGCTCAGTCCCAGCAGGCTGCCGTTCGAGGCCACCGCCAGGTCCTTGGGGGGATTCCTGGAGAGAGCGATCCCGCGATTCTGGCCGGTGGCCGGGTCGACCGAGTGCACCAGGTTGAACGTGGTGTAGTAAGCTCGCCCCTGGCCGATGGCCAGCTCGCGCACCTGGTCGCCCGGATTGAGGGTGCGCCATTCCTCCCCGGTCAGCTCGCCGCCCTCCCGCGAGATCGGCCCGGTCGTGAGCTCCCAGGTCTGGGAGGGATGGCTGCGCCGGGCTACTCGGTACTCCTCACCCTCGGCCATCAGATGGCGCACGGACAGCCCGCCGCGGGCTCCGTCGCGCATCGTGTAGGATCGGGGGGGCTGGATCAGCATGCGCTCAGCTTAGCGCGGATCCCCGAAAGGGGCCTGAAAGGATTCAGCGCCGCTGCTGAACGCGAACCGCTCCCACCTGCACGTGACCGTCGCCCACCCGGACGCCCGCCATCCCCTCGCGGGTGGCGCTGAGGCGGGCGTAGTCCTCCCCCACCTCCTTCAGGGTGCGCAGGGCTTCGCCGGGAGGGGTGGCTCCTGAGGCCACCTCCTCGCGCAGGTTCCCGAGCGGGCCTCCCAGGGGACCCACCACCATGCTCAGAGCCCGGTCCACCAGCTCCAGGGCGGTGGGCTGCAGGCAGTTGCTGGCTGTGGCGGCGACCTGGCCCAGAGCGCCCAGATCGCTCGCTTCCCGGGCCGCCTGAGCCAGCGCCTGATCGCGGCTCCTGACCACCAGGGGCAGCTCCAGCTCCGACAGTCTCCCGCCTGAGAGCAGGGTTTCCAGGCCCTCCAGGCGTTGCCTGGCTGGCTGGCCCGACAGCTCCAGCACGGTCTCCACCAGCGCGGTCGTGCGCTGCTCGTTTTCCTGCATGAACTTCTGGGCCCGGACGCTCCAGTTTTCCAGGGATTGCACCCGGGCCTGGGACTCCTGCAGAGAGGTCTGGGCCGCGGCCAGCTGGACCTGGGTGCGGGAGAGCTCTTCCTTGAGGTGGTTGGCGTAGCTCTCTTTGCGCAACAGCTGCTGTTGCAGCTCGGCCGCCGTGGCCGTGGGACGCGAGGAGGCCAGCCCCAGCCCCTGCACCACCTGACCCGTCGCGCCCGCGGGGCCGAAGCGATCGGTGAGGTAGGAGGCCTCGGGACCCATCACTTTCTCAAGGGTCTGCTCGTCCAGGCGGGGGATGGCCTGCAACAGGGCCAGGCCGGCCTCGGTGGTATCAGCGCCGTGCAGCATCAGCAGCCCCACCGAGACGGCCAGGTCGGGCGACTCCTCCAGGAGCCGCGAGGTGACCGCTCGGGTGTCCAGGCGGCGGTTCTGGTCGCGCACCAGAAGGTCTTGCATGAACGGGTTGCGCGTCCACTCCACCTTGTCGGTGGCCAGCCGCTCCTCGCGGGTGGCGATGCGCTCGGGCAGCCGGGGTGGGCTGATGCGGTCGTAGCCGTTGTGATAGCGCTGTTTCTCGCTGCGAAAGCCATCCGTCATGGCCTGCGGAGTAAACAGACTGAGGAGTTCGAGCGAGCGGAGCCGGGCCCGGGCCGACACTTCGGGGGAGGGGTGCAAGAGGACGTTCAGCATCCCGTAAACCAGCCAGCTCTCCGGGCTCTGGTCGGGGGAGATCTTGCGCGCGTCCTCGGGAGTGAGGTACTGGCTGACCTTCTTGCCCCCGAACTCCTCGTCCAGCGCTGTCTTGACCTGCGCGCGACGGGTTTCGGCGTCCTCCACGTTCAGGCTCTCGAGCAGCTTCACCGAGAAGGTCTCGAAGGCCTTGACCAGCTTGAGGTAACCCTCTTCCTTCCGGCCGTCCTCGCCCCAACCACGCTCGGTTCGATAGATGTTGGGCCCGGACATGCCCGGGTTGATCTCGTAATAGAGCGAGCTGCAGCTGTGCAGGGCGTAGGGGCGGACCAGTTGCAGGGGGTTGTTGACCGGGTTCAGCTTCTTGTCTCGAATCGAGTACTCGCTCTCGCCGTTGAGGAACTCGATGGTGCGCTGGGGACGAGGGAAGGCGTTGAGGTCGATGCGCTCGCTGGAGATGAAGTCGAAGCGCTTGAGCGCTTCCTTACCGGATGCGATCAGGCTGGCCGGCACGGCCGGGCCGGCCTCCGAAGGCTCTGAGGCGACCGGCGCGGAAGGGCTGAAGACATCCACCGCTTCTGGCCCCGGGCCGGATGCGGCCAGGGGCCCGGGTTTCCAGGCGAGCTGCCAGCCGGAGCCGATCGAGGTGATCACGCTCTGAGTCTAGCCATATTGTCTGAAAGGACCCTGACCGGCCGCCCGGAGGGAAGCATCCGGTCCGGTTCGAACGAGCCTGCATCAATCTGATGGGGGAACCAGAGTTGAACCGTTACCATCTTCTCGCCGGCGCCGTAGTGGGCGCGCTCATGCTCGTCCCCGGTCTGGCCGAGGACCAGCCACCGTCGGTGGGCACCCGGGATCTGACTTCGTGTAAATCCAACCTCAAGACCATTGGCCTCGGTCTGGAGATGTACTCGACCGACAATTCAGGTTACTATCCCACGCAACTCGGCAGCCTGACGCCGAACTACCTGAGGATCATTCCCGTCTGCCCGGCTGCGGGCCAGGACACCTACTCCGCGAGCTACCGGATGTCCACCGAACCCGACGCCTACGAGTACTGCTGCCAGGGTCAGGCCCACAAAGCCGCCCAGGTTCCCGCCAACCATCCCCGCTACGACTCCACGAACGGCTTGACCGAGCGCTAAGGCGCGGGACTTAAGGCAGCAGCCACACCTGCAACTCGGTGTCGCCCACCCGGATGCGGTTGCCGTCCTTGACCTCCGAGGGCACCCGCCCTACGCGCGCCCCTTCCAGGCGCGTGCCGGCGCGGCTGCCCAGGTCTTCCAGGCACAGCATCCCCACCGCCGGGTAGAGCCGGGCGTGGCGGCGCGACAGGCGCGGGTCGGTGAGCCGCAGCTCGGCTCCCCGGCCCCGCCCCAGCACCAGCCCGCGTCGGGTGACGAAGCCGCGCTCGCGCATGGCCCCGCAGTTGTCCACCATGGCCACCACCGGCTCGCCCTGCAGCGCGAAACTGGCCGCGGCGGCCAGCTCGCGGCCGGGCTCGAAGAAGAACTCGCACGGACCGGCCAGTACCCAGCCCCGCTCGGCTGCCTCGCGGGCCAGGTTCTCGCGCAGCCACTCCTGATCGTCTCGGCTCAGGGCCTCGGCGCACCAGATGCGAAACGAGTTAGGGGCCAGCTCGGTCTTGTTCTTCAGCACCAGACGGCTGTCCAACATCAGCCGCATCAACAGGTGTGCTACCTCCAGGCGGTGGCTGCCCTCGGTGCGGCCCTCGATGGTCTCCTCGAGGGCCTTCTCCAGCTCGCGCAGCCAGCTCATGCCGGCTTGAGATCGCTCAAGCGCAGCTGGCCGCAGGCGGCCGCGATGTCGCTGCCTTTCTCCTGGCGGACCGTGCACTTGATCCCGCTTTTTTCCACCACTTCCTGGAAGGCCCGCACCCGGGCCGGGCGGCTGCGCTTGTAGGGCACCCCCTCGATCGGGTTCCAGGGAATCAAGTTGACCAGTGAGTGCGTCCCCGAAAGCAGGCGCACCAGCTCGTGCGCTTCCTCGACCGAGTCGTTGATGCCGTCGAGCAGCACGTACTCGAAGGTCACCCGGCGAGAGGTGGCCTCCTGGTAGTCGCGGCAGGCCTCCAGCAAAGAGGCCAGCTTCCACTTGCGGTTGATCGGCATGATCTTCTCGCGCAGCTCGTCGTTGGTGGCGTGCAGCGAGATGGCCAGGCGCAGGGGCAGCTTCTCGGCGGCCAGCTCGCGGATGCGCGGCACCAACCCCGCCGTGGAGATGGTGAGGTGGCGCATGCCGATCCCCAGTCCCTCGGGGGAGTTGATCATGCGCACCGCCCGCAGGGTGTTGCGGTAGTTGTGCAGCGGCTCGCCGATGCCCATGAAGACCACGTTGGCCACCCGCTCGCCCTGCTCGTCCAGGCGTTTTTGGATCTGCAGCACCTGGTCGACGATCTCCCAGGTGGCCAGGTTGCGCCGGAGCCCCAGCTTGCCCGAGGCGCAGAAGTCGCAGGCCATAGCGCAGCCCACCTGGGTGGAGATGCACACCGCCACCCGCCCCGGGCCCACGTCATCGCCCAGGTAGTGCATGCGCACGCTCTCGATGACCTCGCCGTCGGGCAGGGTAAAGAGGTACTTGGTGGTCTCCTGCTCGGAGTGGCGCTCCTGTTTGAGCGCAAGCTCGGGGATCTCGGCCTTCTCTTGCAGGCGCGAGCGCAGCTTGAGCGACAGGTTGGTCATGCGCTCGAAGTCGGTCTCCCGGGCGGTGTAGATCCAGCGCAGCAGCTGGCGGGCCCGGAAGGCCGGCTCGCCCAGCTCGCGCACGAAGGCCACCAGTTCGTCGGGAGTGAGGTCCTTGAGGTTGACTTTGCTCACAGGTCCATCCCCGTGATGCGCAGCGTGCCGCCCTTGTCGCGCTGCATGGTGAAAGCCCCCAGCCGCAGCCGGATGGGAGCCGTGGGGGTGCCGTCGGATTCCTTGAAGACCAGGCTGTCGGACAGGATGACAGGCACCGAGGAGATCACCCGGAACGCGCCGTCCTTTTGCGGTTCAAAGCCCAGGAAGTGGTCGTTGAAGGGCTCGAGCCGGAAGTCGGGATGGCTGAGCAGGTCTTCGTGGAAGGCCCGAAAGGCATCGCGGATCGCCTGGGCACGTCCCTGCGCGTCGCTCTGGGCCGAGGCCTCCACGGCCGGTGCGATGAGGGCCATGACCTTGTCCACCTGGCGCGACTCGTAGGCGGCGTAGAGCTCCTTGAGCAGTGCCCGGGCGGCTGCCTGGTCGGCCTCGGGTACGGCAGCGGGCTGAGCCAGCGCGATGCAGCCCAGCAGAAGAAAGAGGATGAAGCTTCTCACGGTGCCGGTATTATACGCCAGAAGCCGGACCTGTGCCAGAGCATGTCAGGTCATGGAGTGCAAACGCTGGGCTCAGCGCACCACCCGCCCGGCTCGATACACGGGAGCAGCCTGACCGGGCCGAGCGCGACCGTTGTTGTAAGGCCGGGAGTTGTTGTGATAGGTGGGACGGGGGGCGCAAGAGCCGTTGTTGTAACCGCCGCTGGGATACGAGTAGCCCTGGTTGTAGCCGTTGGGATAAGAGTAGCCGGGGCCCGGGTTGTAGCCGTTGGGATAGCAGCCCGTGTTGTAGTAGTAGGGCTGCTGAACCGGGTAGCTGTAGCCCGGCTGGTAGTACACATAGCCCGGCTGGTAGTACACCGGGTAGCTCTGATACACGGGGTAGGTGGGATACCCATTGCCTACGCCGATCTGCACCGAGATGCCGGTCTGGGCGGGCGCCGGCATGGCCAGGCAGCACAGCAGTGCCGCCAGAATCATCAATCGCTTCATGAGGACCTCCTGCAGGTTGGTCTGCTATGAGTCTAGCTCCTGGCACCGCCAGGGACATTGCAGAAATGTTAAATCCGTCTCTACTCCCGCGCCTTGACCTGTTGAACAGCGCCGCGCCATTCCCGATCAACGCAGTCAGGGGCGCGTATCGCTCGACAGGCGAGCTACAGGCGGGCCCACCTCTGGGCTCCGATGGGCTAACCTTTGCCGATGATGCGCTGCACCGCCTCCAGAAAGGGCTTGCTCTGCGCCTCAGGACCCGAGCCGAAGTTCAGGTGGGCCCCGTCCGAGCGCCACTCTCCCAATACCGTGCGCTTCTCCCCCTGCAGATCGAGCGAGTGCTCCAGGGTGACGATGCGGGCCGCCTCGGGCCCCTTCGACGAGGGCCAGACCAGGCACAGGAAGTGGGCTTCCGGCACCTCGCCGGGCGGAGGTAGCCGGATCAGGACCCCCTGCCAGTCGTCGAGCCGCACCGGCTCCAGGGCGAGTCCGTCGCTGGCCAGGCTCTCCTGGCAAGCCATCCCGACCTCTTTCCAGAGCGCGATCAGGTGGGGGAGGGCTTCCGGCCCTGAGAGCACCTGGGCCACCGCCGCCGGGTCCTCGAAGAACCAGCGCGGGAAAACCCGGTGGGCGAACATGTAGGCCTGCACGCCGGGCAGTTATCCTTCGGTGGAATTTCTCCTACCGGCGAGGTTGGCCGAGCCGTACTGCTGGCTCGTCGCAGGCCGTAGGATAGGGATCCGAGCCGGTTGCGGCAGAATCGAAGCCAGAAGGAGCGCCAACAATCCACTGAGAAATTCCCGGGAATGCTGATTCCCTCGAACGTCCCGACCGTTCTGGGCAACCAGGGCGGGCTCGTCCCGCAGGTCTCGGCCTCGGGGGTGCCAGCCCCTTCCCAGGAGGCCCAGGACCCTCACGACCAGAGGATCGGGTTCAGCGGTTCGCAGACCTATCCCAAGGATTCGCCTCAAGCCGCCCTGGAGGCCCTCTTTCAGTCCCTGGATGGCAAACCGCTGCGCGAGATCCCCTCCGACTGGCTCTTGATCCTGCGAGACGACGTGCGGGCCCGGGGGGACATCGGTGAGGTGAGTGCCCGAGCCGTGCTCGACCTGCTCAAAGCCCGGGGGAACCTGCACCTGCGGGTCGGGGTTGCCCGCCACGTGGCGGCCAACCCCCGCTTCAGCGAAGCCCACTCTGCAGCCCTGACCGACCTGGTCAAGGCCTGGCCCGAGAAGGACGAGACCCGCTGGGCCGACCTGGCCTGCCAGTTGGCCGATGGGCCCGATCTGACCACGACTCAAAGCCAGTTGCTGCAGGAGCTCTTCCAGGCCAGGCTTCCCCAGCACGAAACGTGCTCGGTGGCCTCAGACCTCTTGAGCCGGAGCCAGGTCAGTCCGTCCGAGGCCGAGGTCGTGCGTCGGCTGTTGCCCGCCCTGTCTGGGCCCGAGTCCCACTGGGCCCGGGTGGCCACCACCCAGGTCCTGAAACAAAGCCTTACCTCGCCCCAGGTCGGAGTGCTTCAAAGTCTGGCACCGGCCCTGGGCCGCTCCGAGCTGGCGCACCGCGCCAGCGGCCTGGTGACCCGGATCTGCCAGGCCTCGCAATTGACCGAGGCCCAGGGCACCCTGGCTTCGGCGCTGGCCGAGGAGCTCGACCCGTCCAGCGGGAGCTTCGTTCCCTCGCTCTTGGAGCGTTCCACCCGGGCTCCGATCTCCCAGGCCGAGCTACCCCATCTGCTCGAGCTGACCCGCCAGCGCGATTGGAACAGTCTGGAGAAGCTGCTGCGGATGAAGTCCCGGTCCTCCGGTGGGGCGACCTCCAGACCCGACACCATGGCCGAGGGGAAGGCAGCCAGCGGTCTTCCGCTGGATCAGGCCCCCGGTCTGCCTGCCGCCGGGGGAGGAGCGGCGGCCGGAGCTCCCCCCGACCAGCCGGGTTCCACCGATTCCGGCGGCGATGCCGCCACGCCGGTCCAGGGCCAGGCTCCGCCGGCCCTTTCTCCCGACCTCCCCCGGGATGGGCGGATCCACGAGACCGCGGGTCGAGTCTTCGTGGGTGGGTTCTCGGTGCGCAAGCGACACCCCGCGCAGTAGTCTTGCCCCGACACTGGATGAAGAAAGCACCAGGGCCATGCTCAGCCCTGCAAGAAGCGTACCGCCTCCTGTCGGCGGTGGAGGCGAGCGTAGTCCAGGGCCGTGTCGCCCTCCTCGTCCCTGGCCTTGCGATCGGCCCCCAGCTCGAGCAGCAAGCGCAGGTTGTCCACCAGCCCGCTGGCCGCCGCGGCCATGAGCGGGGTGGCTCCGTTCTGGTCGTTGGGCAGCTCCACCCCGGCCTCCCGGACCAGCAGGCGGATCATCTCCGGCACGGGCTCGGTGCAGGCCAGGTGCAGGGCCGTATTGCCGTCCTGGTCGGTGGCGACCGGGTCCACGCCCAGCTCCAGCAAGGCTCGGGCCGCTTCCAGGTGGTTCTGCCAGGCGCAAAGGTGCAGAGCGCTCTGGTCGGTCTCGGTGACCGCCTCCAGGTCAGCCCCCCGCTCGGCCAGCAGGCGCACCATCTGCGCATGCCCTTCGTCGGCGGCCAGCAAGAGCGGTGTCCAGTCGTAGGGGTCCTCGGCGTTGACATCCGCCCCCAGGTCCAGCAAGCGCCGGGCCAGCTCCAGGTTCCCCGTGACGGCCGCCCCCATCAGTGCAGTTCGGCCCATCTCGCCCACCTCGTCCACCTCGGACAGGTGCTCCAGGGAGCGGTTGAGCCGGGCCAGGTTGTACGGGTCCTGGAAGCTCTCCCGGGCCTGCAGAAGCATCTCCTTCCAGCCCTCGGACACGTCCGGAAGGCCCTCGGACTCGGCCCAGGCCAGCACCGCCCGGGCCTCGGCCTCGGCTTGCTCCTGGCGCAGCAGGTGGGTCAGGGCCTGGAATCGCAGCGTCCGGAGCGGCAAGAGCAGGGTGCCCTCGGGCTCGAAGCGGCGACGGTTGGCATCCAGCCATTCCAGAGCGGCCTCGGCGTGAGGGTTTGAGAGTTCCTCGAAGGCCCCTTCCAGCAGCTCCACGAACTGCTCGCGCAGCGTCTCGTGGGCCTGCGGCAGGTGCTGGGAAGCCAGTCCCAAGAGCAGCGAGAGCAGCACGCCCAGTTCGTCGGTGCGTCGCGTGCGGGCAGCCACGATCACCGAAGAGCGCAGCCAGGTCAGGAAGAAGCGCAGCGGCACGCGGATCGTCTGGCCGGGTGCGAAGATAGTTGAAAGGCTCTGCCAGGCCTCATCCAGCCGGCCCATGCGGTCCAGGCAGGAGGCCTGTCCCCAGCGCATCATGTGCTGCAGCAGCGCGCTCTCCTCGTTATGAGGCTGAAAGCGCCCCAGGGCGGACTCGTAAGCGGCCAGCCCCTCATCGAGAGAATCCCGGTCGCACAGCGCGGCCGCCTGCTCGAAGGCCTGCAGGGCAGGTCCGGCGCGGGAGAGGTCGAGCGGATCCTCCTCGTGCAGCTTCACCTCGATGCGCAACGGCTCGGGCCAGCTCGCCTCCAGGCCCAGCCGCCAGGGGCCCTCCTCGTCGTCGGAGTCGCGCCCGGCAGCTTCGGCCCGAGCTTCCCACAGCGAGAGCCCGGTTTCGTCCCGGGCCAGTGAGAAGTGGTCGCAGACCTCCTCGGCGAACTCGGCTGCCTGATCGCCGCTCAGGTGCTCGAAGCAGGCCTCGCGCAGAGCCTTCACCCGCTCCCAGGCGGCCACGGCGGCCGGGTGGCCCTGCAGCGGCCCCGCCTTATGGGTCAGCTCGAACAAGAAAAGCAGGGCCGGGGCCAGCACATACCAGGCGTTGTGGGCGGGAGCCAGTTCGCCCAGCCGCTCCACCCACTCGGCTGCGAAAGCCACCGGAGCCAGGCGCGGCCCGTCGCACTCGGGTCCAAAGGCGACCATGAGGGCCTCCCAGGCGGGCTTGCCATCGGTCTGCCGCGAAAGCCCGAGCTGCGACCAGTGCCAGAACGTCAGCTCGAAGGTCCCCGGTTGAGGGGGTTCGTGGGCCAGGGCCGCTCGATAGTCTCCGGCCCGGCCCGACTCGCGCGCCTTCTGCCAGCACTCCGCGATGGGCCCTCCAGGCCCTTCGGCGGGTGCCTGGAACACGTCCCAGCGGATCCGGTCGAGTCCGGCCGGAGTGGGGATCCATCGCAGGCCCACAAAGGCTTTGTCATCTACCATAAGGCCCTTGCTTCGCAACCGGCCCGCCACGGGCCTCTGTCAGGCCTGGCAATCGAACGTTTGATCGAGGATTGGATCGGCATGAAACCGGGAAAAATCCCTGCTCTGGCTCTTGCGTTTCCCACCGGATCTAGCCTATAATGTTCCAAGAGCCAGGGAGCCCCGCCAGCCGAGGGAAGACGACTGGTGAGCGTGCTCGGGTTCTTGCTGTCTGTCGTTTCCACTGCACCCACCCAGCTACCGCTATTGCCCTGCGCGACTTTGTTCGCGCAGCGACCCTCTTGCTACCGCATTGCCCAAGAAAGGAGCACTGTACTCATGTCCGACGAGACCGAAACCACCCCGGAAGCGACCGAAGCTGCCGCCGAGGAGACCGCTACCGAAGAGACCCAGGAGCCTGCTGCCGAGGAGGCAGCCGCTGAAGAGCCTGCTGCCGAGGAGGCCGCCGCCGAGGAGCCCGCTGCCGAGGAGGCCGCCGCCGAGGAGCCCGCTGCCGAGGAAGCTGCCGCCGAGGAGCCTGCGGCCGAGGAAGCCGCCGCCGAGGAGCCCGCTGCCGAGGAAGCCGTCGCCGAGGAGCCCGCTGCCGAGGAAGCCGCCGCCGAGGAGCCCGCAGCCGAGGAGGCCGCAGCTGAAGAGGCTGCCGAGGAGAAGGCTGAGGAATAGGCTCGGAACCGGCCGCTCTTCCCGCGGTCGGCCCGGGTCTTCGTCCCAATTGGGCGCCCCGCTTCCCCGGGGCGCCTTCTTTCATGGCTCAGGCCCGTAGGTGCAGGTCCCACCCGAATCAGGGCACGATGCTGAACCCGAAGACCTGTCCGGCCGCGTTGTCGGCGGCGTAGAGAAAGCGCCCCAGCGGATCGGTGATGAGCTCGAAGGCGACGTTTCCGGCTGTCACAGGGCTGTCGTCGATGGCCGTGGGGACCCCCGTCACCGGATCCAGCGCAAAGATGAGGATGTCGCTGCTGCCCACCACGTAGGTGTAGAGAAACTCCCCGTTCAGCACGATGCGGGCCGAGGTCAGATCGCCCGGCACGGGAAAGGGGGAGCCGGGAATGGGGTTCAGCGCCCCGCTGGCGGGGTTGACCGAGTGGACCGCGATCTGGTTGACCTGCGTCGTGTAGAGAAACGAACCCGTGGGATCGAGAGCCTGGGAGCGGCCGCTGGCGGTCGCAAAGGGCGAGCCGAGGACAGGACTTATGCCGCCGTTCACCGGGTTGATCGCCAGGACATCCCCCGAGGTCACGAACAGGAAGTTGTTGTTGGGGTGGAGCACTGCGGTCTGGGTAATGCCAGGCGCCGTGATGAATCCCGAGCCTGGCACCGTCAGCATGGTGGTCAGATCGAAGCCGGTCACGCTGGCGGAGAAGTTGCTCATCACGTAGGCGTACTGGGGCGTTCCGGGACGGACCACCACTCCCAGGGGTTGGGGGTCGGTAATGGCGGCGGTGCCTCCGCTCAGAGCGCCGGTGGTGTTGTCCAGGGCCAGGTGGACGACGTTCCCGGTGGCCGCGTTCGTGACCACGACCTGGGAATCGTCGGGAGTCACGGCCACCCCGCCCACCAGGTCCCCCAGGGTCCCGAAGGGAGAGGTTCCGAGCACGGCCAGCGCTCCGCTCACCGCATTCACGGAATACCCCACCACACGGCCGGGAGTATTGAACTCCCCGATGTAGAGGAAATCCCCGTTCTGGCTCATGGCGCCTCGCGCCGGTGAGGTGAGTCCGCCCAGTGGCAAGCCGGCGATGGGCAAGAGGTATCCGCGGGGAAAGCTCTGATCGAAGGGTGCGCTCAGGGCCGTCGTCAGCCCCGGCGCGGTCGCCTGCAGGGTGTAGCCGGCGCCCGACATGCTGACCACCAGGTCGTTGAAGCTGGCCACTCCGTTCACTGCGTTCACGGTGGTGGTGCCGCTCAGGGTGGGGGGAGCCGGGCTGTTGAGGGTCAACGTGATCGTGTCGCTGGCTCCGGGCACCACGTTGCCGAAGACATCCTGCACCTCCACGGTCAGGGGGGTCATGATCTCGCGGGCCTGACCGTTGGAGGGCTGGGTGCCAAAGACCAGTTGGGAGGCGACGGTGGTGATGTTGAACGGGCTACTTGTCACCGCGGGGAGCGCGGCCGAAGAGGCCACCAGGGTATAGCCCGTTCCGGGCACATTGAGGTGCAGGTCGGAAAAGGTGGCGGCGCCGTTGACCGGCTGGACGCTCAGGGTGCCGTTGAGCACGGTTGCGCCCGGATTGGAGCCGAGCGACACCACGACCGGGTCGGAGGCGGAGGGCACCGTGACTCCGGCTGCGTCCTGCACCACCACCTGGATCGGGGGGGCGAGAGCCTGGCCGGCCAGAGCGGCCGGGGGCTGAGTGAAAAAGACCAGCCGGGCCGGCGGACCCACAGTGGCGGCCACATCGAACGACTGGCTGCGGGCGGAGCCAAAACCGGCGGCCGAAGCCTGCAGCTGGTAACCGGTCCCGGGCTGATCCAGGGCTACTCCCGGGAAAGTGGCCACGCCGTTGCTCGCCTGCACCGTCAGCGTGCCGCTCAGACTGGCCCCTCCGGGGTTATTGGCCAGATTGAGAGTGACCGCATCCCGGGTCGTCGTGAGCAGCTGGCCGCTGGGATCGAGCAGCTCGACCTGAACGGGCGGAGCGAAGGGCTGGTTGGCCAGCGTATTGCCGGGCTCGGTGCGAAAGCGAAGAAGAGGGGCGAACTGCACCTGCAGCGTGAGCGGGGTGTTGGGACCGGCCACGATCATCAGGGGGGCCGAGATGGCGCCCCCCAACAGGGACTGCTCGTCGTCGAGGACCTGCAACCGGACGACGCGCATCCCGAGCGGTATGCCGGTCATCGTGTGCAGCACCAGCGGGTCGTTCCCCAGTGGGATGGAAACGGGAGCGATGACGTCGCGCTCGATCTCCTGGGCGTCCACCACCCGGATGATGAGCGTGGTGGGGATCCCGCGCCGCGAGGCAGCCAGCGGCCGCACGTCCACCTTGAGTGTGAGAGAGGCGGTGCCCGAAGGGCCGGGCGGAGGAGCCGGCGTGCCGTCCGGGCGCGTTCCGCCCGAGCACCCGGCCAGCAGCATGAGTAACAGTGTGAGAAGAAGTCGCCCTGGTGCCACTGGCCCTCCCTGCAGATTGCTCGAGCGGGGTTTGGGGGAAGAGGGCAAAATCCTTCCCTGGTTTCACGATGAAGGCCGCGGACCGTTGGGGCGGCTCGACCAGACGATCCAACACCGATGGCCTGGTTCCGGCGCATCCAGGCCCCGCTCCGGGGGACGTGTCGGGTCGGCCGTTCCTGCGCATCCAGGACCCGATCGTGGGGGGGCCTTGTCGGGTCGGCCGTTCTTGCGCATCCAGGACCCGCTCGTGGGGGACCGTGTCGGGTCGGCCGTTCCTGCGCATCCAGGACCCGCTTGTGGGACATGTCGTGTCGGCCGTTTCTGCGCATCTAGCCCCCCCGTGTCGGGTCGGCCAGCGCAGGCATTTGTTCCTGCGCACCCGCTCAACCGAGCCCTGCAATGAAACCAGTCCCGGCAGGTGAAGGCCGGCTCGGCGCAAACCCCCTTTCCCCATGGCCGTCGACGCCCAGATGCTGTCCACCCTCGAGCTCTTGCACTACTGCCAGCGCTTTCGCGACACCCTGTTCGCCTTCTGCTTCGAGCGCTCGGAGGACTGTGACGAGCTTTTGCTCGACCTGCGCGTGCTCAATGCCGCCCGCATCCGCCAAGTGCTCTTCTGCGCCGCCGACCCCCGCCTGGAGCGCAAGCTCAAGCTGTGGAACCGCTCCGGGGAGCGCTTCCTGATCGTTCCGGCCCGGGAAGCCGACCTCACCACGGCCGCCTTCATCGGCCGCCTGCAGACCGAGCTTTCGGCCGGCAACGTGCCCCTGGTGGCTCTGGCCGAGCCCGGGCTCGAGCGTGCAGTCCTCCACTGCGCCGTGGCCCTGGGGGCCCGAAAGGTCTTCTTCCCCGGCTCGCTGGCCGGCCTCGAGCTGGCGGGCCGCTTTCGCTCCTATCCCACCGTGGCCGAGCTCGAGCAGGCCCTGGCCGACCACGTCCCCCTCAATCTGCCCGAAGAGCGCTTGCGTTTTCTGCTCGAGCAGCAGGAGCTGCACCGGGTCGATCTCGTGCTGGTGCAGGCTCGGCGCGGAGCCATCTTCGAGGAGGTCTTCACCCACTCGGGCTCGGGCACGCTCTTCACCCGTGAGTATCCCAACGTGCTGCGAGCCGCCGCCGAGACCGACGTGCGCGACATCTTCGCCCTCATGCAGCCCTACGTCGACGAAGGCACCCTCAAGCCCATCACCGAGGAAGAGCTGCTGGAGATGGTGCGCCAGTTCATGGTCTACTCGGTCAACGACCAGATCGTGGCCGCCGCCGCCGTGCTCGCATACGAAGACTGCTACGAGCTGGGCAAGCTGTGCACCCTGCCGCGCTACCAGGCCCGGGGCCGGGCTCGCGAGCTGGTCCGCGCCATCCTCGAGAAGGCCCGCCAGGACGGCAAGAGGGCCGTCTTCGCCCTGACCGTGCAAGATTATGTGGCCGAGTTCTTCGAGCGCCTGGGCTTTGTCCAGGTGCCCCGCGAGAGCCTGCCCGCGAGCTGGCAGGCCGGCTACGACTTCAGCCGCCCGTCGCGGGCTTATCTTCACTCGCTGGAGTGACGGCCAGCAGCTCCAGGCAGCGCCGCAGAACCAGCTCGGCGCCGGTCACCAGGGGCGGACGTGGCTGGGCGTTCTGCAGGTAGCTGATGAGCCCTCGCGCCACCCGCACGGCGTGGGTCACCACCCGGTGCGGCTCCAGTCGAGCGACCGTGTAGGGGAAGTCCTCCACCAGCAGAAGCAACTCCCGCTCGAGGGGGTCGGGGTCGCTCTGGGTGCCGACCTGCCAGGCTCGCTCGCAACACTGCTTGAGGGCCTCGCGGGCCTGGACGATGGCCGGGTAGGCGGTGGGCTGAGGGCCACGCTGCAGCATCCGCAGGCGCAGCTCCTCGCTATCTTTCTGACCGGTCAGATCGGTGGAGGGAAGCGAGACGCCGAGGCGTTTGCGCCCGTAACAACGGTTCAGCTCGTAGAGAATCAGGTGCTGAGACGAGTGCAGGTGCCGGGGGAATCGACCCCGGCGGAAGGCCTGACCCTCCAGGGTGGCCTGGCGCAGCGCCGAAGTGGCCCGGCCCTCGGCGTCCAGCACCACCACCGGCTGGATTTCCCCTTCGCGGCGCCAGAGCAACTCCTCTCCGACGCACTCGAGGCGGCCGAGCACGGCCAGCTCTTGCAGGAAGTGGTGGCAGGCCTCTTCGCTGACCTCGCTGGTGGTCACCAGCTGGCTACCTTGCATCGCCGCCAGGGCCCGGGCGTGGACCAGAAGGCTCGTCAGCCGCTCGGGATGCCCCTCCGCGACCACGTCCGCCGGCTGCACCAGCTCCTGACCGTAGCTCGCCTTTGCGTCGAGCGCGTCCTGCAGAGCCGACCAGAGGCCGAGGGGGGTAAAGCTCAGGCCCCATCGTCCCGGGGCCAATCGTTCCAGCCGGGCGGCCGGGTGGTCGAGGGTACGGGGCTCATCCCGGCACGCTTCCAGGTCAAAGAGCGTGGAGACCGAGCGATGCAGGGTGAGCCCGAGGTCTTCGGCCAGACGCAGCCGCACCAGGCCGGGTGGGCCAGGTTGCTGCCAGGAGTAAGACCTTCGAAGTTGGACGGGGTAACCGCCCTCGGGGCTGAAGAACACCCCGGCTGCTGGAGAATGGAGACCTTCATCCAGCGCGTTCTGGGTGATGGGTCGGTTGCTCGGCAAGCGGCTGCCCAGAACCTGCCAGAACCGTGTCCTGGTCGAAGAACACGGCCAACCCTTCGTAACGCCACACCGGTGCACTCTCCCGGTTAGGACGGAGAACACGGGGCAGCTCGCCCGGGAGCCCGTCTCCCAGCGGCGGCCCCAGAAGGCTGAGAACATCCGAGCGGGTTTGCCCGGGTCTGATCCCCTGCACGCTGATCTCGTCGTCAACGGGCTGGCTCATCCTGACCGATTCGACCCCATGGCTGGCACGTGCCTGCCTGCTCCCGTCAGAGGAATCTGTTGAACGGCGCCGCCGGGCTGCTCTCCCTGTCCGGTCGGACTTGTCATTGGCCTGCTCGGCCGGCGGGGCCAGAAGTCACCTCGCCCAATGAACACTGACGTCGTTGCAGGTGCCTGCTCGGGGCGGCGTTCCGGTCGCAGTTCGGTCGCGCAGCGAGGCCAGGGACCCGGACCTGAGGCGCCTAAACCTATCGGGTGAGTTACCAGGTCGACTGCGAGCCCGGTCAGATCCGCTTCCATCGCTATCCCTTCGCCCCCGGCCGCCGCCGCACGTTGGGTCCCACAGACCTGCTGGGATTCTGGCCCACCACGAACCCTCCCAGCCTGGTTCTGTGCAGCCGGGAGATCATGTTCGTGCCTGCCAGCCAGAAGGCCGAACTTGAAAGCTGGTGCCAGGGCCACGCAGTCGCCCCGGTCGCTCCCGAGGACGTCTGGTCCTTGCTACTCGAGCCTTTCTTGGATACCCAGCACTCGCCCGAATGGCAGGCCGCCTGCCTCGAGCGCCTGCACCTCTGCGGATTCGACGATCACGAGATCGCCGCCCTGCGGCGCCGGGTTCAGACGCGCATGCTCTGCCACAACGCCATCTTGTGGGATTGGGTCTACCTGGGCCAGTACGACCTGCTCGAGGCGCACCGCCCTTTCAGCACGGCCGCCCAGTTCGAGAAGCTCTACTGGGAGAGCATGGAAATTGCCTGGCGCGGCTTCTCCCGGTAAGGCCTCCCACAGGGCACCCAGCACCGAAAGGGCCCACTCAGCGCAGCCCTCCTCCCTGTACGGGGCGGTTCATGGCCACTCCTCAGGAGGGCGCCCAGTTCAGTGCAGTCCACGGCCACGCCCGAGAGGGGCGCCCAGTTCAGTGCAGTCCGCGGCCACGCCCGAGAGGGGCGCCCAGTTCAGTGAAGTCCACGGCCACGCCGAGAGGGGCGCCCAGTTCACAGTCCACGGCCACTCCCGAGAGGGGCGCCCAGTTCAGTGAAGTCCACGGCCACGCCGAGAGGGGCGCCCAGTTCACAGTCCACGGCCACTCCCGAGAGGGGCGCCCAGTTCAGTGCAGTCCGCGGCCACGCCCGAGAGGGGCGCCCAGTTCAGTGAAGTCCACGGCCACGCCGAGAGGGGCGCCCAGTTCACAGTCCACGGCCACTCCCGAGAGGGGCGCCCAGTTCAGTGAAGTCCATGGCCACGCCCGAGAGGCGCCCGGCTTACAATCCACGCCACCCCTGATAGGGGCGCCCAGTTTCCAGCCCATGTCAGGCCGGTCCACGGACAGGCACTGAAGAGCAGGCCCCGTCCCGGCCAGCGGGGAAACCGACCCTTCAGTGCGTGCTCTGAGTCTCATGCTGACCCTGCTCTGCCTGCTCGCCCTCCCGGCCCGGCCCGTCCCGGTTGAGGCCGACCTGCTGGCCAAGATGGGCGCCTATGACGAGGCAGACCGGCGCTATCGCGAGGCCCTGCTGCAGACTCGGGACCCGGCCGAACGGCGCCTGCTCCAGCTTCGGCGCCTGGCCGTGGCCCAGCTTCGAAACGACGTAGGGGTGGTCTTTCAACTGGCCGACGAGCTCAAGAAAGAGGAACCCCTTGAGCCCGAGATCGAGCTCCGCGTCCACCTCATCGAGGGGGCGGTCGCCTACCGCACCGCCAACCTGGCCCGGGCCACCCGGGCCTTCAGCCGCGCCCGCGAGCTCGCTTCCCAACGAAATAGCGCCGGGGCCGCCCTGGCCCTGTCCGAGTGCGAGAGCTTCGAGTTTCAGGCTCGCCTCGACCGTGAGGGCGCTCCCACCCCTGACGAGTATGCTCGGGCCTGCCAGCGAACGCTCGAGACGACCAAGAAAGCCGCTCCCACGGCAACAGACCCTTACTGGCCCCTGGACATCACCCGGGCCGGCCAGTGGACTTTCCTCTGGGGCTGGCAGGCCTGGGAGTTCAGCTTCTTCGACCACCGCGAGGGACGCATTCCCTCGCGCGATGCCTGGGCCGGGCTGTCGGTGGGAATTTTCTCCCAGGCCATCTTGCTCGCCGACCAGGCATACCAGGCCTCCAACGGGATGGAGCCCGAGTTCCTCTACTTGAGCCTGCGCCTGCGCACCGAGCGGGCCAACCACTTCGCCCTGCTACCCGGCGTGGAGGCCTGGATCGACGAGGACCAGCGCCTGCTCGACGCCATTGATGGTGAGTTGAAGAAGTTTCCCGCCTCGGTCGTCTTTCTGGGTCAGGAGCAGATTCGCGGACAGCACCACCGGGGGATGGCTCGCTACCACCTGTTGCACGGCCAGGTGCCCCGGGCCCTGAGCGAGTTCGAGCGGGCCGCCGCCGACTTCGCCCGAGCCCGCAATCCGGTGGACGAGATCGATGTGCTGGTGGAGGTCGGCTACCATGCCTTCCTGACCCCGAGCGTGCAAATGGACCGAGCCCGCGTCGAGCAGTCTCTGCGCAAGGCCGAAGAGCTGACCGAGAAGCTGCCCTACCCGGCGGGACGGTTCTGGGCCACCGGCTTCCTGGGCTGTCTGGAAGCCGAGCGGGGCCGTCTTCCCCAGGCCGAGACGCTGCTTCAGCGGTCCCTGCAAGAAGTGAGCAGCTGGCTGGCCGAGTCCGGGGCCAGCTTTCGGGGCAAGCAGGAGTTGCTGGCCAAGCCTGAGACCCGGCTCTTCGTTGACACCCTGGTCCAGGTGCTGCTCAAGCAAGGCAAGCGAGCCCAGGCCATGGAGGTCATCGCCCAGACGAGCAGCCAGAGCCAGGTCTCCGGCCTGGATCTGTCCCGCGTCAAGAGCCGTGACCCGAAGGCCGACAGGGCGCTGCGCGAGATCGAGCAGAGCCGCACCCGGGGTGAGGAGATCCTGGCCGAACTGCGGGCCGCCGAGGCTCAGGGCGACCGGCCCCGAGTGGCACAGCTGCAGACCAGGCTGGCCAACAACAAGGCCGAGTTCTATCGGGCCATCAACACCCTGCGCGCTAACGACCCCGAGCTCGAGCGCCTGGTCAGCGTCAAGCCGGCCAGTTTCGCCTCGTTGCAGGCCCGCCTACCGACCGACTCCTTGCTGGTGCAGTATGCTCCCGGCGAGAAGGAGTTGACCCTCTTCGTGGCCACCGCCCGTGACCTGAAGATCTATCAGTCTCCGGTCGGTCGCCAGGAGCTCGAGCAAGGCGTGCGTCGCGCTCGCACCGCCCTCATCGAGCAGGGCGACCTGACCCCCCTTGCGGAGCTCTATCAGACCCTGATCGGGCCGCTCGAGCAAGACCTGGCTGACAAGTCAACCCTGGTCGTGGTGCCCAACGGCTCGCTTTTCTACCTTCCCTTTGCCGCCCTGAAGAATCAGGAGGGCTTTCTGGTCGAGCGCAAAGCGGTGGTGGTCGCCACCTCGGCCGAAATCCTCAACCTGGCTGTCCAGAGTGCCGCCAGCAAGCCGGGCAGCCTGCTGGCCCTGGCCAATCCCGACCGCAGCCTGCCCGGAGCTCGCCAGGAAGTTGAGGGCCTGGCACCTCTCTTTGCCCAGAAGGCCACCTATTACGAAGACCAGGCGACCCGGGAACGGCTCAGCGCTCCCGGTCGGGTGGCCGTGGTCCACCTGGCTACCCACGGCGTCTTGAACTCTCGTGACGTCAACGAGAGCTACCTTGTGCTGGCCGGGGCCGACAACAAGCTGACCAACGGCGAGATCTACGGGCTCGATTTCCAGGGCGTGTCGCTGGTCACGCTGTCAGCATGCCAGACCAACCTGGGCCAGCGCGACCCACTCTCGGGCAACGATGTGGCCACCATGGCCCAGGCCTTCAGCATCGCCGGCAGCCGCAGCATTCTGGCCAGCCTCTGGAAGGTAAGCGACAGCGCCACCGCCCAGCTCATGGTGGAGTTCTACACCCAGCTGCTGGCCGGAAAGAGCAAGGCCGAAGCCCTGCGTCTGGCGCAAATCAAGCTGATTCGTCAGCCCGGCTCCACCCCGTTCCAATGGGCCGCCTTCGAGCTGATCGGCGACTGGCAGTAACAACCTCTTCCGGGAGCCTCGTAGGCAACCAGTGAGGGGTGCAAGCCCCGTTTTGGTCGACTAAGGGTCCGAGCCCCTGGCCCGGGCCTGGCGACCGGCCAGATTGCGACGCCGCCGGCGTCGATCCCGGGCCCGCTCCCAGGGACTCCCTGGCTTGAAGTCCTGGTCGTGCTCTCGGCTGTGACAGTTCGAGCAGAGCAGACGGAGGTTTTCCAGTTCATTCGTTCCCCCACGCGAGAGCGGACGGATGTGGTGAATGTGCAGCAGACCGCGCTGTGAACAGCACTCGCAGCACCCCGCTGATCGGGCTACCAGTGCCTGCAGCACCTGGGACGGAAGCCTCTTGCGACGTCGCCCTCCCAGGGGGAGCACGGAGACCTGAGCGCCCGGGACCACGATCGAGTCGGCCCGGGCAAGGTAGTCCTCCGAGCTCTGGTGAGAAATGGCCATGGGTCCGCGGTCGGTCTGAACGAACCCCGACCCGTCCGGTTCCAGGCGAACCACGACCGGGTTGCGCTGTAACGAGCAGCCACCTGTGCTGGCAACGTGGCGACGAGCCAACTCTAAGATCACCTCCCGGGAACTCGCTCGGCGCCCGAGCTGGCGGGACACCCGCTCAACTGTGGCTCCCCATTCAGCGTACTCTTCGGCGCTGAGCTCCACGACCAGACGCACTCTCTGGGGAGCCGGCAGGCCGTCCTCCTGGATACTGACGAGGGTTTGCTCCCGGTCAGAGACAATGCCGGCAGCCTCCAGGGGCAGGGTTTTGGCGCTCTCACTCGGCGTGCTTTGGGAGCCCTTGCTCCTCGCCTTGCCGATTGGCTCCGCGGAGCTCCCCATTGCCAGGCTCTGCGCTGGCCCGGGCTGGTGCAAGTCACTTGTACTGTCGGGCACCTCCACGCGGCTCGCCTCCCCTCGAGAGAAAAGGCTGTCGGCCTGGTTCCGGATCGAGCGAAACCGCCGCTCAAAGGCCGCCGGGCTGGTGACCACCCGCTGGCGTACCTGGTCGGTTGTGTGGCTGCGGGCAAACTCCAGCCAGGCACCCTCGGTCTCTTGGGTGACCACTCGCGTGACTTCTCGAACCTTGGCATAACCGATCTCGCCTGTTTTGAAGGCGCTGCTCAAGCGAGGAAGCTCCTCAAGCACTCCCATGATCCGAAGCAGATTGCCCGCTTTCTGAGCTTCGAGACCCAGGCTTGCCACGGCATAGCCGATGGTGCTTCGAAATCCCAAGGACTCGTAGGCTCGGGTTCGCTCGATTGCCAGCAACCAGGCTCCCAACTCCCACTCGCTTTCGCTCACACGATGCGCGGCTCTGGCCGCAGCCAGGAACATCTCTTTGGGACTGTGATGGACATAATGAGACAGGGAAAAGGACATAGAGACACCTCGTAGTTGGTCGATTTCTTGGAAGAGGAAGAAGGGGCTTCGGAAAGTATCCGGATGCAGGATTGCTTTTCGTTAAACTTATCAGGGCTCCTGGCGAATACGTGCTCGTTTTTTATACCGGCGGTATCGAGCGCTTGTTCGAAACCTGTTGCCCGGCAACCGATGAGATGCGGCGCGTCCAGGGGACCAACCGGCTGGGCAGGCCAGGCTGGTGCGGGGGGGGAAGCGGGCTGCGTCGGGCATGGCTCGCACCAGGTCGGGAAAGATGGGTGCCGGTCCGTGACAGCAACTCAGCTCTGTCCAGCCGTCTACAGTAATGCGCTCGCACTTCGGTTTGGTGCAGCACAGGCTGGAACGTCGTTCCGGCGCGTGCAAAGGCGTAAGACCAGAGCTTGCACTTAAGGGCCGCGTTGAACGCTTCCTGGCGCGGGGCTGTCTACATTCCCGCGCCTTCTAATTCTGAACTGATGCAGCTGGGCCGACAACCGAATCGAGACAGGAGACCGTGCTTCTTGCTGTCGACCGGCCTGCTGCCCGAGCCCCTGTCCTCGAGCGAGCCTGGGCATCTCTCCCTCGTCGACCCGTCGCCTGAGCAGACAGGCCACGGCACATCCGACCACGGGTCTGCCTGGCGTGCAGGGCCAGCACATGGGCGATGCGCCGCAGAGCCGCCGAGCGAGCCCGAATTACCCGGGCGGCCCGTTCCTTGAGAGGTCTTCAACGCCCCCGCCTGGAAGACCTGACCCAAGATGCCATTTCCGGTCCTTTTGCGTCTGGTCGCCGCGCTTATCTTGCTGTGGGGAGCAGTCACAGTGAACGCCCCCAGCTACCGAGAGGCGGCCAACCTGGTGGTGGTCCTGGCCGGCTTGACCGGCGCTCTGGATACCCTGAGTCGGCGTTTCGACCCGGTGGGCTTCGCCTGGCTGGGCGCGGCCCTGGCCTGCAATCCAATTCAGCCAGTGTATGTGCCCGAACTGGTTCTGATCGTGATCCTGCTGCTCCCGCCCGCCCGCCCGACTCGACCCCTCTGTGCCTGAGGAGCCGCGCATCCTGTGGCAGGACGAGCGGCTTCTCTTCCTGCTCAAGCCGGCCGGGGTGGCCTCTCAGGCTGATCGAGACGGCCAGCCCTCCTTACTGGACTGGCTGGCCCGGCAAGGCCACAGGTGCGACCCGGTGCACCGGCTCGACCGTCCGGTGGGTGGCATCATGGTTTTTGGTCTCGACCCCGAGAGCGTGCGCCGGCTGTCCCGCCAGTTCGCTAACCGGGAAGTCCAGAAGACCTATCTGGCCGTCACCCGGCCGGCACCCGAGCCATCCGAGGGAGAACTGCGCCACTTGCTCGCGCACGACCGCCGGCGTAACCTGGCCCGAGTTAGCCCGAGCGGCCGCCCGGGTGAGCTGACCTACCGAACGATCAGGACGGCCGGGCCCCTGGCCCTGCTCGAGGTCGTTCCCCACACCGGGCGCCCCCACCAGATTCGGGCCCAACTGGCGGCCATCGGCTGTCCCATCCTGGGAGACACTCGCTACGGGGCCAGAAAGCCTCTCAATGACCGCAGTATCGCTCTCTTTGCCAGTCGCCTCCGGTTGCGCCATCCGTTCAGCGGCCAGGAGCTCGAGGCTCGCTGCACTCCAGAAGGCTCTCCTTGGAATCGATTCGAGCCTTAGGGCGCGGCCAGCGCGATGCTTGGGCAGGCGTAAGCGACCAGACGATGCCGGCCCCTTTGAGAGTTTGACTTAATGTCAGCCGAGAACCCGGACCCGGACCGTGCGCGAACTCGGGGTGCCCGAGAACAAGAAAGGGTGCTCCTGGTTCCAAAAGGGCGGGGACGGACATCAGACCAGGCTGATGACCTTTAGAGTCGTTGGTGCGAGAGCACTTCGATGTTGCTGGCCCCCGTGGTGTTGCTGTTGAGCTCCAGGTCGTAGACCACTTTGGAGGCATTCTTGATGGTGATGTTCTTACCGATGATCGAGCCCCACACCTCGGAAGGCTCCACGATGCCCTTGCTGGCATCGAACTTGCCCTCGAGCTTGACGTCTGCGTCGGGAGCGTAGAGGGTGAAGTAGCCCGAAGTCGTTCCATCGGCCTTCTTGGCGGTTTTGAGGTTGACCGGGCCGGTCATAACTGAGATGTCGAACATTGGGGGCTTGCCGGTGTAGTTGATGGTGGCCCCATTGCCCATGTTGAAGGTGGTCTCGATGTAGACGGGCACAGGATTGCTGACGCCCAGAACCGGATCCGTGGCCGGGTCGAGCACCTGGATGGAGCCGTCCACCAGGCTCAGACTCTTGAAATTGTAGTAGCCGGCTCCACCGTTCACGAAAGTGACCTCCACGCCCCCGTTCAGCACCACGTTCTTGTAGTTCCCGGGGGGCAGCACATTCACGCCCAGTCCCAGGTCGAAGCCAGGGGAGAGGTTCAGGTCGGCCCCCAGCTCGGGATCGGCTGGCATCACCACCGCGTCGGGCGGCGGGGTGGCCGGGCCTCGGGGGGGAGGCAGCACGACCGGGGCCAACTCCCGATCGCTCAGCATGGTCTTCTGGCCATCTTCGACCACCGCGCCGGCTTTGACCTGGAGCGCGCTCTTGGCCGCTCCAGGGCCCAGGAAGGCGGCTCCTTTGACGTTGGAGAGGGTCTCGACGGTGATGGCACCTTTGGTGTCGAGGTTGGTGCCAATGTTACCGCGACCGCCGGCCGGCTCGAGCGTTCCCGTGGCGGAGCTGTACCAGGTGATGGTGCTGTTGTTCTCGATGTTGATGGTCTCGCGAGCAAAGATGGCATAGTCGTAGAGGCCGCTCGAGAGCCGTACCAGCATCCCCACCTGGCGCTGAGTACCGTTGGAGGCCGTGCCGGTGGAGAGGATGTAACGGTGGTCGGACGAGGGCAGGGGAACGCCGTTGGGAGCCACGGCCGGAGCCTGAAAGACCTGGGTGGCATAGGTGTCGTTCGTCCCCGTCACGGTGCCTGCGGCGCCTGCATAAGCAGGATTCGCCTTCAACCGCACTAAAGTGATCGTGACCCCAGCTTCGGCTGCATAGTAGGCCCGCTCGTTGAACACATGGCGGCCCGCCAGGGCCAGGTTGCCCGTGCCCAGCATCACCACCGCGGCGGCCACCACTGTCAGGATCGAGAGCACCAGCAGCACGATCACGATGGCTACGCCTTGCTCTCTTGTCTTGCTCATCCGTTCATCCTCTCAGAACCGGTTGTACATGTGGACCTGACCCTGGGCTCGAAGCTCGGTCACCTGGGTCGAACTGGTATTCTCCGAAAAAATGAGCTGCACCCTCATGCAGTCGGCAGTAGGACCGCCCCACACCCGCAGGCTGCGGTTGAGGGGGGTCAAGGTGAGGTCCTCGGGCGTCTTCAGGTTGCGCGCGACCACTTTGAAGTCGGGACCGCTGAAGTTGAAGGCAGCGTAGGCCGGAGCGGGGGTCGGGGGCGTGGTGGTCGGAGCGCCCAACGGCAGCTCGTCGCGCTCGAGATTGGACCCGTTGGCGCGGTAGCAGACCCATTTCTGCCATTGAACGTGGCCATCGGGAGCGTGCACCACCGGCCCGGCGTTGGGATGGGGGAGGCTGGCAGAAAGAAAGACCACGTGGCTGGTAGGGTTCTGTCGATAGACCACCGTGCTGGCCCGCGAGTCCTGAAGCTCGCCCAGGATCTTCCTCAGGCCGAGGGCCGACTCGTGCTGCACGTTCTGGTAGGCGCGGGCCTGCTGGAAATAGCGCAGGCCGCCCACCATCAACAGGTAGAGCACTCCCAGCATCAAGAGCAGGATGGAGGAGGCCACCATGACCTCCACGATGGTGCTCCCGCGTCTGCTCAAAAGTCCCCCACGTAGCCCACCAGGCGCACCTGTCGGTTGATGGGGCCCTCGCTCCAGGCCACAGTGACTGTCACCACTCGTATCTCGGGCTGGGCATGAGCGGTCACCGCCACGGTCGTGTTGAAGCTTACAGTGACGGGAGTGCCGTTCACGATCGAGGCCACGGGCACCACGTTATTGGTCGCGCCCAGGGGAACATTGTCATAGCCCCGGGAGATATCCGACTCAAGAAGCTCGCGAGCCAGGTTGGTGGCCAGGGACGTGTTCTTGGCCTGAGTGGTGGCGCGGTGCGAGTTGGGAAAGATCCCGAACAGGAGCAGCACCGAGATGGCAAACAGACCCAAGCCGAAGACGACTTCGAGCAAAAGACTGACGCCCTGCCTGAGGGACTGGCGCATGACTGCACTGTACCAGACAAGCATCTGATATTCAACCGGGGGTGCCGGTTGCTGGTGTCCTCAAGGATGCTCGGGCTGCAACATTCGGACCTGCTGGAGGGCCTTTCGGGCTTCGTCCTCCCTACCGAGCTCCCGCAGGCACCGGGCCAGCTGGTTCCAGCCCGCAGCCTGATCGGGCTTGAGCTCGAGCGCCCCCTCCCAGGCTCTGGCCGCCTCTCCCCAGAGCTTGAGCGAGGTCAGGGTCTCGGCCCGGGCAAGGCGCGCTCCCAGCGAGGCCGAGTTGAGCTCCAGAGCTCGCTCCAGGCTGGTCAGTGCCTCCTTGGATCGTCCCAGGTGGCGTTCCAGGTTGCCCTTCGACAGCCAGGAGATGTGGCTGGCGGTCGGCAGGCGGATTGCCTGCTCGAGCCTGGCCAGCGCTTCCAGGTTCCGGCCCAACTCGCTCAAAACCCGGGCGTGCTCTACCAGAACCTGCTCATCGAAGCCCGCCATCCCGATTTCGGCCAACCGAGCCAGGATAGGCTCAGCCGCCCCGTGCATGCCGCGACTCATCAAGTAGCGCGAGACCTGCCACAGGGTGGCCGGGTCCCGGGGAGCGTCTTCCAGGGCTTGCTTGTAGAGTTGCTCCGCTCGTGGGTCGGACTGGAGGTCGGCCGAGCGGGCCATGGCCAGGCGAGCCCCGGGCTCATCCTTGAGGGGCGCCAAGGCTCGAAAGGCGTCGGCGTGGCGCTGCATGCGGACCCAGGCCTGGGCGGCCCGGGTCAGGTTGGCGGGGGTGCGCTCCACTCCGGGCGCGAGCAATGGCTCGGTGCCGCGCACGGTCAGCAGGAGCTCGCGGTTGAGGCTGTCCAGGCCGGGCCGTCCGAAGCTCAGCGGGGCCATGAACTCCAGCATGGGGCGGTCGTCGGTGTTGAGCGGGTCGGTGCGAAGCAGCGACAGAGCGGCGCCGCGGTCGAGCAGATACAGGCCCGCCACCGATTCCGGGGCAAACAGCTCGAGGTTGGTCAGCGACCGGCGCGCGTCGTGCGAGCCGCTCAGCACCGCGCGCACTCTGTCCAGGTCGAGCGTGACAGGCTTCTGGGAGCCGATCAGCAGGATGTCCCCCGGTCCGGTCTCCCAGACTCCCCCTTCGGGAAAGACCGCGTAGAAAGTGGAGAGCACCCGGGCCAGCTCGGTTTCGGAGATCCCGTAGAGGTGGAACCACTGAGCCATGATCCCGTCCGGCTCGAGGCGGTCGCGGCAGGCGCGGTAGAACTCCAGCGTGTACAGGCTGCCCACCCCGGCGATCCAGGGATTGGACGGCTCGCTGACGATCAGATCGAGCTTCCCCTCGCTGGTATGGATGAAGTTGCGCCCGTCGCAGAGGTGCAGCCGCACCCGAGGATCCTCCAGCACCCGACCGTTATATCCGGCCCACAACTTGCCGGCTTCCACCACGGCCGGCTCGAGTTCCACGACTTCCAGTTGCTCGACCTCGGGAAAGTTGGCCAGGGCCCGCACCGTCAGCCCTGTACCCAGCCCGATCACGGCGACCCGACGGGGGTTCTTGTGCAGGAAGCCGGGCACATAGCCCAGCAGGTTCTGGGTGCCCAGGTCGAGCGGATGGAGCGAGGCGTCAACTTTACCGTTGACGCGCAGGCTCATCACCCCTTCCGCGTCCACCTCCACGCTCACCGTGGAGGACAGCCCATCGCGGTAGAAGGCCGGCGCATCAGGGAGGCCCGCCTTGTCATACAGGCCCGGGCCCGACTGCAGGCGAGCCAGGTTCCAGGGGGGGAGCCAGGCGATCCCCAGGCCGAGGGCCAGGGCTCCCAGCAGGGCCAGAGGGCGCAGCGTCACCAGGAGGGCGGCCACCAGGTAGAGCCCGGCTGAAAGCTTGAGCGTGAGCTGCACGCCCAGCCCGGGCATCAGCACCAGCCCGGCCAGGGCCGCTCCCAGGATGCAGCCGGCCGTATTAGCGCTGTAGACACTGGCCAGCGAGCGCCCAATCGGGCCGAGCTGGCGCACCTGGAGTGTGCTGGCCAGGGGCAGGGTTGCTCCCATCAACAGCGTGGCCGGCAAGATGACCGTGGCCGCCAGCATGGCTGCGGTGGAGAGCATGGCCAAAAGGCTCGGCGCGTGCATTGGCTTCACCTCTTCTGCTACAAGTGGCATGAAGCTCAGGGTCTGGTAGCTCAAAGCCGCCAACAGTCCGGTCACGAGCAACATCCCTCCAAGGTGGCCTCGGCGAGGCGCGCGAGCGAATCGAAACCAGCCTAGCAACGCGCTCCCTGAGCCCAGGCCGGCCAGAAAGACGGCCAGGGTGGTCGAGAAGGCGTAGGTGGAGGAGCCCATTACCAGCGCCAGCGACCGGGTCCAGGATAGTTGAAGCCCCATCGAGCCGGCCCCCGCCAGGCCCATGGCCAGGCTGAGCCGCACCGCCCGGATCGGCGGGGCGGGCTCCTCCTCCGGCTCGGCCAGTGGCTCGGGCAAAAACACTGACAGGGCCCAGGCCAGTACTCCCAGCGACAGGCTCAGAAAGGCTGTGGCTCCCAGCGCGATACCCATCCCCAGCGCGGGCAGCATCCACCAACCGGCCGCGCAGGCTCCGGCACAGGCGCCCAGCGTGTTGGAGCCGTAGAGGTGCGACAGGCCTACCCCCACCGATTCGGGCTCGTCGGCCAGCATCCGGCTCATGATCGGCAAGGTGGCCCCCATGGCCGCGGTGGGAGGGAGCAGCACCAGCACCGCCCCCGCCGCTCCAAACCAGAAGCCGTGGCTGTAGTGGAGGTTCTCAACCAGAGACAGCAGGAAGGGGGAGACCAGCGCCCAGCCTCCGATGGCCAGCTCGAGCTGTCCATATGCCTTCAGACACTCGCCCCGGGTGGTCGCGCGGTCGGCCCAGCGCCCGCCGATCAAGCTGCCTGCTGCCAGTCCCAGCATGAAGGCGGTCACCACCAGGCTGAGCGCCCACACCGTGTGCCCGAGAGTCAGGCTGAGTCGGCGCGTCCAGAGGACCTCATACACCAGGCTGCTGAAGCCCGAGCCGAAGAACAGTGCCAGAATCGCTAGCTGCAAGACTTATCCACTCCGTGCCCGCCCAGCATGTGAGGAATCGCCATCTGCAAGGCTTATGCTCCCCGCAACTTACAGCTCCACCGGTCCGCCGTGCATTCGGTCAATCTTCCAGCCAGTGCTTTCTTTGACCAGCTCCCACTGCCAGGTGGGTCGGTTGCCCTGCTCGGGTGGCAGTACTTCGACCCGGACCTGTTTTCCATTCGCCACCCCGGGTCGGATCTGCCGATAGGGCAGCTCCCACTGCAGGTCCTGGTCCTTCAATCGCTCGAGCAGCTGCTTCTGAAAGGCGCCCTCGCTAAGCTTCTTCTTCGCTCCCGCTGACAGATAGCCGTACGAGAGCTTGAGGTTCTCCATGCGCAGGATCTGCAAGAAGCTCTGGGCCACCACCTCGGGAGCGGCCGTCTCGACCGTCACCACCGGGCTGGCGGAAGCGAACGTCCTGGGCCCAGGTGCTCGATAGCAGGTGCTGGTGACCAGAAAGAGCGGCACTCCGACAACGAAGACCAGCTGCCACCAGGTCAAGCGGGGCAAAGATGGAGGGGCCTGGCCAGCGGACATCGCTGTCAGTTTCCGTGTCCCTCCCGGCCTTCCCTCCAGGGCCAATCCTTGATGGCCTCGTAAGCAATGGGCTCACAGCCG
>BTUM01000047.1:0-62278 GCA_045863235.1 Candidatus Xenobia bacterium | reverse complement strand
CTGCCCCGGAGGCCAGGTCAGCCCCGGAGGTCAGGCCTGCCCCGGAGGCCAGGTCTGCCCTGGAGGTCAGGCTTGCCTCAGAGGTTGGCCGGCCTGTACGCGGTCCGATCGATGGACAGGGGCAGACCGACTTGGGCGCGGAGTGTGGTCAAGCCGGGTCGGCGCCGCGTTCCCTGGACCGGACGTCGTCGGGTGGTCACTCTTCGCGCGATGGCGACAAAGCCCCCCGCGCGGGAAAACGAAACCGCATCCCGCGACGGACCCTCCGACTGCTGATGGCCAGATCCGGCGGGCGGTGTGAGAATTCTGGCTGTGACCGAGGGGCTCCCCTGCATATTCACCACGACTTGCCGGTGAGTGACGGGGGCGACAACCGACTGTCGGGGCTGAAGCTGCTTTGCGCAGCCTGTCACAGCCTCGAGCATCGCTCTGACTTCGGCCAGGGGGGACGCTGGCATCGGGTTCGCCAGCGCAACCTGCGCCGCAGGCAGCAGAGGAGGTCGGGGTCAGTCCGCGCTCGCTCCGGTCCCGGGTCGACTCCAGCACGGCGGGGTTGACTCCGGGACGGCCGGAGCAACCCGGGCTCAGGACAGGGGCGACCCGAGTTCAGGACAGGATGAAGTCGCTCAACTCGCCCGGACGCCCGGCTGCGAGCCATTCCTCGCGCATCTGCTCGTAGAGCTCGTGGGGAGGGATGCCCATCTGCATCGCCACCTCCGACAGCTCGTGCTTGGCGTCGTCCGACAGGCCGGTCAGATCCTGAACCCGAGCTCCGTCCCCACCGTAGGCCTCGCTCAGGATCTGGCGGCTGTAGGCGTCGTAACGCTGCTGGGCCCGCTCTTCCTCGCTCTCGGTGAAGACGTCGTACAGCGCCTGTCCCAGGCGAATGGCTCCGCCCACGCCGACCGCCACAGCTCCCAGGGTGGCCGCGACCGGGGCAGCCGGACCAAACAGCGGGGCGGCGGCAATGGCTGTGAAGCCCACTCCGCTGAGCACGTCGGCGGCAAAACCAAGCTTGTCGTCGTGGAAGCTGGCGATGGCGCTGGCGAAGCTGGCCGCCGCGCCCAGGATGGGCACGGCCCGGCCCAGCCCGCCGGCCAGCCGGGTGCCTGCCAGGGCGGCGCTGTCGCCCGCTCCGGCGGCGATGGCGGCCCGCCCGATCAGGCTCTGGGCTCCGCGCGAGAGCGAGGTGGCGGCGATCTTTCCCACGTCGGCCACGTCGCGGGCGGTGCTGGCCAGCAGCACGGTATCTCGCAACAGGTCCTCGCCGAAGTCGTGCTGCGAGATGGCAAAGGCGTCGAACACCACGGCGCCCACATTCAGCGTGTTGCCCAGGGGCTTGCCGCGGCCGAGGGAGTCGTTGCGGGCGTTGGCCTCCTGCAGCTTGTCGGCCAGGCGCTGGCGGGCCTGGTTGAGCTCGGCCACCTGCTCGGGGGTGGGAGTGCCCTGGATGGAGTCGACCAGGTTGGCCACGTTGCGGAACTCCGCTCCCACCGTCTGCTGGAATTTCTGGGCGTCCTGCGGCGAGAACGAGCCGGCCACGAAGCCGTCCAGGAGCTTGATCGCCGTCCTGGCGTCCTTAGCCTGATACAAGCTGGGAGCGATCAAGGCGTTGAGGGCGTTATTGTAGGCCTGGTTGGACGAGCGCTCCACCCGGCGCCCGTCGGTAATGAATCGGGCGAAGACGTTGTCGCTCTGCTGTAACTCTCCCCGACCGATGGCGGCCACGTCCCCCACCACCTCGTCGATGAACTGCTGGCCGGCCACGGTGCCGGTGAGGTCTTCGCTGATCTGTTGCACCAGGCCGATCTTGTCGTTCTCGCCCAGGTCGTTGAACACATCCTGGAAGCGGGGGTCGTCAAACAGCCGGGTGAAGTTCTCGGCCAGGGCCTCGTGGCCGGCGTGGGCCGACTTGAGGCGCTGGGCCTCACGGCTCTCCGTCAGCTCCTCGGGTGGGAGGAACTGGCCATACTCGGCCATGAAGGCTGAGAAGATCTCGTCTTGCTCGTGAGCGTTCTCGGCTGCCCGGTCCAGGCCCGAGCGGACGAAGTCGACGATGTCGCCCCGGTCGAACTTGCCGTCCACCTTGCCCTGCCCGCTGCCCACGTCGAGCGCGTTCAGGGCGGCCGGGTTGGCCAGAACATCCATCACGGCCTGGCGCAGCTCGGGCGGGGTGGACGGATCGTCCAGAGCCGCCTGAAGATCGCGTCGGCCGATGACGCCATCGGGGTTGCCCCCGTCCGCCGCCGTGTCCAGAGAATCGAAGTTCTGGGCGATGGTGAGCACGTTGTCCTGGATCTGGAGGCTGGCTGCAGGATCCTGAGCCACCTCGGGGTTGTCCAGGAAGCCCCGGTCTGCGGCCGCATTGACATCGCGCAGGCCGATCTTGCCATCCAGGTCGCCCCGGCCCGTGGCGATGTCCAGGGCATGGTGGTAGTTGTCGTTCTCGAGCAGGGCCCGGGCTGCCTCGCGCACTTCAGGGGGAAGCTCCTGGTTGGTCGAGATGGCCTGCAGGTCTTCTCGTCCGATCTCCTGGTCCTTTCCGCCCCCGCCTGATGCGGTGTCGAAGAGCTCGAAGTTGTCGCGCACGATGGCGGCAGTCTCCTCGATGGTGAGGCGCTGCGGGTTCTCCTGCTCCTCCCGGATGACCGCTTGCAGATCGTCGCGCCCGATCTCGCGGTCGACGTCGCCGCCCCCGGCGCCAAGATCGAGTGCGTTGAGGTAGTTTTCGTTCCCCAGAGCGGTCCGGGCGGCCTCGCGAAGCTCGGGGGACGCGTTGGGGTCGTTAGCCACAGCCTCCAGGTCCTCGCGGCCGATCTTGCCATCCCGTCCGCCCCGTCCGGCGGCCTGGTCGAGCCGATCGATGTTGTCGAGCAGCACCTGAGCGGTCGTTTCGAGTTGGGACGGTTGGGGCTGCCCCTCGCCCTGGGCAGCGTGCCGAGCTACGCCGGCATCGCCGGCGAGTCCGGAGGGCGCCAGCACCGCCCGCCCGCCAGACCGGTCCAGCTCGAGAGGCAGGCCCGCCCGCTGGCGCTCGGTCAGCCGGTCCAGCTCGAGCGGCAATCCCGCTCGCTGGAGCTCGGTCACCTGGTCTAGCTCGAGCGGCAATCCCGCTCGCTGGAGCTCGGTCACCTGGTCTAGCTCGAGCGGCAATCCCGCTCGCTGGCGCTCGGTCACCTGGTCTAGCTCGAGCGGCAATCCCGCTCGCTGGCGCTCGGTCACCTGGTCCACCTCGAGCGGCAGGCCCGCTCGCTGGCGCTCGGTCAGCCGGTCCAGCTCGAGCGGCAGTCCCGCCCGCTCGGTCAGCCGGTCCAGCTCGAGCGGCAGTCCCGCCCGCTCGCCAGGCTGATCGAACTCGAGCGGCAGTCCCGCCCGCTCGCCAGGCTGATCGAACTCGAGCGGCAGGCCCGCCCGCGCGCCAGGCTGATCGAACTCGAGCGGCAATCCCGCTCGCTGGCCAGGCTGCGGCGAATCCGCTCGTTGTTGCTCGGTCAGCTGGTCCGGGTCGAGTGGTTGCGGGAACCGGGTGAGCTCTAACTTCCGGCGCTCCAGGAATTGAGAGCTGTCTTCTCGTGGCTCGGAGCTCCGCTCCTGGTCAGCCCGGCGTTCGCTTGTCACCCCCCGGTCCCGCAGAAGGCGCTGGATTTGCTCGCCGTCCAGCTCCTGCTCCTCGGCCTGCTCGCCGCTCAACTGGCTCTCATCCCGAACAGGTTGGCGGATGCTGCGGTCGGGAGTCGGCCCGGCTGCCTCGCTGTCAGGAGTCGGTCTGGTCTCCTCAGCTGCTCGCTCGGCTGCCTGTCCCAGGCTGGCCGGCTTCTTGCTCTCGCTGCGGGGTTTCTCTCGGACCTCCTGGACCTTCTCGGCTGACTTGACCACGGCGATGTCCTCCCGTCTGGCTGTCTGTCAGGAACAACCGGGCCCTCGGAGGTGCGGTTCCGTCCGATGTTGTCGAATTGTAAAACGTTCTCGAGAGATTGTTCACATCTCCGCCCGCGACCGCCATTTGGGGCTGAACGCGGGATCAGCGCTCAAACCACCGTGCTGAGGGCGCCCTTGAGCTTCAGCAGCGGAACCGCTCTTAGCGGCGCTGGAATTCGGGCGATCCGAGCAGGATCCCCACCACGTTGGCAGTGCTCTCGGGAGTCAGCTCGACCTTCTGCCTGGTCGAGGGTTGCGCCTGGGGATAGGCTTTGGCGCTTCCCCCCCGGGCGGTGGCCGCTTCGGTGACGCGGCGGGCGAACTCGGGGTCGAGGGCGGCGGGCATGAGCTGCTCGACAGTACCCTTGACGTCCCGGCCAGGCAAAACACAGCGTGCGTATGCGCTCAGCGCCTCCTCGACGGTGCGGGGCGAGCGGCCGGGCCGCAACTCGGAGAGATCGACCCGAGCTCCGTTCACCCGGCCCGAAGCGAGCTGCAGGCAAAAGTTCATGCGGTTGAGCAGGTTGCCGGTGTTGATCCAGTAGTCGGCCCGATCGGGAAATCCGGTGGGGGGACGGCAGGCGTAGAGCTCCTGGCCCATGGGCTCGAGGAAGCCCACCACGCCCGAGCGGGGCTCGAGCCGGGCATTGAGGATGCGCACCGAGCTGGCGGCCAGCTCGAAGGGGGATTTGACCTTGGCCTTCACCACCGAGCGGTCCCAGAACTCGGGCGACTCGACCAGCTCCACCACCACGGCCTTCAGATCGCCGCCCCGGCGCAGATAGGTGCGCTCCAGGCGGGTGAGCAGCGACCGGGGAGGACTGTCCGAGACGAAGCGCACCGCCAGCTTGCGGCACAGAAAGCGTGCCGTGGAGGGGTGCATGGCCAGGGTATCGAGCAGCTTCTCACCTTCTTGCTGACCGCTAGCCTGGGTGGGGCTGCCCATCACTCGCTTGGGGCGATCGTCGTGCCATTCCGGCCTGAAGACGAAGCTGGCCTTGCCGGCGGTCCGCTCGACGCTCCAGCCGGTCAGCACTCGGGCCACCTCGGTGACGTCTTTCTGTCGGTAGCCGCCGTCCACGCCCAGGGTATGAAGCTCGAGCAACTCGCGGGCGTAGTTCTCGTTGAGTCCCTTGCGCTGGTTGGGATCGGGCGGACGGGGCGTGGGTCGCAGCTTGCCCCGGCGAGCGGAATAGCCGAGCGGGTCGGTGTTGCTCTCCATCTCCACAGTGCCGGTCGCGGGGGCCTGAGAATACGCATTGTCCAGGTAGTAGAGCATGCAGGGGTGATGGGCGGTGGCCCCCAGCAGCTCTCGGAACGGGCCCAGAATGTTGGGACGGATGGCTTCGCGCTCATAGGAGGCCACAAACTGGCGGCAGTCGTCGTCGGTCAAGGACACGTTGAAGTGGTTGAACCAGAAGTCGGTCAGAACTTCGTGGAGCTGGTTCTGGTTGTAGACCGCGCGCAACAGCTTGCGGGCCCGCAGGGTCCATTCGTTGGACTCTTCGGGCACGGCCAGCAGGGCGCTGCCCAGCTCGGGACTGGTCAGATCGCCGGTGAGCTGGCCCTCGAACCACGCCTCCAAGCCGCCGCGAGCCACCTCGGCCACCTGGCCGGGGCGGGGTCCGTAGGAGAAGCGGTTGAGCAGGTGGGCGGCTGCTTCCTCGCGACTCAATCCGGCCTCCCGATAGGGGAAATACAGCTCCTCGCGGGCCAGGGCCGGCAGCATCGTGGAAAGGGCCAGCAAGACGACCAGCAACCGCATCATCTGGAACTGTTCTCGGGCAGGGAGTCTCCCCCTTCGTGGCCGAACCCCCCGCCATGGATCGCCTCAAGCGTCAGATCGCCGAGCAACCGGAGATCAGCAACCTGGAGCCGCCTCCAAAGATCGTCCACAAGACCTTTGCCCGGACCGTCCAGGCGGCCATGACCATGGGGGTCACCCTGGGCCTGGTGGGCTTTCTGGTGGCCCTGGGAGTGGCCATGTTCTTCAGCGGCGGCTCACTCACCCTGGCTCAGGGCATCATGCGGGCTCTTCCCTGGGGCCCGGTGATGCTGGTGGTGGGTGCCCTGATCGGGGCGGTCGAGTTCTACTATCTGCGCCGTGGGCGAAGGAGTTAGAAACCGGTGAAGCTCAAGACTCTCCGACTTGGATTGATCGGCTGTGGCCACATCGCCCAGATGCACATCGACTCGCTCCTGCAACTGCGCGAGGCCGGTCTCGAGCCCCTGGAGCTGGTGCTGGCCTGCGATCTCGAGCCCGAGCGGGTGGAGCTTTTTCGGCGCAACTATGGCTTTGCGGGCGGAACGACCGATTGTCGTCGCATGTTCGAGGCCGGGCTTGACGCTCTCTACATCTGCTCTCCCACTCGCGACCACCTCGAGCCGGTGCTGCAGGCGGCCGGCCAGGGGCTGCCGATCTTCTGCGAGAAGCCGCTGGGCCGTAACCTGGCTGAAGTCGAGCGCATGGCTCGGGCGGTCGAGGAAGCTTCGCTGCCCGCCCAACTGGGTCTGGTCCTGCGCTTTTCGCCCGTCTACCAGGTGATGCGCCAGCTGCTCCATGAGGAGGGCGTCGGCCGCCCGATGGCGGCCGTGTTCCGCGACGACCAGTATTTCCCCATCGGGGGCAGCTACCACAGCCAGTGGCGCTCCGACCTTGAAGTCGTGGGCGGGGGGGCCCTGCTCGAGCACTCCATCCACGACCTGGACCTGCTACGCTGGTTCTTCGGCGAAGTCACCCGGGTGGAGGCCCGCACCGACTACTTCTCGGGTCGGGTCGGCATCGAGGACAGTGCCGTTCTGCTGCTCGAGTTCGCCAGCGGGGCCCGAGCCACACTGGTCTCGCTCTGGCACCAGATGCTGGGACGTGAGTCCAACCGAAACCTGGAGCTATTCTGTGAACGCCGCTACCTGGCTTCGAGCGCCGACATGCTGGGCACCATCTCAGTTCAGGATCAGCACGGCCCGGTTCGCACTCTCTCCACCCGGGCGGTGGACCGGTCTCACCGGCGTTTTCTGGGGCGCAAGGCTCCTCCAGGCGAGCTGGCTCACAACCCTTATGTGCTGGAAAATCTTGCCTTTCTGCGTTCGCTGCGCACAGGCACGAAGCCGTTTCCCGACTTCGCGACCGGACTGGCCGCCCACCGAATCGTGGATGCGGCTTACCAGAGCGCACGCCGGCAAGTGCCCATCTCCGTTTCCTAGCCCCGCGGCCACTGGAGACCACCAGGTGGTTTTGCAGCCCGAGGTCCAGCCTCGGAGGGGAACTGCGCGCCCGGTTCGAAACCGGCCCCGGTGCGAGTTCTTCTCCCGGTACTCGGGGTGTTGCTGGCCGGCCTGGCCTGGGCCGCGCCAGTGAGTCGTGTTCAGATCACCCCCGAGCAATGTCGCCAGCACGGGCTGGCTCCCGTTGAGCTGTCGGTGGATCCGACCGGCACGGTCCTTCGCCCCTATCTTTTCCCCGAGAAGGGCGTCTATTTGAGGATGAGCGGTCCTCCAGGCGGGCCATTGCTGATGGAGGTGCTGGCCCGCCCGGGAACCCTCGACCAGGCCCTGGCCGCGCGCTTCTCGGCTCTCGAGGAGCGTCAGCCTGCAACCGTGCTTCTGGCCGGCGCGGAGCGCTCGGCTTTGACCTTCCTGACCGGACAGAGCCACGCGCGCACGAGGTGGTGCGCCGTTGAGCTTCCCTCACTGGCGGTCCTGTTCGGTGCCTCCCCGGCCGAGAAAGATGTGCTGACGCATACCCACCTGGCCCCGCTGGCGGCCAGCCTGAAGGTGGTCGGTCCGTGAGCCCTCACGATCAGTTTCTGCAGATGGCCTGCCTGCACTACGACGGGCAGGATGACCCGGCTCGGCGCCAGGCGGCCAGGCGCATTCTGGCCGAAAACCCTCAGTTGACCCGAGAGTCTCCTCACGCCGCCGCCGCCGCCGGCGACCTGGAGGCCCTGCGCTACGTGACGGACGTCACCACGCCCTACGAAGGATGGACACCGATCCTGTACGCCTGCTACTCCCGGGTTGGGCCCACCAAGGATGCCGTGCGCGTTCTGCTGGAGAAAGGGGCCGATCCCAACAGCTCCTTTTTCCTGGGCGAGAGCCGCTTTACGGCCCTGACCGGGGCTTTTGGCGAAGGCGAGCAGGGCCCGGTGCGCCAGCCCCCTCACCCCGAGTGCGAGGGCCTGGCCCGCCTGCTGCTCGAGTCGGGGGCCGATCCCAATGACGGTCAGGCGCTTTACAACACCCTGCTGGAAGGGAGCGACGCCTGTCTTCAGTTGCTGCTGCTCTACGGGCTCAACGCCGAGCACCGCTGCAGTTGGGACCCTGAGATGGGCATGCTCGACTACCTCCTGCAGCACGCCATCCGGCTGGGGCAGGTCAAGCGCGCCACGCTGCTGGTCGAGCACGGAGCCTATCTCGACGATGCGGTCGAGCGGGCGATGCTGGCAGGGCAACCAGACCTGGCTCGCTGGCTGCAAGAGCGAGGCTTCTTGCCGGCCGACCTGCCTTCTTCCGAGCTCCTGATCGCGGCCGCCATGGCCGGCCAGATGCCCGATCAGGGACGGCTCAACCAGGCCCTGGCCGAGGCCGCCACCCGGGGCCAGACCACGGCCGTGCATATCCTGGCGGCGCTGGGGGCGGAACTGGATGGCTCCGACCCGACCGCCCTCCACCTGGCCGTCTGGCACGGCCACGAGGAGACCGTCAAGCTGTTGGTGTCGCTGGGGGCGGATCCTCAGAAGGCGGATGCCTCTCACGGCTCGAGCCCCCTGGAGTGGGCCCTTTATCGCGGTGACCGCGAGAAGATCATCGGCCTGTTGCTATGAGGCCCACTGCTCCCGGACCAGCGCGGCCAGTTGCTGGCTCTCGGGCGCATAGAGCACGTCTTGCTCGAAGCTGACCGGACCCCGCACCCTCTGATAGACCAGCCCATCGCCTCCGAACCAGCGGGGGAAGAGGCCACAGGGGCGGTAACCCGATCGGTAGAGCAACTCCTCGGCGAAGGAGACGGCCGGGGTATCCAGGGGTAGCACGACCTGGGAGCGGGGTGCCTCGCGGGGCAGGAGCCGGATCAAGTCAGCCCCGATGCGGGCCACGCTCAGGCGCGTCAGATCGCCGTGCTGGCTCACGGTCACCTGGCTGGTCGGCTCGGGAGCCCCCAGGGGAGCCTCGCGCAGCTCGCGCTGCACCCCCAGGATGCGCACCACCTCGCTGATCAGCCCGGCGGCTCGAGCCGGGACGTAGGCCGTCTGGGGCGGATCCTGCAGCTTGATGAAGGAGACCAGCAGCGAGACGGGCTGGTCCAGCCGCTGCTCCACCGGCAGGGCTTCGGGGGACAGAGCGCCGGGAAGCATGGCGCAGGGCAGAAAGCTGCCTTTGTAGACCAGCTCCTGGGTCTTGAGAGCGTGGCAGCCGGTTTCAGTCAGGCCGCCGGCCACCTCTTCATCCTGGAACACTTCGGTGGCCCCCAGCATGGTCAGCTGCAGAGCCAGCGAACGGCCCCGATAGTCGGGCAGCACCAACGCGTGGCCCAGGGTGTACAGCCTTGCATAGGGGGTCTGGCGGGAGATGGTGATCGAGCCCACCACCCGGCCTTCGGAGGTATGGGCCACCCAGGTGGACCGCGCGCCGTTCGCGTGCAAAGACAGGAGTTGCTCGGGCTGGTAGACCTCAGACTCGGGGTAGGTCTCGCCGTACAGCGCCCGGAACAGCTCTACCAGGCCAGAGGCGGTCTGAGGGCCGAGGGGGTTGAGGTGTAGCTCCTCCATCGTCGAATCAGGCTTTGTCGGGGCAGGGAGTCATCCTGCCCGGAGGGCGCCGAATCTCACCCCTCGAAATCGCCCGGGTGAGCGATCCCGTCACGGCCCTTCTTTTCACGCCGCAGGCTCTGGCCGTGGGGCACGCTTCCGGGCGTGTGCGGCTGGGGGATCGCGAGTGGACCTGCTCTCCCGGCCCGGTCCACGCCCTGTTCTGGCATGACGAGGCGCTGTGGGCGCTCCTGCCAGGGCGTCTGACCCGAGTCGACGGGCCCGCATTTCCCCTGCCCGACCATCCTGATCTCCTGGCCCACCGAGGGAGCCGGCTGGCGCTGGGTAGCCAGAGTCGGGTGGAGCTTTACGCCTGGAGCCATCCGAGCTGGACCCCCGAGCGCACTGTGCCGGTGGAGGGCTGTCTGAGCGACCTCGACCTGTCGGCCGATGGGCAGGCATTCCTGGTCGTGCGCGATGACCGCCACGTGGACAGCTATCGGATGGATGGGGGGCGCCTGGGGTCCTGGACGCGCCCGGGCTGGACCGAGGTCTCGGCCCGCTTTGGCCCGAAAGGCCACGAGGAGGTTTATGTCGGCAACCGGGGAGTTTATCAGCTCGCCTGCCTCAAGACCGTGTCCGGCCGCCCTTCGGGTGATCAGCTTCGCCTGACGGGCTCGGCCTGGCTCACCCCTCTGGCGGTCAGCTCCGACCGCCAGATGCTGGCCGCTCGCGAGCGGGGTCAGGAGGTTCGCGTCTACAGCCTGCTGGACAAAAGAGCCCTGTTCTACCAGCAGCCTGAGCCCTCCCAGGTGTCGGCCTCCAGCGGGATGTCGCGCGTTCCGGCTTCGAGTGTCGGCCTGGGAGACGAGCGGGCCCGAGTGCGGCGCTGGCAACGGCCGGACAGGGTGGAGGGTCGGCACACCGCTCTGGCCATCTCGGGCCATGAGGTCGCCATGGGAACGGTGGAGGGCGAGGTGTGGCTGACCAACTGGCATAACTGCCGGCTGGGTCGACTGGGAGAGCCGCTTTCCGGCTTAGCCGGCGAGCTGCTGCTGGCCACCGATGTGCGCGCGCTGGGCGCTCAGGGGAGCCTCTTGAGCGTAGTCAACCTGCAGGGCGAGCTGTGGAGCCTGGATCTAGACACGGGCGCCACCTGGCTGAGGCAGAGGCTGCGTCTCGCTCGAGCCGACAAGAAGCTCAGCCGGTTCTTCGCCAATCACGGAGAAGTGCGTTTACACAGCGACAAGGTTGTGCTGCTGGAGAGAACCAGCCTGGTTGAGGGAGTGCTGCGCCGCTGCGATCTTGCCAGCGGACGTCTGGAGCTCGAGCGCGCTTGCCCGGGCACGCAGCTGATCGAGCTTGGCGACGGCTCATGGTTTCTGTACGGGTTCTTTCAGGAGGCTCCCCACCTGTTCGAGCTCGACCTGACGACTTTGGAGTGGGGGAGCCCCCGGCGATTGCCGGCACGCTACCGGGGCCGGGCGGGAGGCAGGCGACTGCTTCTCGAGGTGGGTGACTACCGGGAGGCCCTGTTCGACTCCGGGGAGAGGTCGCTGCACCTCTACGACCTGGACAGTCAGGCCAGTTGGATGCTGGGCCAGGCCGAGCAGCTGTGCCCCAGTTTCGATGGCCGGCACTTCTCCATCGGCTCGCGAATCTTTTGCGCAGAACGGGAGACGGGGACAATCGGCACCGAGCTCACGCCGCTGGTCGTCCTGCCGGACGAGAACCTGGTTCTGGGCTACCAGGCGCTGCGATTGGTGGTCACCAGCCTGGATGGAGGCCGCCGTCTCGAGGCGGGTGGACACGCAGACACCATCCACGGCATTCTGCCCTCGACCGACCGACGCTTCCTGACAAGCTTCGATCAAGCGGGAGTATTTCGTCGCTGGGATCTGTCCACGGGTTGACCCACGAAGGAGAACGCTCATCGTCGGGAGCATTGCCTGCCCATGCTGGACCTCACCCACGTCGTGCGCATTTTTCTCCTGCCGCCGGGCTGTCTGCTCTTGCTGCTCCTGGCCGGGCTGCTCCTGACCCGACGCCGTCCCCGGGCGGGGAAGGCCCTCCTGGTAACGGCCACAGCCCTGCTCTACCTCCTGTCCACCCCGCCCGTAGCGCGCTTGCTGATCGGCTCGCTCGAGGTCGCTCCCGCCCTGACCCTGGAGCAGGCTCGGGCCAGCGGGGCCCAGGCCATCATCGTGTTGGGAGGGGGCTACGTGCGAGAACCGCCCGATTACGGCCATCCAATTCCGACCGAGTCAAGCCTGGCTCGGCTGCGCTACGGCGCCTATCTGGCCCGCCACACCGGCTTGCCACTGATGCTCGTGAGCGGCGGGGGCACGGGCGGAGAAGACAGCGAGGCCGGAGCCATGGCCCGAGTGGCCCGCGACGACCTCGGCATCAAGAGCCCGATCTGGCTCGAAGACCGGAGCCTGACCACCCACGAGAACGCTGAGATGAGCGCCCCCCTGCTGCGCGCCCAGGGGGTCAGCAAGATCATCCTGGTGACCCAGGCCTGGCACATCCGTCGGGCCAAACGGGCCTACGAGCGGTTGGGCATCGAGGTCGTGCCCGGTCCCACCGGGCTGGAGCAGCCCGGCCGTTGGGACAGGGGCATCTTCGTCATCCTGCCGGACTCGTTTGCCCTGTGGCGCTCCTCCAGGGCCCTGGAGGAGTGGCTGGGGGTGCTCTACTACCGGCTGCGCTGGTAAGACCAATTGCCCTGCAGATCTCCGTAAGGGAGATCTCTGCCCGCTCGCGAACGAGGGCCCCCGATGCGTAAAGAAGATATCAAGAGCATCCTGGCCACCGACTGCGGCAGCACCACCACCAAGTGCATCCTGATCGAGCACCGGGGCGAGGAAGGCTTTCGCCTGGCGGTGCGGGGCGAGGCACCCACCACCGTGGAGGCGCCCGCCGAGGACGTCACCCAGGGCGTGGTCAACGCCGTGGCCGAGGTGCAGGAGCTGATCGGCCGGCCCTTGCTCGAGGGGAGCACCATCCTCAAGCCTTATGATGGCAAGCAGGGCGTGGATGTCTACCTGTCCACCTCCTCGGCCGGCGGGGGGCTGCAGATGGTCGTGGCCGGGGTGGTCAAGGAAATGACCGGCGAGAGCGCCCAGCGCGCCGCCCTGGGGGCCGGAGCCATCGTGATGGAGACGCTGGCCTCCAACGACAAGCGCCTGCCTCACGAGAAGATCGCCCTGATCCGCCAGCTGCGACCCGACATGGTGCTGCTCTCGGGCGGGGTGGACGGGGGCACGGTCAAGCATGTGGTGGAGATGGCCCAGATCATCGGGGCCGCCGACCCGCGGCCCCGCCTGGGCGCCAGCTACGACCTGCCCATCATCTTCGCCGGCAACAAGGAAGCCCGACCCGAGGTGCAGTCCATCCTGGAGAAAAAGTGCGCCCTGGATGTGGTGGACAACCTGCGCCCCACCATGGAGACTGAGAACCTGCAGCCGGCCCGGCTCAAGATCCAGGCCCAGTTCCTCGAGCACGTGATGGCCCAGGCGCCCGGCTATCCCAAGTTGATGGGCTGGGTGGACGAGGAGATCATGCCCACCCCGGCCGCGGTGGGCTCGATCATGGAGCGCATCGCCGAGAAGTACGGCATCAACCTGGCCGGGGTCGACATCGGCGGAGCCACGACCGACGTCTTCTCGGTCTTCGGCAAGGTCTTCAACCGCACCGTCTCAGCCAACTATGGCATGAGCTACTCCATCTCCAACGTCTTCGCTGACGCGGGGTTGGAGAACGTGATGCGCTGGGTGCCCTTCGACATGGAAGAATGGGATCTGCGCAACCGCATCAAGAACAAGATGATCCGTCCCACCTCCATCCCCTACCTCCTGGATGAGCTGATGGTGGAGCAGGCCATCTGCCGCGAGGCCCTGCGCCTCTCGTTTGATCAGCACAAGCTGCTGGCCACTGGCCTCAAGGGGGTGCAGCGGGCCGGCGACATCTCCAACATCTTCGACCAGAAGGGCTCGGGGGGCACGCTGGTGGACGTGATGACCCTGGACATGCTGATCGGCTCGGGCGGCGTGCTCTCGCACGCGCCCCGCCGCCAGCAGACGGCCATGATGCTGATGGACGCCTTCCTGCCCGAGGGCATCACCCAGCTCACGGTGGACTCCATCTTCATGATGCCCCAGCTGGGCGTGCTGGCCCGGGTGCATCCCGAGGCGGCCACCCAGGTCTTCGAGAAGGACTGCCTGATCTGGCTCGGCACCTGTATCGCCCCGGTAGGCCCGGGCAAAGAGGGCAAGCGGGTGCTCACCGGCTCCATCGGCAGCACCAGCTTCGAGCTCAACTACGGCGAGCTGAAGGTGATCCCGCTGGGGGTGGGGGAGACGGCCACGGCCACCCTCAAGCCCGAGAAGGGCTACGATGTGGGCGCCGGCAAGAACCAGCCGCTCGAGAAGACGGTGCACGGCGGGTTGACCGGCATCATCCTGGATGGGCGGGGCAGAAAGCCCTTCAACCTGCCCAAGGACAAGACGGAGCGCATCCGCAAGCTGGTCGGCTGGAACCAGGCTTTGAACCTGTATCCTGGCCTCTGAACTGGACCGTGCAGAGGTCCTTCAGAGCGCGAACGAGCTTCGGACGGGAGGGGGATTTGTTCGACCCGTCGGTCACGACCGAGCCGGGCTGAGGGCCCCTCGTCAAGCCGGGCCGCCTTCGCATCGCAAGCTCAGCGACCGACCGGTTTGAGCAGCGCCTCGCGGGTGGGGCTGAAGCGCTCGACCGGCCAGGCCGTGCCGCGGTCGAAGGCCAGCTCCACGGCCACCTGGCCCACCAGGGGGGCGAACTTGAAGCCGTGGCCGGAGAAGCCGGCCAGCACCACCACGTCCTCGCGGGCCGGGTGGGCGCCGATCACGAAGTCGGTATCGGGCGTCTCGGTGTAAAAGCAGGTCTTGCCGCCCTCGATGGGGGCGTTGTAAGCCCCCGGCAGCCAGTGCTTGAGGTAGCCGCGCAGCTTCTCCAGCTCCTTCGGGTCGGGATTGGCCTGCACCACCTCGGGGTCGGCCGGGGGAGCCCCGCCGTGGCGGGCGATCTTGACCGCCTCCGAGCCGATGATGGGCAACATGTAGTAGGGCTGCTCGACGTCATGCACGATCAGTGCCGGGAAACGGTCGGGGCGATACATGGCCTCGTCCTCGGGGCGCAGCAGGGCGAACTGCTGGCGCGTCGGGGTGAGGGCCCGGGCCAGCTCAGGGAGCAGGCGCGGGGCCCAGGGCCCCCCGGCCAGCACCAGCCTCTGGCCGCGGAAGGCAGTGCCGCGGGCGAGCACGGTGGGCTGGTCGTACTCCAGATCGACTCGCTCCACGCGATGATCCACGAACAGCCGCCCCTCGCCCCGGCGCACCCCCTGCCAGGCTGCCTCCAGAGCCCGGTCGGCCGCCACCACGCCGCCCTGGGACTGGTAGAGCGAGCGCACTCCCGGAGGCGGAGTGAACTGGGGGAAGCGCGCACGCAGCTCGCTATCGCGCAGGAACTCTGACTGCACGTCCTGGCTCAGCATGGCCTCGTGACAGGCCTGCAGCATAGCGTTCCCCTCAGGGCCCAGGGCCAGGTCGAGGCAGCCGCAACCGAACAGCAGGCGCTCCCCGGCCTCCTCTTCCAGGGCGTGCCAGAGCGGGAACGAGCCGCCCATCCAGCGCACGTAGTCGGCCTCGGGGTAGTTGTAGCGGTAGATTCGCCCGCAGCCATGCGAGGAGCCGCGCGCGTGACCGGGGCGGAACTGCTCCACCAGGGCCACCTTCAGCCCGCGTTGCACGGCCCGCCAGGCGGTCATGCTCCCCATGATGCCGCCCCCCACCACGACCAGGTCGACCCGCTCGTACTGCATCGAACGCTCCAAAGAAAACGGCCCGGTTCTGCAACCGGGCCGAGTTGGCGGAGTGGGTGAGATTCGAACTCACGTGGGACTTTTGGCCCCTCACGCTTAGCAGGCGTGCGCCATTAGCCGCTCGGCCACCACTCCAGGTCTTGCGCAAGCCCCTACAGCTTGCATGTCAGGTTATTTTACACAGCCGAGGGATCTCTGTAAAGTAGCCTTCGAATCGCTTCCACGGCGAGCTCGAGGTGCTCGAAACGAGACAGCGAGGGCGGAAAATCAGAAAATGCGTCGGTTGGCCCGAGCAGCACGGCGGGTCGGCCGTAGCGCAAGGATAGCTCGGCTTCGTTGCGCGTGCCGGTGCGCCCGGGCAGCACGATCAGCGCGTTCGAGCTCAGGACATTGATGTGGTTGCGGGTGAGCCGCTCGGGGTCGGCCGGGTCGAAGATGCCCAGCGGGGTGCGGATGGCCAGCTCCACCCATGGATTCTCCTCGCGCGCCTCGGGCAGCACCCCGATGCACAGGCCCCGGTCGGCCACTCCGCTCTGCACGAAGCCCCGTGAGACCGCCTCCATCACGCCCTGCCCCCCGCCGGTGAGCAGGCTCCAGCCCTCCCGGGCCAGGGCTGCTCCCAGCGGCTCGGCAAAGGGCGGCGCCTCGATGGCCGAGCCCATCACGCCCACTACGGCGCGTTTGAGGCCGCTTTGATGAAAGGCTAGCATGACCTGAGTATAGCACCGGCCGGTCTGTCACGGTCTTCGATCGAGCACATGTTTGTACCCGGCGGGTACTCCCGGTCTTTGATTGCAGGTTAGCGGGTGCGGACCACCGTGCCCCCGACCACCACCCGGTCGCCCTGCTGGGCGATGCCGGTGTGCTTGGTCCCCCCGTCCGCTAGCGACTGCACCGCGGAGCGATCCTGGCCGTATTGCTTGAGCTCGTGCAGACTCTGACGCCACCAGGATGTGATGCTGACGTCCTTTTGCTGCAACCCCTGGGCGCAGCGGCGCAAGGTGGAGTGGTCCAGCGGGATATCCGCCTTCTCGAAAAGCAGCTCCATCAGCACGCGGGCCGAGCCCTCGAGCTGACCGGGGGACCAGTTGGAGGTCAGCCACCCGAGCAAGATGACTCGCTGGTCCAGCGCCGACCCCGTCAGCTTGGGACGCGACTCGAAGAGGGCCCGGTTGATGACCTGATCCTGCGGGATGCTGTTCGAGGCGCGCTCGGTCAGCAAGAGCGCCAGTTCGGCGCCGGCGTCGGTAGCGCGCACTTTCTGCAGATACTGGGGACCGAAGACCGTCCGGCTGGTGGAGCGGGCCAGCGTCCTCAGCCACTCGGGCTCGCCCGCGGTGGGCTTGCTCAGGGCTTCCTTAGCGGCCGCTTCGCTCAGATTGGGGAAGTGGGTGGCGATGCGCTCCACGAAGTTGGTGGCGGGGACAAGCTCGGGCCAGTCTGCCAGCAGTCGGATCACGGCCGGTAGGGCGGGAGTGCTCTCGTGGCGGTACTCGAGCATCCGCCTGGCCAGGCTCGCCACCTCTTCGGCGGAGGGCCTGGTGTCCACGGGCTGATACTCGGACCCGAACTCGATCCGCAGCACGTTTCCGCCCTGGTCCATCGAGGTGACGCCCTGGGAGTCCAGGTGCAGCCAGGTGGGCGCGGCCGGGGTCTTGTCCAGAGCCATCGCGCTCCAGGTGTTGACGGCCTGCACCCCGCGCTCCGGCGAGGCCGTGGCCACGATCAGGTCCAGCTCTTTGTTCCGAATGGCCAGCGTGGCGGCCGAGATCAGCCCGGTGCCGTCGGTCGCCGTGGCAGCGCGCAGGCCGGCGTGGGCCAGGGAATTGGCCTGCTTGGAGCGGACGAAGTCCAGCCGGGTAGAGGTGGAGCGCATTCCCAACGCGGGCGTCCCCATGGGTGGTCCCGATACCCGCTCGGCGGTCTGCAGGAAATTGTGCCAGCCGGCGGGAGTGCCGTCGTCCAGCCCCATCCCGACAGTGTGCACACGCTGCGAGACCACCTCGCCCCCGATGGCGTCGCGGGCCGCCCAGGCGTCCGGATAGGGGGTCACGGTGCCGTCGGCGGCCACGTGCCGGGTGCTGTCCCGGGTCACCAGGACAAACGAGCCGTCGCCCAGGGCGGCCGGCAAACAGGGCTCCGTGCCCACCTGGGTGAGCTGGCCGTCGCGGAAGTACCGCACGCCATCCTCCTGGCTGATCAGCGCGGCCCCGTCCGGACAGGCGAAGAGGCTGTCGATCCTGGCCTGACCCAGGCTCCAGGTCTGCCCGTTCTCACGGCGCAAGCACAGCGGCTCGTCCTCGCTTTCGGGCACGGTGACCGTGACGAAGCCTCCGTCCGGCTGTCCGAAAGCAGCCAGTGCCAGCCCGGGCACGGGATGCACGCTGGCCTGACCCTGCGGGGTGATGTGTAGAACCTCGCAGCCCGACTTGTCGGCCAGCACTTGCCACAGGTGGTCGTCCGCCTGGCTGCCCCGGAAGACGAGCTCTTTCTTGGACTCGAACAGCACCTCCCCGTCCTCGCTCATCACGGCGTGGTCGAAGCGCTTGTCGTTGTAGGTCAGCGTGACCATTCTCTGGTTCTGATGGTGAACGGCGTGGTTGATCGTGAAGGGGACGTCGGCGCGGGTCAGCTCCTCGAGGTGCTCGTCGCGCACGATCAGCTCGCCGCCTTCCACCGTGACCAGGTGACCGTCCCGGCTGGCCCAGACGTCGCGCCAGATAGAGGGAGCGCTGTCGTAGCGGCCCTGGCCCGTCTCCAGGTCCACCGCGTGCGCGCCATTGTACGAGAAGTAGTAGAGTGTGTCGCGCGCTACCACCGGGTGGCGCACGTCATCGCCAGCGTAGATGCCTCTCTCCCAGAGCTTCTCGCCTTCGGGGGTGAAGCGGCGGAAGTCCTTGCCGCGGGCGCACAGGCTCAACATGCTCCCGTCGGTCAGCTCCCAGCTCTCCCGCTGCGGGATGCGCTCGATCTCTCGATCTCCGAGTTGCAGCTTGATGGACTCCTTGCCGAAGCCCGAGCTGCCCGGGGAGGCCCAGTGCGCGGATCGTATCATTCTCCTGAGCTTACGGGGCTCGCCTGAAATGAAGCTGAAGCCTCGCGCGCGAAGAAGCTCGCCTTCTGGCTCGGGCGTGTGGAGGAAGGCGCGCGGTCGGCTACCCGTTGTGGCTCAGCCGCTCCCAGGGGGCCGGGAGGAACAGGCCGTCGCGGTAGTAGCCTGAGTTCATCAGCAAGTCTAATTGAGGGGGAGAGGCGAAGCCCCCGTATATGCAATCCGCCTGGTTGCGGGTGCCGTGATAGACTCCGCAGGGAGCCAGAGCGCAGTCGTTAGTCACGGCGTCAAGCCACCCCGAACCCATGTAGAACTGGGCCTCCCCCTGCCACAGGATGAGGCACTCGTCCGAGACGGGGTGGGTGTGCAACTGCTCGGGCACCCCGCCAGGCCACAGCGTGTAGTTGAAGCCGACCGTCCGCGTTCCGGCGCCGGGCCAGAGAATCAGCCGGAAGCTGTCCACTCCCAGGCCCGCGAAGCGCGCCCCCATGTACACGTTGAACAGTGCGCCCTCGCGGCGAACGTCGATGGGCTCCAGATTCCAGGCCCGCACCTCGGAAGCGTGCTCGTGGAAGCCCATCTCGTTGTGGGTGGAGTATTCTACCGGCTCGGCGCTGAGCCGTGCTTTGTCGCAGGCCGGGAAGTTCATCACCCCGTGGCGCTGGTCGTAGAAGCCAGAGGGTGCGTAGAGGTCTAGCTGGGGCGGCGTGATCTGGTTGATGAGGCAAAAATCGGCCCGGTTAACCCCGGGGTTTCGCAGCGCTCGCTCGACCCCCTCGGGAATGTAAGCCATATCGCCCGGCTTCATCTCGCGCCACTGGCCCCGCAGAAAGACCTCGCCCCGCCCCTTGTGGCACAGGTAGGCCTCTTCAGCTAATTGGTAGGCATAGCGCTCGCTCTCCTGCCCGGGCTTCACCGTGACGACGTGCACGCTCTCCGTCTGGAAGCCCGTGCCCGGCCAGGCGATCAGGCGCGTGGCCAGGCCGTGGGCGTGAATTTCCGGACCCTGAGCTAGATTGCCGATTCCGCCCGAGCGCCGCAACTCGACTGCGGACTTGTAGCGTGCCTGGTGAGATTCTGCGGCCATGCAGCGCCCTTCGGGCTGCAGGCTGAGGCCTTCCTTCTCAGAGAGGAGCCAGCAAGAGTCGCGCTTCCCGGACAATCTGTTGAACGGCGCCGCGCCAATTCCTGAAGCGTTCAACGCGCGGCGCCTTAGCGCGGGTCCAGTCAGATCACTTGGGGGCAGGTCCAGATCAAGCCTTCGACCCTTTCGAAGTGGCGGTCGAACGAAATTAATTCCGCCCCGGTTTCCATGGCCTGGGCGGCGATCCAGATGTCGTTTGTGGGAATTGGGGTCCCCCTTCGACGCAGAGAGGCGCCTATTCGTCCGAATCGGTCAGCCGTGACCAGGCTAACGGGCAACAAAGTCACAAATCGACTTGCCAGGAACGCCTCGAGCTTACGCAGATTATCCTCGAAGCGAGTCCCTGCACGAAATCCAAGCAAGAGCTCGCCGGCCACGATCATCGAGAGAATGATCTCCTGGGCCTCCCGAACCCGCCTGGACACTTCTGGATGGTTTCGCCGCCAGGCAGTGTAGGCGTTCGTGTCCAGCAGAATTTTCACGAGAACAGCGAGGGGTCGATGCTTTCGCACAATGAGCTAACCGCTTCAAGAATCTCGCGCTCCTCGTACTCGGTCATGTCACCCTTGAGGTGCTCCAGAGAATCACCGACCCGATTTCCCTGGTCGTGCGAGAGGCCAGCTCCCGAGCGAAGCAGGCGAATCGCCGCCCGGTTCAGGGATAGACCCTCTCGACGTGCGACCTCGCGCACGGCCTCTTCAAGCTCTTCACTCAGACGGATAGTAAGCTGTTTCATAGAACTTCCATGTGCCTCACTTTGCGGCTCAAATTGAATCATAATTCGATTCACAGAGAGAGTCAAGAAAAGATCGTGGGTGGCGAAAGGGCTGGGATCGCTTACCAGTCGCAGACTTTGGTGCGGATCTTGCGCTCCCATGCCTGCACTGAACGTCGGGCTCCGTCGCCAAGGGCCGGAAAGATCTCCAGCATGCGAGCTGGCTCTCGGAAATGCGCACCGAATCTGGACCGGCCATGACTCTGGGCGAGGAGCTACGAATCCTTCAATGGAGGCCAACCTCTCGATCTCCTGTCGCATGAAGCTGACCCTTCCGCTGAGCCAGATACTAACGACCTGCCGCTGTCCTGGGTCGTTACATTCGAGCCGCCAAAGCGCTCGATCACCCGATCCCACCCCGTGCGCCGGGCAAACTCCAGGCCCCGATAGATCGACTCGTACTGCTCCGGCCGGGTATGGGGCGGATACTGAAAGCCCGACTCGCGCTCGCGGAAGCCCGCCGGGGGCAGGTAGACCGTGAGGCCCGAGGCGGATCGCTCGCCCCGGTGGGTCTCGGCCACCACCGCTTGCTCGAGCGAGGCCACCACCTTGCCGGCGGCCGCGGCCACCTTCTCGTCGGCCAGGCCCTCGAGCTTGCGGGCGAAGTCGGCCAGGTCGCGGTAGTCGCCGAAGGGGCGCACCTCGGGGCTGGAAAAGCCGCGCGATGCGGCCATCAGGCGGCGCACCTCGGCCTCGCTCACACGGGTGGCCAGCAGGCTGTCAGCCAGCTCGCGCAGGCTGTCCACCAGCGGATCGACCCGGTCCGAGCGCACCGCCGACACGGACGGAAAGTCGCTCTCTTGCTCGGCGCAGGCGGCTACCAGGTAGCCCACCATCTGCTCGGGTGCCACCTTGTGCCCGGCCTCCCAGTCTTCGCGGGCGCGGTTGAGGGTCTTCTGCCAGGGATAGCAGCTGTAGATCACGTCCTGGCTGGCTACGTAGCAACCGGCGGCGTCCTTGAGCTCGGTGAGCGCCTCGGCCTGGGCCATCAAGCAGGCGTCCATCACCAGCACGTCGGGCTTGACGCCGGTCTCGCGGCTGGCCTCCTCCAGGGCGGCCTTGACCTCGGCAAGCGGCATATGGCGGCCGGCGCGCTGGTCTGACAGGGTGCCCAGAAATCCCGCGCCGTGGTTGGTCAGCACCACCATCACGTGCTCGGCGGGGTAGGTCTTCATGCCCCACTTGAGAAACTCGGCCAGGTTGGCGGGGCAACTCATGTCGCGCTCCCCCAGGTCGGCCACCAGGCGCGAGTCGATCTGTCCGTCGTGCTGGCCCTGCGAGGTGTAGACGCGCCGAGCGTAAGGTCCGGGCGGGTCGCCCGGGAGCATCTCGTAGCGGCGGGTGGTCTGCCAGACCTCGTCGGCGTCGTTGGGGATCTTGGGCTGATACGGATCGCGTGGGAAGGGGTTGGGAGAGGGCAGGCGGCCGAGTTCGGCGGCCATGGCGCAGGCGGGATGGCCGGCCGCCTCCTCGGCGGTCAGAAAGCTGGTGTAGACGTCCCGCTCGATGTCTCGGTTGTTGCCGTCGAGATAGAACAGGATGGTCCATTCCCGCCGTGGCGGGGTGGGAGAAACCTGCATCGCACCCTCATGCTCGCACGAGGAGGGCGGCGGGTTGTTACACTCTGGCAGACAGGATGTTACCGGGGCGCCGGCGGCTGCAATCACCCGGGTGGTGTGCTAGAGTACCAGGGTGGGGAACGCACGCAAGCAGAACGCCCGACGGGGAGCCCTCATCACCATCCTGGCCTGCTTGCTCCTGCTCTTCACCCTCATGATGGTCTCCTCGGCCGCCGCTTTGTTTCAGCAGAACCTGCGCCACCTCGACGACGCGCGCAGCGGGGCGCGGCGTCTGGCCGAGTCGGCCGTGCAGGCCACGATCGCCCGGCTGGTGCAAGACCCGGGCCTGGCTCCGGCAGCCTGTCCGGTCGTCGACCTGACCCTGAGCAGCTACCCCGGCTCGCGCGGTCTGGTTGCCCTGGACGCGACGGAGTCTGCCCGCCACGGCATTCCCCTCAGCGTCAACAACCTCACCGGCTCGGGCAGCCTGAGCGGCTGGGGGGGCACGGTGGTGCAGCCGGAGACGGCCAACATCGTGGGCGTGGGCCGGTATCGGGGGCGAGAGCAGCGGATTGAAGCCGTCCTGCACGTCCCCAGGTTTCCCTACGTGGTGTCCTCCAGCGTTCCCATGCAGGCCGATCGCCTGCACGTCTTCGGGGTGCGCGACCCCTCGGCCCTGGCGGCCGGTTTCGGGGCCATCCCGCCGGAGATGAAAGAGCCCGGCCACATCGCCACCAACGCGGCTGACCAGGGGGGGGCGGCGCTCAAGCTGCTGTCCACCACCCTCATCGAGGGCGACGCCCAATCGCGGGGCACGGTGCAGGTCGATCCGGGGGCGACGGTCACGGGCTCGCTGCGCCCCCAGGCCGAGCTCGCGCCCCTTCCCCGCATCGACGTGCGCAGCCTGGATACGGCCACCCGGCCCGGGGTGAGCACCCTCAGCAGCGCCTCCCTGGGAGCCACCACACTTTCGGGATTCAATCGCCGCGCCGGTGACCTGGCCATCAACGGAGGGCTGAGGCTGGATGGCGGCGTTCTCTTCGTGGATGGCGGGGTGTCCATTCAGGGCGGGCTCAGCGGCACCGGCGCCCTGATCGCCTCCGGGCCCGTCCAGATCGAGGGTGGCGGCTCGCTCTCGGGCCAGAGCGGGACGGCGGTGGTGGCGGGCGGCCCCATCCGGCTGCAGGGCAGTCCCGGCCAGCAGGCCGAGTTCCGGGGGTTGCTCTACACTGAGGGCGACCTGGACTGCCGCTACACCAACGTGGCCGGCTCAGTGGTGGTCAACAATCCCAACCCCTCGGGGGTGGTGAGCCTGCACCGCTCGACCCTGGTGCAGAGCGCCGGGCTGGGCGTGGTGACGGTGCCCGTGGTCACGACCGTGCCGGTGCCGGCGGGCGGGTTGACGCCCATGCCGCCCACTCTGCACGCCAACCTGACCACCATGGGGGACCCTTACGGGTTCGGTGTCCCGCCCGCGAACCTGACCCTGCGCGGCACCACCCAGACCGCCCCCACCCTGTTCACCGCCAACATGAATGGCCCCCGCGAGGACTACTCGGCTCCGCCGCCCGGGTTCCCGGTCACCCATCCCCCCACGGCCGCCGAGCCGTGGTATGAGATCGGCCTGCCCAACCCGATGCCGGCCGATCCCATTACCCTGGGCTCGATTCGCATCAACAATCCCAACCCTTCCGGCGACATCGATCGCATCGACGCCAACGGGGTGGGCTGGCAGGACTCTTTCGTGGGCGACTTCACCGACCGCGCCAGCGCGCGCGCCGCTCTCTTCCAGGTGGCGGCCGACTGGGGCTCGGTCAACGCGGCCGGTTCCACCGACGCCTTCCTGGATGACGCGGCCCAGTACATGGTGGCTCAGGCCCCCGAGATCGTGCGCATCTTCAACCTCAACAGCCGACTGCTCGGTCAGGCGGCCACCGGCGGAGGAGGGGGCGGCACGGGGGCCACCGTGCGCACGGTGCTGGTCTGGCAGCTCGACCTCAGCCGCTTCTTCAACCTCTCCGATCGCATCCGACTGCGCTCCTGGAGGGAGCTGTGAGAGGCGCTTTCCTGCTCGAGCAGATGGTCTCCATTGGCCTTTTGGGCGTGCTGCTGGTCATGGTGGCCGCGGTTACCGTGCAGACGGGGCGGAGCGGGCGCACGGCGCAGCGCGGTTACGAGGGCCAGGTCATCGCCCAGAATCTGCTGGAGACCCACAAGGCCGGCGCGGTGTCGCTCTTGAGCATCGGCTCTCTTCCCCCGGTCAACGGGCGATTCTCCGATGAGACCCCCTATACCGCCACCACCGAAGTCTACGGCCTGGGAGGCGCCGGATTCGCCACCGGCCTGACCGACAACGAGCTCAAGGGCGTGCGGGTGACGGTGACCTGGCGAGACGTCACCGGAACGCGCCAGGCTCGCTGCGAGAGCCTGCTGGCCCGGCTGCCCCGCTGAGCGCCGTGGGACGGATGAAAGGCTGGACGCTGGTAGAAGCGCTCGTGGCCATGGCCCTGGCCTCCATCATCTTCCTGGTGGTCGCCGGCGTGCTTCACTCCACCTCCCGGGTGACTCGCATCCAGACCCAGCGCAGCCTGCAGCAGACCAGGCTGCAAGCCATCGTGGGACACCTGGAGAAGGTCCTGATCGGCTGCTCGCCGGCGGGGGTCAGCTGGCGGCGCTCGGCAAGTCCGGATGCGGCCGTGCTGGCCGCCCACTGCTATCGCACCGACACCTTCACTTCCCCCCAGCCTCGCTGGGAGGCGTTGTGGCGCTGCTTTGTCTGGGACGCCTCGACCGGGCAGCTCTACCTGGCCCAGAACGCCACCCCGGTCCCCTCCGACACCCGGCCCCAGGCGATGACCCCGGGGCAGCTCGATACCTTCCTGCAGTCGGCCCTGCCCGGGCCCAACCTGGTCGAGCCCAGGCTGCTGGCCAGCCGGGTCACCGACTTCCGCTACACGCTCGAGCCCGGGCCCCTCTTCCGGGTCGAGGTCGAGGTAGACGTGCCCGTCTACGACCAGCAGACCCAGGCCGCCACCCCCCGGCTGCGGGTGGTCAGGCAGATCCATCCGCGCAATCAATGACGTGAGAAGGCCGGCCCCGCCGGGTCACGAAATCCTCTCGACCATGGCTCGCGTGCTCTTGATCCTGCTCTGCCTGACGAGCGCCTGCCTGGCCCTGTCCGAGGAGGTCACCCTCACCGTCCACTCCTTCCCGCCCGGCCAGGTCTACCTGGATACCCCCACGGGCCTGAGCTACCTGGGCCCCTCCGGGCAGCCGCTCTCGGTGAGCCCGCCCGTGCTGCGCGGGCCCGACGGCAGGCCGGTGCAGTATGCCGGTGGGGTGCTGGTTCTCAAAGCTCCCGACCATGCTGACCTGCGCGTGACAGTGGCGGCCCAGGACTGGGCGAGCGGCCGATTGCCGGCCACCGGCTGGCTTCGTCCCCCGGCCAGCTCAGCGCTGGTGACGGCTCGCGACTACCTGACCGGTTATCCCCTGCTCAGCCTGGTCCTGGCCGGCGGTCTGGTGGGGGGAGCCCTGCTGGCCGTCCGCTCGAGGCGCCCGGCGACTGAGGCAGAGCAGCGCCTCGACACCACCGGGGACCCGCTCGTGGGCAAGAGCCTGGGCCGTTATCGAGTGGAAGCGCGTCTGGGGCAGGGGGGCATGGGCGCCGTCTATCGCGTGGTGGACGATGCGGGGGAGTACGCCGCCAAGGTGCTCTACTTCGACTCGCCCGACTGCCCCTCGCTGGACCGGTTTCGGCGCGAATACAAGCTCCTCAGCCAGTTGCAGCACCCCGCCTTCCCGCGCTGTTTCGACTACTTCGAGCAAGAGCAGCTCGCCTGCTGCGTCATGGAGCTGGCTTCGGGCCAGACCATGCGCAAGCTGGTGGTGCCTCAAGGCCTGCCCTGGTCCACCGTGTGGCCCTGGACCCGGACCATCCTGGAAGGCCTGGAGTATGCTCACGAGCGGGGCATCGTGCACCGCGACCTCAAGCCTGAGAACCTGATGGTGCACGAGGGCCAGGTCAAGATCCTCGACCTCGGCCTGGCCCGGCTGGCCGACATGACCGCCATCACCCTCACCGGCCAGGCCCTGGGGACCCCCCGCTACATCGCTCCCGAGCAGGTCCACGCGGGCGGCTCGGAGGTGGATCCTCGCACCGATCTCTACAGCCTGGGCGTCATCCTCTACGAGCTCTTGCAGGGCGCTCCCCCGTTCCAGGCCGAGAGCCGCGAGGAGCTGGTGCGGATGCACCTGGAGCAGCCGGCTCCCCCGCTCGAGGCCCCGGGCGTTCCGGCCGGCGTGGCCCACGTGGTGGCGGTGCTGCTCGACAAGAACCCGGCCAACCGCTACGCCTCGGCCCGGCGGGTGCTGGAGGTGCTGCAGGGGCTGGAGGGGCCGGGTGAGCAGCAGGACACGGCGGTGGTGAGCCGGCCCTCAAAGTAGGGCCAGGATCTGCTCGTGCTCGCTGACGAGCTCGGCCTCGGGCTCGATGCCCAGCTCCTCGAGCCAGAGCCCGCGGCTGCGCTCGAAGAGACGCAGCGCCTCGCTCAGACGAGCGCGGTGGCGCAGCCCGCGCATGACCTGAAGACAGGCCCATTGCTGGTGGCGGTCGATCTGCAAGACCTGGCTGCCGACCGTGATGACCGCGTCCCAGTCTGGCCGCGCGATGAGCCGGTCGAGCAGGCTACGCGCAAGGTCCATCACCTGCAGCTCCAGGGTCTGGCGGGCGGCTACGGCCCAGTCGAGGTAGCACTCGGGCAGGAAGGGGCCGGCGTAGTCGAGCACGGCCGTCCGGGCCGCCTGCTCCCACTCCCGGTCGTCGCCCGAGGGACGGGCCCGGGCCAGGCGGTGGAGAAAGACGGCGTCGTGCCGGTCGAGAAGGTCGGGGTTGAGCTGCAGGGCGGAGCTGCTGCGCAGCACGATCTCGGTGGACTTGAGCGACTCGGGCATGAGCTCGCGCAGGGCCGAGCGCAGGACCGACAGGCTGTAGTTGAAGTTCTTGCGGGCCCGGGCGGGATCAGAGTCGGGCCACAGCTCCTCCAGCAGCACCTCGGTGCCCAGGGGAGCCCCCCACTGGTAGGCCAGGTGGGCGAACATCCACTTCACGTACTGGGTCTTCCAGGCCCGGTCCGGCAGCACGTTTCCGGCGATCTGGACGGTCAGCCCCCCGAGCGAGCGGACCCGAAGCGAGGCGTCCTCTTCCGAGGAGGCGGGCGAGCGCTCGGGCTGGTGGAAACGAAACACCAGCTCGCCCAGCTCGAGCAGGTCGCCGTGACGCAGCTCGCGGGTCGAGCCCGGGCTGACCTCCTCGCCGTGCAGGTAGACCGGGTTGGTGGCCGACTCGGCCTGGATCTGGTAGCTTCCGTCCCCGCCCACGAAGATGGTGGCGTGCTCGCGCGAGACGGTGGGGTGATCGAGCTGGATCGCGTTGGCTCGCCTGCCGGCCCGGCCCACGGGGTAGCGGCCCGGGCCCAGCGGCCAGATCTCGTTGGAGTAGGGGGGAGAGTAGCCCTTGAGGTAGGCCACCGGGTGGCCCGCGTCCCAGAGCAACACCCGGTGGTCGCCGACCTCGAGCACCCCTCCCACCTCCAGAACGCCGCTTTCGACCGCCAGGCCGTCCTTGTAGACTTTGGTGCCCGACAGGCATCGAAAGCGCACCCGGCCCTCATCGTAGGTGAAGCGCAACACGGTGCCGTCGACGCTGTGCTCAAGGGCGGCGCGGTTGAGCGGGACCACCTGCCGGGGGCGGTCGGAGTAGCGCACCCGCAACTCGAGCGAGGTCTGCACGGCGTCGTCGGACTGGCTGCGCCGAACCGGGACCGTCTCGTCGGTGGAGTCGCTCACGGGGGTCAATAACTCCCTTCGCCGGGCTGGAAGGCTCGAGTCGTGAGGCCCGGCACCTGGTTGAAATGCTTGCTGTTGGCGGTTACGAGAACCAGGTCGAAGGTCAGCGCCGTGGCCGCGATCTGGGTATCCACGTCCCCAATTGGACGCCCGAGGCCGCGGAGGTAGGCTCGAAGCTTCCCAAACTGGTGAGCGCACGCGTAATCGAAATCGAGCACGGTGATGGCAGCGAGCACCTCATTCTCGATGCGTTCGAGCCACTTGCCTGGGGAAGGGGAGCCGTAGGCACCCGCGAGCAGTTCCGCAACCACCAGCAGACTGGTGAACTGCTGCTCTGCCGGCACGCTGGATAGCCACCCGAGGTACTCGGGATTGGGCCGCCGGCGCAAAGTTTCGGAGATGGCGTTGGTGTCGAAGAGATAGGCCAAGGCTCAGTCCAGGTTTGGGAGGGAACGCTCCGACTGGCGGTCGAGCTGGTCCAAGGCCACGGCCAGGTCCTCACTGTCGTCCCAGCGATGAACCAGCCCGACCAATCCATCCTTGGGGCTTCTTGCCCGCAGTCGGGCCAACTGAGCGACCTCCTCGATTCCGACCAGGGCAGCGACAGGTTGACCGTAACGGGTAATGACGAGCATGCCACCCTGCTCGACTTGACGCAGGGAAGCAGCCCAGTTCGCTTTAGCCGCGGCGGCGGACAAGGTGTTTTGAGTCATCTTGGCCATGTTGTACAGGATATCCCAGAGAGCTGGAGCGTGTCAAAGGCTTGTTCGCTTTAGCGCCGCGCCAGCTGACGGCACAGGGCCAGCAGTTCCTGCAGGCTCTCGGCTTCATCGGGGCTTGCCCGGTCGCCATCGAGGTAAGCCTGGCAGGCCTGCCGGGCCTGCTTGATGTGGCCCTGCGCGATCTGGGCTCGGATGCGGCCTTCCACGGCCGGGAAAAAGGTCGCTAACCGGGCCAGGGCGTGGTCGTAGGCCTGCTCGGCTTCCTTCGCGCGGTCGAGCTGCAGGCAGCACTCGCCCCGGTTGCACCAGGCCAGGAGGCTGGTCGGCTCGACCTCGCAGGCCTCCGGGTTGCCCCGGTGGAACTTGTTCATGGCCTGTTGGACGGGGTCTTTCATTGCCCGGTGTCCTTCATGGTGGAGATGAACAAGTCCTATGAGGGCTGGAACTGTGGCGCCGGCCAGGAGCCGAGCTCGCTCCAGGCAGTCTCAGCAGCATCCAGGTGGCTCAGTTCTCGGGCATCCAGCCCCACTTGGGCTCGGAGCCGCCCGCTCCCACCACCACGTCGATGATGGCGCCGTTGGGGAACTTGAGCTTGTCGAGCCGCTGGGGGTGCTCGAGCAGTTGCACGCCGGGGAACTTTTGCTGCAGCTCGGGCATGGCCTGGCGGATGCCCTCGTTGGTGGGCGGGTACTTCTTCAGGATGGCCATGACGGCGGCCTGGTCGATGGCGCTTCCGAGCACGCCCGCAAAGGGATTCGGCGCGCTCGGCCCCGCCGGGGCGCCCTGGCCGCCGGTCTGTCCTGCGGCCGCTGTCTGGCCCGTGGCCGCCGCCCACTCCTGCACGGTGGCCGTGGGCGCGGGCGTGCCCTTGCCTTCCGAGCCCCACCACCAGCCGGGGTTGTCCGAGCCGGCGCCGCGCACCACGTCCACCCACTCGTAGCCCACCTCGGTCTTGACCTGGATGCGGTCTCCCTTCACGTCCACGACTTCCAAGCCAGCCGCCCGAAGGTCGGGAACCATGGCCCGCAGCAGCTCCTCGGCCCGATTTTTGTCCCCCTTCACGCTGTCGAGCTTGTAGCCCTGAGCCACGCGACCGAAGATGTACTTGGGCGTCTTGTGGTTGGGGTTGTCGAGCTTGGCCTGATCGTAGCCCTCCAGGGGCGTGGGCGTGTCGGAGCGGAAGGCATTCTGGTTCGCCTGGCTGGCGGTGGGGCGAATGGGGCCGTCGCTCAGCACGTCGGACCAGACCAGGCGGGCCCCTTCGTTGCTGTTCAGGGCCGAAGCTTTGGCCTTGAGTGAGGGGCCTCGCTGCAGCGCGGCGTGGTCTTCTTCCCGGCGCGGGCTGAGGTCGGGGACCCGGGGCTCGACTCCTTCGGTGACAGTCTCGTTGCGGATGGCGGTGACTTGCATTGCTCCCACTCCTTGCTGGCGTCCTGTGGGTCGAGTATGCAGGTCGGCGGATAGATGAGGGTTAGATGCCGGTCAGGTGTTGCCCAGGAAGACGAAGTGGCGGGGGCCCTTCTTGCCGCCGCGGGCGCGGGCGCACTCCGAGCGAGAGTTCTTGAAACCGACCGTGCGCATGCGATTCACGAAGCGGGGATCGTTGCCCGCCGACCAGATGGCCAGCATGCCCCCCGGAGTCAGAGAGCGATGGATCCGGGCCAGCCCGGCCAGGTCGTACAGGCGGTCGTTGCCCTCTCGCACCAGGCTTTCGGGGCCGTTGTCCACATCGAGCATGACCGCATCCCACTTCGTCTTGCCGTCTAGCAGGTTGCCGACGTCGACCAGCTCGACGCGGGCCCGGGGGTCATCGAGCGGCTTGCCGGCCAGTTCGGCCAGGTGGGTGCGGTTCCATTCCAGCACCTGGGGGGTGAGCTCGGCCACCACCACGCTGGCCTCCGGCCCCAACGTGTCCAGGGCGGCCCGCAGGGTGTAGCCCATCCCCAACCCGCCGATCAGCACGCGAGGGGCCTGACGCCGCCGGATGGGCGCGCAGGCAGCCTGGGCCAGGATCTCTTCCGAGCCGTGGGTGCGGCTGGTCATCAGCTCGCGGTTGTCGATGCGGATCGAGTAATCCTGACCTCGACGCGCGAGCACGAGCTCGGAGCCATCGGGAGTGCGGGCTTTCTCGAGGGTTTCCCAGGGCAGCATAGGTCCGCATGCTACACCCCGGCCGCGAAAATCCCTTTAGAGCAGCACGATGAGCGAGACCGGTCCCTCGAACTCCTGGAAGTCCCTGGGCTTGCCGTACCAATCCATGGTCGGCTCGCCGCTGGTGTCCACGTAGACCGAGTGGCGCCCGTTGGCGGCCAGCACGCCCGAGTCGTAGTCGTCCAACTCGTGGGTCCCGATCATCTTGAACGGAACCCCCAGCAATTGGGCCCCGTCGGTCATCTGCTCGCCCGTGGTCAGGGCCCAGAGTGACTCCACGAAAGTGTCCGCGCCCTCGTGGCCTTCCTCCATCCCCCGTTTGGCCATGGCCGCAAAGCAGAGCGTGGCGTAAGCCATGGCCTCGGGGTCGCCATTCTCGAAGTCGGAGGCCTGGGCCGCCAGCCGCATCTCCTCGGCCGTCAACTCCACCACGTAGCCGTCCTGCATGGTCACCTCGTAGCCCCCATCGGGCAGCTTCTCCACGTTCTGGAAAACGTTGTTGCCATACTTGTCCATAGCGGCCTTGATGACCGCGATGGAGACGCAGTTCCCCCGCGATCCCTGGTCGAAGGCGGTGATCAGGCTGTCGCCGAAGGTCCCTTCCTGCTGCAGTGAGCGGTCGAGCGCCTCCTCGTCGGTGCTCGTCCAGCGGTTATCGCTGGGCTGGCCGGGGCCCCAGCCGGCCTCGGTGGCCTCTCGCTGGCTGATGTTGCCGTTGCGCTGGCCGGTCAGGGCCACGTCCATGGCATTGAAGACGTTCTGGTTGCTCAGGAGCGTCAGAGCCGTCTTGCGCACCTCTTCGTCGGCGTTCTCGTCAAGCGCCACCCGGGCCAGCTCCTCGCGGGAGATCGAGCCGTCCTGGTTCTGGTCGAAGGTTGCATACTTTCGATCCAGCACGGTAGCCGTTTGCTCCATGCTCAGCAGGCCGCCGGGGGCGTTTTGCTCATTGGTCCTGGCCGTCTGGAGGTCCTGCAGCGTGAACACGCCATCCGCCCGCGTGCCCCCGCTGGCCACGTCCACCGCGTTGGTGTAGTTGGCGTTGGCGAGCAAGGCCCGGGCAGCGCGGCGCAGGCGCGGGTCGGCGCTATCGTCCTCGGCCACAGCAAGGAGGTCCTGGATGTTGAAGCTGCCGTCCTGGTCGCCGTCGAGCACTTCCATGTTCTCGGCCAGCGTGCCCGTGATCTGCTCGAGCGACATGGGCAACTGTTGTTTCTGCCAGGCTTGCTCCAGCCGCAGGCTGAGCAGGCGCCGCTCGTACATCTGCTGGCGAGGGTCCTGCTCGGAGCGAGGAACGAGGGCCTCCCAGCGCCTGGGCTCGGGAGAGGGGGGCTGGCGAACGGGCGAGATCTGCTGCATCCTGCGTCCTCCTTTGGGGGGTGGATACAAGCTATCCGGCAGAGCTTTGCAGAATTTGAGACTGGCAGGATGGAAGCGAAATTCGGCCCGAACCCTCCCGAAGATGGATGAGCTTTTCGCTGAGTTGCGTCAGGAAGGCCGCCACGATTCGGTGGGGTCCTTCACTCTGGATTTTCCAAAGCTTATGACAAGCCGCGCAGGTTCCAGAGCCAGCCCGATCAGCTGCTGGCCAGCTGGCTGGGCAGCTTCTACCTCGAGCACGGGGAGTGGGAGGAGGGGGTGCGGCACCTGATCTGGGGAGAGCTGCCCGAGCTGATGGCCAGCCTCAGCGGCTCCTGAAGGCCTGCCAGTCGGCCACCGCCTGGTCGGCATAACGGGCGGCGAATCGGTGCAGGTTGGCGGACAAGAGCTCCTGGTCTTCTCCCAGCCAGGCTCGCAGCCGTTCGGCCTGCTCGGGGGTCCGGGCGTGGGCCCGGGCCAGCACCCGGCCGCACTGGCGCATCATCGAGAGCAGCTCCTCCTCCGAATTGAGGTCCTTGAAGCCGAGCGCGGCTTTCTCGGGCTCGCGCTCGCGCACCATCATGGAGTAGCCGGCCACCGGTGCGTAGCCGGTGAGCGTGTTCAGCCGCCCGCCCAGCGCCTCCTGGCTGGCCACGGTGGCGGCCGCGTCGGCCCGGCTCAGGTCGCCGGTGCGGTCCACCAGGGGGGTGGGCAGGAGCTGCTTGATCTCCAGCACGTAGGGCGCTTCCTCGCCCTCCACCAGGGCATACCAGCGCGGCAGACCCAGCGTGGCGCCCCCGCTGCCCCAGCGCTGGACGATGTCCAGTACCTCGAGGGGACGGTCCAGCGGGGCCAGGGGGTCGAGGCGCTCCTCGTAGTCGCGCAGGCCGGCCAGCACCCGCTCGCGCTCTTCGGGCGAAGCTTCGCGCATGGACTCGTCGCGCACAAAGCGCTCTCCCTCGGGCGAGGTCAGCTCGCGCAGGAAAGTCCAGCGGTCCGGATCCACCTTCGCAAAGAGCGTCTCCACCGGTCCCTCGCTCTCGGACGCTCGCAGGAAGGCCCCCTCGCCCGGGGCATGCTCCAGCTCGTCGCAGTAGCTCTGACAGAGCTCCTGGATGGCCTCAAGAGAGATGCCCGGGTCCAACTCGGCCTGGCGCACCTGCAGCACCAGGCTGGTGGCCAGCCGGGCCAGATCCAGCTCGGGCGTGGAGCGGTCGGCCTGGTCGAAGTCGTTCAAGCCCCAGACCGGCTCGCCGTCGCTTCCCCGCACGATGCCGAAGTTCTGCAGGTGCACGTCCACGGCCACGGTCAGCTCGGGGGCGGGGCGGGGCAGCAGCTCGAGGGGGTGGTGCGGGCCCAGCACGTCTTCCACAAAGAGCGCCGCCGTGTCGCGCAGGAAGTTGTGCGGGCTCTTTTTCATGTGCCGCTCTTTTTCTTCCAAACCCTCGCCCTCGAGCCCGAGGCCGCGATGGAACCGGTCGATGAAGGCCAGCGCTTCCTCGCTGGGGCGGCCGGGCGAGCGAGTGGCGCTCAGCAGTGCCAGCCCTACCGGGCCGGGGATCAGGTCGTGCAGCGCCTCGGCGGCGGGTAGACGCGCCGGGCGAGCAGGGGCAGTCGGAGCGCTCAGCTCGACTCGATCAAGGTCGGCCGGTCGGGGAGCGGGCTTCCAGGCCAGCCGGGGCGGAGCCTGGGCGACCACGGGCATGAAACAGACGGAGCGCACGGGGGAAGTTTAGGCCCAGGCGCCTTCATTGTGGGTGAACGAAGGGTTACTTTCGCGCCAGGCGCTCGTCCTCCAGTGCCTCGATGCGGCAGATCAGCCGCTCGAGCTCGTCGCGGTCGTCCAAAAGCTCGATCAGCTCCTCGTAGTCGGTCGCACTCCGCAGCAGCGTGCGGGCCAGGGGCAGAAAGAAGATCAGCGCCTGGCTGCCCACCCGGCTGAACGGCTTGCCCGCCTCCAGGCAGAAGATGGCCAGCGGTGCCAGCTCGCGGCGCACGACCAGCTCGGCCAGGCGGTCGATCATGGCCGCTCCTCCAGTCCCCGCTCGCGCAGCCACTCCACCACCTTCAGGCGGTCCTCGCGGTGCAGCGGCAGAAAGACTCCCCGCAGCCGCTCGGTAGGCGCGCTCCGGCGGTAAGGGGTCAGGAAGACCCCGTTCTTGTCCACGACGAAGGCTCGGAAGCGCTCCCAGGCGTAGCGTCGAGCGCCCACCTCGAGCCCGGTCGGCCCCAGCCGGTAGCGCGTGGGCACAAAGAACGGCATCAGACTGTAAGCCAGAAAGGCCAGCAGCGGCAGCGTCACCAGCGGCTCGGGCAGGAACTGCCAGGCGGCCGAGCCCAGCAGACCCAGGCCGAAGCAGACAAGCAGGGCCAGGCCGGGGCGGCGGGCGGCGGGATGGTGGCAAAGCTCCATCATCGCCTTTTGCCCCTGAAGTAAAGGACGTTGGAGACCAGGATCAGCCCACACACCAGAAAGTGCACCGAAGACTGGGCCAGCATGCCGGCCTCGGCGTTGCCGGGATCGTTGCGCAGCGTCTCGTATTCGGCCGCTCCTCGCAGGCCCGCCAGCAAGCCTGAAATCTGGCCCGCATTGTAGTAGGAGTAGAGCTCGGGCACTCCTACCGCGGTGGAGGCCCCGTAGACCGGCACGCCGTACTGGCTTTTCACCACGATGGCGTACCACTCGAACGTCTTGTTGTCGGTGGCGGTGAAGATACCGGCGAAAGCTTCGGGCATCCCCCACGCCCCGCAGGATGGGCAGCTGGGCCAGCGGAGTGCCGTTGACGTCGGTGCGGTGGGCACCGTGCAGGCCCGCCCCCATCTGGCGGATGGCCTTCATGTCCCCGGCCCGGTAGCCCAGGATGACGTAGTCCACGCCGTACTTCTTGCCCATGGCCTGGGCCACCCGGCCCACGTACTTGCGGGCCAGGAGCGAGCCGTCGGGGATGGTGGAGGTGACCACCAGCCGGCACCCCCGGCTGAGCAAGTGGCGCGCCACCACCACGGCCGAGGGGCCGACCTCGGCCACCGACGAGGCCCAGCCATCGTAGCCGAACCAGACCAGGCTGCCCGGCGGCAGGCTTTCGACCCAGCGGTAGACCCGCATGGTCGGCTCGGTGGAGGGGCAACTCAGGGGGATCCCCAGCGACATCGGCACCACCACGGCCACCGCCACCATGACGAAGATCGCCCTTCGCACCTCAGCCCCCGCCGAAGAGCCGCCCGAGCATGGGGAAGAAGTCGTCTCGGAAGAAGAGCACTCGACCGATCAAGAGCGACACGCGGGCCATCACGGTGTAGCCGAAGGCGGCTCCGAAGGCGATCATCAGCACCCAGATGCCGATGCGCGAGGTCCAGCCGAAGAGCGGGCCCTTGTGCTCGACCGAGAAGTAGAAGTAGATCAGGCCGGTCAACACGCCCACCACCAGAATCCAGTTGGCCAGGGTCTGGGAGAAGTTCCCCTGCACCCAGAGGGGCACGATGGTGGCGCTCACCTGCTCGAGCACCTGGGCTTCCATCGTGTAGACGATCTGAAAGCCCGCCGTAATCCCCACCATGAAGCAGATCGACCAGCGGCTCACCCAGCTCACCGAGGGCACCAGCCGCAAGAGCAACATGACGCCCATCACGGCCGGCACCAGGAAGACCCACTCGCCCACCATCAGCCGGTCGATCAGGTTGGGCTTGATCATGGTCCAGTAGCCCAGCACCATCCAGTAGCCGGCCGAGCAACCGATGAAGACGTGCTCAGCGAACTTGTAGAAGGGGTTGTCCTTGTACAGGAAGCTGAAGATGCACATGGTCAGGAAGGCGGCGATGAACAGGCCGACAGTCTGGTAGGCTTCGGTCACTTGCGTCGCCTCCCCAGAAAGTAGACCACGTTGGCGAACATGATGAACCCGGCGATAGTGAAGTGGGCGATGGACTGGGCGTCCATGGCCGGGGTGGCGGTGCCGGGCACCTTGATCAGGGTCTCATATTCGGCCGCCCCCCGCAGGCCCCCGAGCATGCCCACCAGCTGGCCCGAGTTGAGGTAGGGGTAATACTCGGGCACGGTAACGGCGGTCACGCCCAGGCCCAGGGGGCGCTTGTAGCCGGCGGCCACCACCTTGACGTACTCCAACCCGCCCGGATAGCCGCTGGAGAAGTCCAGCACCAGGTCGAAACTGGAGTAGTCCTTGACCCGCTTCATCAAAGGCAGCTGGTTGATGGGCCGTCCGTCGATGTCGCGCTTGAACTGGGTGGTAAAGCCGCTGCCCACGGCCCGCAGGGCTTTGTCGGCCCCGGCGATGTAGCCCAGGTTCACGTAATCGGTGCCGGTCTGGCGCCGGAACTCGGCCACCGGCCCGTTCAGAGCGCCCCGGCTCTGCAGGGCCCCTTCCGGGCTGATGGACATCATGACCACCTTGACGTTCTTGGGAAAGCACTGGCGCAGGGCCGCGATCACCATCGGCTCGAGCTCGACCGAGGTGGAGGGCCCGTAATCGATCCCCATGAGCACCAGGCTGTCGGGGGGCAGCTTGTCCACTGCCGAGTAGATGCCGCGAGTGGCTCCGGTAGGGTCCACCGGCAGGTTGAGCGGGAAGAAGAAAGGCAGCACCACCACCAGGGCGATGACCATGAAGATGTAGCGCCGGTCGAGCCGGGAGAGGCGCTCGAGAAACTCCATCAGTCGCCCCCCAGGTAGGAGCGCTCGATGCCGAGCATGATCTTGACCGAGACCGAGATGAGGCCGATGGACGAGCCGAGCAGCACGGCCCGCTGGCCGGCCGCATTGAAACCGTTCATGATGAAGTCTTCGATCAGCTTGCCGATGTTGTACTGGCCGAAGAAGGGCAGGTTGTTCCAGATCACCTCACCCAGGGGCACGCGGAAGATCATCACGATGAAGGCCGTGCCCAGGAGCAGGGTGGACTCGATGGAGCGGGCCCGGAAGGCGCGAAACGAGGCCGAGGCGATGAAGAAGGCCAGCAGGCTGAACATGGTGGCCGAAAGCGGCGTGTACACGTACTGGAACATGAAGTCGAACCAGGTGCCCTCGTCGGTGGGCAGCACCGAGGGATTGAGCCAGCCCATCACTCCGGCCTCGCTGGTGTAGCGCCAGAAGAGGCCGATGATCAGGGTGGTCGACAGCGAGGCCAGCAGCACCGCTTTGAACTGCCAGTCGCGCCCCCGGCGCTGGATGACCTTGCCGTTGACCACGAACAGGCTGCCCGCTCCCAGTACGTAGGCTACCGCAGCCAGGATGCCAAACCAGGTCAGGAACCGGTCGCCCCAGTCGTTCCAGGCCGGCAGGTAGAACTGCACCATCATGGCCAATCCGGCCAGAAAGGTGATGAAGAGCGGGATCTGGCGCTTCACTTGAACCACTCCTTGACCACCGGGTAACCGAACGTCACCAACAGGGCGCCCACGAAGATGCAGACCATGAGCAGGGCCTTGCCCACGTCCTGGCCGCGCAGGCTGCCCACCTGCATCGGATCGCGCGAGAGGTAGGCCGAGGCAGCGTAGAGCTCTTCCCCGATCAAGGTGTAGTCGCAGGCCGAAACAAAGAAGGGAAGCTGGGAGGGCATGGCCGTGCCGGCGATCTGGATGGCCCCGGTGGAGTGCCCCGTCTCGGCCAGAATGAGCGACTCGGCGTAGAAGGTGCCCAGGTAGAAGTTGGCAGCTGGTTTCTCGCGCAGCATGATGCCGTCCACGCCGGCCACGTAGCCGAACTGCTCGTCGGTGAGGTAGTTGATATTATCACGCTGGAAGGCGTCCGGGCGGCCGGCGGCGGTGTAGGACTCCTTGACCACCTCCTGGGCCGTGCTCATCACCACCGAGCGGCTGCAGGGCACCAGGATCGGGGTGTCGTACTCGGCCGTCTTCTTGGCCACGTGGCCCAGGATGGAGAGCGAGGCCAGGATCTGGATGTCGTCCACGTCCGCCAGGCCGTGCACGTAGAGCACCGGCTTGCCCATCTCGGTGGCCCGCCCCACCGCCTCGTCCAGGGCGTTCAGGCCGGCGATGCGCCGGATGAAGAGGTCCTTCTTGCGGGCCGCATAGATGAAGTAGGCCAGGAACACCACCAGCACGGCCACGCCGATCAGGTTGTTGAGCTTGGACATGTCGAAGAAGGGCACGAAGCTCTGCTCGGGCCAGGCGAGGGTAGCATCGGCCTTGAGGCCGAGGTAGCGGTCCGAGCCCAGGGTGGCCACCAGGCAATCGTTCACCCTCTCGAGCGAGCTGGCCATCGTGGGTAGCCGGGCCGAGGTGGACACGACCTGGCCGGTGGTGGCGTCGAGCAGCACGATGCGCTTGTCGGGGGTAGAAAACCAGATTTGCGCGCCCACGAACCCCCAGTCTTCGGCGATCCGGTCGTCGGGCCGGGCGGGGCGATAGCTCCACAGCTCCTTGCCCTGGGTCAGGTCGATCGCGTGCAGCACGATCGGCTCTTGAGGATACTTGACGTCGATGGCCCGGCTCTGGCCGGCGGCCTGGGCCGGGGTCAACCGGCTGGCAAAGGTAAGCCGGCCGTCCTTGAGCACCGGGGTGCCCAGCAGGCTCGAGCGCGGAAGGTCCAGCACCGTCCGCTCCGAGTCGCTCAGCTCCACCAGGCGGAAGCTCTCCACGATGGTCTGCTCGGCCTGACGGGTCTTGGGATTGATGACCGGCTGCCCGGCCGAGTCCAGCCGCGGCTCGGGAGCCGAGCTCTTCAGGAACACGTAGAGTCGTTCGCCCTGCTCGAAACAGTTGAGCGGCTCCCCGGCCAGCTCGAGCTCGTTTTCCACCGAGCCCGTCTGGCGATTGAGCCAGCGCACCCGGGTGCCCTCCTTTGCCTTCTGAAAGACCACCAGGTCGTTGTCGCGCAGCAGCAGCAGCGGCTTGCCCTCGGCGTCGGGCAGCACCTCGCCCTCCAGGGCCAGATCCCAGGCCAGGTTGCCCTGCTCTTGCTCGAGCATGAGAATGCGGTCTCCGGTTGTTCGCTCGAGCACCAGAACGCGCTCGCCGGCGGCCACGGGAGCACCCACCAGTCGGCCTTGCAGGGGAAGGTCCCACTGGTAGTTGGGCAGCTCTTGGAGGGGGTAGTTCCAGGCTCGCGTGAGGCCCTTGAGGATGTGCGGCACGGGCTCGATGCTGACCAGGAAATACGGGCTTTCTGCGCCGCCTTGCTCCACCTCCAGCACCCGGTCGCCCATCAGCCAGGGGCCGCCCTCGAGCTTGCCCTCGGGCACCAGCGACCAGAGCACGTCGCCCGTCTTCCCGTCCACCAGGACCAGCTGCTCCGGCCCCGGCTCGGGGATGGGAGGAGGCGCCAGGCGGCGGTAACCGGGATTGAAGGGAGCTGGCTCGGGGGGATTGATGACCAGCAGCCAGTTCCCGTTGCTGGGAAAGACCTGGCCCGGCTTGCCGGGCAGTCCGGCTTGCAGGCTGGCAGTGCCGGTGGCCAGGTCGAGGACGGTGAGCTGGCAGCTCTTGTCCGGAGCCTGGACGACCAGGGCCAGGCCCGTGTCCCCCACCGCCTCAGGGCCCCACACGAGCGTTCCCTGAAGCTCGGAGCGCCACAGCACCTGCCCGGCGGGCGAGAGGGAGGTGAGGCCGTCCTCTCCGAGCAGAAGCCAGCGCTCCTTGGAGAGTTGCTGCAGGCTGCCGTCTTTGAGCCCGGGCAGGCGGAGCAGCTGGCGATGCACGCCGCTGGTGGGGTCGAGCTCGACGAGGCGGTCGTCGGAGGTGACCAGCAGGCGCTTGTCGCCGCCCGGGTCGAGCAACTCGGCTCGCGCAATGACGGTCAAAATCAGCAGGCAGGCTAGAAAGCGCGCTAGGCTGGACAAAGCTTCCGGTCGTTCTCGCAGGCCCTGGGAGATCCTGCGTACATGCAAAAGGACAGCCCTGGAGGGGCTGTCCTCTCGAAGTGGCTGGCCGTCAGTAGCCGGTGAGCTTGGTGAGCGTGCCGCTGATGCCCGCTCCGGCCAGAACGCCCATCGGGCCGAAGCCGGCGCAGGCGGTGTTGATGGTGGAATGAAGCAGGCCGTTGAGGATATTGCGCTTGCCATACTCGGTGAAACCCAGCTTGAAGCAGGAGCCGTCCGAGTAGGGGCTGCCGTTGGCCTTGTTGGCGCGAATCTCTTCGACGCCGTGGTAGATGCCCTTGGTCAGGGCGAAAACGGCCATGCCGCCGAGCCAGGTGCCGATGTGGCCTCCCGGCATCACGCCGCTGAGGGCCAGGGCCGAGATGCCCAGGCCGGCTACGGCCGAAACGATAGCATTCTTGGTGGAGATGCTCATCCCGCCCCCTGAGAGTTGCACCGTCTCTTGCGGGGGGGCGGCCGACGAGGTGGGCTGGTTGAAGACCTGGGGCGAGACCGCGCTCGACGGGCGAGCGGCCTGATTGGCAGTGGCTTGGGTTAGTACCATGATGGGTCCTCCTCCCCCGGGCGGGGTTCTTTGTGGCTGCAGTCTAAACGAGCGGCCTGAAATTTGCCTGAAGGAGTGTTGAGGCTGCAAGGAGTATTCTCCCGAGGCTTTGTATCAGGGAGAGAATGTGATGACTGTCAGCGACAAGCAGATCGAAGAAGTAGTGGGCGGCGTTTACCAGGCGATGCGAGAGGGTACGATGCGCTCGCTGCTGGAAAGCCTGAGCCGCGAGTTCGAGCCTGGGCTCGAGCTTCCTGACACCATGCCATCGCGTCTGGTACGTCTGAACTGAGGGTTTCCTGCTTCCGACCTGCCGAAGCCGGCCTTCGATCGGAAACGTCCTTTTGATCCTGATCTTCGGCGCGTGCCTGGTCCTGTGTCCCCTTGCCATCGCCTCGGCGGAGGACCCCAGGACATCGGCCCCCTTTCTGCTGGTGGCCAACACCGATCGCCCGTCCGTCAGTGTCTCCCGGGTAGCTCCCGACGGCTCCCTATCTCAGGTGGCCGGCTCTCCCTTCAGCACCCCCAATCGTCCCTCCGAGTTGTTGATGATGGGGGAGTTCTTGCTGGTCGCCAACAGCGGCAGCGGCGCCGGCTCCAATTCGCTGTCCACCTTCCGCTATGACGACTCGACCGGACGGTTGACTCAGGCCCGGACCCTCCCTCTGGGAAGTGACGTCCCCCAGGTGCTCTCGGGCATCCCCGTGGACGATCGCACGGTTGTCTTCGCCCAGGGCCTGGATGGAGTCCTCAAGTGCTTCCATCTCGATCCGGCCGGTGGCTCTCTGACCGAGACGGACTCGGTCGCGATCAGCGGAAGCGGTACCAATGATACCACCGTTGCCAGGGGGGCGAACGGTCATCCCAGTTTTGTTCTGGCCAGCAACACCGAGACCAACGATATTTCCGTCTACCTCGTCGACCCGGCCAGGGGCACCCTGACCGAGGTGCCGGGGTCGCCGTTTCCCAACCCGCAGGCCGGAGACATGCCCGGAAGCATCTTCTCCATCGAGGGCAACGTCTACATCACCAACCAGGTTGCCAACTCGATCTCGCGTTTGCTGGTGGACCCGGCCACCGGCAATCTGACTCCCCTGGGAATGACTCCCTGCGGCGGCGTGAAGCCAGGCGGTATGACCACTCTGGTCGCCCCCTCGGGCAGTCGGACGCTCTACGTCTGTAATTCAGGCAGCAGCAGCATCAGCGCCTTCGACATCGGCGCACGGGGGGAGTTGCTCCCCGTTTCCGGCTTCCCGATTCCGGCCGGGGGAAACGACCCTCGTGAGTTCTCCATCCTGACGCTCGAGAACGGCAGGGTCGTGCTTTACGTGAGTACCTCAGAACAGGTATTCGGATTTGACCTCGATCTGTCGACCAGGTTCTTGATGCCTCTGGCGAGCAGCCCCTTCGGCGGCTTCAGCAGCCCCAATGCGATGAGTCACTGAACGACACGTTCAGGCTGATGCAAAACCTCTTGTGGTGTCGAAGCAGAGCTCCGCCACCACAAGACATTGTGTAGGGCATCACTCTCCGGCTTGAGAGCGGGCGTTCGCACGAAGAGTATCCTCTGGTGTAGGGGTTCCCGGTTCGCTGGGCGAAGGTCAAGATATCTTGCCGACATGGAGCGAGCTATGAGCGAATTTCAGGCCCAGGAGATCCAGACGCTGCCGCCCCCAGCCCAACTGTCTCTGGACCCGAACTGGCTCACGCCGATGGGCCTGGTCGATTGGTACATCTGCCCCTGGATGGCCGAGCGCGCCAATCAGCTCATCTTCCCTCTCATGATCGATGGGAAGCCCTTCTTGATCAGCTGGGAGGGAATCGGCTGCATCCCCCTTCACCAGGACGGCCCTGGCTTCCATCTGCAGGGCAAGACCGGCAAGTTCAACGTCAACCTGCGCTTTCGGCGCGAGGCGGGCGTGGCCCACGTGCAGGGGAACATCGGACTGCAGCAGGTCAACTACACCATCGACTTCAACCAGAACCCCATTCCAGTCCAGGGCGACACGGGCCGATTCCGCACCAACTCCCGCATCCAGCTGACCGACAACGGGATGTCCTTCGAAGGAGAGTCGGGGCGCTTCACCTCCCGGCTGAACGGCACTTTCGAGGCAGGGCGCTTCCGTTTTCAGGGTGGCAAGCAAGGCGAGCGCACCGAGCTCGAGATCGTCGCTTCCCCCGAGGGCGCCGAGTTCAGCGGGTTCTTCATGGAGTCGAGCGGCAATCTGAGCGTCAAGAGCGAGCCCAACAAGATCAAAGCCACCGGGTTCGTGCGCGAGAAGAATTGTGACTTCACCGTCGAGCTGAGTTCGGAGGGGGTTTCGCTCACAGGGGGAGGGGCCCCGGGCGACATCAAGGCCACCATCGCACTGACTCCTGACGGTTACTGGGTGAAAGGCCGCCTCAATCCGGGCAACCACTTCAACTACCACCTCAAGCGCAACTCCTGAGACTCTGACACGGTTTTCCGGCTGTTGATCGGCTAAGCCTCCTCCTCGCCCTCTTCCTCCTGCAGGCTGCGATCGATGTAAGTCTGGATGAGGCGGGCATCGTCCTCGTCGAGGTCCAGGAAGCGGAAGCCGACCTCGATACGGTCGCGCCACACGTCCTCGCGCCAGAGGACTTCCGCGTCCAGCGGCTCGAGCGGCCACTCCGAGCCGAGATGCAGCCACAGGATGAGCTGGCAGCCGGGGCTCAACCAGGGTACCGGGGTGGTGCGAATGCGCAGGCCTTCGGGGCTCAGCTCGGTGGCCGTCATGTAGAACCAGTCGTCCTCGAAGCGGACCGAGACCGGTACCACCGAGCGCAGCCGGAAGCGCAGGCGCCGGTTGGGCCCCTCGAACCCCTCGATGGTCTCGCGCAGGCGTGCCTGGTCGGTCGGGGCCATCTCCAGAAAATGCAGGCCGGCTACCCAGGCCTCGCCCAGCAGTCCCTTCTGCCAGGCCACCTGGCAGCGGGTGCGGAGCTCGCCTTCCTGGCCCAGGCTGGCCAGGGAAACAATCAGCTCGAAGTCCTCACCGGCGGGAAGCTCGCGATCGAGATTGATGCGCATGCCCCCCTCAGAGAGGTCGAGCAGATAGAGAGCCACCGGAATCTCGCTCTGTCCGGCCACGGCGAAACGAGCCGTCACGCTGTGGTTCAGGTCGCAGCCGACTCGAGGGGAGGAGCGGCGGTCCTTGTGAGCCCACTCCATCCGGTTCAGGCCCCCCGGGGCTCGAATTCGTAAATCTCGGCCATCTCGTCCAGGCCCGAAAAGTTGACCTCCAGGTCGCGCACCAGCCCGTTGGCCACGTCGTAGACCCAGCCATGGACCTGGGGCAACTGGGTCTTCTGCCAGGACTCTTGCACGATGGAGGTCTTACAGACGTTGTAGACCTGCTCGATCACATTCAGCTCGACCAGGCGACGTTCCCGCAGCCCTTCGTCGGCGATGGCCTCGAGCTCGGCCTGGTGCAACCGATAGACGTCCTTGATGTGGCGTAGCCAGTTGTCGATCATGCCGTGATGCTTGGCCGACATGGCCGCCCGCACGCCGCCGCAACCGTAGTGGCCGCACACGATGACGTGGTCGACGTGCAGGTGATTGACCGCATACTCCAGCACGCTCAGGGCATTCATGTCGGTGTGCACGAACAGGTTGGCGATGTTGCGGTGGACGAACACCTCGCCCGGCACGGCATCCACGATCTCATTGGCGGGAACCCGGCTGTCGGCGCAGCCGATCCAGAGCAGGAAAGGCTGCTGGCCGTGGGCCAGACGGCTGAAAAACTCGGGGTCGGCATCAATGACGCGTCGGACCCACTTCTTGTTCCCCTCCAGCAGGCGCCGGTAGGAGGTGTCTCGCTCGTTCATCAGGCGCCTGCTTCCACCCTCGGGAGGATTCACCTTCGCCAATAAGAACTGCGCCCCGATGACTCTCGAACTGGTCGACCTGGTGGATGAGCACAACCGGGTGGTGGGCCAGGCTGACCGGCGCACCGTGCGCTCGCAGAACCTGCTCCACCGGGGAGTGGGCATCCTCGTACAGAACGCCCGGGGGGCCGTCTACGTGCACCAGCGCACGGCCACCAAAGATGTCTTCCCCAACCTGTTCGACATGTTCGTGGGCGGCGTGGTGGAGAGCGGCGAGAGCTACCTCGAGGCGGCCCGGCGCGAGGTGGCGGAAGAGCTGGGGGTCGTGGGGCCCGAGCCCGAATGGCTCTTCGAGCACCTTTACGAGGGGCCCCTGAACCGCAGCTTCATCCACGTCTACCGGGTGCGCTGGGAAGGTCCGATCCGCCATCAAGAGAGCGAGATCTGCTGGGGTGACTGGCTCGAGCACGACCGCCTGGAGGAGTGGGCCCGGCAGGTGAGCGTGGTGCCCGATGGACTGGCAGTCTTCCACCACTACCTCGAGTGGCTGCGCCAGGCGTGAATCTCTGGCTGCGCATGCTCTGGGTATTGGGCTTGAGCCTGTTTCGGCCCCGCATTCGGCCCCTGGAGGACTCCACCCTTGCTTTGCGGGTCTGGCCGCCCGACCTGGACCTGATGGGCCACGTCAACAACGGCCGGTATCTGACCTTCATGGACCTGGGCCGGCTCGACCTGATGGTGCGCTCCGGGCTCTGGCGCATCGCGCTGCAACGGCGATGGGCTCCGGTGATCGTGTCGGCTCAGGTGCGCTTTCGGCGTGCCTTGAAGTTGTGGGATCCATTCACCTTGCACACGCGCGTGTTGGGCTGGGACGAGCGCTGGGTGTACATCGAGCATCGTCTCGAGTCGCGCGGTCGAACTGCGGCCCTGGCGCTGGTGAAGGCCGGATTCGTGGCTCGGGAGGGGCTGGTGCCGGTGCAAGAGCTGGCCGGGGCCATTGGCGTGAGCGAGACTCCCGAGCTGCCCGCGGCTGTGCGGGCCTGGCGCGGGGCAGAAGCAATTCTGGCGGAGGGTGAGGTTTCCCCATGAAGTCTTGCGATCTCCTCATTCGAAACGGGCGCGTCATGCCCATGGTCGAGCCCGGTCAGGTGCTCGAGGGCGTCTCGGTGGCGGTGGTTGGCCAGCGCATCGCGGCAGTGGGGCCGGAGGCAGAGCAGTACCAGGCCCATAACGTGATCGACGCCACCGGCCGAGCGGTGCTGCCCGGACTGGTGAACGCCCACTGCCACGCCCCTATGACGCTCTTTCGGGGACTGGCCAACGATCGCGCTCTGATGGACTGGCTGCAGAACTACATCTTTCCGGCTGAGGCCGCCGAGGTCAACCAGGAGTTCGTGCGCTGGGGCAGCCGGCTCGCCTGCCTGGAGATGATCCAGGCTGGCATCACCACGGTGGCCGACATGTACTACTTCGAGAGCACCGTGGCCGAGGAGTTTGCCGCCGCCGGCCTGCGCGGCGTGCTGGGCCAGGCTCTGGTGGACTTTCCCGTGCCTGACGCCAGGAGCTTCGAAGAGGGCGTGGCCAACGTCCGCGCCTTCGCCCGCGACTGGAAGGGCCATCCTCTGATCACCCCGGCGGTGGCCCCCCATGCCCCTTACACGGTCTGTGAGGCCCATTTGCGCCAAAGCCGCCAACTGGCCGACGAGCTCGAACTGCCCCTCATGACCCACCTGGCCGAGACCCGCACCGAGACCGAGCAGATGGCCCGCGACCACCAGGGGCTCTCGCCCACCGCTTACCTCGAAAGCATCGGCTTTTTTGGCCCACGAACGCTGGCTGCCCACGTGGTCTGGGCCGATGAGGCCGACATCGCCCGGCTGGCCCGGGCCAGGGTGGGTGTGGCCCACTGTCCCCATTCCAACATGAAGCTGGCCTCGGGTGTGGCTCCCGTGCTGGCCCTGCTCAGAGCAGGGGTGGCCGTGGGCCTGGGCACCGATGGGCCGGCCTCCAACAACGACCTCGATCCCTGGCAGGAGCTGCAGACGGCCATCTTCTTGCAGAAGGTGACCGCGCTCGACCCCACCGCCCTGCCCGCCGGCCAGGCTCTACAGATGGCCACCAGCCTGGGAGCCCGGGCCGTCTCTCTGGGACACGAGGTGGGCACCCTGGAGGTGGGCAAGAAGGCTGACCTGATCATCGTCTCCCTGGACGGGGCCCACCAACTGCCGGTCTATGACGTCGCCTCCACCCTGGCCTATACCACGCGGGCTAGCGACGTACGCACGGTGGTGATCGACGGACGGGTGGTGATGGAGGAGCGCCAGGTGCTGAGCATCCAACTCGAGGGCCTGCTCGACCGGGTGGCCGAGTACGCTGACCGGATCAGAAAGCGGGTGTTGCACTGAGGCCGGAGAAGTCATCTTCATGAGACGTTTGATCCTTTGCCTGCTGATGCTCACCACGGTTGGCCAGGCGCAACTCAGCCCGGAGCAACGCGAGGAGAGCTCGGACGAGATCCGCGACCAGATTCGCCGCGAGTATGGCGAGCCCACTGCACTCGATCCCCATTCTTTCGTGTCCACCATCTTCTACCGCATTGTCGAGGTTACCGAGCGCAGGGACATCCAGTATCGGGTCTCGGTGGTGCAGGAGGATGACACGGTCAACGCCTACGCTCTGCCGGACGGGCAGGTGGTGTTTTTGACCGGACTGCTCAACAGGTTGCCTTCCGGAGACGAGGACGCGGTGGCTTTCGTGGCCGCCCATGAGATCGCCCACCTCGAGCGCGATCACCTCGGGCGCCTGGCCCGCAACGCCGGCATGACGAGCCTGCTGTTGGGCTTGCTGACCCAGGGCAGCCAGGAGTGGCTTCAATTGCTGGCCAATGTCACCAACAACGTACTGGTGTCGGGCTATTCGCGGGGCATGGAGGCCGAAGCGGACCGGCGGGGGATGGAGTTGATGGCCCGTGCCGGTTACGACCCGCGGGGTGCGCTGACCACCCTGGAGCTGTTCCAGCAGATCGCCGCCCGGAGCCCGGGTCTGGACATCTTTCCCACCCACCCCCATCCCGCCGACCGCTACCGGGACGCTCTAGCCTACATCAAGTCCCAGGGGCTGGCCGTGAACGAGGAACGCCCCGCATCTCCCCGCCAGTCCCAGCCAAGAGACGGGGCTCTGGCTCGCCGGGTGCACGATTACGCCCGTCAGGCCGCCCCTTCGGGTGTGGGCGACCCGCAGGCGGCCCGGGCCGCCCTGCAGCGGGTTCTGGAGCTCTGGAACGAGCCGGGATCGCCCGCCTTCCGCGAGGCGGTGCGCGCCTGGCAGGCAGGGCGAGACAGCCTCTCTTTTCCGCCTGAGCAGTGGGTGGAGGTGCTCCAGCTCGACCTCCAACTCGAGTCCTGACAACACGCGGCCGCGCCTCTCTAGAGCTGCTCGTCGCGAAACGAGGCCGGGTCCTCCAGAGGCTCGAGGTGGGTCAGCACGCTGACTTTGGTCGGCGAGACCGCCCGCAGGTCACGCTCGACTTGCTCGAGCAACTCGTGGCCGCGCTGCACCGTCCACGATCCGGGCACCAGCACGTGCAGGGAGACGAAGGAGCGCGAGCCGGCGCGGCGGGTGCGCAGGGCGTGGAAGTCGAGCCCCTGCTGGCGGTAGCCCTCCAGCACTTGCTCGATGGCCTCCTGCTCGGCTTTGGGGATGGCGGCGTCCATCAAGCCCTGGGTCGAGCGCTTGACCAGCTGCACCCCGGTCCAGACGATATGGAAGGCCACCGCCAGGGCCAGGGCCGGGTCCAGCCAGAGCCAGCCTGTCAGCCACACCAGGAGGATACCGCCCACCACCCCTACCGAGGTCCACACGTCGGTCAGCAGGTGGTGGGCGTCGGCCTCCAGGGCGATGGAGTTGTGCTTTCTGCCGGCCTTGAGCAGGAACAGGGCCACTCCCAGGTTGACGAGTGAGGCGCCACCGGCCAGGGCCAGGCCCAGCCCCAGCGACTCGAGCGGCTGGGGGGCAAACAGTCGCGGGAGGGCCGCGCTCCCGATGCCGACGGCCGCCAACACGATCAGGGCCCCCTCGACCCCGCTGGAGAAATACTCCGCCTTGGCGTGCCCGAAGGGATGGCCCTCGTCGGCTGGCTGCTCTGCCCACCACAGCATGCCCAGAGCCAGCGTGGCGGCCACCAGGTTGACCACCGACTCGAGCGCATCCGAAAGCAGGCCCACCGAACCGGTCACCCAGTAGGCGCCCAGCTTCATCCCCACGGTTGCCAGAGCGGCTGCGATGGAGGCCCAGGCGTAGCGGTAGATCACTTCGAGCGGATCAAGAGCACCGGGCAGGTGGACTTGTCCAGGATCTTGGCCGCCGTGCTGCCGTGGACCCACTTGCTCAGCCCGCTACGGCCGTGGGAGGTGAGGACGATCAGATCGACCTTCTCGCGCTCGAGCACGTCCATGATGGCGGTGGCGGCCCCGCCTCGAGCCACCATGGTGCGGGTCTTGATGCCCTTCGCGGCCAGCGGGGCGGCTTTGCTCTCGAGATACTCGCTGGCCTCGGCCTTGAGCCGCTGCTCCACCGAGGGAAAGTCGATCGGGACCTCGGTGTCCAGAGTCACCTGGCCGATGTTGGACAGGCTGATCACCTGGAGCAAGATCAGCTCGGCCCCCGCGCCGTGGGCTACCTGCTCGGCGTGGGGCAGGGCCTGCTCGGCCAGGGCCGAGCCGTCCAGGGTGACCAGGATCGTCTTGTACATGGATGCTGTCCTCTCCGGCTTTCGACGTCCCTTTGCACGCCGGTTGTTCAGGCCCTGCAGGGCGAACTTTGTTGTCGGGTGGGATGGCTCCTGGTGCCGCTCGCTCTGCTGGGCGGGTACCGCCTGGAGGTTCCCGGACAGAGGGCCCCTCCAAAGAGGGAGCCGGCCCGGCGCTGAGAACCTGCCGTGCATGCGATCGCTCTCCGCCCTTCTGTGCCTCCTCTTCCTGCTGCTTCCGGCCCGGGCCCAATCGGTGCCCTATACCGAGTTCGACCTGCCCAACGGGCTGCACGTGATCCTCCACGAAGACCACAGCCTGCCCATCGTCAGCGTCAATCTCTGGTACCACGTGGGTTCGGCCAATGAGAAGCCCAAGCGCACCGGCTTTGCCCACCTGTTCGAGCACCTGATGTTCGAAGGGAGCAAGAACGTGCCCGAGGGCGATTTCGATAACCTGCTCGAAGCCGTGGGGGGCGACAACAACGGCTCCACCACCTCGGACCGCACCAACTACTGGATCACAGTCCCCTCCAATGCCCTTGAGCTGGCCCTCTTTCTCGAGTCTGACCGGATGGGCTGGCTGCTCGACACCATGACGGCGGAGCGGGTCAACGGCCAGCGCGAGGTGGTCAAGAACGAGCTGCGCCAGAGCTACGCCAACGTGCCCTACGGCATGGCCTCGATCATCGTGGACGAGCTGACCTTCCCTCCTGGCCACCCCTACCACTGGCCCACCATCGGCTACATGGCCGACCTGAACGCGGCCACCCACAAGGACGTGGCTGACTTTTTCAAGCGCTACTACGTGCCCAACAATGCCAGCCTGGTCATCGCCGGCGACATCGACCCGCTCCAGGCCCGGGCGCTGGTGACGAAGTGGTTCGGCCCCATCAAGCCGGGCCAGCCCGTGCTGCCGGTGGCGCCGCCGCCGGCCGAGCTTACGAGAGTCGTGCGCAAGACCATCCAGGACAAGGTGCAGCTGCCTCGCCTGGACATCGCCTGGATCACCCCTCCCCACTACGCTCCGGGCGATGCCGAGCTGGACCTGGTGGCTCAGATTCTGGCCGGCGGCAAGAACTCGCGACTCTACAAGCGGCTGGTCTACGACCTGCAGGTGGCCCAGGAGGTCTCGGCCTACCAGGCCTCCTCGCGGCTGGCCAGCACGTTCCACATCGTGCTGACCCCTCGTCCGGGACACACCACCGAAGAGCTCAAACGGGTGGTGGACGAAGAGCTCGAGCGCCTGCGCACAGAGCTGGTGTCGCAGCGCGAGCTCGATCGGGCTCGCAACGGACTGGAAGCCACTTTCCTGGCCAGCCTGGAGCAGCTGAGCGGGTTCGGGGGAAAGGCCGACATGCTGAACGGATACTACGTGGCTACCGGCAACCCCGACTACTTCGCCCTGGACCTCAACCGCTACCGGGCCGTGCGGGCCAGCGACCTGGCCGCGGTGGTGCGCAGCTTCTTGCCCACCGGTCGCCGGGTAGAGCTGACCGTGGTGCCGGAGGTGAAGAAGTGATCGCGTTGCTTTTGCTGGTCATGCTTGTGGTGGCCCCGGTGCTGGGCCAGGAGCGCCGGCCCCCTGAGAGCGGGCGCCCACCCTCGCTCACCCTGCCGACCGTGCACAAGCGGACTCTCTCCAACGGCATCCCGGTGTGGGTGGTGGAGCGCCACCAGGTGCCGGTCGTGGCGGTCGATCTTCTGCTCACCAGTGGCAGCGCCTCGGACCCGGTCGGAGCTTACGGGCTGGCTTCGATGACCGCGGGCATGCTCGACGAGGGGGCCGGAACGCGCGACGCCCTGGCCCTGGCCGACGAGCTCGACTACCTGGGGGCCAGCCTGGGAGCCAGCACCAGCTATGACGCCACCAGTATCGGGCTCTACGTACCGGTGGCCCGGCTGGCTCAAGCCCTGCCGGTGATGTCCGATGTGGTCTTGCGTCCGACCTTCCCGGCGGCCGAGCTCGAGCGGCGGCGCACCGAGCTTCTGGTGGAGTTCTCCCGGGTGAGCGACGATCCCGGCACCATCGCTCGGCTGGCCTTTCCCCACGTGCTGTTCGGCTCCGAGCACCGCTTCGGCACCGGTCTCACGGGCCGCATGGCTTTCGTCAAGGCGGTCACACGCGAGCAACTGGCCGCCTTTCACGCTTCCCGCTACCGCCCCGAGAAGGCGGCTTTCATCGTGGTGGGCGACGTGAAGGTGGACGAGGTGGTGGACTTGCTCGAGGCCCAGTTCGGTAACTGGAAGGCCGGAGCGCCGGCCGAGGAGCCGACGGTGGTCGCCTCCGCGCAGCACGGCCCCCGAGCTGTCTACCTGGTGGACAAGCCAGGAGCGGCCCAGTCGGTCATCCGTATCGGCCGGGTGGGGGTGGACCGGGCCACGCCCGACTACTTTGCCCTGGAGGTGCTGAACACCATTTTGGGCGGCTCCTTCACCTCGCGACTGAATCAGAACCTGCGCGAGAAGAACGGTTACACTTACGGGGCCCGGTCGGGCTTCGACATGCGCCGCCTGCCCGGGCCCTTCGTGGCCACCGCGGCCGTGCAGACCGACAAGACGGCCGAGGCGGTGCGCGAGTTCTTCGTCGAGCTCGATGGCATGAAAAAGACCGTGCCCGAGGGCGAGCTCAGCAAGGCCCGCAACAACGTGGCTTATGGCTTCCCGTCCTCGTTTGCCACCAATCAGGAGGTGGCCGGCCAACTCGAGGAGCAGCTTCTCTACGGCCTTCCAGATGACTACTACGCCACCTACGTGGACAAGATTCTGTCCGTCACCCCGTCCGAAGTGCAGGCCGCAGCCGCGAAACAGATGCAGACCGACAGCATGGCGGTGGTGATCGTGGGCGACGTGAAGGTGATCCGGCCCGGGCTCGAGGCGCTCAAGCTCGGGCCCATCAAGGTGGTGGAGCTCAAGGAGCTGCTGTGAGGCCCTAGAGCTTCGCTTCCCCGATCGAGCCGCGCAACAAAACCAACTGCACTGCCGCGGGCTTGACCTCCCTGGGCAAGGTGAAGAAGATCCGGGTGGCCGTGGCCGATTCGCCCGGTGCGAGGTCAAAACGCTCCGGGTAGCGTCCCCGGTTGACCAGGTGGCGCTTGCCCAGGCTGTCCACCAGCACGAAGTTGTTGTTGGAGAAGGCCAGCTGAGCTTCGCCGGAATTGGTCACCTGCACGCTCAGCTCGATCATCGTCTCGGACGGGTTGGAGGTTCCCGTCGCGCTGTTCTTGACCACCTTGAGCGTGGCTTTCTTGTCGCCTGCTCGCTGTGCCCCGGCCGGGCCCAGCAAGAGCAGGATCAGTCCCAGAACCACGGTTACTCGCATTGGGAGCCTCCTCAGCGAAACGGCCGGACGGCCAGGTCGTCCAGCGTGATGGTGTAGTTTGCCTGCTGGTCCCGCCCCAGCCAGGTGAGGATGACCTCCGCGGTCACCGCCACCGTCAGCATGACCAGGTTGCGAGCCAGAGGGTAGTTGCAGTCGTCCTGTCCCGCGGCCGGGGAAGGAACCCGGTAGACCTCGTTCCAAAGCACTTCGGCGAAGCCCGCCGCCAGCCCGGCGTGAAGACAGGGTACCTCACGCTGGCGGCACCAGTCGCTGACCAGCTGGCGGGAGACCGAGTTGTCGAAGGTGTCCACCACCAGCTCGCTGTCCTTGAGCAGCTTGTCGAGGCTGGCCGCGGTCAGCTCCTCGGGTACGGCCTCTATCTTGGTGCCCAGCGCCCGATAGAGGTTGTGGGCCAGGATACGGGCCTTGAACGAGCCCACGTCGCTCTTGAAGTAGGGCTGAGTGGACAGGTTGTGGGGCTCGATGCGGTCTTTGTCGATCACTCGCAGGGTGCCAGCCCCGGTTCGGGCCAGGGTCTCGCACAGGTTGGCCCCCAGGGCCCCGGCCCCGCACACGGTGATGCGGCAGCGAGAAAGTCGCTGCAGGGTTTTTTCTGAGCGGGCCAGTCTTTCGTGCAGGAAGAACTCGCTCACCAGTTGCCCTCCACCACGCCCACCAGCGACTGCAGGTCGAAGCGCTGGTCCTCTCCCGCCAGGCAGATGCCGGCGCTGAGCACGGTCAGATCGGCCTTGCCGATGGCCGAGCTGTGGCGCTGGCCCTGGCCATCGGTCCATTCCACCACCCAGTGATCGCCCCGGTCGATGTAGCTGCGCAGGTTGCCGCCTCCCACCCGTAAGGCCTGGCGCAGCCGCTCGTGCTCGTTTCTGAGGCGCAGGGTCTCCTGAAAGAAGCTCTCCTGGGAGGCGGCCAGCTCGTAAGCGATCCGCATCTCGGGCGTGAGGCCTTTGCCGCTCAGATGCTCGGGCAACACTTCGGACTCCAACGATTCGTTCAGGACGGCCGCCTCCAGCGGGTCAGCCTTGCGGTCGAGCTGATCGAACCAGAGCGCGCCGCCCTCCAGGCGAGCTACGGCCACCTCCAGGCGGGCCCCCTCGTCCACCAGGTGAACCACCAGGGGGCGCGCCTGGCCGAGGCGCTGGCGCGCATCGCTCTCGTTGACCGGGTAGGCCAGCCAGGAGCGTCCCGCAACCGGGTGGATCAGGCGCACGCGCATGGCCGGAAAGAGGGCCAGATACTCGCTGACGGCGATGGGGTCGGCCGGCTCGAGCAGGCGGGCGGCCCGTCCCTCCGGGGCGAACACTCCCCAGCCCTCGAAGCCAGCCGGAGGCTCGAACTCGCACACCAGTCCCTGCACGCGCGTTCGCACCCGTCCTCCCGGCAGGCAAGGGGCCAGAAAGCGGGTCAGATTCTGCTCGGCTGCGCTCAGACGGGCGATCAGCTTGCGGACGTCGGTCATCCTCCCAGCTTCTCCGTCCCCTCAGCCACGTCCCGGTAGGGGCGTATCCAGAATCTCCATCAATGTGGCCACCCGCGAGGGCTGGGCCAGAAACGGCAGCAGGTTCGGCAGGGCATAGTAGTCGCCCTGGAAGTTGAAGCTCTGGACGTCCATTTTCAGCCGCCGGCAGTCGGCCTCGAGCAGGTGCACGCTCTGGTCGAGGTTGACGAAGCAGAAGCTCAGCCAGCGGTTGCGTCGGCGCAGCAGGCGCAGCGACGGCAGAAAGCGGGGCGACTGGTTCTCTCGCTGATCGCTGACCAGGATCACCTGGTCGAAGACCCGGGGGCTCTTGTAGAGGGTCAGCAGGGCTGCTCCCATCGAGCTCTGGCCCCGAGCCTCGAGGCTCTCGAAGGCGGCCGCCCAGCCGGCGTAGTCGCGCCTTTCGGGCTCGACGGGCGAGCTCTCGCGGGCAAAGGTGTAGACGGCCAGAGGCCCTCGGGCCACGGCCGCCACCATCGAGGCCAGGCGCTTGCCCAGCTCCAGGGCCGGCTCCATGGAGGCAGAAGCGTCCACCAGCAGGGCGGTGGAGCGCGTGATCCAGCCCGTATTGCGCTGCAACCGCTGCTGCAGGATGCGGTCGAGCAGTCCCTGCCAGTCCTCCCCGGCGGCGCGGGCGGCCTTCTCCACCTTCAGGGCGCTCACGCGCCGGTTGGAGCCGGCCTGCTCCAGGGCCGAGCGCACCCGCTCGGCGACGCTCTCGTGGGCCAGCCAGCCGTTCTTCTTCAGGGTGCCCATGTGGTTGAGCAGCTCAGCCGGGCTCATCTGCTCCACCAGCGCCAGCGCGGTGGCTTCGTGACGCACCAGGAGCCCGGCGGCCACCTTGTAGGGCAGCCGGTGCTGACGTACCAGCGCCGCCTGGCGCTCGGGATCGCGCTCGCGGGCCAGCTCGCGCAGGGCAAACAGGCGGCTGTCCGCGGGCGGGCGGTCCTCGAACAAGATGGCCTGGGCCCTGGGGCCGGGCCGAATGTGCAGGCTGGTGTAGAGTTGCTTGAGGGCCTTGCGGGCTGTCAGCACGGCCCCGTCGAAGGCGGCCGGGTCGGCTTCGCGCCGGCGCAGGTAGCGCTCCACCTCGGTGCGCAGCGAACGAGGCACGTTCCTGCCCCGGCGCTTGATCTCGGTCAGGATGCGGGCCAGCTGATAGGGCGGCAGCTCGCGCAGCAGGGCCAGCCCCACGTCCCGGTAGGTGGGGTGGAGCAAGAGCTGCACGGCGAACAGCTCCTGGTGATCGCGCACCTGGCCGTGCCTCTGATACCAGGCTGCCAGGTGCACGTAGAAGAGGATGTCCTGGGCGGACATCTGCTCGTGCAGTCCTGCCAGCCGGTCCAGGCGCCGGTGGGGCGTCGTCAGCAGCGACTCGAGCAGGCGCAGGCGGTGGTCTCGCTCGCGCTCCTCGGCCGTCTGGCCGGTCAGGACTCGCTCCACCACGCCGAAGACCCAGGCGCCGAGCAGCTCGAGCCGAGCCCCCAGGCGGCGGCGCAGGCGGCGCATCCGGGGGGTGGAAAGCGGTTTGCCCAGGGCCCCCATGGCTGCGCGGACCAGGCGTACCGTGACGGCCCACAGCCGGTCCAGGCCGGCACCTGCTCGCCCAAGCAAGCCTACCAGACCTCCCAGGGGCTTGAGCGCCGTCAGCAAGGCCCCGACCAGGCGGCCCAGGGGCTTGAGCACCATTCTCCAGAGCAGCGATAGCAAGAGCCCGACCAGGCGTCCCAGGGGCTTGAGCACCAGTCTCCAGAGCAGCGACAGCAAGAGTCCGGCCAGGTGGCCCAGGGGGACGAGCACCCGCTGCTGGAGGAACAGGCCGAGAGGTCGCAAGCGCTGGCGCAGCCAGGCTTCCAGAGCGCTTTCGGGACCGACCCTGCCAGCGCACCAGGCATCCAGCCGTTGAATCGCCCTGCGCAACCGCAGCGTCAGCGGAACCCGCAGGTAGTAGCGGCTGGGGCTGACTCGCAGCACGGCATAATCGGTCAGGTCAGGGCAGCGCTCGCCGAGGTGGGTGCGCACCGCCCGCTTGACCTCGAAATCGCTGGACAGATCGCCGATGTCGGCGACCTCGAACGGAATCCGCTCTCGGCCCTTGGACCAGGCCACGTCGATGCAGGCGTTTCGCATGAATCCAGTTGGAGGGATATTCCCCTTCCACCCGGTCAACGCTTGCCAGGCAAAAGGGGCTAAGCTGCAGGGACCTCCAGGATGACCTCGGCAAGCTGAAAAGCCTTACCCTCGGCCAGAGTGGTGGAGCCCACCGTATTGCTCAGGCTGGTGGGGAAGGTGCCCAGGTCGATCTGGATGCCCAGCAGCTCGAGGATGTCCACCGAGTAAGAGCCGCCCAGGCTGAAGATCTTGCAGATCGAGATGTTGGCGCCGATGCCCAGGGTGAAATCCAGGCCGGGCGTGCGTGTCAGGCCCACCTCCAGGGTAGAGCCTCCTCCGGCCGGGCCGGTCGACGTGCCGCTCACCGTGGAGCCGCTGATCTGGAGGTTGGAGTAGTTCTGGCCGCCCACCTGGATGTCGGTCAGGTTGACCTGGGCCGGGATGGTGATCCCGATGGTCGGCCCGATGAAGAGACCGCCGGCCAGAGCTTCTAGCGCCTCGTTGATCTCTGACAGCCCGGGGATGAACTCCACGAAGTTGATGGGCAGGCTGAATCCTGGTCTTACCGAGAAGTCGCCTGTCTCCACGAAGCCATTGGTGACCTCGTCGAACAATCCGTAGGAGGCCAGCAGGTTGGGGTTGATGTCGTTCACTTTCTGAAGGAGCGTGTTGGTCTGGCCGTCCTCCTCCAGAATCTTGAGCACGATGGTCAAGATGATCCCGATCATGTCGAACTGGATGTTGAGCGTGGTGCTGAACTTGCTGTTCCAGACCGTCTCCAGGTGGCTGTGCCAGCCGTCCTTGACCCAGACCAGGCTGGCCTCGCTGATGGCGAAATTCAGGTCGACTCCGGCCGTGAGGCCAAACAGGAAGCCCCCCTGAATCTGGTCCCCGTTGAGGGTGGCAGTCAGACTGCTCCCGTCGTAGGACCCGGCCAGATTGAACTGCAGCGCAATGGACGGCCCGCACATCCCGGCAAAGAAGAACCAGCCCGCACTGACGTCAAAGTTCCACACCAGGATGGTGGGGTCGACCGAGAAGATGCTGCCCGAGCTGCTCACTCCAATGTCGATGGCCCCGGCCGGAAAGTAGGGGATGGAGTCGGGGCTACACAGGTTCAGGGGCTGAGAGGTAGCCAACAGGGTTGTGGGAAAGTTTGTGACGGCCACGCTTGCCTCCTAGATGGGAAGGCCCAGCATGACCGCGCTGGAGCCGTCCATGAATTCGCCCACGAAGACCAGCCGACCGAGCTGGTCGGCCTGATCGGAATGGAAACCGTGGACCACCGAGTTGACCACCTTCCCCTGCACTGTGTCTCCTCGAGCCAGCAGCAGGACCGGGCCGCCGGCCGACAGTCGGATCAGCTCGTGGCCCTGGTCGGTGATGACGATCCCGTAGAGCACACCATCGGGGCTCAGCACCGGAGCCGAGAAGCCTCGAATGGTGCTGCCTCCCGGACTGCGGTCGCCCACCTGGGCCACCTGCTGGGAATTGAGGAACAGCGCCTGCTGGGTCTGGGTATGGTGCACGATATGGGCCACGGTGTCGCTCTGATCTGCCAGTCGGGGCCCGAAGATGAGCGAGCCCGGCGCGAACTTGTCCGATGTGGTCCGGGCCGAAACCCGAAAACTGGGGGGAGCAACCAGCAGACGACTGGCCAGCCCGTCCTCCACGGAGCCCAGGAGCAAGCCCTGAGGCGGCAGGCTGCCGCGGCTCAGAGGCAGGGGAGCCGGACCGCCCACCTGGGCCACGTAGCTCCCGTTCGAGTTGAGGTCGACCAGGCCGATATTGCTCACGGTGCCTTCGGCATCCGGCAAGAGGTCGCGTGAGGACTGCAAGAGTCGCGTGTTGGCGTCGACCCGGGCCTGCTGGAGAAAAAACAGCCCCTGGTGAGGGCGGACTTCCCCCTGGCGGGTGTAGTGGTCGACCACCAGCAGACCATCCTGGTCGTTGAGATCGATGTCGCCGAAGGTGCCCCCGAAGCGAATCCCCGACTCGGGGATCGGGGTGCGGAAGGTGGCCACCACGCCCGCTTCGCCCCCCGAGGGCTCAAAGAGGAGATTGCGCTTTTTCTGATCGGTGCGCACCACGATGGCCTTGTTGCCCCTGGAGTTGCTGGCCACCGCGCCCAGGCCCAGGAGCCTGGAGCCATCGCTCAGCGTGTCGCCGCGGGCCAGGAGCTTGCGCGCGCCAAGCAGGATGCCCCGGTTCTCGCGCAGGATGGCGGGGTAATCGGGGATGAGCTCGTACAGGCCCATCCCCTGGGCGGTCTGCCCGAAGAAGAGCACCTGACCGGCGCCGTTGAGCAGCACCTGGCCGGGCAGCGATTCGAGGGTGCGCCCATCGGGCAGCACGCTGCCGCTGTCGAACAGCGAGAAGAAGCGGTATCCGTTGGGACCGCTCCCGATCCCCCCCAGGTTGTCGGTGCCGCCCGAGTCACCGCACGAGCTGAGAAGGAGTCCCCCCATCGAACCAGCCAGAAGTTTCAAGAAGTCTCTACGGCGCTGCACGTTTCCTCCCGGATTGAAAAGGAACCATTCGGACGGTTCCGGGGGCGCTCCTGCAGTTCGTAGCTACCAGAAAGGGTCTGGCTGCAAGAAGCAGCCAGACCAGAGACCTGGAAGTAGCTTTGTCGCCGGGGACGGAGGACCAGGGACTGGCCAGAGTTTGCCAGTCCCGACCACATGACGTGTCTGGCCCCCCGGTGCGCCGCCCGACGGGGGTGAGCCGCCGGGCCGGGACCCCGGTGCGGGCGCGCCGCCGTGGAGGGAACGGCGCGCCCGCGAGGTCGGTTCAGCCCTTTGCCGGTCGCCTGGGCAGCGGAGTGTCCAGGATCTCGAGCAACAGCTCGAGGCGGGAGGCCCGCGACAGCATCGGGATCAGGTTGGGCAGCGAGTAGTAGTCGCCCGAGAAGGTGAACGTGTCCACCTGCACGCGCTGGGCGCGCAGGAAGCGCTCGGTATAGTCGGTGGCGCTGCCTACCTTGACGAACACCACCGAGGGCGCTACTGCGAGTTGCTCGCAGTAAGCCTTGTAGGCGTCCGCAAAGTAAGGCGCGGTGTTCTCCTGCTCGTCGGTCACCAGCACGATCTGCTCCACGGCCTGCTTGCGCAGGCGCATGGCCTCGAGCGGGCTACCGAGGCTGGTGCAGCCGCCCGCCTGGACAGGCGCAAAGGCCTTCTCCCAGGCGCTCAGCTCGCCGCCGCTGGCCTGAATGGGGTAGGGGACGGTGTCGAAGGCGTAGACGAAGAGCTCGGCCTCGGTCACGCCGCCGATGAGGGCGGCCAACCGCTTGCCGACGTCCAGCGCCTGCTCCATCGAGGAGGACTTGTCCACCAGCAGAGCGGTGGAGCGGGTGATCTTGCCCCGCTTCTTGACCTGCTCGTCGGTGATGCGCTCGAGCCGCTCGCGAGTCTCCTCGTCGAGCTCGGCCGCTTCGGCTGCCACGCGCGCCTTGTAGGCGGATACGCGGGCGTCGCTTTCGGCCAGCTTGAGCTTTTCGTCCACCAGGGCCTTGACCTCGGCGTGCTCGAGGGCACCCTTCTTGCGCAGAGACTGCACATTGTTGATGACCTCGGCCGGAGTCATGGCGTCGATGAGAGCCACCAGCACCGTGGGACTCAGCTGCTTGATGGCGCCCACGGCCACGGTGTAGGGGATCTTGTGCTCCACGATCAGAGCCGCCTGCTCGGCCGGCGTGCTGGCCTTGCTCAACTGCTTGAGCATGAAGGCCAGGCTGTCGGCGGGCGGTGCGTCCTTGAACAGGACCGCGTCCGCCCGAGCATTGGGCTTGACGTGGCAGGAAGCGTAGAGGTGCTTCATCGCCTTGCGGGCGCGCACTGCAGCGCGATCGAAGAACTGAGGGTCCTTCTCGCGCGCTCTGAGGTACTGCACCACGGCCGTGCGGGCCTGGCGAGGGAGCTTGCCGCGCAGCTTCTTCATGAAGTCCACCACGCGAGCCACCTGGTAGGGTGGCAGCTCCTGCAAGAGCATGAATCCGGCTTCCCGGTGCGCCTCGAGGGCGCTGGTCAGGAGGCTGCCCACGAACACTTCCTTGTGGTCGCGCACGTCGCCGTGGCGCTGGTACCACACGGCCAGGTGGCCGTAGAAGAGGGCATCGCGGGCAATCAGCTCGCGGTGCAGGGCATCCACCTTCTCCAACTCGCGGTGGGGGGTGGTCAACAGGCTGTTGAGCATGTCCAGGCGCAGGTCGCGCTCGGTTGTCTGCATGTTCGGGCACCTCCTTTCTCCAGATTGGATGTCGTGCTGGCCACCAAAAAGCCTTCGAGCTCCTGCCGGGCCTCCCGCGCGCAAGTTCGGAAAGCTTTCCGCACCTCGCGGTGACGCCTCCACGTGGCGGAGGCGGTCGGGATTCGAACCCATCAGATGAGCAGTCTGACTCGTATGTAGGCTTTCAAGGTCGGGGCGCGCCGGCTCCCGACAGGAGCTGAAAGCTGATGGTGGCTACACAACCTGGGAGCCTGGCCGTTCCGAGGAACGTGCTGCAAGAATGCGCCGACTCCTGATGCAAACGTTGTTGATGCCCCGCCCGCAAGCGCGCGAGCCTGCGAGCGGGGTCCTCATTTGAGGGGACCGGCGCGGTCACCGGGGGGAGACCCGGTTTCCCCGGTGACCGCCAGTCCGACGGCGACCCGCCCCGGGGCAAGTCGGGGGTCGGGTCGAGCCGTCCTGAGCTTCGCCGCTGACGAAGCTCTCAGCCGTAGACAGCTTCCGGGCGGATGACGATGTCGCCGGACGGGCGCCGGTCGACGACGTAGGCGGTAAACCGGCCCGCTCCCACGTCGAGGTGCTGGGCTACGCGCTCCATCACCAGGGCATCGCTCATTCCGGCCGTCATCCCCAGCTGCTGCTCGGTGACGTCAAAGGACTTTCCTTCGAAGCGAATGTGAACCATCTTCAAACTCCCTCCCATCCTTGAATTTACTGAAAACAACCGTCGGATGCCGCACAAGTCAGAAAGGCTGTGTTCACCAGTGGTGTGGTGGAGAGATTCGAACTCCCCGCATGCTTAAAAGGCATGTCCAGTATGTAAGCCTCTCAGGTCGGGGTGCGGCTCCTCCGGTCAAACCGAAACAAAAAGCCCACCTGGTGGTTGCAGGTGGGCGTGCTGGCAAGCATATGCTGTGATGAGCACTATGCTCTCAGCGCGCCCTCCCGGGGGTCAAGGCTACCGTACGGACGTTTTCCCGACCGTTCGGTGACCGCTATGTTTTGTTCGAAGAAAATCATCTGTTTTGGTCCTGATGCGCCTCAAGACACGAGGCACTTCGGCATCATACTAGACGACCCCCCGGGTCGTCAAGCCCCCTTTTCCCCCGCCTCTCCCTCTCGATTCACAGGCTTGTCCACAGGGATTGCGCCGTCAGGCCGCAGAAACAGCCTCCCGTTGAAGAAAATCCTTCTCTCTCCGGAGGTAGAATCGAATGTACACCCTTCATGACGACCAGGCGCTGCTCACGCGCGACCACCTGCTGGCCGAGCCCGCTCCCGAAGGCGTTCGCCATCGCGTCGTTTCAGTCACCGCGAGGCCCCCGCTGCCCCGGCCCGCCCCGTCTCCGGAGGCGCTGCGCCACTTGATGGCCAGCCTGAGCAGGAAGCGTCCCTTGAAGTAGAATTCCCACAGAATGCAGGAGTTCCGGTTCGACCAGGGCGGGGAGAACGTCCGCCGCACCGTGCTTATGGTGCTGGCACTGTTTTCCTTTGTGGCAACCTTAGGCCTGTTGCTGGTGAAGTTCACCCACTGGTTGATGCTCGTTGTCTGTCCCGCCCTGGTCCTGCTCTACATGCTCTCTTTCTTCAGCTACTACCGGAACCGCAACGACCGCATCGTGCTCGAGGGAGACCAGGTGGCGATTTACCGGGCCGGTCACGAACGACGAGTGGCCCGCCACGACGTGGTGCAGGCCTACCATACCGGCGCCCTGCTGCACATCACCGTGAAGGGGCAAGACCCGGTGCAACTGCCCTACCACGTGGAGAGGCAGGACGAGCTTCTGCGCGCGCTCAACAGCCCAACCGCCGAGGCCTGACCGCTCAGCGCTGGCAGCGCGGGCACCATGTCGTGGTGCGCTGTCCTACCGTGGAGCGCTTCAGCTCGCCCCCGCAGCCATAGCACTCCTGCCCGTAGCGCCCGTAGGCCTGCAGGCTGGCCTGGTTCGAGCCCGAGCGACCCTCGGCATCGCGGTAGTTGGAGAAGGTGGTGCC
>BTUM01000046.1:0-63355 GCA_045863235.1 Candidatus Xenobia bacterium | reverse complement strand
CTTGCGCGGGCAAGTCGGGTGCGCATGCGCGCCCCACTCGGTGGCGCAGCCCCGGGCTGGGTTGTGCTGTGCAGGTTGCTGGGCTTGCGCGGGCAAGTCGGGTGCGCATGCGCGCCCCACTCGGTGGCGCAGCCCCGGCTGTGCGTGTGCTGTGCAGGTTGCTGGGCTTGCGCGGGCAAGTCGGGTGCGCATGCGGTGGCGCAGCCCCGGGCTGGGCTGTGCTGGGCAGGTCGCCGGGCTTGCGAGGGCATCCGCCGCAAACCCAGCTTTCAGCCCCCCTTCAGCCCAAACGCTTATCCTGCAAGGAAGATGAACATCCAGGGAGTGCATAGCTGGTCGCTCAGGCCTCTCCCTGCCACCCAGCAAAAGAAACCACTGGCCCAGGACGTGCTCGACTCCGGGGCCGAGGTCACCGTGCCCCGCTGGCTCAAGCTGTTCGGCCGCCGCGCAGCCAGCGCCGAAGATATCCAGAAGCAGCTCGCCAAAGCCGAGCCCGACCTGCAGGTCCACCTCCCCGACGCCGATCTCCCCTGCGCCCTCAAGAGCCAGGAGGACCTCACCCAGCTGGCGGTGTTCCAGGGGCTGCTGCCGGCCAGCGTGCTGCCTCAGCCGGCCCTGGCCGAAGCGCTGCTCGACCTGCGCGAGGCGGGCTGGGCCTTCCAGAGCGGCCAGCAGAGCATCAGCGCCCTGCAGGCCTATCAGGAGCTGCCCGCGGGCCGGGTGACCGGGCTCTACCACAGCCACAAGCTGGCTCTCGATCTTGCGGGGGTGGGCGCGCTGGCGGCTTTCTACAAGGCGAGCGACCTGCTGCACTACGACGCTTTTGACGCCAGGGGCGAGCCGTGCCTGCCGCACCTGGCCACCAGCCTGGGCAAGCAAGAGCCCTGGCTTCCCGTCGAGCGCAGTGCCGAGCTCACCGACTTCGAGCGCTTTCAGCCCGAGAAGGGCGACCTGCAGCTCACCCGCCAGGTCTACGATGCCAAACCGCACGAGCTGCCCGCGCTGCTGAAAGAGGCCCAACCCGAGGACTATGAGCGCGTGCTGCCCCCCGCCCTCGAAAAAATCGCGCTGTCGGGGCCCGAACTCGTGCAGATCGCCCGTGACCTCCCCCCTCACCAGGCCTGGCTCGACAAGCTCAAGGACGATCCCGAGGTGGGGCAGGCGGCCCGCATCACCGCGCGCAACCTGAACCGCGAGTCCTGGCCCCACTTCCTCGAGAACTCCACCCAGGACGCCCTGGCTTTCAGCTCGTCCCTGCTCGAGAAGACCCCCAGCAACCAGGTGGCGCTCGAGGTACTGCGCGCCCTGCAGCAAGACCCCGAGACGCGCCCGGCGGCCCGAGCCCTGGAGCACTGGCAGCCAGCTGACCTGGCTCAGGCGACCCGAAAGCTGCTGGTCAATCCCCGCCTGAGCGAGAAAGAGCTCGACCAGCTGGGCCTGGAGCTTTGCCGGGGGGACAACAAGCGCGAGGCTCGCCTGCTCGAGTCCCGCGCCGAGCGCGGCATTCCGGCGGCGCGGATGGCGGCCACCCTCTACCCCCGGCTCCAGAGCTACGACGCCAGAAGGCGTGTCCTGGAAGCCGGAATGGGATCAGCCCACGGAGTCCGGCTCTACCGCCCCCTGCTCGAGAACCTGCGCGACCAGAAGGACGCCAGTTTGATCGCCGAGCAGGCCCGCCAGGATCTGGCCGGTCTCCCCGTCATGGCGGCCATCAACCGCTGGGGACACCACGAGGCCCTGTTGGCCGTCAAGCTCGCGGTCGAGAACGAGGGCCTGAAGACCCCCGCCGAGCTGCATCGCCTGGGTGTCTCGCAGTGCAGCGCCTACAACCAGACGTTCTGCCAGCTCTTGCTGCAAGAGCAGAAGGCGCTCGGGCCCGAGCAGGCGCGGGCGGCCGAGATCGGCCTGGAGCTGATGGGCGAGCTGAAGTCCTCCACCACCCGCCAGAAGCTGTGGGAGCTTTGCACGCGCAGCACGGCGCAAGCTCAGGATCGTGAGCAGGTCTACGCCACCCTGCTGCGCGACGTGGATCGCAGCCGGGCCGACCAGGACGCCCAGTTGCTGGCCGGCAAGCTGCGCCCGATGCTGGCGAGCACCCCCGTGCTGCAGGCTCTGGACCGCTGGCAGCTCGGCCTGGACGAGCCGGCCTTGATCCAGCTGGCCGTGGACAACCGCAATCTGACCGACGCGAAGGACATCCACCGCTTCGGGGTCTCCAGGGTCTCCCTCTACCAGATGGACCAGTGCATGAAGCTGCTGCAGGAGCAGGAGGCTTTCGGCGGCGACCAGGCACAGGCCGCCCGCACCGCCCGGGAGCTCTTGCCCCAGCTCAAGTCCCGCCGGGCCAAGGAAAAGCTCTGGAAGCTCGCCACCACAGCCGTGGTTGACCCGATGAAGCTCTATCCGGCCATCCTCGACGACCTGCGCGGCAATAGCAGCGAGTATCAACGCGAGGCGCAGCAGGCCGACCAGAACCTGGTGGCCGCGCGCTTGCGTCCCCACTTGCAGTCGCACCCCCTGCTGCAGGCCCTGGATCGCTGGCCGCTGGGCTACGACGAAGCGGGCAAAATGGCGCACGTGCTGGAGAATCTCCGGGTGAGCACTCCTGAAGAGGTGCACCAGGTGGGCATCCAGTTGACCAGCACTTACAACAGCGCCATGTGCGAGGCGATCCTGAAGGACCAGGAAGCCTTTGGCGCAGAGCGGGCCGAGGCCGCCCGACTCGCCCTCGAGCTGATGCCCCAGCTCAAGTCTCGGCGCGTGCGCGAGAAGGCCTTCGAGCTGGCGACCCGCCAGGCCGCCCTGGTCAAGGACCCGCTCCAGGCCTACAGCTGGCTGCTCAATGCGAGCGAGCAAGAGAGCGACTACCAGCGTGAGCAGATCCAGAAAGATCACGAGCTGCTGGCCGGCAGGATGCGTCCCTTGCTTGCCGGCAATCCCGTGCTGGCGGCCCTGGATCGTTGGCCCTCCGGTCTGGACGAGGTGGGCCGTATCCGCAAGACCCTGGACAACCCGCGCGCCCGCACCGCCGCCGAGGTGCACGCCGTGGGAGTCTCGCTTTGCAGCCACTACAACACTGCCATGACCACCGCCCTGCTGGAAGAGCAGGTGGCCGCCGGGGGTCGGGAGGGCCAGGCCGCCGCTCTGGCCCTCGAGCTGGGCAGGCTGGTCAAGTCGCACATCGCCCGCGAGAAGATCTGGGAGATGGCCACCAAACGTCCCGAGCTGGCTGGAAAGCCGCTCGAGCTCTATGCCAGCCTGATCGACCACCTGCAGGAGAGTAGCAGCTCGTATCAGTCGGACCAGAAGCAAACCGACGCCCTGGCTCTGGCCGGGCGGGCCCGTCCGCTGCTGGCCGGCAACCGGGTGCTGGAGGCTCTGGACCGCTGGAACTACTCCGACGAGACCCGGCGCATCCAGGCCGTGCTGAAGAACCCCCAGGCCGACCCGCTGGCTCTGGGCGAGAAGCTCTGCAGCGACCACGACTTCGCCCTGCAGACCCGGCTGCTGGCCGAGAAGGGCGCTCCCAACGCTCAGCTGGCCATGAAGCTGATCGGAAGCTGCCAGGCCAGCGCCAGCAAGACCGCGCTCTACAAGCAGGGGATGAAACAGCAGAGCCTGCCTGAGTTCTACGCCCGGAGCCTGGACGCCATCACCAGCCTGAGCTCGAACTGGCAGGCCGACCAGCGCCAGCGCGACGCCCAGATCCTGGCCGAGCAGGCCCTCCAGGACCTGCCTGGCGAGGCCGCGCGCCTGGCGCGCGCCTGGCAGCCGGCCGACAAGGTGCGGGCGGCGCGCTCGGTGTTGACCTGTCCCGAGTTGCGGGGAGCGGAGTTGGAGCGCTGGCTGGCTCTGGCCATCTGCCCTCCCGGCGATCAGGCCCTGCAGGACAGGACCCTGGCCGCCCAGGGCACGGACCTTGCTCGCTTGACTCAATCCCTGCGCGGCCAGGTGCAGAGCGAGGGGGCTCGCTACGCTCTCTGGCGCGGGGCCGTGGAGCAGCCCGAGCTGGGCGACGCCGAGGCGGCGCGCAAGTTCGCCAAGAACGTGCTCAAGCACTACGACGAGCACTGGAGCCGCAAGCCCAAAGAGCGCGAGACGCTGGAGAAGTTGCTGGAGACTTACCTGAGCGTGGTCACCCTGGTCGCCAGGCCCGCCCCCACGGGAGTGGTGGAGGAGGGGGAGCGCGTGCTGGTGGGGGGCGTGGTGGTCAGAAAGAAGGAGATCTCGGCTTGAAGGATTCTCAGCCTCCGTCGCCAAGAGGGGCAGTACGGAAGTAGTCTCCGTTCATTTCAACCGGACGAGCCGTTCGAGCCTCGTCCCGTCGGGGGGCAATCCCCGTGAATCACGATCAGGGTTTCAAACACCTTCTGTCTGCCTATTTTCTTGAGTTTCTGGAGATCTTCGCGCCCAAGGTCAGGGCCTTTGCAGAGCCGGACTCACTGGTGTTCATGGACAAGGAGGTCTTCGCCGACCTGCCCGATGGGCAGCGGGGCGAGGCTGACTTGCTGGCCAGCTTGAGCGTGGCGGGCAGCGACCGCATCTTTCTGGTGCACCTCGAGCACGAGGCTCAGTACCGCAAGGACTTCGAGCGTCGGATGTTCTTCTATTATGCCCGCCTGCTCGAGCGTCACGGACTGGATGTTTATCCGATGGCTGTGCTCTCCTACCGACGTCGTAGCAGGCTTCAGTCCGACCGTTTCGTGGTCGAGTTCCCTGACTTCCAGCCCCTGGTCTTTCACTTCCAGGTCATCGAGTTGAGTGCTCTGAGATGGAGGGAGTATCTCCAGAGGCCCAATCCGGTTGGAGCCTGCCTGTTGCCTTTCATGGGGCGGGCCCGGGACGAAAGAGCCGAGGTCAAGGCCGCTTCCTTCAAGATGCTGGTCGGTCTCGGGCTGGAGCCAACTCGACTGGGTTTTCTCTTCCAGTTCGTGGACAGCTACCTGCCACTGACAGGACTGGAGGAGAAACGCAGGTTTGATGCCGAAATTGCTCAGATGAGCCGGAAGGAGCGCGAGTTGGTGATGCAATACACCACCAGTTGGGAACGCGAGGGCCTGGCCCGTGGCCGCCAGGAAGGACGCCAGGAGGGCCGCCAGGAGGGTCTGCGGAGAGCCGTCGAGCTTCAGATTCAGGACCGATTCCCGGCCGACGCCAGTAGCTTGCTGGAAGAGCTCAAGCGTGTCCACGAAGAAGAGCAACTGAGTGCTATTGTTCTCGCGCTCGGCCGCCACGTCAGCCTGGCCGAGCTGAAGGGCTTGCTCGCTTAAGCAGGCCGCGAGTAACAGGCGCACGGCAGCTCCAGGCCGTGGGCCTCGAGCAGGCCTGCATCGGCCAGCAGCTCGCTGGTGGGTCGGTCCGTCACCAGTTGCCCCTCGTCGAGCAAAAGTGCGCGGGGAAACAGCTCGGCCACCATGGCGAGATCGTGCGTGGAGACCAGCATCGTCTGGGGTAGCCCCGCCAGCAGGCGGATCAGCTCCCGGCGGGCGCGGGGGTCGAGGCCGGCGGTGGGTTCGTCGAGCACCAGGATGGGGGGGCGCATGGCCAGCACCGTGGCCACCGCGATGCGCTTCTTCTCGCCCTGGCTCAGGTGGGGCGAGGAGCGATCGATCAAGGCGGCCATCCCCACGGCCTGCAGGGCCTCCTGCACGCGGTGCTCTACTTCGCTGGCGGTCAGCCCCTGGCAGCGAGGGCCGAAGGCCACGTCCTCGCGGACCGTGGGGCAGAAGAGCTGGTCGTCGGGGTCCTGAAAGACCAGCCCCAGGCGGGCCCGCAGCTGGGGGGCCGTGCCGGGCGAGAGCACCAGCCCGTCCACCCGCACCTGCCCGGCGTTCGAGCGCAGCACCCCGTTGAGCTGCAGGAGCAGGGTGGACTTGCCCGCCCCGTTGGGGCCTACCAGGGCCACCTTCTCGCCAGCTTGCAGGCGAAAGCTCACCCCCCGCAGCGCTTCGCGGCCATCGGGGTAGGCAAAGCGCAGCTCCTCGACCTCAAGCAAGGTGGAGGCTCCCGGTCAGCAGGAGGACCCAGGCGAGCAATCCGAGCAGGTGGGCCGGCTTGACGGGGGTTGGCGGGGGAGCCGGGAAAGCGCCCTCGTAGCCCCGGCTCTGCATGGCCGCGTAGAGCCGCTCACTGCGCTCGAGCGAGCGCAGGAACAGGTTGCCTACCATCGAGCCGGCCGTGCTCGCCTGGTAGAGCAGGCCCGGGGAGCCGCAAGCGCGCGAGGTTCGCGCTCGCATCAGGCGCTGCGCCTCGTCCGAGATGACGAACAGGTAGCGGTAGACCAGACCGGTCAGGCTCACCAGCACGCGGGGGCAGCCGATCTGCCGCAGGGCCTGGAGCAGCTCGGGGAAGGGGCGGGCGGTGAGCCACAAGAGAGCCGTCAGGGAGAGGGCTCCGCGGGCCAGAAGCAGCGCAAACCGGTGCAGTCCCGGGTAGGTGATGCCGGCCTGCCAGACCGGACCGGGGGTCAGGAAGCAAAGCGGCAGGGCCATCAGCACGAAGGGGAGGGCCAGGAGCGCCTTTTTCGGCCGCCAGGCTCTCAAGAACGGCAGCCCCAGCAGGGCCAGAAGGCCCAGCTCGCGGGCGTTGTGGGCCAGCGCCACGGCCACCAGGTAGCTCAGGACGACCAGCAGCCTAAGCATGCCGGCGGGCTAGCGTGCGGCCCAGGGCCAGGCCCATCAGGCCCACCAGCACCGTGCCCAGAGCCACCGCTACCAGCGTGGTGGCAACCTCGTGGCTGACCCCGGGCACCGTGTAGTCGCTCAGCAGGCGGAAGGGTGGCTCTTGAGCGGCCTGGAGAAACCCCTGGCGCTCGGCCACTGCCTCCAGCCCATCGGGGCTGCTCGAGGCCAGGGGGGCGCACAGCGCTACCAGCAGCGCCACCGAGAGCCCGGCCAGGAAGACCGGCGCCGGGCCCTTCTGCTCGGCCAGGGCGTCGGGCCGCACCTTCATCACGTAGGCCAGGAAGAACACCGTGATCAGCGCTTCGCCCAGCCCGATCACCGAGTGCACCCCCGCCATGGCCGGAAGGCCCACCTGGAGGGGACTCGTGCCCGAGGCCGCCAGCTCGAGAGCACAGGCCATCGAGCTGACGACCACGGAGAGCCAGGCAGCCAGGAAGGCGGCCGCCAGCTTCAGCGTGGGCCCAGAAGGAGCAAGGCGGTAGACGGTCGACCCCACCAGCGCGGTCAGGACGCCCATGTTGACGATGTTCCAGCCCATCACGAGCAGCCCGCCGTCTTGAAAGAGCAGCGCCTGCAGCGCGATCACGCAGGTCATCACCAGGATGGCCGCCGCCGGCCCGGCCACGATGGCCGCCAGCGCGCCCCCCAGCAGGTGCCCGCTGGTGCCCGCCGCCACCGGGAAGTTGATGGCTTGAGCCGCAAAGATGAAGGCTGCCAGGATGCCCAGCCAGGGGGCCTGGCGCTCGCCCAGCTCGCTCCCCGTGGCTCGCAGCGCCAGGCCGATGGCCAGGATGGCCAGCAACCAGCCCACCGCGTCGACAGGTACGGACAGAAAGCCGTCCGGGATGTGCAAGGCGAGAATCATATCAGGTGAGAACGTTCGCAACTGGATGGTGAAGTCCCCTGCTCGTGTGGCGCACTTCACCTGGTCGATCGGGTGCACCCGACTCCGCCGCACCTTGCCTGGGAATCCATTGCCACGGAGTCAAGAGGTGCTGAAGCAGACCCTCCCCGCGCACGGGTCGCCCTCGTCATCGGGCTCGGGAGAGTAGCTCGTCTCGAGCTCGATCGCCTGTTGCTCGAGGTCCAAGCGCAGAACGCGAACCACCTCCACGGGAAGAGTCCTCACCCAGAATTGTGGAATCGGCAACATCAGCAGGGCAAAGAGCCCTCGCATCCAGCGAGGGATGCGGGTGTAGGCGGTCAGGCTCCCCCGCCCCTCGATCCTTACGACGCCCTGGCCCTCATCCGTAACCTGTATCTCGGAATACACTCGAGGGAGAAACACCTGCTTGCCTCGCCGGAGCCAGGGTAGCCAGCCATGGTCCACCGGGCTCACCACAGGCCCCATCTTCGACTCTCCTTGCCAGCGGTAGGGGACGGGGGACAACAGGCACTTCCCGTTCTCCTCCCACCACAGGGGCTGCATCCCGTAAGTGCGGAAGTCACAAAAGAACGGCGTATTCCAGGGAGCGCTCTGGCCGCGGGTCACCACCGCCACGTAGGCGGTCTCGGATTGCAGGATGCAAAGTGGCCCCAGCTGCCGCACCGGAACGCCAGCAGACGGCTCGGTCGGCTCCGGCCGCACCTCCCCCAGCCAGGCGAGCAGGGCGGCCGCGTAGGCGTTGTAGTCCGGGTTGTTGACGTAGACGTCCCAGTCGAGGCGCTCGGCTTCGCCCTGATTGAGAACGCAGGGGATATGCCCGTCGCTCTGGAGGAACTCGCCCATGCGCGCCACCACCCGCCAGCCGGCCTGGCGCTGGGAAGGACTGCCGGCCAGGAGCAGGGCCAGGGCCGCCGCCGCGTAGCCGAACAGGGCGCCCCGGGAGCGGCCGTAGGGCACCAGCACCCCGGAGGGGCTGACCAGCGCCTCCAGGGCCCCGAGCCCTCGCTCGAGAGCCGAGGCGCGCTCAGCCGAAGGCTGCCCGAGCTCCCGGGCCTCCAGCGCCAGCATGGCGCAGAACTTGGCGTGATACGTGACCGGTGCGACCTCGCCGACCGGTGAGTCCAGAAATAGCCCCTCCGGGGTTTGCCAGGCGAGGACCTTCTTCCACAGCTGCTCCGCCCGCGCCGCGTCGGCCCGGTTGCTCGTCAATCGGGCCCGGAGCGAGAAGTTCAGCGCCCGCATGGCGATCCAGTTGCGCGAGACCACGCGCCGGCCGTCGTAGACCCGGATGTCCGAGGGTTGCAGGTACTCGCCCGGTCGACGCAGGCAGAGCAAGAGGAGGGCGAGCTGATCGAACTCTGAGTCGCGGGGGCGAGCCAGGCTGTGTCGGAGCGTCAGGCGCAGGGCTCGTTCCCTTGCCGGGTCACCGGGTTGAAGGGCCAGGGCCAGGGTGGCGAAGCCCTCGGCGTAGGTGCCGTGCTCGTGGTGCACCGAGTCGGTCACGCGCCCCGTCGTCAGCACCCGGTCGCATAGCCAATCGGTCAGTCGGGTGGCCAGGCCGGCCGGCGTCTGAGGCTCCACAGGATCAACCCCTTCGCTAGCGCCGCTGACCTCCTGCTGCCTGCCGGAACGGTCTGGCGGTGCCAGTTTCCCCGCTTTGCGGGACCACAGACACCTCAGCGAAGCCTCAGAGCCTGCCAGAACCCCCAGGCCTGACGGCTGAAGCTTTCCAGCTCCTGGGAGAAACCATAGTGCCTGTACTTGACCAGCATTCTCCCCACCATGCCCAGCCTCTCGTCAAACCCCAGCCTGCCCTTGGGGCGGAAGGCGGGCGCAGCCGTCAGGGCCGGTCCGGCGTTGGCGCGTTGGAGGTAGATTCCCAGGCTCACCCGGGGAGGGCCTGAGCGATAGGCCGAGCCCCAGTGCAGCAGGTGCTGGTTCCAGCCCAGCACGGAACCTGGCTGCGCGGGCAGGGCACGGATGTGGTGCTCGGCCCCGGGTGGGACGCTGTAGTTGGCGACCTGGTCGGGAAGATATTCGTCGTGGCAGGTGGGTAGGACGTACATGCAAGCGTTTTCCAGGGTTGCTTCGGTCAGGGCGATCCAGGCCGTTACGAGATTGGGGCGTCCTTGCTCATCAAAGGGGTGATCGCACTCGTGGTCGCGGTGCGCGACCCAGCCCCCCTTCCCACTGGAGCCATCCACTCGCCAGACCCAGAAGTCCGGGACGATCTTGAATTCGGAGCCCACCAGGGGAACGATGAGGTATTCGAGTCGGGCGATCAAACGCCAGAAGTCATCGTAAACCATGGAGAAGAGCGGAGGGAAACCGCGAGCGACGACCGTGGATACCATGGAGGCGAGCTTTTCGGTTTCTTCCTTCGGGATCAGCGGGGTGGACTGGAAATACCCTTCGCTGAGAAGCTGCGCTCGGAGTCTTTTGACCTCCTGCGTCGAGACCTGATAGAGCTCACCGAGTTCGGCGAAGGGCTCGTCGCTCAGGCGGCTGTCCGGGCTGAGCTCCCGCCAAAAGTCGGCACGGCCAGCCTTCTTCAGCTCATCTCGGGTGAGCTGGTTGAGCTGGCGCTCTGGGAGTTCGGTTCGGCCTCGCATGCTCCGCGCCAAGATGGGATAGCCATTCCGCTTGCCCGGGAGGGAGTCCTCCGAACTCAGCCCAGCTTGCAAGGCTGGTGCCGAGGCTCACGGCAAGCGCTCTTGTCGGCTGCCATCTTGTTCCATAGGCGGCTGCCAGAGGAGACAACTGTCGACGTAACAGCAGGCGTAACTTCTCACACGTCGCCGATTCTCGAGATCAGGAGCCGAATTTCACCGCCAGAGCTCCCACCTCCGCCATCGCGCGGGTAATCGTGGGGTAACGGGTGGGGAAACGCCGGGTGAGCTCGCCGGCAATCTGCTCCAGGGGGCGCTGGCCGTCCATCAACTCGAGGATCGCCAGCTCCACCCGCCCCGCTTCGTTGAGGCTGGGCACAAAGCGGTGGTCGTGCCGAGCGAGAGTGCCTGGAGCCATGGGAATCCCCTCGAAGGTCGATTGTTTGGACCGCAATCGCGCCCGGGTCGAGCCTGGGGAAAGGACCTCGACCTGCCACGACCAGACATAGCCTTCTGCCACGAGCTGCGCCCTGAGGCTCACCACGACCTGCTCCCCAGCTTGGGCATCCAGCGGTTCTCGGAGGGGCAAGAAGGTGCGCCCGTAGATCAGAGGTGAATACAGTGGGGCATTGGAGAAGCCAACTCCGTCCAGCAGCTGAGCATCAAACCACAGACCGAGCCCGTAGATTCTGCTGCCCGAAGGCAAAGTCCATTCGGCCTGGCCTCGAGCGTGAGGAGTGGACAAAGTGCGATAATCGAGCTCACACCAGACGCGGGGCTCGAGCAAGAGGTGCTCGGGACGCAGCTCCTCACGATAGATCGAGCTGGCCACGTAGGGCCAGGAGCCGGAGAGGTCCAGGCCGTAGAGGTTGGTGCCGCAGACCCCCTCGTAGCGCGAGTAAAGAGATGAAGCGCCCACCAGGGCTACCTGCATGAGATCGCGCTGGGGGATCATTTGTCCCTCCCTGGCGAGGTGCCGGTCGCGAGCATCCATCAAAGAGCCCAGGCTCTGCCCAAGCAGGGGAAGGTTTCCGCGAACGTCCGAGACGATGACGTCGACTTTCTCAGGCAGGTTGACTCGAGTCGACAGATCTTGAAGAAAGGTGATCTGCTCGAGAAACCCATTGTCGGCTGCCATCTTGCGGGCCACATGAATGGCTTCCGAAGGCTCCACCGCATAGACGTGACGGGCTCCGAAGCGACACGCGAGAAGGGCCATGATCCCGGTTCCGGTGCCGATATCGAGCACGGTCGAGCCAGGCTGAACCGCACGCCTCAACGCCTCGCAATAGGCATCCATGCGGACTCTGTCGGCAATCATGCGACCATAGAAGAAGACGCTATACATAGCCCTCCAGAAGACGCGCCACCTCGCCCAGTCTCTCATATTCACGCGGATAGGCCAGACGATAACAGGGCACCGAGCGGGCCAGCGTCACCAACTGCTCCAGGAGGCGGGCCCGCTCGCTCCGCTGACTGGAGCCGAGTTGAAAGGAGTTTCGCAGCAGCTGCACCACTCGTTCCCGAGCCTCAAGGGGCTCGCAGGTGACGCTTGACGAAGACTCAATGAGAAAGAGAGCCTTCAGGGCCGATTGGGACGCGCAGTCGGGGAGGTGGACCCGGTTCTTCTGCCCTTTGTGAGAGCGTGAGGTTGGGTAGAGCCAGGCAACGGTGTCAGGAGACAGCCTCGAGCCGGAGTAGTTCGGAAGAGCCCGAGCTCCCCCGTTTGCTTCCGGGATGATGACCAGGCAATCGTCCGCCAGGATGGGTTTTCCTGTGCTGGCGAGATAGGCGGACAGGGTGGACTTGCCGGCTCCGGATGGACCCAGGAATCCGATCGCTCCTCCAGCGGCGGTGACGGCACTTGCGTGGAGAACAAGACGGCCCCTCGAGCTCATCAGCCTGGGTAACAGTTGGGACACGAGGAGGCGATCCAGTTCACCGGGCTGGAGGCCATCCGCCGGGGTGACCTGGACGCGTCGCCCGTCGATCAGGCAATCGGCCTGGCCGGGAAATCGCACGAGTTGGTAGGTGGACCGCTCCCCGGACCAGTAATGCTCGAGTGACACGGTCCCGTCCGGCCCGAGCCATTGCTGACGATGAGTGTATCGTTCCGGTGCTGGGGGTGATGCCCGCGCCAGGATCTCGCAGTCTCCATCGAGGGGGGGGCACTCAGCCAGGAGTGAGCTGCAGAGCGGCAATTCGGAAACCACCATCCAATCGCAGAACCGATAGCATCTGGGTTGCACGGAGCTCACGGCTTCTTGTCGAGTTGCGGATCCTTGCCCTTGTTTTCGGTTTCAGCTCCCGAGCCCCCGGTGGTCAGGGCTCTTACGTTTCCGTAGGCCACCAACTGGGGCTTGACATAGCCCCTCTTAGAAGAAGCCCGGACATCCGACGGCTCCCTGTTGAACTCACTCACGAGACACCTCCATTACTTAAACTTCGGATTATACTAGAGTCTTCTACTCGCTCCTGCCTGGTCTCGGCCAACCAGGTGGCGAGCGTGCAAGCCTGCCACTGGTAGGAAGCATCTCCGCGAAGCCTGGCCGGGTCAAGGTAGCGCTCCAGGTGCTGCGGGGGAGCAGAGGTCAGCAGGCTTTGAGCTCGAGCGGTCAGATGGCTCCAGAAAACAGGAGCCACATGCCGACGAGGTCGACCCCCGCGAACCGTACGGGGTAGATCGCGCTCCAATGCTCGACGAAGAACCACCTTCGAGGTCCCATGGCTGATCTTCTGATCCCAGGGCAGGGCAAGGCAGTACTCCACCAGCCGTCGATCAAAGAAGGGATGACAGGACTTGATCCCTTGCCGAGAGGCCACCCGCTCATAGCGCTCCAAAGCAACGGTGATGAAAGGAGCTTCCAGGAGGCGGGCAGTGGCGAGTCTGAGATTCTCCGCCATCTCATAACCCTGATTCTCCCGTTGCCGGGCTCGTCGCGCGGACAGTCGAGCGCTTCGAGCAAAGGCCGGGTTGATGCAAGAGTCTTTGATCAAGGTCCGGTCGCCGAAGCGCCGGTCATACTCCAGTTTCAGCCGGCGTAGGAAATTGGGGACCATTGCCTGCCTGACCGCCTTCAAGACGAGCTCGGGCAGGGACATTCTCCAGAAATTCGAGAGCCCAACAGCCTCGCGGGCGAACCGAGTCCAGAGACCCTGGCGGACCAGATATGCCAGGTACGAAGAGCCGTGGGAAGTGACGATATCCCCATCGACCCCATCGAGCACGACCCGGGTGCCGTCAAGGCGCGCGGCCGCGTAGAGCAGGGCCGGAACGGCCATCAGGTCGGTGTCAAAGAGGTCATCGAGCCCGCGCAGCATCTCAGCCGGGCTCCCCTGGAATAGGTGGGCCTCCTGAACCGAAATCGTGCGAGCTTGCAGGCCCGGCAGGTGGGCGATCATCTCCCGGATGCAGCAGCTCTCCTCATCCTCCCCTGCCACCGCCGAGTAGGTTCGCAGTGGTCTGCCCGTATCGCTTGCGACGGCGGCGATAGCGGCTGAGTCGATGCCTCCACTGAGCAGCAATCCGGCTTGGTGACTGCCTGCCAGTCGGCAGCGCACGGCCTCTCCGAAGACCTGGCGAAAGCCCTCGACATAGTCATTTGGATCGGCAAACCGGAGCTCGCGTTGTGGGTCGAGGCGCCAGTAACGCTGCAGGCGAATGCCGGCCGGATCCACCACCAGGGTGTGAGCGGGAGGCAGGCGGTGGATCTCTTCGTAGAACGTCGTAGTCTGGTCGATGCCCTCTAACAGAGGCACCAGGAAGTCCGCGATTCTGCCTTCGTTGACGTGGCAGGGTAGGCCGGGCACCGCCAGCAGAGCCTTGATTTCCGAGGCCAGCGCAAAGAATCCCGGGCGCCAGTGATACACCAGGGGACGTACTCCAAACGGATCACGGGCGCAGACCAGTCGGCCCCGATGAGGATCCGACAGAGCAATTGCGAAATCACCCAGGAGGTAGCCTGGAAACCGGTCACCCCAGCGGCGGTAGGCCGCAAGGATCAGCTCCTCCGGCCGCCCACCCGGGAGTCCAAGGGACTCTCGCAACTCGCCCAGGTTGTCCAGGCGCGCATCGGCGACCACGACCAGACCATCGGGAGCGACCGAAGGGTAACGGCTGAGCGGACAGTCCGCCGTGGTCCAGAGCGCTGCGTGGCCCAGGGCCAGGCGATCATGCCACCAGAGGTCAGAGCGGTCGTGGCCGCGGTGGATCAGCCTGCCCAGCATCTTCTCAATGAGAGCCGGGGCTGCCGGGAAGGTCTCGTTCGAGAGCAGGCCGACGATGGAGCTCATCCAGTCTGGTCCGCCGGCAGCCTCCAGGCAGCCCTCTTCCGCCGGAACCCGGGAGTCAAGCCCGGGAATGCTGAGAATCCCGAGCTCTGGTCACGGTCGGCGCCGAGCGGGCGGCCCCGCAGCTCCACCCAGGCGTGAGCCCGAACCGCCTTCCCATTGCCCTTGACCCCCAGGCGCAGCCGGGTGAGGATGCCCTGGCGTCTGAGCAGCCACCATAACAGGATGGAACGAGGCAGGCAGCTGTCTCGCAACCGACCGACTCGCGCGGTTCGCTCGATCTGTCGGGCCAACATCTCGGCCCGCTCCTCGCGGTTCCGGCCGCCAGCCGAACGACGCGAAGGAAGCTTCCTCAGAAGGCCCATCACTCGCCGCATGCCAATGAAGAAGAGCGCGACCTGCAGCAAGCAGAGCTGTGCGTACCGAACCAGGCTCATCCTTCGACCGCTACGAGACCTTGCCCGATCAAGCCGGCCAGCAGCTCCCCCAGGTCGGCCTTCAGCCGCTCAGGCTCCACCTCAAACTCGTCGAGCAGCTTCCGGTAGGCATCATCAATGGATGGTGAGCTCGTCAGGAGCTCCCACATTCGCGTGCCCGGCTCGTTGAGTCCAAAATATGCTTCTGTTTCAAGGTTCAGCAGGATCGCTTGCCCGTCGATCTCGCGCACAAGCACGTCCTCTGATTCAATGACCCTCTTCCGAAAATCCAAGTATAAGACCTGGCCCAGTTCCTGTCGTCCATTCAATCTTAAACAATCCCGGTGGGGCTGACAAGCGATATTCGTGCTATCCTCCCGTCCTTGATTTGTTCAGATTCAGAACAGGGAGTGTGTTCCATCTATCTATTGAACGACGCCGCGCCATGTCCTAAGTGCTCTACGCGCGGCGTCCCGACTCGAGGCAGAGCACCTGGTCGGCTCGGCTTGCGGCTGATGCTCGATGGGTGATCATCAGGATCGTCAGGTCGGTCCGAAGCATCGCCAGGATCTGGCTCTCGGAGGCCTCGTCCAGGGCGCTGGTCGCCTCGTCCAGTATGAGGATGCGGGGCCTGCGCACAAGAGCCCGGGCCAGCGCCAGTCTTTGAGCCTGTCCTCCGGACAGGCGACTGCCCCGGTCACCTACCAACGTGTCGATTCCCGCCGGCATCTCCCTTACCATTCCATCGGCTTGCACGCGACCGAGCGCCTCCCACAGCTCTGACTCGGTCGCTTCAGGCCGGGCCCACAGCAAGTTGTCGCGAATGCTGGCGTGAAACAGGAAGATGTCCTGTGGCACATAGGCAACCGTCCGGCGCCAGGCAGGCAGAAGCTCGGGGGTCAGCTCCCTCCCGTCGACCAGAATTTTCCCTCGCAAGGGCGTGAGCAGGCCCAGGATCAGATCGACGGTCGTGCTTTTCCCACTGCCGCTCGCGCCTACCAACGCCGTCATTCGGCCCGACTCGATCGACAGGCTCAGGTCCTCGATTTGCAGACGCTCTGTGCCCGGGTAGGAAAAACATACTCCCTCGAGGCGGATCTCTCGTTCAAAGGGCAGGGCGGGAGCTTCTCCGCTCGGCTCCCTGTCCGACTCCTCCTGACAGCGTTTAATGGTGGCTTTCAGGGTGTCGTAGGCCGGAGCGGCATGCAGAAAGCTCTGAAGGAGCTGCTCGAGACTCGACAAGTTGGGAACCAGGCGCGAGAAGACGTAGATCGAGAGTACGACGGTAGCGGGTGAGGCCTCGACCCAGCGGACGGCAGCGTAGCAGACCAGGCACAGGGCCAGGAGCGAGGCTGCCCGGAAGGTAAACTTCGAGTCGAGATAGTTGCGGTTGGCCTGCCTCAACGTCGCGTAATAGCTCTCCATGTCCTCCAGGAACCGACTGACGTGTCGTTCTTGGGCCTGGTAGGCCCGAGCAACCTGGAAGGCGTCCAGGTGGTCGGATATCGTCTGGTAGATCCGGGTCGTATCCTCACTGATCTGCTCGCCCATGTGGCGGGCGCGCCGGATGCGCTTTCGCATCATCGCGAGCATGAGGAGGCCGCAGGCTACCCACACCAGGGTGACCCCGGGCATCAGCGCCAGGGCCACAAGCGTGTAGGTCAAGCAGAGGCATCCTTCGAGGATGAGCGCGTGCAGGCAGTAAACGGCGCGCTCCAGTCGCTCCACTTCAAAGGTGCAAGCCTGCAGGAGACTGGACTTACGCATGCTCAAAAAGTGCGTCCATCGGGTGCCGGATATGGCTTCGTAGAGTTGACGCTGTATGTTCAGCGGAAACTGGACGGAGAGCTCGTAGGTCGTCAGGCTCTGGGCCCTCTGGAGCCAAGCCTGGGCTGTCAGGGCCACCAGAAAGAGGATCAGGATCACCGCAAGGTCAGGCGTGACGCCCGTCTGCCGCTCCAGGCGGCCGAGCCAGGCAAGGGTTTCCGAACCGGGCTGCCCGATCCCCACCAGGCTGAGTAGAGGGACCAGAAGCAGGATGCCGAGCCCTCCGCTGAGCGCCGTAGCCAGGCTGAGCAAGAGACTGGTTGCCACCAGACCCGGTCGTTCTCGAGACACCGCTCGGGCAAGACGCAAGACCAGCCTCAAGGACACGTGGCAGCCGTTTCCACCGATTGTGGATGAATCCTGTGTGGGAGGGCGAACCAGCCCGGGTGTCCCCCCGCGCCCTGCACCTGTTACTGGTCGCTCGCTGGCTCGCCGGCGCTCCTGCGCTCGGCTCGGATCCGACCTGTCCCGGCCTGCTCGAGCTGGCCGAACAGGAGGGAACCCTGGGAATCATCGCGGCCATGCTTCCTGGCGACCCGGCGCGTCGCCAACGACAGGCCGGATACTGGGGACGCGGCCTGTGGCAGATGGCCTTTCTCGAGCGTTTGGGCTCTCGTCTTGAGCAGCAAGACCTCGAGGTCATTGCGCTCAAAGGGGCGGCCTTGATTCCCACGGCTTATGTCGACCCGCTGCTGAGGCCCATGGGCGACCTGGACTTGTTGGTTGGCTCCCGGGACCTCCAACGGGTTCAGAGCTTGCTGGAGAGCTTTGGCCCTGATCGGCCGCAGGTCGACTTGCATACAGAGCTTCTCGACACCCGCCGTATCCCCAGCCGCCGCCTTCTCGGGCCTCCCACCGGCGCCTTGTGGGCTGACAGCCGGCCCTGGCGACCGGGCCTTCGCCTTCTTTCTGAGGAGCATCAGTTGCTGCACCTGTCGCTGCACGCCCTGAAACACTCCTGTTGCCGCCTGATCTGGCTGGTGGACCTGGCTCTGGCCTTGCGCTGCTGCCCGCCCGCGAGAATCCCCCTCAACTCTCGACCGGTTCTCTTTTGCGCCCACCTCGTAACTGAGCTCTTCCCCTGCTCAGCCCCGCTCGTGCAGCTTCCACCCCTGGCCTGGTCTGAGAGAATGTTTCTGCGCGTCGCCGCCAGGCGCCGTCCCGGTCCGATCTGGGGAGAGCTCTTCCTGGCCGCTTCCCTGCCCGGACTCTCGGCCCGTCTTCGCTACCTCGTCGAGTATGGCTTCCTGGGGGACGAGGTGGTCAGTGCGGGCGGTCCGCGGCTCAGGCTTGCCGCTGCTTGGCGCAGGTTCTGGCGCTTTGTGACCAACCCCCGCCGCAACCGGGGCGATGCGGCCTGACCTGGCAGCGGTCGGCCTCGGGTTGCTGCTGACCGAGCACATCTGGCATGAGTTCCTGGTGCTCGGCTGGCCTGCGCTCGGGGTTCTGGACGACGGCCTTCTGGTCTTCCTGCTGCTGGCAATCATGCCCCGGATGACTCTGCCGATGCTGAAGGCTCTGGCGCCGGTGCTGGTCTTTGGACTGGTGAACGCGATCGCCCTGGTGGGCGCGAGCGATGCTTTCGAGTCGGCCCGCTTGCTGCTGCCCTACCTGGTTTGTTGCCTGGTCGGCGTAGCTCTCAGGTCGGATGCTATCGAACGGGTCTTGAGGATCTGGTGCTGGGTCGGCCTGCTGGCCTGCCTCTACTCGCTGGCGTCTTATTGCTGGTTTCGATTCGTGAATGACTGTCAGCGAGCTCCTGCCAGCGGTCTTATTGAGCAGATCCTGACGTTTCCTTACTCCACACCCGTCTACCCTCGAGGCTGGCGGTTGGCAGGCACTCTCTTGAACGACAACTACTCCGCCATGCTCGCCGCCGCCCAGGCACTCCTCCTGGTCAAGCTCCTGGGGCGGTGGCGCTGGGCAGCCATCCTGCCCATTGTTTGCTTCCTCTTCGGATTCTCCCGCAGTGCCTGGGTCGGTCTGGCGTTGGCTCTTCTCTTTCTCTTCGCCCGACGGGGATGGTGGGTTGCTCTGGTGCTGCTCCCGTTGCTGTTCGCCCTGTCTTTTCAGGTGGGAACTTATCGCGACCAGTACCGCTTTCAGCACGTCATGCAAACCTCAGGCGGCCGGCTGCAGACCCTCCAGAGAGCTGGAGAGAGCCTGGTGAAGGCACCCTGGGGAAGGGGGGCAGGGCGTATGGGGTTGGCCGACGTCCAGTTCGCCAAGATCGCCTACGAGACCGGATGGCCCGGGTTCTTGAGCTTCGCCGCGGTGATCGTGGCCGTGCTTCGAGCCGGTCTCCGAGCCCCTCGGAACAGTCTCAAGCAGTTCTGTACTGCGGCCTGGCTGGTGATCCTGGGTGGCGGAGTGGGTGCCGATGTGCTCGTCGTGCCCCAGGTCGCTTGCCTGTTCTGGACGCTCAGCGGAGTGATCCTCAATCCCGGCCTGCCGAGCGACCCTCGAGCGCCCGAGTTGGCGTCCACTCAGGGACCGGTCAGTTTGCTCACCTGAATAGGATGCGGGGGAAGGGCGCAGGGCGCCACGGTCTGATCGGGCAGATAGACCTGCCGCTCGGCGTAGCTGTAGCCGAAGGGGGCGGCCGCGTCCACTTTGGGGGCCCGGTGCACCTCCAGGCAGCCGTCGACCGTGTTCAGCACCCAGTAGTCGGGAATGCCGAAGCGCGCATAAAGGCTGGCCTTCTCATAGCGGTCGTAGGCAAGCGACGTCTGGGCCACCTCGATGATGAGGTCGGCACCGGTGGGATGACGCTTGACCTTCGCCAGGCACTCCTTGAGGACGACAGCAAAGTCTGGCTCAGGCTCGGAGTAGGGGCTCAGGTCCAGGGGCAGCTGGACGCGGACGAGATGAGTCTTGCCGAAGAGCTCAACCAGGAGGTTGTTCGTCCAACTGATGGCATCGCTGTGCGGCTTGTTCTGAGGACTCAAGGGGACGATGGCTCCTTCGATTAGCTCCACCCGCTCGTCTGGCGCCAGGATGCCTTTTTCGGCCATCAGGTTGAACTCTTCGACCGTGATGGGCCGGGTCCGTACGTGCAACAGGCTCATGAGTAGAGTTTTCCGTGTCCGGCTGCATCCTTCCTGGGAGGCTCTCTTCTCACGGTGAGTTTCGCGCCCCTCGAAAGTGCCGCGCGATGCCCCAAACGGCAGGCCGCCCCGCTCCCCCGACGAAAGCCAGATACCATGTCCACCTACGTTCTCGGAACCCACGACGCCGAGCTGCAGCGGCTCGGCTTTCAAGCTCAGGTCTGGCGCGCCCGCGCTCTGGCTCTTTTCGAGCGGGCCGGCTTGGGCCAGGGCCAGCGGTTGCTCGACGTGGGCTGCGGCCCGGGCTACGTCACGCTCGACCTTGCGCGCCTGGCGACCAGCAGCGGCGAGGTGCTGGCCGTGGACGCCTCGGAGCGCTACATCGAGCATCTGCAGGCCCAGCCCCGGTTGGCCGAGCAGTCCCGCGTCGAGGCCTGGGTGGGGGACGCCCAGCGGCTCGAGCTGGATGCGGCCAGCCTGGACGGGGCTTTCGAGCGCTGGGTGATGTGCTTCGTGCCTGAGCCCGAGAAGGTGGTGGCCGCCGTGGCCCGCGCCCTCAAGCCGGGCGGCGCTTTCGTTATTCAGGAGTATGCCAACTACGAGGCCATGCGCCTGGCCCCCCGCAGCCGCGCCTTCGAGCGCGTGGTGGAGGCCGTGGCCCACAGCTTCCGCCAGCGCGGCGGCGACCCCGACATCGCCTGTCGCCTGCCGGCCATGCTGGAAGACTCGGGACTCAGGGTGGAGCACCTCGAGCCGGTGGTGCGCGCTGGCGGCCCAAAGACCGAGTTCTGGCAGTGGCCCGAGGGGTTCTTCTTCAACTATGTGCCACTGCTGGTGGAGCGGGGCCTGCTCACCCCTGCCGAGCAGGACGCCTTCGAGCATGATTGGCGCTTGCGAGCGGCCGACCCGCTGGCCCTGTTCTACTCGCCCGTGCTGACGGAGATCGTGGCGCGAAAGCTCTAAAGCTCTGAGAGCTGACGCTCGGCGCGCACCTGGGCCGATTCTTCCGGCAACAGCAACACCTGATCGCCGTCCGGATAGAAAACACGAATCTCGTCGAGAAAGGCCCGATTGGAGCTGGCCTGGTAGCAGAGCATCAAGGCGTCATCGCAATAGTGGCTTTCGGGATGCTCCTCCTCGAGTTGACGCGTCAAACACTCGATCTGGAAGGCGTAATAAGGCTCGCCTTCCGGGTCGGGCAGTCCCTGCAGCGGGGCCATGGCCAGCGACTCGTGCTGACCGCGCCTCCTCTGCTCGTGCAGGAGCCGGATTTGCGTAAACATCACGTGCTCGTTCTGGGGCAGTTTCCGCAGTAGCGCCAGAGCAACGGCCTGGCTGCTAGCCTGTTGATAATGCCTGCGAATCAGCTCGGCGTCGGGCCGGCCGCAGGGGAGCACGGCCAGGCTGTCAACGTAGTTGTCTCCGCTGGCCATTGCTTCCTTGCGATCGCCTGAGTAGAGAAACAGGTAGCCCAGTTGCCAACCGTCCTCCCGGCTCCACCGGGAGGCCAGCTGCTCACGCCGGGCGCCCAGCATGGACTGCCAATGCTGACGCTGGCGGCTCAGGCTGAGCGCGAGGCTTCGAAGCTCGACCTCTTTGAAAGAGGGTCGCCAGTCGGCTCCGAAGGCCAGCCGGTAGGCTCTGTCCAGCGACAGTCGCTGAGACAGGTTCAGGGCTCGAGCATACTGATGCTGACGCGCAGCCCGCACCGAGAGGGCGTAGCTGGCCAGCGGAGTCAGCGGCGAGCGGGGATTCTTGCCCACGAAGTCGGCCAGCTCACCGGCCGTGAGCCCCACGTCGAGCATCCAGAGCAATCGGGAGCGAAAATCGTCCTGATTGCTGGCGTCGCCAACCGGAGTCACCAGCTGGCGCATCACCAGTGCAAAGGCCTGCTTGCGCTTGCCCTGCCACTCCAGGCTTCGGGCCAGCCAGTAGGTAGCCTCGTCTGCCTGGGGGTGGCCGGGGTAGCAGGCCAGCCAGTTGCGCCAGCACTTCTCGTCGCGGCCTGCGCTCTGAATCAGGCGCCTGCGGGTTGGCAGGTCCAGGCGGTCCGAGCCCTCGTTGAAGTCGCCCCCGCCTCGCAAAGTGAGGTAATCGCTGCACCCCCGTGCGAACCGACTCTCGGGCAGGGCTCTGGCCAGTTCGGCCAGCAGCCCGCGGCTCAACTGGTAACCTGCCAGAGCTGACAGCTCTCGGTTGGCCTGCTGCTCGAGCCAGGGACGAACCTGAACCGGGCTTTCTTCGTGCCCGAGCAGCAATATCGCCGCCATGGCCTTGCAGCGACCGGTTGCGCTCGAAAAGAGCGCTGGCAGACGCTCTGGTCGGTGGACAGCCACCCAGCGCAGGAAGTGCTCATGCTCTTGTCTGGTGAGCGTGGCCAGGGGGGGGCCGGCTTCCCCTCCTCGATTGACCGTGGCCACGGCTGCGCGGAACTCGGGCGAGCCCATGACGGGCTCGTCCGGCAGACGGTAAGGTAAGAGCGCCCGGAGCGCCTCCCCGTCAGGTTGCTCGGCTCGCTTGACGATCTCCGGCCAGACCCAGGAATCGGCAGGGAACTGCTGACTGAACTGGGCAAGAAAGCTATAGCAGAAGCTGCCGGGCTCGACCGCCCCGGTCAGTGCCGCCCGCAGGGCTGCTTGCTGGCTGCCCGGCTCGTCGAGCCGGTATCTGAGCCAGTCTTCTCGAGTGAGCTGGCACTGCTCCTCGGGGTTGGTAGACAATTCTTCGAGGAGCCACTGCAACGACCTGGGATAGGGCTGACGCGAAAGGGCTTGCCTGGCATAGGCACGCAGCTCAGCATTGGGGGATGTCCGCCAGGCCTCGAGCAGGGGACCGGTGAGGGTGAACCAGCGATCGGCCCGGCGCCCGCCATCGTGGATATCGTAGGCCAGCTCGAATCCGACGCGCCCTACCAGGCAGGCCAGCACGATCAGCAACGCGAGCCGCAGAGCTTGCGATCGGGGGGCCGGCTGGCGTGTTTGATCCGTTCTTGAGCGCATGGCCTCCTGTGCCCTGGGGACTGTGTTTGAGAATACTTTTCGCTGGAGCGGGTGTCAATGCTGAAGATTCTTCAATTGTGTCGAACACACCTTCTGGGTGGGGTCGTCGAGCAGCCGGTCCGCCTGGTCGAGCGGTCACTCTTCGCAGTCTGTTCGGTCTTTCCCACATGACTGAAGTGGGACAGACCTCACTGGAGGCGGTGCCTGAGGCCGAGAAGCGGTTTCTCTAGGAAATAGTAAGACAGGTGGGCGGCGGTGAGAGCCCCGAACAAGTTCAGGAGGAGACTTGTGCACCAGTCTCCGCCTTCGAGCCTTAAGGCGGTCGGTCCGTAAAATGGCTGTTGCCAGAGGTAGAGGCTATAAGAGATCACGCCGATGTGGACCATGAGGCGAGTTTCCAACACGCGCCCGACCAGGGTGTGGGAGTTGTTGATGCACCACCAGATGAGTATGACGATGCAGGCGTTTCGAAGCGGGGTAACAAGTGGCGCCAGGAAAACTGGAATCGATGGGTAGCAGGAATAGACCGCAAACAAGAGGACCCCAGCTGCCCAGCCGGGCCAGGCTTGGCCAGACCAGCGCCGCAAGGTGGGGCCGGCTATTGGATGGTGAGCAAGTAGAGCCAGCAATGAGCCATAGAGGATCGTATCCATAGCCGCGACCTCAAGGGCGTATCGGGGATCGCCCAGGGCACTCAGACCGTGGCGTGCGACGCGAAGAAGCGGCCAGACTGCGATCCCGATGCCCAGAAGCCAGGCGATCCACCGTCGCGGAATCAGGATCAGTATCGCCGGCCAGAACAGGTAGTACTGCTCCTCAATGGACAGGCTCCAGCTGTGGTTCACCAGATGGGTTGGACCGCCAAACAGATTGTAGAGATACAGGCCGCTGATCAGGAAGTCCTGAAAGTGGCTAGGCGCCGGGTCGATGTGTAGTTGCAGGATGCCCGCCAGCAGCAGGTAGCCATAGAAGGCTGGAAAAATGCGGAGGAATCTTCGGAGATAGAATTTTCTCAATGAAATCGAGCCGCGACGGTCCCGCTCTCGAAGGAGCAACGTTGTGATCAAATATCCGCTGATGACAAAGAAGAAGCAGACGCCCGTCGTACCAGTGAACGGCAATATCGTTTGGGCGGCATCTCGAAGTCCCTGGGGCACCCCATGGTTCTTGAGAAACAGATGGTCGTAAACGACTAACCCGACGGACAGGGCACGAATTCCATCCAGGCAAGAGATTCTAAACCCAGCGTCCTTGGCCATTCGGCAGCGTTGGCGTTGCGAGGTTGAAATCCTGCGCCTGTACAGTCAGCTCACGATGCCGTCGGGGTGTTGCTAAGCTTACGACCAGCGCCGCGCCTCGTTTCCTCGCCCTGATCGAGAGGAAGCACTGTGAGGACCCGAAACGGCGAATTCGCCGGAGCTCTGGCGAATTCGACTGCGAGCTGCTACAAGGCCAAGCAAGAGCATCAGGGCTTCCATGGGACGGATCAGGTAGAACGAGTCCGCGTGAATCCCGCTTGCCGCCATCACGAGCAAGGCCGCAGTGACGCCCTGGGCAGCGCCCTTCTCGGCGGGGTCTCGGGCGGCGCGGATTTCGCGAATGAGCAGACCGAGCGCTGCCAGAAAAAGCGTCAGAAAGACGAGCAAGCCGACCTTGCCGTGATAGACGCACTCGGTCAGCCAGAAGTTGTCCCACGCCCCCAGAGGACGATAGCCAGCGCCCAGGCCCATCAGACCGGCTTTGGGGATGTAGTATACGAGCGCCTGGTGGGCCGTAATGGCGCGGTCGGCGATGGATGAGCCTCCCCACTCGGGCATCAGCTCCGGGTCGGCGAGGCCCGCCAGGGTTGCACGGGTTTCAGGGACGATTCCCCCGAGTCGGTCCCTCAGCGCGTCCGGCGTTACGACCCAGGAGATCGCCCCGATTGAGCCCAGAAAGATGGCCAGTCCGAGCCCGCGGCGAGGATTCATGGCCGCCAGCAAAACGATCGCCAGAACCGCCGAGGCCATCGGGCCCCGGCTCCCAGTCGCCAGCAGCGCCAGGCACCCTGACGAGAAGGCGATCAAGACCCCAAATCTCCAGGCCGGGTCGAGATAGGCTCCCCACATACCGATGGCAAGACAGAACAAGATCACGATGAACAGGCCGGTGGAGGTCTGCTGGTTGGCAATGATTCCGGAGGCCCGCATCCCCTCCCCCGTCGCGTGCACGCCCCCCTGGGCGATCTTGGTCGACAGTTCCCAGATGACCGACAGATTCAACAGCGGGGTGGTAAAAACCAGGGCGCGGACGACCCGATTCCAGGACTGGACATCATTCACTGCGGTATAGCCGAGGTAGAGGATCAGGAAGAGCGCCACTCTCTTGCCAAGATAATACAGCCCAGGAAACAAACCGGCTCCTCCAAAGGCAAGCAGGGCGGCGAGATTTTGCATGATCAGGCCGGTCGCAATGATCAAGATGAGGCTGATGCTGGCTTTCTTCGTCCTGGCGGGCTGGTTTCGGAGCGCCCCGATGTTGACGACCAGAATCACGGGGAGCAACAAGTCGGTCAGTCGGATTTTCGGGATTCCCAAAAACTCGAATTCAGGAGTGATCGCGATTGCGATGGCAAACAGGGTGATCAACCAGGCCGGGTCGAGCCGACCGGTTCTGGACCGCGCTGTCGGAGCCAGCCAGGCCTGTGAATTCCCCTTCATTCGCGCCTCTTGGCATAAACGAGGAGCGAGGCAAAGGGGTAGAACCGGCCTCCGGTGAGCCGGTAGATCGAATCGGCGACTCCGAAGTAGAGCTGCACCAGTAGGTGGCGCAAGGTCATCGAGCGGAACCAGAAGTAGCGATCACCTGCGGTCAGGTCGGCTGGATACCAGCGAATCTCACCGAACCCCTCCTGGGCCAGCAACCGGGCCAGGCTCTTGCGCGTGAATCCGTAGCGATGAATCACCCCAACGTAACGCCGCGACCTGAGCAGCCCGAGCTTGCGAAGTGCACCCTGAACGCGACGCGCCCAGTAGTGCCAGGGCCCGTTGCGCACCCGGATGACCACGCCACCGCCTGCTCGCAGCCATGAGTGAGCTCGTGACAGAGCTTCGTCCGGCTGGAGCAAGTGGTCCAGGCTATCCCAAAAGGTTACCACGTCTGCCGGCCGAGTCGGGCCCGGGTAATCATAGAAGCTGCCTGAGAAGACCGGTCGTCCCAGTCGATCCCCGGCTTTCTGGGCGCTCTCAGGGTTGATTTCAAGTCCAGCCACCTCCCAGCCAATTTGCTCGGCTTGCCAGAGAAATCCACCGGTCCCACAGCCAAAGTCAACCAGGTAGCCCGGCTCGATGGCCGCCTCGCTGACGATTTGACGGAACCATTCTGCCTGGTTCTTTGACAATTCCAGAGCGGTGTCGAAGGACTCGGTCAGGTAGATCTGCTCCTCCTCGGCGCGGGAATGGCTGCGGTGATTCAGAAGGGCAGTGCAATCAGGACAAGCGAAAATGCTGGGGAGACTGGTCTCTTTGAGGGGGTGACCCCCGCAAAGAGTGCAGGTCTGGATTACCTCGCTGGTCACAGGAAGAATCTACCTTTCTCTGGGAAGCTCTGGCGCGTGGGGGGTTGTCCCGGGCGAGGCCGTGCCCCTTTCCGGTAGGGTGCTGTTCTGATCCCGCGGTGAGGAACCTGCCGGCGACAGCAGCAGATTCTTCACTTCCTGCGAGAGGAAGGCGTCGGCAGGTCTCCCTGGGGACGGCTCATCGCAAAACCGGGCATGGAGCTCCATCCGTCGGTCGGTTGGCTCGCTCTGAAAGGCAGGTCTACGATCCGGTACCCAGGCGAAAGAGCCGCTCGCACTGTTGTCTGCGTCCCGCCGGGAAGGGAATCCTTCATAGCGCGTGAACCTGCCTGGCCATGGTAGGCTGTTCCATCGTCGTCATCACGCGCAATCGTCCAGGCATCGTCGATCTGAATCTAGATGCCCTTGCTGAGCAGACTCTCAAGCCCCTGGAAGTCATCCTGGTGGATAGCTCCGAGCCTGCCCGGCAGTGGAAGCAGCAGCTCGAGCGAGTTTACCCATTTCCGGTTCGGCACTTTTGCTACCCGAGGGGACTGGGCCAGATGCCGCGGGCACGAAACTTTGGAATTCAGCAATCCTGTGGAGAGGTTGTGGTCTTCCTCGATGATGATTGCCTGGCATCGCCCGGCTGGCTCCAGTCCCTCGCCAGTTGCTACCAACGCCACCCGGAAGCGCTTGGGGTGGGAGGATTGATCCGGGACGAGCGCTGGAAGTTCGACCCGGAGCGGCCTATCGGGGCGGTGGATGCCTGTGGCCGCGTTTCAGCCAATTTCTTTGGCGACACCGGAGGGGCCTGCCCGGTGGCCATTCTGCCGGGGGGTAACATGTCATTCCGCCGGGAGGGTCTCCTCGACGTGGGTGGATTCGATCCCGGCTATGTCGCCACCAACCACCGCGAGGACCCCGATCTGTGCCTTCGTCTCGTGCGCAACGGTGGCCGCCTCTACTATGAGCCGGCCGCGGAGGTCTTGCATCTGGCAGCTCGCCTTCGGCTCAAGGAGCTCAAGCGCTTTGACGAGTTCTACCTGCGCTACTCCTATGCTCGGAATGAGGGGTATTTCACGCTGAAGCACTTCGGTCACTCCCCTCGCGCCTGGAAGCGGATCTGCTGGGACGAGATGCTGGCCTGGGCCCGTGAGGGCATCTCCTACCGTTCCGCTGTCGTTCTCCTGGCTGGACCGTTGATTTTAGGCTCCAAGCTGGTGGGAATCGCCCAGGGACTGTCCTACTTCCTGAATGGAAAGAAAGATTCCCATTTCGAATGAGTGGGCGCATCTTGATGGTGACCGACAAGTACGCTCCTCACGCCGGCGGGAGTGCCGTAGTGATCAGCAACTGGTGTAATCACTGGCGTCCTGAATGTGTCAGGGTCATCACCGCCGTAACGCCTGGGGACAGGCAGTATGATGCCGCGCACCCGGTCCGGGTCCACCGACTCTGGTACCTCAACGTTCCCAAAGTGAGGATGCCCTTTCTTTGGGCCAGGATGTGGCTTCAGGCCGTCGCCTCCTGCAGAGCCTGGAGACCCACCGTGGTGCACTACGGCCAGATGTTTGGCTCGGCCCTGCTGGCTCCGTCGCTCAGCCGATGGCTAAAGATACCCTATATCCTGAATGTCTACGGCGAAGAGCTGGGCATTTCCAAAGAGTCTCGATGGTTGCATACGCACTATCAGAAATTGATCGATTCCGCTGCCGGGATCACGGCTTGCAGCCACCAGACCGCCCGGTTGCTGGTGGATGAGTTCGGCTATGCCGGACCCCTTCTGGTCGTCCTGCCTGGAGTAGATACCCGACGATTCGAGCCGGGAGACCGGCTGGAGGCTCGACGGCGCCTGGGATTGTCAGGATCCCCGCTGTTGGTGACGGTGGCACGCTTGATGCGCCGCAAAGGACACGACACGGTTCTCCAGAGCGTACGAGAGCTGTTGCCCAGATACCCTGACCTGCGTTACGTCATCGTGGGGGATGGTCCCGACCGGCCTCGCCTGGATGCGATGATTCGCGAGTTGGGGCTGCAAGATCACGTTACGATGCTTGGCAAGCTACCTGACTCTCAACTCGTTCTCGCTTACCAGGCGGCAGACGTTTTCGTGCACCCGAATCGAGAGTTGCAGAATGGAGATACTGAGGGGTTTGGGATCGTGTTCCTGGAGGCGGGCTCCTGCCAGACCCCCGTCATCGCCGGACGGTCCGGGGGGGCGGTCGATGCCGTGCGCGACGGTGAAACCGGCTATCTGGTAGACCCGCAGTCGCATCGGGAATTGAGCCAGCGGCTGGGGTACCTGCTTGAGAATCCGGCTCACGCAGAGCAACTCGGGCGGCAAGGGCGCGAATTTGCAAAGAGCTTAACCTGGCCAAGGGCCGCCGAGCAGGTCTGGGAGTTCTCCATGGGTCTGGCAGGAGATTGCCGTGAAGTTCAGTCCTGAGCAGATTCGGGCCTTCGAGCGGCTCTCTCAAGACCGCAACCCTCTGCATCTTCACGAGGACTATGCCCGCAGATCGCCTTTTGGGCGACCCGTGGTCTATGGCGTTTGTGCGGTGCTCGCCTGTCTCGGTGAGTGGTCTGCGGGGCGAAGCTTTCGTCTTGGGCGATTGAAGGCCACCTTTCGCAAACCACTCTTCGTGGGCGTCAGTTATCAGATGCGAATTCAGGACTCTGGCGAGCGGGTGAGTCTGAGTCTTGAAAGGGGATCAGTCTCTCAACTCGACTTGAGTTTCACCCCGAGTCACGGCCCCGTTGAGCTGTCATTTCCCGCAACCGCCAGCCCCGCCAGTCGGCAACCCCGACGTTACCTCCCCGGAGAGGAGCTCTCTTGTCCCCAACCCTACGCCCTGGTCGAGGAGGCTCTGGACGAGGCCCTCAATACCTGCGGACTGAGCCGGGGACAGTTTCCCCTGGACCAGCTCGCACTGCTCTGCTGGAGCAGCTACTACGTTGGAATGGAGTGTCCAGGCGAACAGGCGCTCTTCTCGAGTCTCAGCATCGAGTTCGGAGTGTCAGGTAGTGGGTTGTGCCAGTTCAGCAGCGCCAGCGCACGCTTCGACGAGCGATTCAACCTGGTAAGCATCAATGCCGAAGCGGAGGACGGCTCGCGCCTGCAATTGTCGGCCTTCTTGCGGCCCGACCCGGTCACCGTCTCGCTGGCCGAGGTGAGGGCCAGTTTGAGCCAGAGCGCGTTCTGGTCTGGCCGACACATCTTTGTCTCTGGCTCCTCGCGCGGTTTTGGCTCGGTACTCGGCCAGGCCCTGTCTTTGCAGGGAGCTCGAGTCGCCTACCACGGGCGGCAGGAGTTCGAGCTCGAGCCGGAGATCGCTCCACAAGCGCTGCGGTTGTTCGGGGACGCATCTCGGGCAGACGAATGCGTTCGTCTGGCCGGAGCCATTGCCCAGACCTGGGGGAGCCTCGACATGTGCGTGTTGAACGCATCTCCCCCCATTCAAGCTGCTCTGTTCCAAGAGCAATCTGGAGTCGAGTGGCTGAGCTTTGTTCAACAGTCGTTGGCCTGTTCGGTCGAGCTCGCCAGGGTGCTTCTGCCTCTCTTGCGACCTGGTGGTCAGTTGGTGCTTGTGTCTTCGACCTACCTGAGCCTTCCCAAACCACAGTTCAGCCACTACCTGGCGGCCAAGGGGGCCCTGGAAGGCTGGCTCCGGGGGCTGGCCCTGGAGGCTCCTCAGCACCGCTTCGTGGTGGCGCGACTACCCAGAATGCGCACTGACCAGACCAACCTGCCGTTCGACCTCGACCCTGCCCTCTCGACCGTGGAGGTCGCGATCAGGTTGCTGCGACAGCTGGAAGAGTCAGCGACCGGTTCGAACTATCGTTTGCTCGACTTCCAGGCTGGTCATTGAGGTTGAATCATCCTCTCCATAGGCGCCGGGCGGCAGCGGGACCCGCCAGAGCAGGAAGGCGAGCAGTCCCAAGAACCCAATGAGCTGAGCCACGGTTTCCACCCGGAGCCAGTCGGGTCGTAACGTTCCAACCAGACTGAACAGCCCCGTCGCGGCCCCACCGATGTAGAGGCAACCCAGGGCTGCGCGAGGGCTCAGCCCCAGGGCTCGGAGGCGATGAAAGGTGTGGTCGCGGGCACACATGCGAATCGGGTCGTCCCAGCGCTTGTAGCGACCGTCCAGCCCCCGGACCACCAGGATGAGGCCAAAGTCGAACAGAGGGACCAGCACCAGAGAGACCGCAAGCACGGCCGCCTTCCAATCGGTATCGGACCATTCGCCCAAGACCGTGAAGATGCCAAGACAGAAGCCGAGAAAGAGACTGCCCGAGTCGCCCAGGAAGATGGTGGCTTTGGGTCTGGGGAAGTTGAAGAACAAGAATCCGAGCGAGGAGCCGCACAACAGCAGGGAGATAACGGCCAGTTCGTGCTGCCAGGTGTACCATGAAATGAAGAATGTCGCCAGACTGGAGATTGCAGCCAGGCCTCCGGCCGCCCCATCGGCATTGTCTACGCCATTGAAAGCGCTGGCCACCAGCCCGATCCACAGGAAAGTAGCCAGAAGTGCTGCCAGGCCCTGAATGCCGCCCGTGTCGAGTCGAATGCCACCGGCATAGAGAATGCAGGTCGCCAGCGCCAGGCAGAGGAGCTTGATATTGGCGTTGACGCCTCTCAGATCGTCCACCAAGCCGACCAGGACCAGGAAGCCACCTGACAGCAGGATCACCTTGAGCTTCATGCTCAACGGGCCCAGACAGGCCAGTCCGAGGGCGAAGGCAAGAAAGACGGCCACCCCCCCGAGGGTTGGGGTCGGGCGCTCGTGTTGCTTGTGGGCACCGGGCTTGTCCAGGACCTTGAAGGTTCTGGCCAGGAAACGCACCAGCCAGGTCAACAGCAAGCTGGCTGTGAGAGAGCAAAGGAATGGAAGCAGGACGAAACGGATCAGGTAGCTCACGGGACAGGCTTATACGAGCACGAGGGCAGTTTGCCTTCCGGCAGGCCCGCAAGCCACGGGATAGAAAGGACCGCCCGTATGGTCATGCATCACGACGCGCCGTCGCCCGCGAGAAGGAGGTCAGCTATCGGTTTGCCGTTCGGATCAGGGCGCCCGCCTCACGCTGAACGCTGGTGGAGGCATTGCTTGTCGATTCCTACCCTTCCGACCCTCACACGGAAAAAGGCAGGTGCGGTCATACCTCCCCTCGGTTTTCAGCCCAGGTGAAAGTCGCCATCCACCAACCCGACTTCTTTCCCTGGCTGGGATTCTTTTTTAAGCTGAGTCAGGCTGATGTTTTCGTTTGCTTGACTCACTGTGTCGTCGATGTAAAGAACTGTCGCTATCTCAAGCGGGTCCAGATGATGGTGGACGGTGAGGCTGAGTGGTTCACGGTTCCGCTCTGTCGAACGGAAGGAACCTTTGTTCCCATCAGCGAGTTGCGGATCGAGAGGGAGAGCAAGCTCCTGAAGAAGCAGCAGCGTTGGATCGAGCAAAATTACCGCTCGGCTCCCTATTTCAATGAGTTCTTGCCGCTGGTCGAGGCGTTCTATCAACACGAGTCCGATCTTCTAGCCCTCCGGAATGCTGAGCTGCTGCAGAAGATCCTCCGTGGCCTGGAATTCAAGCTGGCCTGGCGAGACAGTGCCGACCTGGAGGTGACCGAATACAAGAACAACATGAATGCTCAGATCGTCCAACTCGTCGGGGGACATACTTATGTCTCTGGTGGGGGTGCGACTTACCAGTCACCCGAGCCGTTCGACGAGCGAGGGCTCAGGCTGGAGATCACCCGCTTTCACGCGCATCCGTATCCGCAGGTGGGGACCAAGGAGTTTCGACCCGGCCTTTCGGTGCTGGATGCACTGATGAATTGCGGTTGGGAGCGCACTCGGGAATTAATTTTAGGGACTCGAACTTCACCGATTGTGGGTTGCAGCTCTTTGCCTGGAGGTGTTTGTGGCGCGAATTTCCGTGATCATTCCGAGTTGGGGGAAGGAAAGGTCAAAGAACCTCGAGCGTCTTCTGGAGGACTTGACCGCTCAGTCGATCCGGCCGGATGAGGTGGAGATCGTCCGCCAGGTCTCCCCCAACGGCCGGGCACGGAATGTCGGGGCGGCCAGAACCTCGGGCGAGATTTTGCTGTTTCTCGACGACGACGTGCGCATGGGAACGACCCGAGTGGTCGAGGGTCTGGTGCGAGCCCTGGAAAGGCCCGAGATCGGGCTGGCCGGTACTTCCCAGCAACTTCCTCCCGATTCCAGCGCGTTTCAGCTGTCTCTCGCCGGGCAACTCCCGCGTTCTCAGTCGCCGATCGTGTCCGACTACCAGAGCAGCGACATGGTGACTACCCAATGCTGTGCCATTCGGCGGGAAGTCTTCACGAAGCTTGGGGGCTTTCACGAGGGCCTGTTGCGAGGGGTCGACCCGGAATTTCGCCAGCGGATTCGAGGCCTTGGCCTGGATATCGTGGTGGCCCCGGGCGTCTGGCACTACCATCCCGTACCAGCTACTTTGAAAGAGCTGATCCGTATGGCTCTGCGGGATGGCTACTCGTCGGCCCAGGTCTTTCGTCAGTATCCCGAACTGGTCATTTTCAATCCCGAAGGACACGTGTCGGAGTTTCAGGCACATCGCAATCCGATCTTTCGCTATGGGCGCAGAATCGGGACCCTGGTGCTTCAGTTCCTGAGTGGCCGGTCGATGGGGGCACTCTACAGTCTGGCCTACATCGCGGGCTATATCTATTGTCTGATCATCCCGCCCAAGACGAAAGCCCCGTCCAGTCGCGCAGCCGGATCCCCCTGACACGGTCTCCGCCCGCGCCCCAAGCTTCTAGCTAAAGTGCAAGGCCTCTGGTCTTGCACTTTACAACGCGCAGGAACGAAGTTCCGGCGCGTTCGTCAGATTGTGCTAATGTGCAAAACCAAAGTGCGAGCACATTAGCTTGCGGCGTGGAGTCGCTTCCCCGCCCGCTCCAGAGCGAGGGATTGATAGAGCGAACCGAGTCGCTCGAACATCACCTGCTCGGTGAACTCTCGTGAGCGCTCATACGAGGCCTCCCCCATCCGCCAGGCAGTTTGCGGCTCTCGCAATAGTTTCTCGATGGCCTTTGCCAGTGCCCGCGGCTCCCTGGGAGGAACCAACAGCCCATTCAGGCCATTCTCGACCAGGTCTGGAAGGCCGCCAACTTCGGTTGCCACAATCGGAAGCCCCGTGGCCATAGCCTCCACGACGGCCCGGCCCATCCCTTCGTTGTGAGACGGCATGACGAACACGTCATAGGTTGGCAGAACACTGCCAGGCTCAACGTGGCCCAGGAGGGATACTTGGTCTTGCAGGCCCAACTTCACCACTTTGGCTTGCACCTCGGCCCTGAGAGGGCCATCGCCCGCGATCACCAGCCTTGCGCTCGGAAGGGCCTGATGGACCAGGGCAAAGGCGTCGAGCAGGTCGAGCACCCCCTTGATAGCCACAAGCCGAAGAACTGTGCCCACCACTGTCGAGTCTCGCGGAAGCGATGCGCGTCGAGGGAAGGGCGATAGATCCACCCCACTCGGGATCACCGTGAACATCTCTGGCGGGGCAATCTTCTCAGCTAGATGATCACGCAATTCCCCTTCCGTCAGCATAACCAGCCGATCGCACCAACGGGCAGCGATTCGTTCCAGGGCAACGAAAAGTCTGGCCTTCCAGGGGTGAAAGAAGCTGTGAAACACGTGGCCGTGCGAGGTGTGGACGATGATCGGCACTTTGCGGGCACGGGCCGCGGCTCGCCCCAGAATGCCAGCCTTGGAGGTATGCGTGTGCACGATGTCATAGCCCTCACCGAGAAGACGATAAAGCCGGTTAAGTGCGACGAGGTCGAGCAGGGGATTGAGCTCTCGCACCAGAGGGGGAACCTCGATGACCCGGATTGGCGAGCGGTGGGCTTGCTCGAGAATGCTCCCCTCTGAGCCGCTCTGGACCCCGGTCACGAGAGTTACGTCGTGCCCCTGGCGGGCTTGCTCGACAGCACACATCAGGGTATTGATCTGGGCGCCACCATGGACCATGCGGGTGATGATGTGGGCGATTCTCATGCTTGCAGGGTCTTGCGGATACAATTCGAAAGCTGATACGCTTCGCGCCCCACAGTCCCTTCCAGCATGCAGACGGCCGCTCTGATAACAGGAATCTCGGGCCAGGACGGATCGTATCTGGCTGAGCTCTTGCTCGCCAACGGCTATGACGTGCACGGAATTTGCCGCAGACAAGACCCTCAGCGCCTTCGGCACCTGACGGGCAACGAACGACTGCACCTGTACCATCAGTCGGTGGAGGATTTTCCGAGTCTTCTGCGCCTGTTCGAGCAGGTGCAACCGGGGGAGGTTTACCATCTGGCCGCTCACTCGATGGTGGGATTTGGCTATGAGGCAGAGTCAGCTGCCCTGGACACAAACATCAAGGGGACTCACGCCGTGCTGGCGGCGGCGCGTGAAGCCGCCCCTCAGTGCCGGATCTGCCTGGCGGGCTCGAGCGAGATGTTTGGCTCGACGCCGACGGCTCCCCAGAACGAGCAGACCCCCTTCAGGCCCCGGAGCGCCTATGGTGTTTCTAAATTGGCCTGCTACCATCTGATGCGGTACTTCCGCGATGTCTATCAATTGCACGCGTCCTGCGCGATTCTGTTCAACCATGAGAGCCCGCGCCGAGGTGAGCAGTTCGTTACCCGCAAAATCACCCAGGGCGTTGCCCGGATCAAGCTCGGGCTTCAGAGCAGCCTGCCGCTGGGCAGCTTGGAGCCTCGTCGCGACTGGGGTTATGCACCTGATTTCGTGCGGGCGATGTGGCTCATGCTGCGTCAGGAGTCGCCCGACGACTTCGTCATCGCAACCGGCCAGACGCACTCGGTGCAAGAGTTCGTAGAACTCGCCTTCCGTCTGGCGGGACTGCAGTGGCAGAAGTACGTCGTCACTGACCCGGGGTTGGTCAGGCCTGCCGAGCGGCTCCTGGTTGGCGACGCCTCTCATGCCAGGGAGACCCTTGGATGGCAACCTTCTGTCCCTTTCGAGGAGATGGTCGAGTTGATGTTGCAGGCAGATCTGGCGGCACTGCAGGACTTTCCGCAGGCTGTTGGGTAAAGGCTTGAGTTCATCAGCCTGCTACACTCCCGCCCGTTGACCTGTTCAGAATAAGGACGCGCGGATGTGTAGAAGTCTGTTGAACGGCGCTGCGCCAGTCTTTGACGCGCGGCACCTCAGACAATCTGTTGAGCGCAGAGTGCTGCAAACGCCCTCTTCGAGGACTTTGAATCACTTTGTCAGAGGGTGTCTCTTGTCTCTAATATCGCAAGCGCTGGCGCTCTTGTCGGCCAGTTCGCGACGAAGGTTCTATTTGATTCTAGTGGCCGGCATTTTGGCCGGCTTCGTGGAGATGGTCGGCACTACCTCAGTTTTGCCCTTTCTGGCGGCCGTGGCAGCTCCCGAGAGAGTCCTGGAGAACCCGTATCTCAAGCAGGCCTACCAGGCGCTGGGCTGTGTCGATACCCAGCAGTTCCTATTCTATCTCGGATTTACCACCGTTCTTGCCATCGGTGTGGCCAATGGTACAGGGGCCCTCTTCATGTTCCTCAGCAAGGAATTTGTCGCTCAGCAGGCACGGACTCTGGCCGGGGCTCTGTTTCGATCGCATCTTGATCGACCCTATGTCGAGCAGATTCAGAAACGAGCAAGGGAAGACAAACTCCTGACCCTTGGCTATCGGATCGCCATAGGAATTTACCAGCCAATGATCTTGCTGGTGAGTCGCCTCTTTGTCATTGTCTGCTTCCTGCTCGTGATGCTGTTGGCCCGGCCAGCCCTGGCTGGCATGGTATCTCTCATTCTCGGAGGCGCCTATGCGCTGATCTACCGACTGGTCGATCGGGTGGTGACCCGCGAAGGCATCACCTTGCGAGCGGCCGCCAACCGACGAACCTCGGTTGTGATCGAGGCGATCAGTGCCATGAAGGAGGTGAAGATTCTCGGGTGCGAGCAGCACCTCGCGGATCAATTTCAAGAAAGCACCAATCGATGGGTGCACAGCCAGGAGCGTACTCAACTCCTGTCCACGGTGCCCCGTTACCTGGTCGAGACCGTGACCTTCGGGACCCTGGTGGTGGCCGTTCTGTTTCTCTTGTGGAGAGGTGAGAATGTGGCCACCATTTTGCCGACCCTGGCACTGTTCGCTCTGTCGGGTTACCGGATGATGCCTGCTCTGCAGCAAGTCTTCAGCTCGCTCGCTTTGATCCGCTACTATCGGCCCTTCTTGAGCGAAATCACCCAGGATCTGCGTCTTGCGACCCCGACTTCGTCTGCCCAGACTGCCTGCGAGCGGATGATGCTTGGCGACTCGATCACGCTGGAGGGCGTTGACTTCGCGTATCCTGGGGCCAGCGAGACGGTACTGAGCGGATTGAGTTTGAGTCTCCCCGCCAATCGTACCATAGGAGTCGTGGGCACTACGGGATCGGGCAAGACGACCTTCGTCGACCTGCTGATGGGCTTGCTCTCCCCCACAGCGGGTCGGGTTCTGATCGATCAGTCACCTCTGACAAGCGAGAATTTGCGAGCGTGGCAAAGGGCCATCGGCTACGTTCCCCAGCACATCTTCTTGGCCGACGACAGCATTCGAAACAATGTCGGCTATGGGATTGCCGCCGACCAGGTCGACACCGCCCGCGTGCGCGAAGTGCTGGAGATCGCCCAACTCGGCAGTTTTGTAGAGGAGCTGCCGGAGGGCCTCGAGACCAATGTTGGAGAGCGTGGGGTTCGGTTGAGCGGAGGGCAGAGACAGAGGATCGGAATCGCCCGGGCGATTTATCACGACCCGAGTTTCATCGTCTTTGACGAGGCTACCAGCGCCCTGGATACGGTGACCGAGGAGGCCTTCCTGGGGGCACTCCAGAGCCTCAAGGGACGCAAGACCATTTTGATCATCGCTCATCGGCTGGCTACACTGAGTGAGTGCGACGAGATTCTGGTCGTGGATCAGGGTCAGATACTCGCTCGTGGACAGTACCGCAACCTGCTGGAAACGTGTGAGCCCTTCAAACAACTGGCCCAGGCCGGCGCGGGAAGTTGAGCTCCCTGACGAAGCTCGCCAGCGCTGCTGCAGTTTGCCTCGCTGCGCGTTCCCAACTGTAATCCTGGGCGACAACCTGACTGGCCTTGAGGGCTTGAGCCCTTGGAGCCGGGTCATCCCTTACCCGAAGCAACAGCTCGGTCAGCGCTTTCGGATCGTCGGGCGGTACCTCGAGCACGTAGCGGGCCATTGGATCCGCTCCGCTTTCCAGGCGGGTGGAAATGACCGGGCAACCACAGGCCAGATACTCGAGCAGTTTGAAGGAGCGGATCTCCTCCGCTAGCGCTCCATGAATCGTGTTCAATGCATAATCAATGCAGTTGATGAAACTCGCGACTTCGCTCTTTGGCACGGGATCCAGCCAGCGAACGAAATCTGCGACCCCTAGTTCTTGTGCAAGTTGAGCATAACCTTCCCTCAGGCGGCCTTTGCCCAGACAGTAAAGCCACGAATCGCACCCCTGCTGTCGTAACTGCGCCACGGACTGGAGGGGGGTCTTCAAATCATGGTAAATTTGGTAAGAGCCAACATAGCCAAGGATGAGTCTTGCTGGAGGAATGCCTCGCTGACGCCGGCATTCCATCCGATCGAGGGGCCGAAAAGTTGATGCGTCAACCCCGTTCTCGATGACGAACATTCGCTCTTTCGCAATGCCGTGGAGGTCCCCCAGGGATTTCACGATGCCCGGCCCGGTAGTCAGCAAGGCGGTAGCCAGATGGAGGTCGCGGGTCCAGGTGGCGTTGAGCCTTTGCCAGTCCTCGGCCGAAAGATGGCCCCATGTTCCAATCTGGCGAGTGGTTCCATTGATTTCAAGGAAGAGCGGGACTCCTGCCAGGCGGGCGGCCCGGATAATCGGGCCCGCCCCGGCCTCGTATCGCGCATAGATGCAATCGAAGCGGCGTCTTGTATGGCTCGCTAGAAAACGAAGGGCGGCCTCTCTCCACAGGAGCCATTGTCGGAGCCGATGCCAGCGCGGGAGGCGCCAGAAACACCAGAGCCGGCTGTATGCAAAGTCCATTTCGGGCGGCCTGGCCGGAGCCCAAACGCGGACCTGGTGTCCCAGCCTGGCCAGACCGTTGGAGATCTCCAGGGTGTGCGTCACAGGAGCTGATTCGGCAGCCAGGTCGAGGACCGATGGGTAGGCAATGCGCAGCATCAGGGGATATGCCGAGCTCGCCAGGCCAGCACTGGTTGCTCCACGAGTCGAGAAGCCAGCACTCCCCCGCCGAGCGAAACCAGCAAGTAGATGACGGCAGCGCCCCAACCGGGCCAAATGCCCGTAACCCAGGAATATACCGAACTGGTCAAGGGGAGATACTCAAATAGTTTCCAGACCGAGTGAACCAGGTAGATCGTATAAGAGTAAGTGCCCAGGTAGATCAGGAGACGACGCAATCCGGTGAGGACGACCAGGTGACTCTCCCACGAGTAGCCCGAGCCCGCAATCACCACCAACCCGCCAAAAGCCAGGTAGAGAGCGGTGAATCCTGGCACCAGAATCCAGACGTGGGTCTCCATCGGCACCGAGGCCAGGCAAATGAACAGGGCGACAACCAGCAGGTAGGTTGCCAGCCTGACACGACGAGCCAGGTCCTCGAATTGCTCGAGGGTGAGTCGGGCCTGGAGCACCCGCAGGTAGACCCCGAAAGCCAGAGAGTCGATCCGCAAGTGAGTGGGGTAATAGAGAGCCGTCCAATCACCTGGATGCACCGCGTTGGTCCAGGCCCGCAGCAGCAAAGTCGCCACGCAGAGAACGAGAATGCTTGCTGATGCGGTCTCCAGTGCCTCTGTCTTGGATCGCCGAGCTTGAAAACACAAGATCAAGATCAAAGGGAGGAGCAGGTAGAATTGCTCCTCGATGGCCAGCGACCAGGAGTGAGGCCAGCGAGCTTCCAGAGGAAAATAGTTCTGGATGAAGAGAAAATTGGGAATTCCGGCCAGAAACTTTTGCCAGGCCGTGGTCCACTGCTCGTGGCGCATGGGCGAGAGTACAGCCAGGGCAAACCAGGCGCCGTAGATCAGAAAGTATGAGGGCCAGATCTTCAATCCTCGGCGCAGCCAGAATCTCTTCAGGCGGATTTTGCCAAAACGGCGCAGGTCAGAGAGAAGCAACCCGGCGATGAGATAACCCGACAGAACGAAGAAGAGGTCGACTCCGCACCAACCGATGGTGTGGAAAGGGGTCAGCGCCTCTCGGAGCCAGCCGGTTTTGCTCATGGGGAGATGGCGCAGGAGCACCAACAGGATAGCCACTCCTCGGAGAACGTCAAGGCCTGCATTGCGACGTTCGGTGGACGATTCTTGAGCCACAGGTCAGTTATGCTCTGGTGCGCCGACCTCGGACGTCCGAACTTCGCCGGCCATCTGGCCGACTTTGAGGCCGACTTTTCGCAGGAAGGTTCCGGTCAGATAACCCAGATTGGGGATGGCGAAGGATCCTACCTGCATCTCGAAGCCGTAGGTGAGGGCACGCTTGAGCCGACTTGCTCGTGATGCCGGCGGTCTCAACTGCTCGAAGCGGCCCTTCCATCGCTCGGGGTAGCGCGTGGCGACAGTCAGGACATAAACTGAAGCGAAGAGCTCATTGTTGGTTATATTGTGGACGACGCTGAATTCGTGTTGGGCGAGCAGTCGCTCCATTGCTGATGGAGTAAATCGCCAGAAGTCTCCAAAGGTTGGCTGCTGATGCTGCTGCTGGAGAAAGGGCACGACCAGGATCACGACGTCGCGGCTCATGTCGCACATGTTCTTCAGAGCGAGTTGAAAATCGAACACATGTTCCAGTGTGGTGTGATTGAAGACCACGTCAAAGCGTTGATGCAGATTGACAGGGAGGGGGGCCTCCAGATCGAGTGTCAGGGAGTCGAGTGCCGGGTCGATCTGACCCGCCGACTGGTGGTTGGTGATCGCATAAGAGCGGGCGCCTGAAAAGTAATCTCGGTAGCGCCGACCCTGCTTGTCCTCGTCGAGCCAGGCACTGACGTTGACCGCGTCCCCCTCGAACCAGGGGCTGAAGCGTTTGAGCTCGTTGTTGGACCAGGCGCGGGCCACAAAATACTTTCGGTCTGCAAAGAAGCTCACGGCAGGTGGCGGTTCTTTCTCCCCGACACGATACCTTCCGCCTTGAAAGCAGATGGCCGATGCGGCGAACCGCACCGGCCATCTGGTCGACCTGGCTGGTTAAGCTAGGGGGTGAGGTTGACGATCACCGTCTTGCCGTTGACTCGCACGTAGACGTTGTCACTGCAAGCGCCGATGGCATCCCCAGGGAGCGAGATCGGGTCGACGTTGGTCGCTTGGGACTCGAAGGCGATGAACGTGCCGCCGGTGCCCACGCTGACCTGGTCGGTCGTGTCGTCAAGCTGAACTGGAGGGTCGGTCACGACCACGGGGTTGCCCACGCTGGGCCGGCTGGTCTGGCTCAGGCTCAGAAGCCGCACAAAGGCGTCCGAGACGCCGTTGGTGTCGACTCCGGGCCCGAGCAGGGTGTTGGCCACCGAGCAGAAACCGACGTAGGTCGCGTCACTGGCGGTGCTGGGCCAGCTGATGATGCTGGAGTTGTTGCCCTGGGCACTGAGCGTCGAGATGCTGACCCGAGAGGTCGTCGAGGTGGTCGTGTTGCGAGTGAAGACGTCCGGCTGGCCGTTGGTGTCGCCGGTCACCAGGTTGGTTGCGAAGCTGTTGTAAGAAATCAGGTGGCCGTCCCGTGAGATGTCGGCTTCTCGGGAGCGGTTGTTCCCCTGGACGCCGGCACTGCTGACGCTCACCAGCGTAAAGGTGGGGCCGGTCATGTCCACCTTGACGATGTCTGTCTGCGTGCCGTTGGCATCGGTCGCGAAGAAGTTGCTGGCAGCCGTCTGGAAGACTGCCTGGTTGGTTCCGGCGGCGATCATCGCCGCGCTGGAATCGCCGTTCTCCGCGCCGGGGTTGACCGGGCTGCGGCTCACCAGGCTGGTCACGTCGGTTGCCGTGTTGCGAACGTACACGTTGGCGAAGGCGCTGGGGGTGTCGGCGGTCGCCAGGTTGGTGGCGCGCGAGGTAAACAGCACCAGAGAGCCGTCGTCGGTGGCCGTGCCCCAACTGCTGGTCGAGTTCCCTCCGTCGTCAGATCCGTTGACGGCGCTGGCGCGGCTGAGGGTGTCGTTCTCCACGTCATAGAGGTAGACGTCGGCAGCGCTGAAGCTGGCATTGGAAACGTGCGTTCCGGGAACGGGCAGGTTGGTCGCCTGCGAAGTGAAGCAGACGAAGCGCCCGTTCGGGCTGATGGTCACCTCGCGAGAGTTGCGGTCACCCACGGTGGTGAGGTCGCGCAGCTCGCCGGTGGTCAGGTCTTTGATGAAGGCGTCGTACTCGGATTTGCCGCCGTTGAGGGTGGGTTCGTTCGAGCTGAAGACCACCAGGTCGCGATGCTCGCGCATGAAAATGTTCACGGAAATGGTGGCCGCAGTTGGCACCAGGTTCTTGGCGTTGGTGCGGAAGACGATGTAGTCGCCGCCCTTGGAGAAGCCGGGCTCATTGCACTGCCCGGCTGCCTGCTGGTTTCCGGTGGTCGAACCGAAGGCGGGGTTGGACGTCTGGCTGGCTCGGTAGGTCATTTCCAGCAGGCGGTCACGCACGAAGATGTCATTGCCGCCAGTATCACCCGAAACCAGCGTGTTGTCGCTGCTCTGGAAGGCGACCAGGCGACCGTTGTCCGAGATCCAGGGCAGGTTGCCGGCTGCCGTGGCCTGAGCACCGGCGCTGCTGACATCGACCATTTCGGTCCCGGTACCGTTGAACTGGGCGTAGAAGCAGTGGCTCGTCGCCGACGGGGTGGGGGTGACCAGGTTGGTGGCAACCGATTCAAAGGCCACCCCATCGGTCGAGACGGTCGGGACAGAGCTGCTCCCGTCCGGATCCCCTCCGCCGGTGCTGCGGCTGGCCCGGGTCGTGGTGACGTTGTTGTCGGTATCCCAGACGGCTACCAGAATGTCGTTGAAGGTGCTGGAGGTCTTGTCGGCCAGGTTGGTGGCATTGGTGGTGTAGGCGATGGCATACTCGGCTGGCGTGACGCTGCCGTCAAGCAGAGTAAGGGCGCCCTGATTGCTGGTGCTGGCGCTGCTGGCCTCGCTGTCGGGGCTGTTGTTGGGTCGATTGATCCGGTAGGTCGCGTCGTTTACCAGGTCGCGCACGAAGATGTCTCGGGCGGCATTGGCGTCGGTCGAGGTGAGCAGGTTCGTCCCGGCCGAGTCGAAGACGACGAACTGGCCGTCGCCGGAAATCGCCTGCTTGGTCGAGAAACTGGTCCCGTTGGAGCGGTCTGCGAAGGCGGTCGATCCATCCTTCATGTCAACCAGGGTCAGAACGCCAGGATTGGTGTCATCCCAGACGTAGACGTGGTGCTGACTGCCAGAAGTGCCTCCGCCGACGTTCGTCGAAGCAGTGTTGAAGACGATGTAGCGTCCATCGTCGGAAATGCTTGGATTCTGGCATGCTTTGTTGGCGGGAGTCGTCCCGACGCGGCTGACGAGCTCAACCGTTCCTGTGACGTTGTCCTTGCGGTAGACCTGGTTGATGTTGCTGGGTAGCGTGAAGCCGGTCACCAGGTTGGTGGAGGCACAGACAAACGCAACGTAGCGTCCATCGGCCGAAACGACCGGGTTGAGGCAGTTCTTGTCACCAACATTGCCACTGCTGTCCTTGCTGACGAGCTCGGTCTCGCGAACGTGGCCAACCGCGCGTTGGGAAAGGTTGAACATCGGGAACTGGATCAGCCGCGCCTGCAACTCGTCCTTGCCCGGGTTTGCTTCAAGCGGAACGGCCGTCTGGCCGGTTGGCCCGGGTCCGCTCAGACCCGAGCCGTTGATTGAGCCATTGTCGCCGCAGGCCGACAACAGTAGTGTCGCCGCCAGCGAGAGCGCGGTTATTCGCGCCCGAGAGCTGAAAATTTTCACACCAACACCCCACTCGTTTTAAATTTCAGGATAACCCCGGGAGGTTCTCCTGGGAGGAATCGATTCCTCTGAACCGCGGGTAGGGAAGCTCGATGAAGGGTGTCGAAGTGGCTCCAGGAATGAGAAAGGGCTGCTGGTTGTCAGCTGGATTGTTGGTAATGTTCCTATTGGCGGGGGGGGTTGCCCCGGGAGTCGCCCTTCGCTGGAGCTCTGCGACCCCGGAGTATCCGGCGGGGCCGCTGGGTAAACTGACCTGTCTGTGGGACTGCATTCGCCTGACGACGGGCCTGTGGAGGCCAAGCCCGGTCACCAGCCGGTCTGCCAGCGTCGGGCCGCTTCGACTGGATGAGCGAGTCACGGCCGGGATGAGTGAATGTGTCGCGGTCGCCGAGAATGCCTCGGGGACGGTGCTGACCGTGTGGATGATGCGCGACGCGCGAGACCGTCAAACCTATAAGATCTATGGCCGGGTCTTGAATCAAGAGGGCCGCTTCCTCACTCCCGAGCGGCGGGTCAATTCTGGGCCCAGTGCCGGACTATTGGCCCACCACAGCTCGCTGGTCGGTGCACCCGACGGGGAGTTCTGGTGCTCATGGCACGCCTCAGACAATCCCGGTGTCCTGGTCCGTCAGGGGAAGGGTGTGTTCGTGCGCAGGTTTCATGCTGACGGGTCTCCCGATGGCCCGGAATTGCTGGCTTCGGCCGGGTCGACCGGAGAGATGCCCAGTCTGGGGCTGGTAGTCAACCGACCGGCCGTCGTCTGGTCGGTGGACGGAGTGGTGAGCGCACGCCTCCTGGGGCCAGGTCGAGAGCTCGGACCGATCATTCGGCTCAGTGACAAAGAAATGGCCGAGTTTCCCGCTTTAGCCAGCGCCGCAGGGCGCGCCCTGGTGGTCTGGGTCGATGCCCGGACTGACGATCGGCCGATTCGAGGGCGGCTGCTCGACCTGCAATTGAGGCCCATTGGGGCCTCTTTCGAGATCGGCCCGGGGCCGGCACATACGAAGTTTTTCCGGATCGTCTCAGTAGCGGGCTCGGGCGATCGCTTCTGCGTCGTGTGGTCGGTCCGCGGGCGTGGAACTTACGCCTGTTGGCTGACCTCCGAAGGGGGCCAGCTCGTTCCGGCCGCCGTCGTTGCTCCACCGCGAGCCGAGCCCGCCGTCCTGGCTGGCCAGGCCCCGGGCACCGTCTACATCAGCACTGGTTCGGAGGTTCTCATGGCCGATCCGGGAGGAATTCGAGCCACCGTGACCTTGCTCAATCCCCCTTTGCGACCTGCGCAGCCGTTCCTGGCTTCGGGAGAGCTGGGGCTCTGGCAGGCCTGGCACGATGCGGTCGATTTTCGGCCCATGCCGGGGCTGGGTGACAATACCTATGCAATGCTGGCCCGCCTGCCCTACCCGCGCTGAGACGGGAGGTGTCGGGTGCTGAGGGCGCAAACCTCAGGGCTCCTGGATGAGCAGCCTGTCCCTGCCTTACATTTTAATGTTCCTGCCCCTGAGCATCGCCATCCTGGCTCGCTGGCGACGACCCTGGGCGCTCGCCTGCCTGTCGGCGCTGTTTTACCTGCTGGTCGATTGGCGGGCGTTTCCGAGCTTTCTTCTCTCGCTCGGCCTGAATTATTCTCTCGCGGGGTCGATTTCTCGCGAGACAAGCCCTCCGATTCGGCTGCGCAAGCTCTGGCTGGGTCTCTTCGCCAATGTGCTGTGGCTCTTCTCCTACAAGCTGGTGGCTTCGGGCTGGGACCTCGTGGCCGAGGCCCCCGGCGAGTCCCCCCTGGCGCCCATCGGACTCAGTTTCTACACAATTCAACAGATCATGGTGTTGGTGGACAGCTACCAGGGCGTCTGGGTCCAGCCAGCCAGGCTTGACTATTGGAATTTTGTCGCCTTCTTCCCTCAGGTCGTAGCCGGCCCGATTCCCAGGCCTTCGGACACGCTCGAGCAGCACCTCGGCTTCTCGTCAAATCTGCCTCGATGGGACGACTGCGCGGCCGGATTGTTTGTCTTCTCGTTCGGACTCTTCAAGAAGGTGGTCCTGGCTGATTCCCTGGCGATGTTGGTCGACCCTGGCTACGCCCAGGTCGAAGGACTCAGGGTGCTGGATGCCTGGGTGGTTGCGGTGGGCTACTATCTCCAGATATTCCTGGATTTTTCGGGCTACAGCGACATGGCCCTGGGAGCCGGACTGATGTTAGGAATTCGTTTGCCCATCAACTTCGAGCGCCCCTATCGTTGTTCCAGTCTGGTGCGCTTCTGGAGCGAGTGGCACATGTCGCTCACCGCCTTCATCACCAACTACGTATACTTTTCGCTGGCGCGGCTCAAAGGGCGACGGGTCAGCTTCTCCTGGGCCATGACGGCTACCTGGCTGTCCATGGTCATCTGTGGCCTCTGGCACGGGTTGACGGTCATGTTCTTGCTCTGGGGCGCGATGCACGGATTCGGCCTGGTGGCTCACCATCTTTGGCATCGCCGCCGAGGTGGGCTACCGAGGCTGGCAGCCCTGGCCCTCACCCAGGTCTTCGTGATCTTATCGTTTGTGCTCTTCCGCTCGCCCGATCTGACGACCTGTTCGCGGATGCTGGGGAATCTGGCTGGTTGGGCAGGCACAAAGACGATTCTTTGGGGGGACCGATTCGACACGTTCGATAGCGCGATCATCTCGAGTTCGTTCGTCCTGGGTGCCGCCGTCGCGTTCCTGGCGCCCTCGACTCGACAGTTGCTCGAAGATTTCAAGCCCGGCCGGAGCCAGCTTCTGGTTACGACAGTCGCCTTCTTGCTGGGGTGTCTCTTTCTTTGCTCGAGTCGCGGGGTGAGCTTCATCTATGCTCATTTCTAGAACTGGAAATAGATGAATGCTCCGCCCGGCCCCCTCAAGAACACTGACGCCGCCAGCAGGGCGCCGACAGCGAGGGGTTGGGCCCATTCGGGAATGGTCAGCCGGCGGAAGTAGTGCTCTCGGAGGAAGTTCCAGGCCTCGGCGGCCCAGAACAGCGCCAACCAGGCGAGAACAACTGTTCCGATTTCGTTTCGAATCAACAAAAGGTCGCTCGAGCGCCACCAGTCCAGGGAAAGCATCCTCTGCAGTATCAGGGCAGCGTCTCCCAGCGAGGTTGCTCGGAAGAAAATCCAGGCCACGCATGCCAAGAGATTTACGATCAGGGCGCACGCAAAGGAGCCTCCGGGCAGCAACCGAACTCGGGCTGGCCAACCACTGACGCGCTCCAGGCTCAGGTAGCCAGCATGGAGCGCCGCCCAGATGACGTAGGTCCAGGAAGCTCCGTGCCAGAGCCCGGAAATGAGCATCGTGACCCACATGTTGCTGAGCGACTGCACCATCGAGCCACGGGAGCCGCCGAGCGGGATGTAGACGTAATCGCGAAACCAGGTCGACAGCGAGATGTGCCAGCGCTGCCAGAAGTCTCGCATGCTCACGGCCGAGTAAGGGTGATTGAAATTGACCGTGAATTCGACGCCCATCCACTTGGCCAGCCCTCTGGCGATGTCTGTGTAGCCGCTGAAGTCACAGTAGATTTGGGCCGAGAAGAGTAGCCCCACCGTCCACCAGTAGAGGCTTCCACCCGGGTTGTCGGACACGCCGGCAAAGGCGGCATTGACGGCCGGGGCAAAATTGTCGGCCAGCACATTCTTCTTGAAGAAGCCTTTCGCAATGAGCTGAAGACCGTCCCAGACCTGCTTGTCCGTTCCTCCCCGACATTCGCGCAATTGCGGGAGGATGTCCGATGCACGGACCAGCGGGCCGGCTACCAGGTGCGGAAACAGGGCAATGAATGCAAAGAAATGGAGAGGGTTGCGAGTGGCCCGGATGTCTCCTCGGTAGACGCTGATCGTGTAGTTCATGGACTGGAAAGTGTAGAAGCTGATGCCGATGGGAAGAGTGAGGTTGGGAACCGGGAGATCGAGACCGAGCAATGCATTCAGGTTGGTTGCTAGAAATCCGGAATACTTGAAGACTGCCAAAACGCTGATGTTGGCGATCAATGAGAAAAGCAGAATGGCTTTGCGGTGGGGCAGGTAGCGCTCCATCATCAGTCCGGCCACAAAGTCGATGAAGCCCGTGAATGCCAGTAGCAGAATGTAGATCGGTTCGTTGAACCCGTAGAAGAAGAGTGAGCAGACCACAATGTAGGCATACTTCAAGACCGGTCGGTTGCGGACGGCCGGCCAGCCGGCGAAGTAGATCAGGGCAAACAGCAGAAAGATAAAGGAGTTGAAGAGCACAGCTACCGGCTCGGCCAGAGCATCCGGGCGAAGTCTTGTGAGAACCTGGCGGCCCCGTCGAAGCGCAGATGGCTCCCATCATAGGTCGGATAGGCTGCCGGGGGGATCTCCAGCCACTGGCCCCCTGCCGACTGGAACAGTTGAGGGACGGGTGGATAGGGGAGAAGTTGCTCCTCGAGCTCGACCATGGCAGTGGTGGTAGGGGGGCGAAAACCGACGACCCTCACCCCGCGGGCTGTCCAGGCCTGGATGGCCGAGCTCAGCTCCTGCAGTGACTCCGGGCGCAGCTCCGTGGTCTCAAGACGGGCTCGGTACTCCGACAGAGCCTCCTTTGGATTTTCGGGCGTCTTGTAGGCTGCAATCGAGCCATCGGGCTTGAGCGTCTGGATGTAACGCACGCCTCGGATCTGGTTCTTGACATCGTCGGCCGTAATCGGGTCGCCCAGGTCCCGAATGCCACCCAGGCGGCTTAGCGCCAGAAGCTCAAGTCGGTTGACGCGGTTGAGCTCGAGAAATCCGTTTGACTGATGGGCCAGGCGGGTGAGTGAATGGGGCGTGATTGCCAGGATGACTGTTCGTTCGCGTCCAGGGCGCAGGTCGAGCACTTGGTCGACGGCGTCCAGGTAGCGTTTCTCGATGGCGCAGCCAGCAAACCCGAAGTTCCCGATGGTTCTTCCCCGCGCCAGCGGGGCCATTTCGGTCGGAAATAGAGAATGATAGGCCCGCGAGTCTCCGGCAACGACGGTGTCAAAGCAGCGTCGCCAGAGTTTCTTGCGGGCCCAGAACTCGCTCTTGGCAATCCCTTCGTAGCCGCGAGGCCAGAACAAGCCTACGGCTGCGATGATGAGAACGGCGAGAAGAACGGCTCGGGCGGTTTTGTGTCGCTCGATGGACATCGGGGCCGCAGGTTTCGTTAGAACAGCAAGCGAGACCTTTGTGGGAGGAGAATGTCGCCTCGCGGAGTAGAATGCGCCTCTTCAACTGGGCATTTTGGACACTCTGGAGAGTTATTGTTGTGAGCAATCGTGGAAACGTACTGGTGACAGGGGCGGGTGGATTTATCGGCAGCTTTCTGGTCAAGTACCTGGTCGAGAAGGGCTATCACGTTCGTGGAGTGGACCTGAAGTATCCTGAGTATGAGCCGACCCACGCGCATGAGTTCGAGATTCTCGACCTGCGGCGGTGGGCCGAGTGTCTGCAGGCGACCCGTGGCGTTCAGCAAGTCTTCAACCTGGCTGCAAACATGGGCGGTATCGGTTTCATCGAGTGCAATAAAGCCCTGATCAGCCACGATAACGTCCTGATCAACGTGCATATGCTCGAGGCGGCCCGGCTCAACGGCGTGGAGAGGTTCCTGTACACTTCCTCTGCCTGTGTCTATCCAGGCTATCTCCAGAAATCGGCCGATGTGACTCCGCTTAAGGAAGAGGATGCTTATCCGGCGGACGCCGAGGACGGCTACGGCTGGGAGAAGCTCTATTCCGAGCGCATGGGCCGCCACTACTTCGAGGATTACGGCCTCAAAACTTACTGCGTTCGATTCCACAACATCTTCGGGCCGCTCGGAACGTATGAAGGGGGTCGTGAGAAGTCACCCGCGGCTATCTGTCGCAAAGTGGCACTGGCCAAGACCGAGGATAAGATCGAGGTGTGGGGTGACGGAGAGCAGACCCGCTCCTACTGCTACGTGGATGATTGTGTCGACGGAATCTACCGCTTGATTCATTCCGACTATCATGAGCCTCTCAACCTTGGTCAGGACCGGATGGTTTCCATCAATGAGTTGGTGGACATCGTGGCTGAATGCGCCGGGAAGAAGATCTCCAAGGATTACGATTTGACCAAGCCGCAGGGTGTGCGCGGCCGGAACGCTGACCTGACTCGAATGAAGCAGGTTCTGGACTGGTCGCCAAGGATATCGCTCGAGGAAGGTCTGGCTCAAACCTACGCCTGGATCTGGGGCCAACTGAACAGCCAGGGGAGGGCCCGCGGGGAGGCGCCTCAGCCGAAGCGGCCTGTTGGGGCCCGGTCTTAGGAGACTCACGTGAAGAGAGTATCCATTATCGGACTGGGAAAACTGGGTGCCAGTATGGCTGCCGCCATCGCCAGTCGCGGGTTCCAGGTCATCGGGGTGGATGTCAGCGAGCGAGCCGTTGAGTGTATCAATCAGGGTAAGACTCCAGTCCAGGAGACCGACCTCCAAGGCCTGATCGCAGCCAATCGCGACCGCCTGGGAGCGACTCTGAGCCACCGAGAGGCCGTCGAGCAGTCGGATGTCAGCTTCGTGATCGTGCCGACTCCCAGCGATGAGCGCGGCTGCTTCGCTCTGCAATACGTCAGTTGGGCCTTCAAGGAGATCGGCCAGGCCATGGCCACCAAGCAGGGCTATCATCTCGTGGTTTTGACCAGCACCGTCCTGCCTGGTTCAACCCGATTCGGACTCCTGCCGGTGCTCGAGCAAGCTTCCGGGAAGGTCTGCGGCCCGGACTTCGGGCTCTGCTATAGCCCCGAGTTCATCGCCCTGGGCAGTGTCATTCGCGACTTCCTGAACCCCGACTTTACCCTCGTGGGCGAGTTCGACCAGCGCAGCGGCCTCGAGCTCGAAGCTCTGTATTCCCAGATTCTGCCCAACAAGGCTCCATGTCTGCGAATGAGCATCGAGAATGCCGAACTGGCCAAAGTCGCCTTGAATACCTATGTGACGACCAAGATTACGTTCGCTAACATGCTGGCCGACCTGTGCGAGCGAATCCCCGGTGGCGACGTGGACGTCGTCACCCGCGCGTTGGGTCAAGACTCGCGCATTGGATCGAAGTATCTCAAAGGTGGACTTGCCTATGGGGGACCTTGCTTCCCCCGGGACAACATCGCCCTCGGTTTCCTGGCGCGTCAGTTGGGTCGAACAGCTGACCTGGCAGAGACCACGGACCGGGCCAATCGGCAGTTGGTGCCTGATATTCTCAAGCGGATGCCCGTACCTATCGAGAAAGGGTCTACTGTGGCTGTGCTTGGCCTCTCCTACAAGCCGCACTCGTCCGTCATCGAAGAGTCCCCCGGTATCCAACTGGCCAGGTCCCTCTCGGCGACCTTTGGAGCCCGAGTGATCGCCTACGACCCGCTCGCCGGCGAGGCGGCCCAGAAGGAACTCAAGCACCAGGCCGTCATCTTGCCCACGCTGGAGGCTTGCCTCGAGCAGGCCGATGTGATCATGATTTGCACCCCAGATCCCGCCTTCCAGGTGCTCGGTGACCGCGAGTATCCGCGTAAGGTCGTGGTTGTCGATTTTTGGCGTGCCTTGGAGCACAGTCTCGGAAATCGCGATGACGTGCACTATGTTGCGCGCGGCCGGTGCGCAGACGAGCGGACAGCCCAGGGCATCCTGGCTGAAATGTGGTCGACCGCTCGGGTGAACTGACGTGCTCTCTTTCTTTACCTGCCCCAAAGGGTTCGTGGCTCGCTCTAGCTTACTGCAGCGTAACGCAATTCTGAGCTGGATTCGGTGCATCCCCGAGGCGGAGATCATCCTGTTGGGAAATGACGAAGGGACTCGAGAGTTCGCGCGGGAGATCGGCGCTGTTCACCTCCCGGATGTGCAGGCTACGCCGAAAGGCGTGCCCCTGATCTCCGATCTCTTTGAGCAGGCTCAGTGCGCCGCGCGTTTTGACCGACTCTGCTACATCAACAGCGACATCGTGCTGACTCCGGATTTTCGGCGGGCACTCGAGCGCCTCTTGAGCTGGAATGATGACTTTCTTGCCATCGGCGAGTGTCTGGATATCGAGGTTCCAGAGCCCATCGCTTTTACTGATCCCGACTGGGCTGCCACGCTCACTCAGCGAGCCCGTTCGAAAGGCAGGTCCCGAGGCAGAAAGGCCATGGACTTCTTTGTCTTCAATCGAGGCCTCTTCAAGGACGTTCCTCAATTTGCCATTGGACGCCTGTGGTTCGACAACTGGTTGGTCTGGAATGCTCGACGGCAAGGCTGCAGTGTTGTGGACATCACTCCTTCGGTGGTTTGTATTCACCAGAACCACGATTACTCTCACGCGGGGGCAGGTCAGACTGTCTACAGCCTGCCTTCAGCCGACGTGCTCGCGAATCTAGCGGCCGCCGGTGGTTACTGGCACCTTCACAGTATGCACGAGAGCACCCATCGCCTTACCGACTCCGGAGTGAGGCGCAGCTGGGCAGGCACCCTCAAGCTCTATTTCTATCTCCTTCGCCCCTGGACGCTTCTGTGGCACCACCTGTTGGATCTCACCCGCCCGGTTCGGCACGCTTTGGGCCTTCGAGCCGCGCGCCCCCGATAGTTTCCGTCACCACTTTGGCGCCTGCGGCGCTCAGGTGGACACTGTCCGTAAAGTTGTCCAGATCGCTTCGGAGCCGGGCATACTGATCCTCATTGAAGTCGATGACCGTGTCGGTCGGGCCGAAGCAGCTCAGAGCTCGCGTCTTGAAGGTTCGATGCCTCGCCTGACAAGTCTGGTAGATAGGTGCCGGGATGGGTGGGAAGAAGCCAACCACCTTGATTGATCGCTGGTGAGCCTCGCCCACGACCTGCGCCAGGCACTCGAGGGCCCGGGGATCGATATGCCAGTATTCCGAGGCAGCCTGGCCGGAGCCGTGCTCGCGCAAGAATCTCTCGATCGACTGCTCGACTCTGGCTTTGCTGGCCTGCACTGGCTTGGTGTAGCCTTTGGGGTCGATGCGCAAATCCTGACGAGGCACCCGAATTGACACCCACACCGCTTTGGCCAGATCGAGAGAGCCCAAGGCTACCGAAAGCTGCTCAGGCTGCAGTGCCCTGGTCTCCATCTCGTGGTTGCGCAAGACGATGGGCGTCACAGCGATAAAGAGGTGGGAAGGTCGTCCCCGGCTCATGACGTTGCGGGCCAGGATCGCCAGCTCGCAAGCGTTGGCACCATCCAGAGAGCCGTTGTAGAGCTTCAAGCCGGGAATCAATGCGGGGTCGAGGTTGGCGCTCACGGAAGGTCCGATCAGGAGAGCATCAAACCTGGCGGGAATGTAGCGATAGCTCAAGAGATACTTGGAGAGGCGCTCATTGTCGTAGACCGGAATGGACCGGTCCCCAACGCCAAACAGCCCATAAGGGTCGGCCCATGCCGAAGCGACGACGACCAAACCGCTCGCCCCCAGAACCAGGGCCAGAAAGGCCAGAACAAAGCGCTTCCCGGTCAGTTGCGCCCGGCCTTCCTCTCAATCAGGGCCACCATCTCGCCAACGTTCTGGAGCTTCTGGAGCTCGGCCATGGCAAATCGGATACGGAACTCCTCCTCGACGGCGGCCACCAGGTTGATGTGGGCCAGGGAATCCCAGCCAGGCACTTCCTGGGCGGTGGTCATTGCGGTCAACTCAAGAGTAGGTTGGTTCAGTATGTCGCGCAGGATCTCCTGAACCGTTACCAGGACATCGCTCACTGGAATAGACTCTCCTTATGCAATGCTGAGTGGGCCGGTAGAGCCCGAGCTCCAGGCGGAAGGCCTGGCCCTGGACGGGGGCATCGGGCCTGCCTTCGGCCGGGCAGAAGCCCAACTGGGGGTAAAAATCGGCTACCATTTGATTCTTCTCGGTGGGCAAGTAATAACCCCAGATCTCGGACGTTCCGCGCTCTCGAGCCACCTCGACGACCTTTTCGAAGATCGCATTCTCCAACCCTCGTCTGAGCACCCGACAGCTCATCAACCACAATGCGAGGTGCAGTTGGGTTCCCCGGTATTCGCCCAGAACCACCGAGACCAACCCGTAATCCTGGTGCTTGTCTCTCAGCCTGGCTGAGAGATTCAGCCACCCCCGTTGGCACAACTCCTGGAGTTGAGGAAGGGAGAGTCGTCTGGTGGTCAGGTTGAACTGATTGGTCTTGTTGACCAGTTGGGCGATGCGTTCGAGGTCACCAGGGGAGAAGCTCTCCACCAGAGCCTCCATCTCGAGCGAGCGAAGGTAGTCGTCGTAACTGGCGAACCGGCTGCTGGCCTCAGCCCTTCCCCGCTCGGCCTGGTAGTGGGCGCTACGTTTCAGGTCTTCGGCCGTGACTGACCCCGGCTCGAAATACCGCTCCCGATCGATGACCCGTCGAAAGTCTCCGACCTCGATCACCTCGGGAACGCTGACCGGGCACTGGGCCCGCACAAGCTCGCGCTCAAACGGGTTGTCGTCCAGAAAAACAAAGCTGTCCAGGCCCAGTCCGAGTTCTTTGGCGATTTTATGCAGGCTCTGATCCTTGGGATCCCAACTCGCTTCAAAGGCTGCGAAGTCTTGCGGTCCCAATTGAGAATGGGGATGGCCCAAGCCTTGAAGAGCCTTGTCTGGATCGTTCTTTGAGGCGACAGCCAGCAGAACTCCTCGCTGCTTCAGTTGCTGAAGATAGCGTTGGAATTCCTGGAAGGCATCTCCGCTGGCAGTTTCGGGCCCAAGCTCGATTCCGTCAGCGCCGTCGTCGCCGATCACGCCTCCCCAGAGCGTGTTGTCCAGGTCGACTACCAGGCACTTCTTTGAGGCTCCGAATTGAGAGCCGATGACCCGCGAGAGGCTGTGAGCCAGATGCACGGTGCCCAGCGAGCTTTCGGCGATTCGGTAGAGGTGCCAGCGGGCAGGATCAAAGTAATGGTCGAGGCCAATCTGGGCGGACAGGTAGTGGACGTCATGGACCTGCAAGAACTCCCGCCCCGTTCGGTTTGCAGCCAGGGCAAGGTTGAGACCCAGAATGAAGTGGCAAAGTCCTCTCGGGTCGGTGCCATCCAGATTGCCCAGCACGCGATAATCTGGATAGGGGAGATTGTTGAGCACGACGCAACATCCAAAGTGACGGTGTAACGAATCGACGGCGGCCAGTAAGCTATCGAGCGACCGCATTTGCTTGTCGGCGACGGTGGTCCCCTGGTCTGAAGCAGTGGGCAGATGCTGCAGGTTGTGCAATCCGTTATGCACGACGACGACCTCGGGAGCGAAACTTTGCAGCTCCGGCCCGGGGAAGAGAGCTTCTTCCAGATAACGGTTGAAGTCGGATTCGAAAAGCTCAGGCCGAAAACCAAGCTTAAGGAGGAAGAGTTCAAGAAAGTCAACCAGTTCCTGCGTGCTCGAGCCTCCGAGGCAGGCAACTCTCAAAGGGCGAATGCTTCTTTCGGCAAGCTCTTGCTTGATCTGCGCCCTTCTCCGCAGCAAGACCCGCAGATTGAACGGGTAGGTTGTCGCTTCCAAGCCGGCGACCGCCATTTGGTCAAGCAGGCCCCGGGGTCACGGCCAGGTCCCGCAGGCCGCCGGAGTGCCCTCGCTGCACGAGCAGCAGGTCGCGCTCAGCCAGCTTTAAATCGGAATCCACCATCATTTCGACCAGGCCGCGGAAGCTGACCTTGGGCGACCAGCCCAGAGTCTGACGCGCTCGGCTGGAATCGGCCAGGAGATAATCGACTTCGCTCGGGCGGAAGTAGCGGGGGTCTACCTGCACGTATCGCTCCCAGTCCAGGCCGACTCGCTCGAACGCGAGCTGAACAAACTCTCGCACTGAACGCGACTCGCCGGTACCAACCACGTAATCCCCAGGTCTGGCTTGCTGAAGCATTAGCCACATGGCTTCTACATAGTCTCCAGCGAAACCCCAATCCCGTCTCGCGTCCAGGTTGCCCAGGTAGAGCTGTTCCTGGAGTCCGAGCTTGATTCGTCCGACGGCCCTGGTTATCTTTCGAGTGACGAAGGTTTCCCCTCGACGGGGGGATTCGTGGTTGAAGAGAATCCCGTTGCAGACGAACATTTCGTATGCCTCGCGGTAATTCACGCAGTAGTAGTGAGCCGCTACTTTGCTCACAGCATAGGGGCTGCGAGGGTGGAAGGGTGTCTGCTCGTTCTGCGGCGGGGGAGTCGAGCCATACATCTCCGATGAGCTGGCCTGGTAGATTTTTACGACCCGCCCGGTCTGACTGGAGAATCCGCGCACGGCTTCCAGGACTCTCAGCGTCCCGAGGGCCACTGCGTCGGCGGTGTACTCGGGTTGCTCAAATGAAACCTTGACGTGGGACTGAGCCCCCAGGTTGTAAACTTCGTCGGGCTGGACGACCTCGACGATCCTTCGCAGACCGCTCGAGTCATTGATATCGCCGTTGTGGAGTGTGACTCCCGATCGAGGACCGTGGGGCTCGTTGCACAGGTGGGCGATCCGATCGGTGTTCTCTGTCGAGCAGCGACGGACGATTCCATGGACCTCGTACCCTTTGGACAAGAGAAACTCGGCCAGGTAGGAGCCATCCTGGCCAGTGATTCCGGTGATAAGCGCCTTCTTCATGGCCCGGCTGCTTCTCTGTTAGCATTCCAGCACCTGCCGGTCTGCCAAAGCTACCAACTGGGCGACTTGCGCAACGGGAAGGAAGTCTGCTGTTGCGTGTGGCAAAAAAGGGCTTGCTGCCCGGGTGGCGGCTGACTCGCTCGCCTTTGGAGACTTTGTGATCGTCTATTATGGGCACCATAAGTGCGCCTCCCAGTGGGTCCTGACACACTTTGAGGCCGCTGCCTGGGACCTTGGTCTTCGATTTGCTCGCCTCCCCGACCCGGAGTTGTCGGGAGCGAGCTTGTTGAACTTCTTGGCCCGCAGCCAGATCGACGTGCTGGCCATCGAGAATGCTCGGGCGTCTCATGCTCAGGCTCTGGCCCATTGGAAGGGAGTCCACGTCGTTCGAGACCCTCGCGATATCGTCGTTTCGGGCTACTTCAGCCATTTGAAGACGCATCGTCAAGAGGCTCTCGGTCCGACGGTTCGGGCTCATCGTGAGCGACTGAATCAACTTCCCAAGGCTGAGGGACTGCACGAGGAGATTGACTTGAATCGGCACTGGTTCGAGCACTTCATGGCCTGGAATTTCAGGCAGCCGAACGTGCTCGAACTGCGGTTTGAAGAGTTGACGACCGATCCTTACAATGGATTCCTGAATGCCTTTCAGTTCGTGGGCCTGCTTCAGGACCCGACCCCCTCCTGGGAGCACTTGATTCGGGCCTATAATCGCTCTAGAGGACAGATCCGCGGTGGGCGTCGGTTGCCACCATGGCGGCTCAGAGGTTTACCGCCTGAGCGCTGTCTGGCCATTGTTTACCGAAATCGGTTCGAGGCGCTCAGCGGTGGGCGCAGGCAGGGCAGCGAGGACACTGGCAGCCACTATCGCAAGGGCGTGGCAGGTGACTGGAAGAACCACCTGAATTCCGAGCATCTGGCTCATTTTGAGAGGAGCTACCCGGGCCTGCTCGGTCATCTTGGATACGGGCCCTGAGCCTCAGCCTCCAAGGTGCCTTTGGGCGGCCCGCTCGAGCAACTCGTGCAATCGTTTGGCCTGGACCTGCCAGGTGAAGTCCTTCAGCGCTCTATGCCGCCCCTGTTCTCCGAGCCGACGTGCCAGGGCCCTGTCGGTCAACAACCGGCTCAGGGCCTGGGCAACATCCTCGACCGACTCGGGCGCAACCAGGTAGCCCGTCTGCTCGTGGTCGACCGCATCGCTTACTCCGCCGGAATTGCCCGCAACGACCGGTAAGCCGACAGCATTCGCCTCTAAAAAGGTCAGCCCGAAACCTTCCAGCAAGTCTGGTCGACCGGGCAACTCCCGGCTGAGCATGGCGAAGACAGAAGCTTGCGCATACTGTGTCCTCAACTCGGCTTCCGAGACAGCGCCCAGGTATCGAACTCTCGAATCGACCCCCAGCGCTTCGGCCAGAGACCTGATTCGTGGCCAGTTGCCGGGGTCTGGGCCGACGATGTGATACAGCGCTTCCGGACAGTGCCGTAGGACCTCTGGCAGTGCTCGGACGACAACTTCGTGACCTTTGTGCCAGTCGAGCCTTCCTACTGTAAGGATGACCGGAGGTGAGACCGGGCGGTTTTCGATTTCGAACCATTCCTGTCCAACGCCGCCGCCGATCAACTCAATCTTTCCTGGGGGTGCTCCAAGTCGGACGATGTAATCGCGGGTAAACTTGCTCAATGCGGTAATGGCCGCGGCCCGACCGAAGACGAGTCTCCGAAAGGGGAGCAAGGCCTTGATGATCTGAACGATTCCATTGAAATTGGGGAAGATTTCGGAGCCATAGGTAGAGAAGACGAACGGCACCTGAGGGATGAATGATGCCAGGACGCCGCCCGGGTACCAGGCCGCCGACCAGATGACGTCAGGCCGGAAGCTGCGCACCTGTTGGACCAACTCACGCCATTGGCGGAACTCTCTGAGGCCAAAGGTCGCCGGGATGCGAATGGTCTGAAAACGTTGCTCGACGTCCAGATCGGCCCTCATCCCTCGTTCGAGGGTTGCAATAACCACGATCTCATTGCCAAGCTCTGCAAGTTGCCGGGTGGTTTCGAAGGTCAAGCGCGCGATTCCGCCTCGTGTTGGGGGGTAGTCAGTGCTCAGTACCAGGATCTTCATAGGCCAATCATCGAGTGAAGAGGTCGCCGCGCCTTCGTGGCTCCCTCAATCGGCCCTGCTCAAAACTGGAAGTAGATGAATGGGCTGGTATCGGTGGGTGAAAAGAAGTAGAGGATCAGTACCCACAATGAGACGACAAAGGCTCCGGCGATGGGAAGGTCCTCCATGACCGCATAGCTGCCTGCGATTGCGTTCTTGTCAATCTTTGCGCCCAGGCCCTTCAGGGTTTGAACCAGCCAGTGGGCTTCACGCTGGAGACCGGTTCCCAGTCCGTGCCCCACCACGGTTAGCGCCAGACCAAGCCAGAACCAGAGGGGAATCCAGTTCGCCGCTCCCTGGTCTGGGATGACTGACAGGCCGAGCATCTTCTCGAAAATGGTTAGCGTGGTGTCCCACGAGACGGAACGAAAGGGTACCCAGGTGAATATCACAAAGAGCAGGGTTCCAAGCCAGGCCAGCAGGCGAGGAATCTTCTGAAACGCCGGCAAGCCCATGAGCAATTTGTGGACGGCCAGGGCCACCCCGTGCATCCCCCCCCAGAGAACAAAATTCCAGCTCGCACCGTGCCAGAGCCCCCCCAGAAGCATGGTCAGCATCAGGTTGATGTAGGTGCGGAAAGTGCCGTGCCGGTTGCCCCCTAGTGGAATGTAAAGGTAATCTCTGAGCCAACTGCTCAGGGTGATGTGCCAGCGTCTCCAGAACTCGGTGATGCTCAAGCTGAGATAGGGCATGTTGAAATTCTGGGGAAGGTCATACCCGATCATTCGGGCCGATCCGATCGCCATGTCGGAGTAGCCCGAGAAATCACAGTAAATTTGAATGGTGTAGGCTAGCACTCCCACCCAGACCGTCCCGCTTGTGAAAATCTCGGGGCGCAAGAAGATAGGGTCAGCGATGGTGGCCATTCGATCGGCTATGAAAAGCTTCTTGGTAAGCCCCAGGAGAAAGATACTGGCGCCCTCTGCCAGGCGGGTCCGGGTGGGACCAATTCGTCGACCCATCTGGGGGATGAAGATGGAGGCGCGTACGATGGGGCCGGCGATCAACTCTGGAAAGAACGTCACAAAGGTGGTGTAGTCGAGAATGGAATCGCACGGCTCGAGTTCCCGGCGATAGACGTCGATCGTGTAGCTGAGAGTTTTGAATGTGTAGAAACTAATGCCGGCCGGTAACAGGATTGCACGAACGGAGAATTCGGTCAGGCCCAGGTTGTTTAAGTTCTCAATGAAGAAATTTAGATATTTGAAGTAGGCAAGAATTCCTAGATTTGAGCAGATGCTCACCCAGAGCCAGGCGGTGCGAGCGCCACTTTCAGTCGAGTTGTAGATTCTTCGGGCTACCAGGTAATCGATGACGCTAATGGACAGCAGCAGGCCAAGGTAACGCCAGTCCCACGCAGCGTAGAAGAGGCACGAGCAGAATGCAAGTGTAAGCTTCTGTGACCGGCTGGAAATAGTCGGCCACGAGAGCAGGAAGAGAGTGAAGGCCAGGAAGACAAAGAATCGAGGGCTAGAAAAAACCATTGTTACGAAGTCTGTGAAGCTCTTGGGACAAAACTCTGGCTGCTACCCGATGCCCATCCGGATTCATGTGGCCCGTGTTGAATTTGGTGTTCCAGGCGCCGTATGGAACTCGGCCTGTTGAGCGAAAGTGCTCGGCATTTGCTTGACTGGTCGCCGCAAAGCTTAATCCCTGTTTCTGGCAGTGGGCCTGAATGCGCTTCTCGAGCGGAGTGGTAGCGGTCGTGGCCTCGGGATCAAATTCCGACAAGTAGAGGACTGTAACGCGCCTGTTATACACCTTGCTGAGCAGGTCGAGTTCGTGTTCGATGGGAAAGTCGCGCCCAGAGCGCTGACTGCCGTCGCCAAAAGGGCCGGTGAGCGGTCCGCCCAGGGGCGCGGAAAGTTTCGTCTCATTTTGCTTTGACCCGGCCGAGAAGAGCCGCGGTTCCTGCTCTATCCCGTTCCGGTAGAGCAGAAATCGGTCATAGGCAAATTCTGGTAACAGGATAAACTTTGAGGTCGCCTGCATCAGATCTCGAAGTCGTGAACGTCCGATTTGTGGCACAGCGGTCTCAACGTTGTTCCCGTTGACGATGAAATGGGCCGAAGGGCCTTTTCCCCAGGCTCCCTCTTCCAGATCTTCCCGGCGCACCACCACTACGGTCCATGCAGGCCGGAGCCGCTCAAGGTACGCAGGCCCCCTCCCGACGAAGTCTGCCAGCGAGTGACCGGCCCGTCCGCAGTTGTAAATTCTGAGCGGGCTTCCAGTTAAGGTCAGGTCTATTTGTGCAAGCCGGGTAAAGACTTCATCGTCATGGACGTGGCAGGCCTCGGTGAATGAGTCACCCAGAACCAGAATCGAAGGTTCTCCGACCCGAGGGGCCTCGCCCCGGATGCCATTCTGGTGCCAGTGGCTGACGCCAAATCCTTCGTCCGTAAAGCGAACGACCGAGCCTGGGGCGAAGCAGATTCCCAGTTGCGGGTCGTGGTGAAGTTGGCCCGGATCGCGAAAGAAACGACAGAAGCTCTCCAGGCAGAACAGGCTTAAGCTCAGGCCCAGCAGCAGATTGCACAGTCGCCCTAGCACGACTGGAGTGAAACCGGATGGCAGGTAGTTTTCAGGAACACGGGGGAAGCATTATTGTCCGGTGGACCTCTGGTTCCTTTCGAGGGCACGGCCCAGATCTGCGGTCCAAGCTGAAGGCGGGCGGCTACGCTTCGGTCTTGGTGGAGAGTGTGTCGAGGGGTGCCGACCCGTTCCGAGTGGTCCCGTTCTTCAAAGAATTCTTCATCCGGTCCCAGTTGCGGGTCAAGTCCTCGGGCAGGACGGGGATAGCCCCGATGACGGGCAAACCGAGTGCCTCCTCGATGCGGGGCTGCATGCGCATACTGGCCATCAGGTAGTCGCTCATCAACACCACCCCGAGCGCGAAAAGAAGAGACAGGGGAATGGCGATCAGTGCTCGGGTCAGGGTCGAGCTCCCCGGGCCTGGTGCCCTCAGGGGCACTCCGACCTGAGCCTGCTCGAGAATCGTGATCGCCCCCTGGCGCCGACTGGATTGCTCCGCCACTCGAGCCTGATAGAGCTGTCGGGTGAGCGAAAGGTAATTCTCATGCCACATCTGCAGCTGGCGCTCGCGTTGCGAATATTCGAGGTATTCCTTGGAGGTCGGCTGGGCCTCCTCGAGTTTGCGCAGCTCCTGCGTGGTGGTGGCCAGAGCCTGCCGAGCCTGCTCGTACTTGCGTTGGGTGGAGACAGAAAGGGCGTTGACCTTGCGCTCGACCTCCTGGTTGTAAAGGGCTTCGGCCTGCCTGACTCGCTCGATCTGGGCTTTGACGTTCTCGTTGCTGTCGGTGTAAACCTGACGAAGCGAAACGAGTTGGAAGCGTTCGTTGGAGAGGTTGTCTTCCAGCTTCGACAGAGTGCCGTCCTTTTGCTCCACGATGGCCCAGGGAGTGTAGCGGGCCAGCTGAAGGTCGTCGAGCTCACCCTTCAGGCGCGCCTCCTCCTGGGTAAGCTCGGTGCGGCGTTCGCGAAGGCGCATCATGGCTTCGATCTGAGGGTCGCGCTGCTCGGCCGAGCGTGGAACCACGCGCGTCTTGAGCATGGCTGCCTCGGCTTCCTCCATCTGCTTCTTGGCCTTTTCGACCAGCTCTTCGAGGTAGACTCGCGTAGAAGTAAACTCCTTGGCTGACAACTCCATGACATACTCGACGAATTCCTTGGCCAGGGTGTTGGTCAGCTTCTCCGAGGCCTGCGGTGTCTCGCCCTCGACTGAAACCTCGATCAGACTTACCTGATTGGGGTTGTGGGACAAAATGCGGATCTTGATGCTGGGGCGGAGCGCGGACCACTTTTTCTTGAGGTTGGCGCTCTCCACCACGCGCTTGAGCAACGGCTCGGAAGTGATGAGCGCGCGCAATGTGGACTCATCAGAGAACCAGGCTCGAACCGCGCTGGGTTCTCTGTCCGGGTTTTGCTCCCCCCCGCTGTTCTTGCCTGCGAGCAAGATCTTTGCGGACGAGCTGTAGATGGGGTCGGCGGCGCCGATCAAGAGGGGCCCGAACAGGACGACGATAAACGCAATCAGGCAGGAGGCCAGAAAGAGGCCACTGCGCTCGCGAACCAGTTTGAGACTGCGCCATACATCCATCAGGGGGGATAGTTGGGTGGCCGGCGGCGTGGTTCCTGCCAATCGCAACTGGAACTACAGTAGCGCGCACTGATAGTGTCAGGATGTCAGTGTGCGCTACTGTACAACCACTTGAACGTTACGCGCCCAGTTCCTGATCGGAACTGTGCGCTCTACTGGAATCGTGGATACGCTGCTTGGCTCAGCGGTCCACAGTCCGTCTGCACACCTTGAGCTCTGGTTGGCAAGTCTTTGTCCCGTCGGCAGGAATGCACTGTGCAGCGGCCTAATCAGAGGAAATCTCAAGTGAAGGAACTCGTGACTTGGTCAGAGCTCATACAGGGTCAGCAGGTCAGGACGGGTTTCCCGGAGGACCGCGATGGTGACCAATCCCGAGGACCTGTTGGCAATTCTCAGCCATCCTCGCTCGGCCGTGGCCGAGAGCTACCGCGGCATTCGGACCCAGCTGCAAAGGGCCATGGCCGGTGGGGTGAGCAGCTTGATGGTGGTCAGTGCCTTTGCCGGCGACGGAAAGTCTATGGTCTGCGCCAACGTGGCAGTTGCAATGACGCAACTCTTCTTCAACATCATTCTGGTAGATGGAGATCTGCGCAGGCCCACGATCACGAAGCTCTTTGGAATGGATGGGAAGCCTGGCCTGGCTGACTACCTGCTCGGGCAGGCTCCGCTGGAATCGGTGATCCACGAGAGCCCCATCGACCGGCTGCGGATCGTCCCCTGCGGCCAGGTGACCGAGAATCCGGCCGACCTCCTGGGGCGTCCATCCCTGGAGGCTTTTTGCCGCAAGGTCCAGGCAACTTCCGATTTCTGCGTTTTCGACACATCACCGCTGGCGGCTTGCAGCGACGCCCTTAGCTTTGCACCGTGCGCTGGAAGCGCGGCCATGGTCATCAATCCCAAGCGCTGGAATGGCGAGGTCGAGGTTCGCATCCGACAATCCCTGGAAGACCAGGGAGTCAGGGTATTGGGCGTCTTGCTCAACGGAGTTGACGCCCTGGATACTGCCTACGGTTACGGCGGTTATGGCTACGGTTACGGCTATGGTTATGGCTATGGTGGCGACCACGGCCGCGACGAGGGTCATTCCCGCGATTCGGTGCGGCCAAAATCCAGATTGGCAAAGTTTCTTGCCCATTTGAGGGGTAAGCCCTGAATGCGCCTCAGCAGGAACTGGAAGCCTGTGGTGGAAATCGCGTTCCTTATCCGTAGGGGGTTCTAGTCTGGGAGGCAAGATGAAGTCCATTTTAGT
>BTUM01000045.1:0-65096 GCA_045863235.1 Candidatus Xenobia bacterium | reverse complement strand
CTGGCCCTGTCCCCCGGGCGGGGGCGGACCGGGCGGGTGCTGGCCCGGGCCCCCGGGCGGGGGCGGACCGGGCGGGTGCTGGCCCTGTCCCCCGGGCGGGGGCGGACCGGGCGGGTGCTGGCCCGGGCCCCCGATCGGCGGCGGACCGGGCGGGTGCTGGCCTCCGCCCAGTTGCAGGGGGTAGCCGGGGGGCATCGGCTGCTGGAGACCCTGCAGGCTCTGCAGCAGTTGCAGCAACTCGCCGTTGCCCCCCTGCTGGTTGCCTGCACCGGGTGGGGGAGGCGGCGGCAAGGGGGGCGGCATCTGCGCCTGTCGCCCCAGGCCCGTGGCGCTGATGTTGAAGTTGGAGAAGATTCCACCGATCCAGTTCATCCGGTCTACCTCCTGCTTGCTGTTCTCGGGGACCGTCTGTCCCCGACCTGACCGAGCATATCGCTCTTCGCGGTCAGCGGCCGTGCAAAAGACAAACACGAGGCGGTCGGTGGTTGCCGGAATGTAAACTCTTCTCTCGTGTCCCTGGAGACTCGTCCGGCGACCAGACACCGTCCACCGCTCCGACCTCGGGGTCAGATCCCGGTCTTTGCTGGGTTTGCGGCCCTCACAGCCAGATTTGCGACAAAACGTTCACAGAGTTGAAACAGGAAGTTAACTTTGTTGCAGCGTTTTAACGTTTTCGGGATGGTCAGGTGTCGGTATAGGAGGCTAGCACCCTGCAGCACCAGCAGGCCAGGTGGAGGAAGCAACCCCATGAATACGATCTCCTATCCTAACTATGCCCTTTTGAGCCGCGCCTACCAGAGAATGCACCAGGACGGCTGCTGGGCCCAGGACCCGGTTCTGGATCGGGTGCAGCTCGGGTCCGGCGCTGCCTGGGAAGGGCCCAGTTGGGAGACCCTCGACCTGACCTCCCCGCTCCAGGCGCCGCACGAGGGACAGGCCTACCTGACCCGCCTGCGTGAGGTGATGGCAGCCCCTCCCGCCCCGGCCCAGACCGCGCCTGTGGCCCGCACGGCGGCGGTGGCTCCGGTGGGCAACACGGTGGACCCCAAGGACTGGCACATCCCCACCCTCAACGAGGCGTTCGACCTGGCCCGCAGGTATCCTGACAAAAAGATCTACCTGGACACCAAAACCTCTGACGACCCGAACGTGGCCCGGCGCCTGGGCAGCCAGTTGTCCGAGCTGTTCAAGCAATACCCCGACCTCAAGGACCGCGTGGTCATCATGAACAAAGAGCAGTCCAACCTCGACGCCATCAAGCAGGAGTTCGCCAAAGATCCCAACCTCAAGGACTTCCGCAACTTCACCCTGGACAACGAGCATCTCAACGACCGCAACCCCTCCGCCGCCGAGCGCAGCCCCCTGACCGGGAGCGGGGACAACCGCTACGTCTCCATCGGCGATCCCAAGAACCCGCTCACCTCCAACAACTTCGGCGACCTGGTGGAGGAGGTGCGCAAGGCCCGCCAGGAGATCGACCGCCCGGGCAGCCCTCACCAGGGTAAGAAGGTGATCGCCTGGACGCTCAACGATCAGGACAAGATTCGCCAGGTGGTCCAGGCTGGGGCCAATGGAGTGCTGACCGACGACCCGGCGGCCATGAACCGCACCCTGGACCAGATGGGCTATGGTAAGGCCGGACAGGATCCGCGTCGCCCCGAGGTGATCGCCCACCGGGGCGGCCCCAACTCCAAGAATTACCCCGAGAACACCCTGCCGGCCATGGAGGCGGGCTTCAAATCCTCCGACGCCATCGAGATCGACATCGCCTCGGCGAAGGACGGAATTGTTGTGTTCCATGACAACAATCCCAACAATGTTACCGTTTCCATGGCCCGCAACCTGGGGCTGGAGGCCTCCAACGACTGGCGCCCCATCTTCCCCGACATCGGCTCGGACGCCCGCGGCAAGCGCATCGACGAGTTGACCGTGGCCGAGGTGCGCAAGAACTACGGCTATGAGCAGAATCCCACCCACTCGCTGGCTGCCAACCTGCTCGGCTCGGGTCTCAACCACGCCCTGCGTGCCCCGGGGACGGCCCTCAACTTCCTGGGCAAGTACGTGCGCATCGGCGATTTCAACCCCCTGGGCTGGGCCGGAACAGCCATGAACTTCGTGGCTGACAACCTGGGCAAGCCCATCGTGGACGGCCTGGTCAAGGGGGTGGATCAGGCCGTGACCGGCACCTGGCAGGGGCTCAAGACGGCCGCTAACGGCATCGGCTCGGGCGTGAGCAACATCTTCAAAGGCAACATCGGCAAAGGTCTGGGACAGATCGGCTCGGGGCTGCTCAAGGGGGCCGGCCAGGTGATCACGGGCATCGGCAAGGGGATCGGCAGCTTCTTCTCCGGCATCGGCAAGGGGATCGGAAAGTTCTTCAAAGGGCTGTTTGGCTGAGACCTGGAGCCAAGCGCAGCGGAGAAAGCGATCGCGCGTTGCTCCAGGTCTAGACAGTCCTGGCTCCGGTCGGGATAATGGATAAAGTCTGCAACAAGGACCGGGTGTCTTTCATGGCTGACCTCTTCATTCGTCCCGAGTTTCGTCCCGCCGTCGGAGGTCCTCAGGCCCCCCTGCGTTCCCTGACCGCGCCACCGGTTTCAGGACCCGGTCAGGCTCCCCCGGCTCAGGACCAGATCGACTTGAGCTTGCGCAAGTACGACCCCGAGAAACTCCTGGCCGAGAAGAGCAACGAGAAGTACGCCCGCGAGAAGGGCACGGACGAAAAGGGCGTCCACGAGAAGCTGGCCCCCGAGAAGAGCTTTGGCGAGAAGGGCGAGCTCGAGAAGCGCTCGCGCGAGAAGTATGCCGAGAAGGAAGCCGACAAGCGTACCCAGGAGAAGGAGCTGGAGAAGTTCCGTGAGGACAAGAATCCAGGTGAGAAGCTGACTCGCGAGAAGCTCGGCGACGAGAAACAGGGCGAGAAGGGCCGTGAGAAGCTCGGCCAGGAGAAAGAGCTGGAGAAGATTCAGGCCGACAAGAGCGGCTACGAGAAGCAAGGCGAGAAGGGCGCGGCCGAGAAGCTGGGCGAGAAAGAGCTCGAGAAGATTCAGGCGGACAAGGGCCCGGTCGAGAAGCAGAACGTAGAGAAGGGGCCCTACGAAAAGCAGGGCGGCGAGAAGGTTCCGGTCGAGAAGTTCGCCCCCGAGAAAGGTCCGGTCGAGAAGCAGAACGTCGAGAAGGGCCCGGTCGAAAAGCAGGGTAGCGAGAAGGTTCCGGTCGAGAAGTTTGCCCCCGAGAAGGGCCCGGTCGAAAAGCAGAACGTCGAGAAGGGGCCCTACGAAAAGCAGGGCAACGAGAAGTTCCCCTTCGAGAAGTTTGCCCCGGAGAAGGGCGCGTTCGAGAAACAGAGCCTCGAGAAGGGACCGGCCGAGAAGGAGATCGAGAAGTTCCGCGCCGACAAGGACCCGTTTGAGAAGCTGGGGCTCGAGAAGCAGGGCGACAAGCAGATCGAGAAATTTGCCCCCGAAAAGGGCCCGGTCGAGAAGCAGAGCATCGAGAAGGGTCCCGCCGAGAAGCAGCTGGAGAAATTCGCTCCCGAGAAGCTCGGTCCGGAGAAGCAGCCCGAGAAGCTGGGCTTCGAGAAGGAACCGGGCGAGAAGCTGGGCTTCGAGAAGCAGAACGAGAAGTTCGCCCCCGAGAAACTCGGTCAGGAGAAGCAGATCGAGAAGTTCGCTCCCGAGAAACTCGGTCAGGAGAAGCAGATCGAGAAGTTCGCTCCCGAGAAACTCGGCCAGGAGAAGCAGATCGAGAAGTTTGCTCCTGAAAAGCTGGGCCTGGAGAAGCAGCCCTCCGAGAAATTCTTCGAGAAGGTCGCCGTGCTGGAGAAATCCTTGCTCGAGAAAGACCTTGAAGTTCTTCCGCTGGACTCGCGCCTGGCCACGGCGGCCCCGTCGAGCCGCTTCTTCGTCTGACGGGACGGACGCAGGTTTTGGGCCAGGCCCTCGCGCACCCTGCCAGAGGATGCATGGGGTGAAACTCGGTGGCTGACCCGACGGTGTTGCTTTACGGCAGCGCTGACAACCCTTCCCTGGGCTTGCTGCACCAGGGCCTGACCCGGCGAGGCCGCCGCCGCAGCCTGTTCATTTTGCAGGAGAACTTTCCGTTCTCGGTGGGGATCTACCTCAAGGTGGGGCGGGGCCTGCACGGGGCCCTGCTGCTCGGCCAGGAAGAGCTCTCCCTGACCGACCTGTGCAGCGTGGCCCTGGACGGATTCGTCATTTCACCGGCCGGGCTCACCGAGTTCTCCGCCCAGGACGCCCAGTATCTGCAGACCGAGAGCTGGGCCTGTCTGATCTCCATGTTTCACCAGCTCTCTCGTCACTGCCTGGTGGCCAACCACGTGGTGCGTCGCGACTACCTCACCTCCCGCTGGGCCGAGTTGAACCTGCTCTGCGAGTGCGGCCTGGCGGTGCCGAGGACCCTGGTGACCAGTCGCCCCGAGTCGGCCCGCGAGTTCTACGAGAGCCTGGCTGGCCGGGTGATCTGTAAGCCCGTGGCAGGCACTGCTCCGGTCTTCCGCGAGGTCTCCCCCGAGGACCTGGATAACCTCCACCGGCTGACCCTCTGTCCGGTGCACTACGAGGAGATGCCGGAAGGCTGGGCCTGCCGTCTGGCCGTCGTGGGCGGGCTGTTCTTCCAACTGCCCGAGGGAACCCCGCCGCCCCCTGAGGTTCTGGAGGGCGTGACCCTGGTGTGCCGTTTTCTGTCCCTGCAACTGGCCGAATTCTCCCTCAGGCAGCTGGGGTCGCAGTGGATCGTGACCGGTTTGCGCACGTTTCTCTCGCCCGAGGCCCTGGGCCAGCCTCACGTCCTGGAGGCGGCCTGTGCCCTGCTCGAGCAGGAGCCAGTCTCGTGATTCTCCTCTTCGGACCCCTCAGCGATCCCATGATGCGCTCGGTGGGGGCCGCCCTCCAGGCGCGCTCGCACCCCTTCGTGCGCCTCAACAGCGAGGAGGTCCCCAACACCGTTCGCTTCGAGCTGAAGCTGCCCGAGCGCGAGGGAGCCTTCTTCTTCCCCGAGGGCGAACCGCTCGAGCTGGCCGATGTGCGGGCCGTCTACCACCGGGTGGGCTTTTCCAACTTCGAGGTCTACAAGGAGTACTCGCCCGACGAGGTGGCCTTCGTCAACTACGAGTGTCAGAGCGCCTTTCACGGCTGGCTGAACTGTCATCCGGGGCTGGTGATCAATCGCCCGGTGGCCTCCGGCAGCAACGCCTCCAAGCCCCACCAGATCGCCCTGGTGGAGGAGCTGGGGCTGGCCATCCCCAAGACCATGGTGACCAACCTGCCCGAGACGGCCCGCGATTTCTACGACTTCGTGAACGGCCAGGCCATCTACAAATCCATCAGCTACGTCCGCTCCATCGTTCAGGTCATGAAGGAAGAGGATCTCGACCGGCTGGACACCCTCAAGAACTGTCCCATCCAGATTCAGGAACGGATTGAGGGCGTGGATGTGCGGGTGCACGTGGTGGACGAGCACGTGTTTCCCACCCGCATCCTGGCCAGCGAGAGCGACTACCGCTACGACAAGGCCGCCGAGCTCGAGCCCTGCGAGCTTCCCGAAGAGCTGGCCGTGGCCTGCCGAAACGTGGCGGCCTCGTTGGGACTGGTGCTGGCCGGCATCGACCTGCGCCTCACCCCGGAAGGCAAGGCCTACTGTTTCGAGGTCAACCCTTCCCCCGCGTTCGCCTGGTATGAGGACCGCACCGGCCAGCCCATCGCAGCGGCCGTGGCCGACCTGCTCATCCAGGCCGCGGACTGACGACTTACCCGGACCACTCCGAGCTGGCGTTGACCACGAGCTCGTATCCCGCTGCGAGTTGGAAGCTCACCGAAGCTCTCACGGGTTGCCCGGCCAGGATGACGGAGGCTGCCAGGGTTCCGCTGGTGGCCGCTTCGCCGCCGGGCGGTGTGACGCCCTTGACGTAGACGGCTTTGCGCCCGCCCGCGGCCTGAGGAGCCGACAGGCTCAGGCTGTCGTCGGCCGAGAAGGCGATGGAATCGGTGGCCGCAGCGGCGTCGAAACCGGGAGGTGGGTTCACGACCTGCACCCAGGCATAGACCCAGAGTCCCTCTCCGTCCAGCTCGAGATCGGTGCGACGGTTCTGGGTATTGAGGTTCAGCCGATAGAAGGGGGGCTTTTCCTTGGGATCGGCCGGCTTGTCTCCAGGTGGCTTGAGGATCTTCGTCATGACCGTCTGTCCGTTGACGGCAGCGCTGATGATGGTGGAAACCAGGCCCTTGATGGGAGGACCGATCCAGGAGGTATCCATGGCGTCTTCCGGCGAGCTGCAGTCGTCAGCCCAGCCCAGCGAGCGAAGTGCAAAGACCAGCCCCAGGACGACCAGCGAAGCGGGCACGGGAGGGGGCGCCGGGGCGCCCGCGGGTGGCTTGTAGTCCACCGAGCGCAGCAGCACGTGTCCCAGCATGGTGGCGATGGTCACGGTTTTGCCGGCGTGCCAGAACCCGTTGCCCACGTCGGCGCTGTCATAGATGCACCAGAGCGCCGGAGCCACCAGACCCAGAACGAACCGGGTCTTGGGTGGGATTCTGGTCAGAAGCTGGAAGACCGGCGCCAGCAGGCGGTCGAGCGGGCCTCGCAGGGTGGCCAGCCCTACCACCAGGGCCACCAGATAGCCCATGAAGAGGGGAGTCCCCGACTGGATCATGGCCTGCCAGCCGAACTTGTAGAGGCCGAAGGCGTAGAAGCCGACCAGGAGCATCAAGCTGAGGAGGACGGCCAGCACTTCCGCCAGGTTCAGTCGCCCGCGGGTCAGCTGGCCCAGCTTTCCCGTCGACACCGTCTGGAGCAGGAGCGAGGGGTCCTGACGGGCTCTCTGCAGGTTGCCGATCAGGGCTCCCCCGGCGCGTACCGTGCCGGCTCCGGCTGCCGTCCGGGCCACCACCTCCTGGACATAGTCCGAGCAGGCCAGCGGCTCGCTCTCATCGATTGGGAGCGTGGATGGGCCAGGCTCGCCCGTCAGGGGGGTGCCGCAGGCTTTGCAGAACTGGGCTCCCGGGGGCTCCTGGGCGCCGCATTTGGGGCAGGTCGGAGATTCCAGGGGTATGGGCGGGGCCGGGGGGGCGACCGTGGGGGCCTCCAGAGAAGCGCCGCAGGCTTTGCAGAAGCGTGCGCCCGGGGGCTCCGGGGCACCACAAGCGGGGCAGTGGATCGAGGCAACGGCGGGAGTCTCGCCGGGCGGGGGAGTTGCCCCCAGCGGAGCCCCGCAGGCCTTACAGAAGCGGGCTCCGGGAGGTTCCTCGGCGCCACAGGCGGGGCAGTTGATCGAGGTCGGGGGCGTGGGAACGGCAGCGGGAACCCCCAGCTGGGTCCCGCAGGCCTTACAGAAGCGGGCTCCGGGGGGTTCCTCGGCGCCGCACCCGGGGCAGTGCACCGGGGCAACGACAGGCGGAGGCGGTGGTGGTGGGGGCGCCTCCTCCTCCAGGGTCGTGCCACACTCTCGGCAGAATCGAGCCCCCTGGGCCTGCGGTGCACCGCACTTTCGGCACAGCAAGGAGAGCGCCGCGCCGCAGTGAGGACAGAAGCGGTTGGCCGCCGTTACGCCCTGATGACAGGATGGACAGTTCACCTTCTCATGACATCACGAGCCCGGCTTGCGTGCAAATGATCCCGGTCAGGTAGGCTGGAAGGATGCCGACAGCCCTGCCGAATCATGGTTGCGTGGCCAAGAATGAGAAGATCGTGCTGGGGTTCCTCGATCCGGAGGGCTGGACCAAAGGGCGCCTCGAGCTCGAGGTTCGCTCCAAAGCCGAGCCGACGAAGAAGATGCCCATTATCACCACTTTTCGCGTGGTGCCCGATTGCCTGGAGATCACCCCCGAGGAGGGTCCGGACAACCAGGTCATCGCCAGCGTGGCCGTGCGCGATGGGTCCACTCTGCCTGATGACGACCGTGTGAGCATCCATGTCGAGGCAGATCCGGCGCCGGGCCTGGGAGCCGCCCTTGCGGCCATGCCGGGGGTACCCGGGTTTTCCATGCCCAAACCCTTCGAGAAGCTCGTCAAGGACGTCGATGTCGAGCTCGTGCCCTACTTCCTGTTCGTCCAGGCGGATATGCCTGGAGAAGAGCCCGAAGATCCAACCAGCCCTCAGCGGATCTCCAAGGGCGATACCGTAGAGCAGGTCTCGGATGGACTCGCGCAGGTCGTCGTGAAAGCCATGGTCTACCGGGTCGACAGCTCAGGTTATGACCAGGGCTCACCCCTCGACAACGCCCAGTGGTCGGTGAAGCTCGTGGATGCTTCCGACTTTTTCACGCTCGGTACTCCTTCTACCGAGGAGGCCGGCACGGTCTACAGCATTCCTCTCAAGTCGGTCAGGCCGTTTCCGCCTCCGGCCAGCCGGAAAGACCAGGAGGCCAAACCCCTCCTCAAGCTTCGATTGCAGGCTGCCATGCCGGCCCGGGGGAAAGTCTGGATGGAGTTCACCCTCAAGGCTGTGCAGGAGCAACCGGTGGGGAGCTTTCTGGGATGGATCGGGAAGAAGGGCAGCAAGTACGACTACCTTTCCCGGCTCACCGGTCAGGTCGGACAGGATGCTGCACTGGGTCAGGAGCTCGGCAAGTTGTGCCCCAGCGAGTTGAGAGAGCTCAATCGTCTTCTGCTGGGCTACGAGCAGGATATCGCCGCCTACATCCAGGCCCACCCCAAGGTCTGGGATACCGCCCCCGGAGGGGTCCGCAACGCCCTGAACTGGTTCGGCACGGAGAGCAACAAAGTGCGCGGTTGCGTGGACATGTCGATGCAGGCGGAGCGATCGTTGATCAAGACCCAGAGGGCCAGCGGCAGGCCTTCGGCCTTTACGGTCAATCATTACGCTTGGAAGCCCGGCCCGGGGCGACAGGTGGGCGTATTTGGAGGGGGAAGCCTGGCCGTGGCCCTGTTGACCCGAATGGCCTTGATGGCCAAATACGGCGCCGCGGCGGGACCCTATGGCCTGATCGGGGGGGGCGTGGTGGGTATCGGGATGGCTCTGGCCACTCACAACACCGAGCACAACATGGCCTGTCTGGACTTGAAACGACGCCCCTTTGCGCGGATTGTGCTCGACCCCCACGGGACTCAGAACGGCTCTCCGCTCTCTATCCACGGGCCCGGCCACTTCCAGGGCGCGCTGACCGGGGCCACGGCCGAGGGTCCCGACATCGAGCCGCAGGACTGGGAAAAGCCTCCTCCTCCACCGCCTCCGACTGTCCAGTTCCCCATCGGATTACCCGGCACCCCGACCGACGCCTGAAGGCAGGCCAGCGGCCGCGGACAGGGAATCATGCCTGGTCGCCATGCCCATTCTCAATTTTCACGGCTCTCCTCTCTATGCGGGCAGCCTGACTCCGCTCCCCGAGAACCTGGCCAGCAGCGTGCGTTCCCGGGAACCGGAGCCGACCTTCTCTTCGGAGACCGCTCCCTCCCAGCCGCCCGAGCTCGAACCCCTGCTGGGCTCCCTGGCCCGAGTCACCCTGGAGGGTCTGCAGGCACTGGGGGTATCGGGTGCCTCGGAGCGACCATTCGAGATCACCCAACTTTGGGTGGAGGGCTACGCGCGCGGAACCGTCCGTTCAGCCTCAAGCCAGGACGCGGCCGCTCTGGTGGGCATCCTGGTGCTGGAGGGAGCGGCGCCCTTTGAGCTTCACGACCCCCAGGAGGCCAGGCGTCAACGACTCTTCGCCAAACAGGGTCCCGAGGTCTTGCCTGTGCCCGCCGAGGCGGGCAACTTCTTGCTGGTCCCCGGCTGGCTCGTGATCGGCTCGGGCTCTTTCGACTCCAACTCCCTCCTGGTGGTGTGGACCGTGGGCGAGGTTCCCAACGCGCTGCCTCAGACCCGTCCTCTCTCGTTGTGGACGCTGGCTCGCGCGGCTGACCTGACCGTCGCCGCTCCCACCGGGAGCGCTTCTGATGCGGTGAGTTTGCGCTTTCGGCCGGCGGTTGGCTCGCGCTGGTTGTCTCACATACAAACCGTGGTGGAGGCCAGCGATCCGGAGTCGGGCGAGAAGCACCGTCGCGAGAGCCGGATGACCACACGCGAGGAGATCCTGGCTCACCCCCGAGGGCTGGTCAAGCAGGTCGAAGTGCTCGAAAGCTCGGACGCCAGTGAGGAAGAGGTCTTCCAGGGCGCCCGCCTGGAGTTCTTGTGCACGCCCCGCGGCGAGCAAGCGTTGATTGTAGGCCAGGAAAGCCCGGTCCCTCCCTCCCCCCCGGTGTTCCCGGAATCGCCCGTGCGCCCGGGCGACACCTGGACGGTAGAGCTGGAGAGCGATTGCACCCTGCCCGGCTCCTCGCGGGACCTGGAGGGAAAGCGGACCGTCCGGGGCCAGGGCCGCTTCGACTCGCTCGAGCAGGGACTTGCTCGACTGCGGGTCGAGACCACCTCCGAGCTGATGACCGCCGGCGACGCCGGCCCTCTGGTCTCGAGGGGAAGGCAGAGCTTGAGCCTTCTGGTGGAGGTCGACACGGGGGTTTGCCGTCAGAGCGATATCGAGGCCCACGAGGAGCTTCACCTCCCCTCCGGCCCCACCATCCCGATCGTCACCACAACGAGGACCGAGACGACCCTCGAATAGCCGAGTCGGGCTTCCCTGCCGGCCGACGAGGCAAGATTGCCATGGTCGGTTCCGTGCCAGGGAGGGCGAGAGGGGACGAAGACCGTCAGCCGAGTCGTTGACCGCAGTGGGCGCAGAATCGGGCATCGAGCGGGGCCGGCGCGTGACAGTTCGGACAGGCATCCGAATGAACCAGAACCCGATGGCCGCAGCCCGGGCAGAATCGGGCCTCGGGCGGAAGGGTGGCCGAGCATTCCGGGCAACGCTCCTGGTGAGCCTCGGTGAGGGGTGGTGCCACCCGGGCCAGGGGAGCCCCCAGGGTGGCCAGCGTAGCTGCCGGCGCGAGATCCCCCAGCAACTCGGTCAACCACGAGCCCGACTCGACGCCTGGGGCCGGAACCGGGGCGGAGGCCCGCGCCCCCGACCACTGGCCGAGCTTCTCCAGGCCCTGCTCGAGCTGATCGCCGGAGCGCTCGAGCGCCTGCTCCACCGCTTCGGCTGCCACGACGGTGCCGTCCGCCCGGACCACCCAGCTCTCCTCCCCGTGGCCGACCAGCAACTCTCCCTCGGGAGTCCCTGCCACCAGCATCTCGCCCACCGAGATCGCCTGGGGAGTCAGGGTGAGGGAGAAGTCCCCCGGCCCCCCGACGCAGGTCAGCTCACCCGAGCGAGTGGCCCACCAGGGGCTCTCCTCCGAGTCATCCCACGAGACCGAGCCGGTGAGCTGCTCGGCTTGCAGGCGCAGGCCCTGGAGCGCGCCCAGCGCCCCCCCGAGCCCGGCTCGAACCTGACCGAGAGCGCCGCTACAGGAAGCCTCCAGCGCCCGCGACAGGCCCTCGGCCACCACCGGTTGCAGGCTCCCTCGTTCCGCGCTCACATCGTCCTCGCATCAAAGGCATTGGGATCGAGCAGGTGGGCCGGCAGGCTGAGTGGCACGGCAGCCCTGTCGCGCAGGTCCGACTGGCCGAGAAGCTCCACCGAGAACTCCACATAGGCCGGCAGCACCACCCCCACCGTGACCGCCAGGACGGCCATCGAGCTCATGCCCGAGCCCATGGCCTTCAAGCCTTTGTACCACTTGTGGAAGCTCTCGATGGCCGCGTTTGCCTCGACATTGAACACCCACACCGCGGGGGCGGCCGTGCCCGCCGAGCCGAACAGGGCTACCAGGCTGGCCAGCAGGAGCCCCAGGCGGCTGAACCAGAGCACCAGCCATTCCAGCCACTCGACCATGTCGGCCGTGAAGTCGTTCCAGACCTCGCTCTGTTGAGTGAGCAGCTCGTTGCGCTCAACCTCCTCGTAGTAGTAGCGCACGGCCTTGCGGAACCGTTCCGTGTCGACCTCGGGCCAGTCCTTGTAGACCTCGTAGGTGCCGGCCAGGACCGGTCCGGCCATGTTCCGCTGGGTGGCCAGCAGCTGGTTGCGCAGCTTCTGGACGGCGCCCTGGCCCGACTTGCTCCCCCGTTCGGTGCCTTCCTGGGTCAGCAGGTTGCCGACCATGTCCTCGAGCAGCTTGGCCAGCCGCTCCAGCACCACCGTGCGGGCCCCAGCTCGCCGCAGGCCTCGCGTGACCATGGTCAAGAGCAGGGCGATCATGGCCAGCAGCGAGGCCACCATGATGTTGAAGGCCACGTTGAGCAGGCCGCAGCCCAGCTCGACCAGCGTATCCAGCTCGTTGGCCAGGACCATGATCGTCTTGTTGCGAGCCTCGGTATCCACCAGCTCCAACTCGGCCTTCTGGAGCTGCCCGGTGGCCCGGGCCAACCGCCGCTCGATCGGTCCGGCCTGGGCCTGAAGCTGAGCCAGACGCGCGGGAAGGTCGCCCATGTCCATTCCCGGCGTCCCCCCCTGGCGGGCGATCAGCTCCTGGACTTCGCGGATGGCCGCCTGGTTGGTGGCCAGGTCGGCCTGAGCGCCCTGGAGCGCTTGCCGCAGCGAATCGACCTTGCCCTTGAGAACCTTGAGCGCATCGTCGAGACTCTCCTTGACCTGGTTGACGATGGCTCCGGGAGTGAGCGGAATGGGTCCCTGGGCCGGGTCGGTGGCCAGTCGCCGCCGCATGTCGGAGGGCACGTTGGCTTCGTTGAACAGCCGCGAGACCTTGTTGTGGAAGCGCATGTAGAAGTTGACGAAGGTGGTTCGCATGGCGTTCACCGACTTCACGACTCCGGAGACCGCCCAGCGCACCGGCCGGAGGCTTCCCAGGGCCCGGGCAATTGCGCTGGCGGCGCCGGCCATCCCTTTCGCCAAGCGGGTAAGCAGCCCGGTGAAGACGTCTCCCGCCCAGCACTCCCAGATGGCCGTCAGGATGGCCTCCAGGGTGGAGCGCAGGCTGGTCTCCAGCCGCCCGAACCGGCGCAGGAAGCAGCTGCGGGCCATGTTCATCACCTTGATGCTGCCCGCCAGCGCCAGCATGACCTGGCGCGTGACCTCGAAGGTGGTCGCCTCCTCCCGGGCCAGGCGTTTCACCAGATCCTTCTCCACCAGCTCGGTCAGCTTGCTCTGGGCGTCGGTGTAGTCGCCGGGAGGCTGGCTTCCGGCCCCCTCTCTCAGACCGTCCACCACGCGTTTTTGAAGCGAGGCCATGCCCTCTTCCAGGGCCAGGGTCAGCTTGCCCAGGTCGTGTGAGCCGGAGCCGCCCAGCTCCAGGCTGCACTTCCCCTCGGCGTCGGTGGTCGTGGCGGGAAAACCCGACCCGCTGACCGAGGCGTGGGCCACCGCCACCTGCTCGTCGCGAGCAGTGGCCACCAGGCTCAGGCGGCAGGATCCGGGACCGGGCAGCTCCAGCTCTTTCTCCAGACGGGCGAAGCCGACTTTCTCCACCACGATCTTCAGGCGACGCTGGAAGGTCAGGGTCAGATCGCAGTGGGCCGCCTCCACCAGCCTGGGGCCGACCAGGGCTTTGAGCGTGATGGTGCGGGGCCAGGCGCCCTGGCTCGCGGCGGCCGCGGCGGGAGCGGGCGGATGATAGAGAGGTCTTGCCTCGCCCGATTCGTCCGTCTGGCCTGAGGAGGGAGCGAAGCTGCCCAGAGGAGCCTCGAGCTTGTAAGCCGCCTTGACTCCCCTGCCCTCGGCCGTCATCACCTTCAGCAAGAGCTTGGAGTTGCCCCCTTCCAGCGTGTGAACTTCGGTCACCTTCACGCTGGCCGGGTCGCAGCTGAGCTGGGCCTGGAGCGGACGGGGCTGGAAGGTCAGGTGCTGGGTGAAGATCCGCCCGCTGGGGACATGCAGCTTGAAGACCGCCTTCAGGGGGGGCGGAGCAGGGCCCACATTTAGCTCGGTGGACTTGACCAGCAGGCCGAAGCCGCCCTCCTGGGACACCGAGAGGCTCAGCCCCTTCGCCGAGGGCGTCCCCTGGAGTTGACCGGTCACGGGGGTGACCTCACCCTGTCGTTGCCCGTCGGCATTCACCCGGAACACCCGGGCGCGCACTCGAACCTCTGAGGCTCCGTCCTGATCCACCGGGAACTCCAGTCCTACTCTCTGGCTCTGATCGGGCATGGTGGCGGTGTACTCCACCTCGTAGGGAAAGACCAGCACCTCCACGTCCGCTGTCATGGTCTTGAAGGGCCGGGGCAGGGGCACCCCGGGCATCATCCCGGCTACCTGGAGGGCGGCATAGGCCGCTTCCGTGCCCGGGTCGGCCACCACCTTGACCTGCACTCGATCATCGGAGGGAAGGGTCGCACCGGCCTTGACGCTCACCCGGGCGGTCACTTCCTCCTGCTCCTTGCCCAGGGCGAAGTCGAGCACGTCGGGGGTGGCCGTGATGCGGGTGGCCAGCGGCACCGGCCGGTCCGGCTCGGACAGGGAACGCACCTTGACGCGCAGCTCGCCCTCCGTCCAGGCGCCGGCGTGGTAGGCCAGTCGAACGCGTTGTTGAGCCATCTCCACGTCAGCCTAGGGCAGTCTGGCTGGCCTGGAAATGACCTGGGTCATCCGACCTCTGCGTGTTGAGCGCAAGGATGACGCAAAGTCTGACTTGCTCGACTCCACCCGGACATCGAGTAGGTAATCCATTCCGGACCACCGAACAACGAGCAGTGCCGAACCTTCCCATCCAGGAAGCCCGCTACTCGGGAGACCTGGAGCTGCTTGAGCGGATCCAGGCGGATGCCGAGCTTCGCAATCAGTTTCAGCGAATCGAGGTCTTGCGCAGCCGTAGCCTGTTGCGCTCTCAGCTTCTCAGCAGCGCGGTGCGAGTGCAGCCAAGCTTCATTCCCGAGCTGGCCGACCTCGTGGCGCGTGTTTCCGAGCACTTCTTGGACGAAAAGCCGGTCGAAGCCTACGTTTTTGGCTCATCGGACGTCAATGCGTTCATCGCCGACCTGTCTCGCCATCGGGTCATCGGACTGAGCTCGGGTGCGCTGTCCACTCTCACTACGCCCGAGCTCGGTTTCGTGATCGGGCACGAAATGGGACACGTCGTCTTCGGGCATGTCGATCTGAGCGCTGCAACCGTCCTGAAGCTCGGAAACCTCTCGTCCGAGCAGTGCCGCCTGCTTCACTCCTGGCAGCGAGCCTGCGAGATCTCCGCTGACCGGGCCGGCCTTCTATTTTGTAACTCGCTGTTAGTGGGTGCGAATGCTCTCTTCAAGACCCTGGCCGGACTGCCCTTGCCGGGGGTTCAGGTCGACCCCTACGAGTTCGCCGAGCAGTGGAGCAGCCTGGCCGACGAGGTCATGGAACACGGCGGCCGGGAGTTCTGGCAGTTAGAGCATCCGTTTCCACCGCTGCGCATGAAGGCGATGGAGGTCTACTGGCGCGAGCGCGGATCGGCCGCTGGAGAGGCTGAAATCGCCCGGCTGCTCGGGATCATGGAGGACACCGCGGGACCGCGGGCGGCCGGCACGGCCGGACTGGCCGATCCGGTGCTGGCTCGTTTTCAGTTCTGGGGAGGTCTCTATGTGGTGCTGGCGGACGGGCCCCCTAACGGGTCCGAGCTCGAGCACCTCACCCAGAACCTGCCGGTCGGAATGGCGCTCACCCAGGTGCTGAACGAGTGCGGGAACAACGCCCCCTACAGTCTGGAGCGTTTCGCCGAGGCGCGCCGCAATCGGAAGACCAAGCTCTCTTCGGCTGAGCTGCATCGAATCGTGCACGGCCTGAAGGCGGCTGCCCTCTCCGACGGGCCCTTGAATGACCTCGAGCGTCGTCACCTGCACGAACTCGGGGCCGCGCTCGGCTTGCGGCCGGAGGCTGTGGATCTGGTCCTGGAGACTTCCTGAGGAGGACGGTGAACACGATGTCTGTCAAGCAAACCATGGAGATCCTGGAGAAGGTCGCCGAGATCGCGACTCTGGCCGGGCTCAAGGGGCACATGGACGAAGAGGCCATGCGCTACTTCATCGGCATCGGCTTGGAGGGCGATCGCAAACAGGCCGTCTACATACGAGACACGACCCGAAGCGACGAGCACAAGATCGTGACCATCTATTCCCCTTGCCTGATCGTCAAGAAGGGCTTTTTCGCGGGTGTTTCCAAGAATCAGGCCATCGAGCTCCTGCGCCTCAATGAAGCGCTCCACTTTGCCCGTTTCGGCATCATCGAGACCGAGAAAGAGAGCATCGTCGTGGCCAGTGTCGACCATCTGCTCGATACGCTCGACCCGGGGGAGTTCGAGGCCAGCGTGTTCTGTGTGGCCCAGGCCGCTGACATGTACGAGAAAAAGTTTGGCAAAGACGAGTTCTAGCCCAACCTGTTGGGCGTCGCCCAGCCGGAGAACCGTGTCATTGGCGGTCCGGCTGCGCTGCTAATGTGCAGGGCCTTTGGTTTTGCACTTTAGTTCCGGCGAGTTCGTCATGCTGATGTGCAAAACCAAAGTGCGAGCACATTAGAACTCTTATCCTGATGATCGCTGCGCGCAGGAGTCGGGCCCTTCATCTTGGGGCAGAACGAGTTCTTCGCTGCAAGTCACATGCCCGACTTCTGCGCTTGGCTCTGAACTTCGTATCCTCCCAGACCTATTCCGGTTCCTCCGAGTCACTCTTGAGCCGCTTTCTCAAGTCGCGCCAGCTTTTCGTGCGGGGCTTCTCGGGCTCCTGACCGGCAACCTCGGCCTCGCCGCCCATCTTCTTTTCGAGCAGTCGGGAGGCGCCGAACTTGATCTTGCCGGGTCGCTCGGGCTCGGCCTCACCGGCCGGCACTGGCACCGGCTCGGGCTCTGGTGCGGGAGTTTCCCCGGCGATGGGCTCGCCAGCAGGCACAGCCGTCACCGGCTCCACCTCCACCTCCGCCTCCTCGACCACCGGAGCAGCCTGGGCCTCGACCACGGCCTCCTCGGGCACCGGAGCAGCCTCCGTCTCGACCACAGGAGCAGCAGCCTCCACTTCGACCGCCGACTCCTCGGCCCCCGGAGCAGCCTCCGTCTCGACCGCCGACTCCTCGGCCACCGGGGCGGCCACCTCCGCCTCCTCGGCCCCCGGAGCAGCCTCCACTTCGACCGCCGACTCCTCGGCCACCGGGGCAGCAGCCTCCACCTCGACCGCCGACTCCTCGACGACCGGAGCAGCAGCCTCCACCTCGACCACCGGCGTCTCGGTCTCCAGAGCAGCCACCGGGGGCTCCTCGGTATCCTCCACCACCCGGGCCTCGATGACCGGACCGGCCACCACCGTTTCCCCCTCCCCATCGGCGGCCGCCTCCTCGTCCTCGGCCCCGCTCCACTTGCGGCGAAGGGCCGCAGCTCGGGCCACCACGCGCTCGTAGAGGTCGATCCCCTGCTCAGCCTGCAGCCGGCGGGCTTCCTCCTCGGAATCGAAGGGCTCCACCCCCAGTGTCTTGAGACGCTCCACCAGCGTTTCCAGGGAGGCTTTCTGGTGGCGGTAGAACGAGCTGGCGCGCAGGCGCACGAAGCGCCAGCCCACCCGCTCGAGCACGGTCTCGCGGTAGATGTGCTGCGAGAGCTTGCCGGGCGGGTAGTCGCGCTCGCCGTCGCACTGCACCGCCACCCGGCCGCCACGCCCCTCGACCACCAGGTCGAGCTTGTAGGTACCCACGGCATGGTGCACCAGCACCCGGTAGCCCTGGTCGGTGAGGTGCTTGTAGACCGTTTCCTGGAAGCGGAACTCGAACTCGGGCTCGGCCGCCTGCTCGGCCTGCTTCTCGGTCAGCACGTACGGGTTCTGGGCGTGCCGGATCAGCTTGAGGCGAAGATCCCCTTCCTTGAGGTCGGTGTCGGGGTCCATCGAGTAGACCACCCACATCTGGTTGCGGGCCCGGCTGGCGGCCACGTTGTAGCGCTTGACGAACATCTCCTGGGTGCGCAGGGCCAGAGGGCCGTCCGGGGCTGTGTCCACCAGCGAAAGAAAGACCACGTCGCGTTCGTCGCCCTGGAACTGGGCGGGGGTGCCGCAGACCACCCGGCGCTTGCCGTATTCGGTCAGGCTGAGGTGCCGGGTGAGCAGGCGGTCGATGGCCAGAGCCTGCTCCTCGCCCACCATGCTGATCACGCCCATCGAGGCCCCGGCATACTCCGGCTGCTCGCAGCAAGCAGCCAGCAGCGAGGCCACCTCCAGCGCCTCCTCATGGTTGACCCGCTTGGACGCCTCGGTCACATGCACCCGGTGAGCCACCGTGGCGGGAGCCACCCTGACGCCCGAGCGCTCGCGCAGGGGCTGCACCTCGCCCTGATAGCACATGGCGTTGGAGAAGGCGATGATCTCGGGCACCGAGCGGAAGTGCTCCAGCAAGCGGATGGTGCCGCCAAAAGAGCGCCGCGCCAGGTCGTAGACTGAGGTCTTGCCGTCGAACAGCTCGCTGTTGGGGACGTCCTTGAGATAGCGGTCGATCAAGGACTCGATGGCCTGGGCCGACTGGCCAACCTGCTCGGGGCTGACCTGCTCGTGGTCCCCGACCACCAGCACCTCGCGCCCGAGAGCGAAGGCGATCAGGCTGGTCAGGTCGGACTGGCTGGCCTCGTCCAAGATGACCACGTCAAACAAGGTCTCACCCGGCTTGTAGCTCTCGGCTACGCGCGCGATGGGCATGATCCAGACCGGAACCGACTCGCGACACTCGGCCAGGCGCTCGCGCGCCTTGGCCTTGAGAAGCGGCGCTCGTTTTCCCTTGCCGCTGCCGATCTTGCGCATCAGGTCGAGCCAGCCGATCAGAGATTGCTGTTGGCGGATGCCAGTGCGGCGCAACTGGGCCGACCAGGTCAGGTTCTCCACGAAGCTGGCGGTGGCGTCCTGCAGTTGCTGGCGCAGCCGCATGATCTCCTGCTGGAGATCGTCGAGGTTCTGCTCGGCGAAGCTGTCGAGCAACTGAGCCCACTGTCGGTGCTGCCAGGCCACCTCGGGGTCGCCGGGAGGCTTTGGCTGGTTGTGGGGCGGGGTCCGCTCGAAGACCGCCTCGGCCCAGCCCGGAGCCTTCTGCTTGAGGCGCTCGAGGTAGGCGTCGCGGCGCAGCTTGTGGGCCTTCTGTTGGTGCAGCACCACCAGCCGGTTCCAGGCCTCGCCGTAGCGCTCGGGGTCTTTGGCCTGCACCGCCTCGCGCAGGCGGGCCACCACCTTGCCGTGGTCCTCTTGCTCGGGCACGTCGAGCAGCGTGAGCAGGTCCTCGCGCTGCTTGTCGAGCAGGCGGCACTCGACCCAGGCGGTGCGCGCCTCGACCACCGGCTCGAGGTGGTCCTTGAGCGTGTCCCGCAGGCGCAGGATGTCGCCCTGAGGGGCCGAGTTGGGGGGCACGCGCTCTTCCACGATCTCCCAGCGCAGCCCCGTCTCGGCCATGGCCTTCTTGCACTCGGCCCAGGTCTCGGTCCAGTTGAGGCTCTTGAGGACTCGGGCCACGTGTTGGGCGCAGGTATCCTCGGGGCGCTCCCCCAGCTCGGCGGCGGTGGGCACGCTGGCGGTGCCCTCGCTCATGGAGAGCCAGCGGCCCACCTGGCGATCCCAGCGGGCCTTGAGCTGCTCGCGCTTCTGGGCCATGGCGATGAGGGCTCCCACGGCCTCCATGTCGTCGGCCGTCTTGGGGGCTCCGCCTCCCACTCGAATGCCGGCCAGCAGCTTCTTCCAGTTGCCCTTGGTGAACAGCTCGATGCCGGTGATGGACTTACCGGCCCGCAGGTGGGCCACGATCTCGGCGCAAGCGGTCGCCTGCGCGGCCAGGGGCATGTCCGATTGCAGGGTGGGCCCCACCGCCAGCACCTGGCGCTCGAGCGCGCCAATCTCCGTGCGAGCCGTCTTGATGACGTCCACCAGGTCCTGCCACGATTGGCGATGCTCGCCCCCGGCCAGGCCGGCCCGGATGACCTCTCGCTGCAGCACGTCGGCATCCGCCAGCGGGCCCAGCGCAGCCTGAATCGCCTCGCGCAGGCGCCTGAGGCCCTCCAGGTCCTGGTCCGAGCCGGACCAGAGGCCCGCTTCGAAGCGCTCGGACTTCTCTTGCAGCAACTTGCGCCTCTCCAGGTCGGAGCTGAAGCGGCGCTCGGAGGGAACCTCCTCCAGGGGCGCCAGGCGCCCCTGCAGGTCGTGCTCGTCCTGAGGGGTGATCAGGCTGTTGAGGGCATAAAGTTCGGTGATCTCGTCGGGGCTGAGGGGCAGCGAGCCCCCGGGCGGGACGGGACCCTGGATCCAGTCGTGCAGGCCCCGGCCCTCGGCGATCTCCTGAGCGGCTCGGGTGGGATGAATGCTCTCGCCGTCCAGTCGGGGGATGGGCTCGTATTCGGCCGTCCGGGCCTCCACCAATCGCTGCTCGGCGGCCGCCAGCCGGCTCTTGATGTCCATCCGGCGCTCACCGTAGGTGTTGGCCAGGCGCTCGAGCTCTTCGGCGTCGCTGGAGGAGAACAAATTGACCATGCCCTTGACGGCTTCCTCGAGCTGTTCGTGGCTCTCGCTTTCGTTGTCGAGCACGCTGACGCAAAGAGGCCGCACCTGGGGGCTGATCATCTCGCGCACCACGCGCAAAGCCTTGGTCCGGTGGCTGGTCACCAGCAGACTCTTGCCCTCGGCCAGCAGGTGGCCCACCAGGTTGGCGATGGTATGGGTCTTGCCGGTACCGGGCGGCCCCTGCACCAGCACTGTGCCGTGGGCCGCCAGGCGGCCCGCAACACGCTCTTGCTCGGGATTGGCGGGCATGGTGTAGAGCGGATCGACGTTGCTGAGCGGATCGACCCTGGTGGATGGGCCCCTGGACTCGACGATGTCTCCCTCCAGGTCGATGTCAAAGCCGACCACGCGCACCAGCGCCGGAGGCAGGACCTCCAGCCCGGGCAGGGCTTCGAGGAAGGCCTCGATGGCCGAGGAGAAGCCCAGCGAGCGGCTTCCCAGGTAGAGCACCGGCTCGCGGGAAAGCTGCACCTTCGCTTTGGCCGGGCCCAGATCTGCCAGTTTGGCGGTGACTCGGACCCCGGGCCACAGCCGGTCGAGCAGGCTGCCCAGCGGGTCGGTGTCCTCGGTGTTGCCCAGAATCTGGCGGCACTCTTGGGATACGTCCGGGGTGAACTCGAAGCGCTGCATGAGGGCGCTGTAAAGACCGGGCTCGCGGTCGGTCTCGCGGAAGGTGAACTCGGCCCGCTCGGCCTCGAACTCCAGGGTGAGCTTCTGCAACACCAGGGGATGGTCCGCCACCCCCTGGTCGTCCTTGACGCGCACCACGCCGAGACCGACCACCAGTTCGACTGTCTCGGACTCGCGCTCGAGCCGCCCCCACACCTCCAGCAACCGGTCGAACAGGTCGTTGACGTCGTTGGCGGCCAGGGCCGGTTTCTCCCAGTCCTTACGGCTCTTGAGCCAGGCCTGGAGGGCTTCCGGACGGGCTTCGTCGGCCTCGAAGGGCACCATGGAGCCGCCCTTCTTCTTGCGCACGAAAGTCGTTACGGTTCCGTCCAGTCGATCCCAGCCCGGCTTGACCCAGCCCTCGAGAGCCTCGGGAAGCGGCGGGCAGGGCACGTCCTTGGGACGGCGCACGCGCAGCAGGAAGTCTTCCGCCTCCTCGCGCGGGTCGAGGGGCAGGGGCCCGAGCTCGACGGCCGGATGCTCGGGAAGCTCGCCCAGGCGCAGCTGGAAGGGATACTCCTCGAGATCGAGACAGGGTGGGGTGTTCAGCCGTTGGACGGCGAGCAGATAATCGAACAGGCGGCGGATGCGCTCACGGGCCTGCTCGCGGAGGTCGGTTACGGAAGACATAAGCCGGGGATGATTCAAAGCCAGGGCCGGGCTCTCCTACCGGAAAAGGCGGCGCGGCAACAAACTGGTTACAAACCGGCCAGGAAAAAGGAATAGAAAGGAGGCGGAGGTACGCAGAGCATGCCGCAATTGTTGGATGGACGTCAGGCCATGGGGTTGGCCCGGGCGATGCTGGGAGAGGATCGCAGCGCCGAACTGGAAAGCCTCAGCTTGCTGCTGGGCATCGAGACCTGCCCGCAAGCCTGTTGCTGCGAGCGCAGCTGCATCCTGCTGCACCCCCACCTGGGGCCTCACGAGTGCTCCCAGGGACACCTCTGGGGTTAGTGAGCTGGTAAGGCGCCGCGCGGCTCACATCAGCGCAGCGCCGACTCGAGGTCCTCCAGCGTCACGTAGCAGTCCCAACTGCGCACGACCTTGCCTTTGGAGTCCAGCAGCACCAGAAAAGGGACGGCAGACTTGGGGTTGTACTTGCTGTACTGCCTGTAAGCCGCGCTGTCGGTCTGATCGATGTTAACCTGCACGCTCTCGACCCGGTGCTCAGCCGTGAACTTCTCCACCGAGGGCTTCATCTTGGCGCTCCAGGGACACCAGTCGGTTCGAAACCAGATGAGCTTGTAGCTCGATTCAGCCAGGGCCGGCCCGCTCAGCAGCAGCAGGGCCAGCAGGGTCATTGCAGCGTTTCTTCTCACCTGAACAGATTCTCGCGCCGAGGTGCGCGTCCTTCGTGATCTCGCTTACAGATCTTCCAACCCCCGAGCTGGTAGTCTGGACGAGGGGATTCTGATCGCGGAGGCAAAATGGATTCCTTCGGCTCAGCTGCGCGCATCGACGCGTCCTTCTTGCCCGTCAACTACGCCGCCCGAGGTCTGGCGGCCGAATTCTACCGAGATGGCCGGTTGCGCCGCTTCGGACAGCGCCATCGGGGCGACTGGACAGGCTGGGTGCTCGAGCTGAGCCCCGGACTGCTGGGCACGGCCCGCCACCTGACGGCCCAGGGCGAGCAATCGAGCGAGGTCTGGGCCGATGGCCGGGCCGAGCTGTTCGGGCCGGACGGCGAGGGACGGGCCAGCTGGATGGACTGGGAGGACTGGGTTTCGAGCTGGATCGGGCGCATCGTCGGCGCCGCGAGGCCACGCCCCGCGCCTTTGAGCTGGTGGCGCAGGCTCATTCGAGAACTTGGACTTTCAAAGAGGTCACGCTGATCCGGTAGACCTGGCCCTGCAGCGCGAAGCAGAAAGCCGGGGGTTGGCTGTCGGGCCCGAGCACCAGGCGAGGGCTGGTCAGCTCCTGGTAGGCCGCCGTGGATGGCCCCACCACGTGGAAGTAGACGATCAGGTTGGCGCTGCCCACCTCGCGGGTCACGCTCAGGGTGACGCTGGTGGCCGCCGGCAGGCCCGCCAACTCGAGGGGCCGGGGGACCTGCTCTTGGACCCAGAAGGCACGCTGGTCGAGCAGCTCGCTGCCCTGGCGCATGATTTCGAGTTGCACCCGGTAGCGCCGCACCTCGGCACGGACCGGCGAGAACGCCATCAGGCAGAGCGCAGCGACCAGGGAGGCCGAAATGAGGAGCCGAGACAAGGCTACACTCCCGCGCGTTGACCGGCTGAGAATTGGGGGTGTAGACGCCGCGCTCATTCCTGAGGTGTGCAACGCGCGCCTTACATCGGCTTGTCGGTCGGTGGCGCCACCGCCAGAACCTCGTTGCTGAGCCGCTCCTGGTAGCTTTGCATCAGCCGGGTCACGTCCTCGTGGCTGTGGGAGGCCAGCACCAGCCCGGCGTGAAAGTCTTCCGACAACCGCCAGACCACCTCGCCCGCACTGAAGACGCTCAGGTCGGGGGCTTGCTGGCGGGACAGACACAGCAACAGGCCGGCGTGGTCCTTGCGCTGAGCGGGCACCCGGTAGGGCTCGCCGCGCAGGTAGGCCGTCTCGAGACGAGCCCACTCGCGCCACAAATCGACGCCGGTAGCGGCCTCGACCTCGATGTCCAGGTGGGCGCCGCAGACCCGGGCAGCCATTTCCAGGAAGTAGAGCCGTCCATCGTGGCCGTGGATGAACTCGGAGTGGGTGACGCCTCGCTCCAGGCCCAGGCCCAGGACGACTCGCTCGTTCATCTCGCGCACCTCGTGGAGCACCGGGTCCTGATCGCTCATCGATTGGGAGAGGAACACCCCTCCCTTGTTCCACACGTCAAAGGGCGGGCGCCAGTAGCGGTGGGGCTGGGCGAAGAGCATGCGGCCGCCGTAGACGATGGAATCCACGTGCAGTACCTGGCCGGGAACGTATTGCTCGAGCAGGTAGTAGGAGTGGTCGTCGCCCAACTCGCTGACCGCCTGCCAGACCTCGAGCTCCGAGTGGCACTTCTTGATCTTGACCGAGCCGGCCTCGGAGCGCGGCTTGAGCACCCAGGGCGGATCGACTCGCCGGGTAAACTCGTGGATCTGGTGGTGATTGAGCACGTGCACGAACTCGGGCTCGTTGATGCCCACCTCGCGCGCCTGCATGCGCATGGCCAGCTTGTCCCGGAAGTAGCGGGCCGTGGTCTCGCCCATGCCGCTGATGCGCAGGTGCTCGCGCAGGGTGGCGGCCAGTTGCACCGAGTAGTCGTCCAGGGCGATCAGGCCGTCGAAGCTGCGGCTGCGGGCCAGGTAGCTCACCGCCCGGGTCACGGCCGTCACGTTCTCCAGGTCGGGCATGAAAAAGCGCTCGTCCAGAATGTCGGGCCACGGCTTGTGGCGCACCGACTCCTCGGCCAGCAGCACCACCTTACAGCCCAGGCGGTGCAGCTCGTCCATCAGGCGCGCGCCCTTGAAGTAGTGAGCCAGCAGCAGGAAGGTTAGCGGTTTTTTCACGTGATGCAAGACCTCATTTCGTGGGAGAACCCCTGGCGAGCGCCAGGGGTTCTGTGGTCGGCGGGTGACCGCTCAACGCGGTGCCCGTGGTTAGGAGCTTGCCTCGCTGGAGGCCGGCTCGGCGGTCTTCTCCTCGACAGCCGGCGCGGGGGCCGGCTTCTCGGCAGGAGCAGCCGCTCTGGCAGCGGCCTCGGCCTGGGCCATCTGGCCTCGGAATCCGCCCGAGCCGCCGGCGTGGATGCGCATTCCGTAGAACGAGCGCCAGACGAAGAACAGACCCACCGCCAGGAAGAAGATGGCCAGGCCCATCTTGGGACCTGCGGTCATCTCCAGGGCGATCTCCACGGCCAGCAGCCCGAACAGCGTGGTGAACTTGATGATCGGGTTGAGGGCTACCGAGGAGGTATCCTTGTAGGGGTCACCCACGGTGTCGCCCACGATGGTGGCCTCATGCAAAGGCGTGTTCTTGGCGTGCAGCTCGACTTCCACCACCTTCTTGGCGTTGTCCCACGAGCCGCCGGCGTTGGCCATGTAGATGGCTTGATACAGGCCGAAGAGCGCGATCGAGACCAGGTACGCCACGAAGAAGTAGGGGTCGAAGAAGGCGAAGGCCAGCGTCAGGGTGAGCACCGCAAAGAAGATGTTCCACATGCCCGCCTGGGCGTAGACGGTGCAGATGCGCACCACGTTGGTGCTGTCCTCCACCGAGGCTTTGGTGGAGCCCTCCAGCTTGATGTTGGCCTTGATGTACTCCACGGCCCGATAGGCGCCGGTCGTCACGGCCTGCATCGAAGCGCCGCAGAACCAGTAGATGACCGCGCCGCCCGTCATCAGGCCGAGCAAGATCATCGGGTCGACCAGGGCCAGCTTCTCCATGCCGGTGGTGCCACCCTGAGTGAGCAGGAGGATGATCGAGAAGATCATCGTGGTGGCGCCCACGACCGCGGTGCCGATCAGCACCGGCTTGGCAGTGGCCTTGAAGGTGTTGCCGGCGCCGTCATTTTCTTCCAGGAAGTGCTTGGCCTGGACGAACTCGGGCTTGAAGCCGTAGTCCTTCTGGAGCTCGTTCTCGACGTCAGGAATGGTCTCGATGAGCGAAAGCTCGTAGATGGACTGGGCGTTGTCGGTCACCGGGCCGTAGCTGTCGACGGCGATCGTCACGGGGCCCATGCCCAGCATGCCGAAGGCCACCAGGCCGAAGGCGAACACCGGCGCGAACTTGATCATCTCGGGGGAGAGACCGAGCGAGGTGAAGTAGGCGATGGCCATCAGGAACATCATCGTCAGGCCCATCCAGAAGGCGCTGAAGTTGCCCGCCACCATGCCCGACAGGATGGTCAGCGAGGCGCCGCCCTCTTTGCTCGAGTCGACGATCTCGGCCACGTGGGCCGACTTGGCGCTGGTGAAGATCTTGGTCAGTTCGGGGATGATGGCGGCCGACAGGGTGCCGCAGGAGATGATGATGGAGAGCTTCCACCACAGCTCGGGGTCGACGGCGAGGTTGCCCAGCATCAGCTTGCTGACGATGAAGGTGACGGCGATGGAGACGGCCGAGGTCAGCCACACCAGGTTGGTCAGGGGCGCCTCGAAGTCCATCTTGTCGGCGTTCTGGTACTTGCCTTTGGCCATCACGTCGTTGATCGTGTAGGAGGCCATCGAGGTGATGACCATCAGCACGCGCATCACGAAGATCCACACCAGCAAAGTGGCCTGGAGGGGGATGCTGCCCACCGCCAGGGTGATGAAGACGATGAGGGCCACGCCGGTGACGCCGTAGGTCTCGAAACCGTCGGCAGTGGGGCCCACCGAGTCGCCGGCGTTGTCGCCGGTACAGTCGGCGATGACGCCCGGGTTGCGGGCGTCATCTTCCTTGATGTTGAACACGATTTTCATCAGGTCGGCGCCGATGTCGGCGATCTTGGTGAAGATACCGCCGCAGATTCTGAGCGCCGAGGCGCCCAGCGACTCGCCGATGGCAAAGCCGATGAAGCAGGGGCCGGCCCACTCACCCGGGATGAAGAGCAAGATGACGAGCATCACCAGAAGCTCGACGCAGATCAGCATCAGGCCGATGCTCATGCCCGCCTGGAGCGGGATGGCGTAGCAGGGGAACGGCTTGCCCTTGAGCGAGCCGAAAGCGGTGCGCGAGTTGGCCCAGGTGTTGATCCGGATGCCGAACCAGGCCACCGCGTAGGAGCCCAGGATGCCGACCACCGAGGAGAACAAGATCACGGCCACCTGTCCCGCGCCAAGATGGCGCAGGAAGCCGAAGTAGTAGATGATGCAGATGCCGATCATCACTTCCAGGATGACCAGGAAGCGGCCCTGCTGGGTCAGATAGGCGCGGCAGGTGGCGTAGATCAGCTCGGACATCTCGGCCATCGACTGATGCACCTGCATCTCTTTGATGGCCTTGGCCTGCATCAGCGAGAAGGCCATTCCGATCAGGCACACGCCGATGCCGATCATCAGCAGCAGCTGGCCGCTCATGCCGCCCAGGCTTTCGAAGGTCTGGGTCTTGAGCTCCCCAGGGACTTTAATGTCGGTTTCGCTGGCCCAGGCGGGCAGCTGGATCAAGGTCATCAGGGCTACGAACATCGCGTAGCGCCCGAGGCCGGTCAGTTTCCGTAACACGGTTTTCATCCTCACTCTTTCTGCATTCCGGCGCTCTTGCGCCGGGAAATCTCTCTCTTCAGGCCGGATTCCGCCGCCGGCCAGGCTAACCCCCATGAAAAAACTTCCGCCTATTCTAGACCCGTTCAGTAGACCCTGCTTGGAATGTAAACTGCATGTTAAGAGCTCTCCGCGTCTTCGAAAGGAGAATCGGGCTCAATTTTTCAGTTCGGCTGGATAACTGTCAGGGCTCGTTTGAGGCCTCCAGGAGGAGAATTGTGGGAAAACTCTCTCTGACATATTGACAGTTAGACTGTTAAACTGTAAGATGAGTCCAGGGCCCGTGAACAAGTCCGAAGGAGGTGGCAGGTGAGAGAGAATACCAACTGGCAACCCCCGATCATCGAAGAGTCCACCTTGCGGCGCAAGCCGCCCCCCCCGATCGACCCGCCTCCGTTTCTGCCAGTGATGCTGGCCTGTCCACCCCGAAATGAAACCGAGCCAAAGGAGGATAAGTGATGCTGACCCTGATGTTGTGCGGACTTGTCGTTCTCTGGTACCACTGCAACGTGATCGAAGTGGGTGCGAGCAGTTGAACTGTCAGGCAGAGCTCTTTGGAGGCTGGACAGTTGAACTGTCTAACAGCTACACTGGGGAAGTGAAGAACCCGGAGGCGGGCGACTGGACCCTGGAGGAGCTGAGCGAGCAGGCCGAAAGCGTGCTGGCTCAGTGGAACCTGCCTAACCCCGGGGGCCGGGTCTCGCCGGTGCCCAGCTCGCGCACCATTCGCTACTACACCAGCCTGGGCTTGCTCGACAAGCCTCACTATGTCAGCGGCACTGCCCGCTACACCCGGCGCCACCTCAACCAGTTGCTGGCCATCAAGGCGCTGCAGGCGGAATACCTCCCCCTGCCGGCCATCCAGAAGCGGCTGGACGGGCGGAGCCCGGAAGAGCTCGAGCAGATCATCGAGGCGGCCAACACGCGGCGTCCGCCCGAGCCCGAGAAGCCCCGGGTGGAAAGCTGGGGCACCTGTCAGGCGCTGCCCGGTCTGCGCCTGCTGGTGGAGGATCGCGAGGCGCTGCTCGACTTCATGCTCACCCACGGAGCTCAGGAAGTGCAAGAACGGCTGATTCGCGCCCTCAACTCGCTCAGCGCCCCTCGCACCTAGTTTCCCTCGTCACGGAGCACCACCGCTCGACCAAAGCCCTGGTCTCCTATTGCCCGGAACAGAGCACAGCTCGTCCGGCCCCAATCGTCAGAAAGGAGCTCTCTTCGTGGCTCCCGCGCCTGCCAGGCCGGGAGTCGGACGGTGTGACAAATTTCTCACGGCAGCACGAGATGTCGGCCGCGCGGCTCCCGGCCCTGGTTCGCCAGGGTCATTTTCTTTTCCATCCGCCCAGCACCCCGCAGCCGCAGGCGGCGGCCAGGCAGGCGACCAGCAGAGCCCACCCCAGCCAGGGCACCAGCCCCACCCCGGCCAGCAGGAAGGCTCCCCAGGCGGTGGCCCGGGCGGTATCCAGCTGGGGCCGGTCGGCCAGTGAGCCAAGCGACTCGCCCAGCCAGCTGAGCACCCCGGGCAGCGCGGAGAGCAGCTTCCAGGCCACCCAGACCAGGAAGGCCGCCACCAAAAGGCCGGCTCCCCCTCCGCGCTTGTCGGCCACGGCCATCAAGAAGAGGAGCGCGAAGAGGTGCAGCAGGCCGATGACCAGGCAGCGACCTCGAGCCATCTCGATCCGCTCGCGGGCGGCTCGGGCTCGAACAGGCCACAGCACCCAGCCCAGGAGCCCCAGCGAGGCCACTCCCAGGGCTCCCAGGCCAAAACAGAGGGCGTACACCAGGACTTGCATCAGTGGGCTCCGCTCCAGCGCCAGTTGAGGGCGGTGGCGCCCAGCAGGCAGACCGCCGCCCCGGTCAGCGCCAGAGTCTCATTCAGGCCAGGCAGGTCCAGGCGCGGCAGCGACCAGCCCGAGACCAGTTGCCAGCCCGCTTGCAGGGGCGGCATGGGCACGTAAACGCTGGCAACCAGACAGAGGCTCACCAGCAGAACGGCGGCGGCCCGCATCCAGATGCGCTCGCGGCTGGCCGGGGCGGTCGGCTCGGGGCGCTGCAGGGCGGCCATCACGCTGGCGGTCAGGTCGAGCGGCATCGGCGGCGTCTCGCTCATCCGGCGCAGGGAGCACTCCAGCGAGACCAGCTGCCAGCTGGCCTCCCGGCAGGCCGGACAGCCTTCCAGGTGGCGCTGGGCCCAGTCGGGCAAGCGCCCGGCCAGCTCGAGGGGATGCCGGGTCCCCTCCAGGTGCTCTTGCAGGCATTCGCGCACCGATTCGCAGCTCATCACGATCCTCCCAACCTGGTCCTGAGTCGTTCGCGGGCCCGGAACAGGGCCACCTTCACGGCTGACTCGGTCATCTCCAGCACGGCGCCGATCTCGGCGCAGGCCATCTCCTCGCAGTAGTGCAGCACCACGATGGCCCGCGGTACCGCTTCCAGCGTGCTCACAGCCGCCATCAATCGCTCCAGCTCCAGGCGACGCTCGACCTCCCCGGCCGGACCGCTGGCCGGGTCGGGCAGCTCCTCTTGCAGCGGCTCTGAGGGGTGTCTGCGCCGCGTGCGCAGCATATTGAGCCCCAGCCGGGTGGCGATGGTGACCAGCCAGGGACGCAGTGGACGCCCCGCCTGGAAACGCTCCAATCCGCGCAAAGCGGCCACGAAGGTCTCCTGCACCAGGTCTTGAGCCTCGCTGGGCGAGCCCAGCAACCGGTTGCCCAGGCGCCACAGGCTGGCCTGGTGCAGGCGCACGATCTCCTCCAGGGCCGACTGGTCGCCCCGTTGGGCGGCCAGCACCAGGGCGCGCTCGTCTGGCTGGTGGGCAGGGCTCACAGGAAGGGCAGAGCCGGGAAGTGGCCTCCCAGCACGGCGCTCGCGTCCGCCTGCAGCCAGCGGCTCAGCAGCGTGGAGTAGACGGCTCGAAAGTCGACCGTGTGCACCAGATCCCCTTCCTTCAGGTTGCTCAGGGAGGGCACTTCGCCATAGAGACCGCCTTTCACCCCGGGACCCAGCACGAAGAGCGGTCCGGCGGTGCCATGATCGGTGCCGCCGCTGGCATTCTCCTCCACCCGGCGCCCAAACTCCGAGTAAACCGCCACCAGCACGTCGCGGTCCTGCCCGCGCCGCTTGAGGGCGGCCATGAAGGCGGCCAGGCCGCCGGCCAGCTCGCTCAGCACCTCGGCGTGGCGCTTGCTCTGGTTGGAGTGGGTGTCAAAGCCGCTCAGGGCGGTGCAGAAAACCTGTCCCTGCGGCAGCAGGCGCAAGATGACGTCGAGTGACTTGCCGAAGTCGCCGGTAGCGACCGACTCGCCGGGGCAGGAGTGACAGTGGTCCACCGCCTTCTCCAGGCTTGCGAACGTGCTGCCCAGGTGGCCGCCGAAGTCTCGGTACATAGCCGACAGCTCGGCTTGATTGGCCTCCAGGCGGAACTGGTCCGGGGTCTTGAGGCAGAGAGGCTGGGCGCTCTGGGCGTAAAGGGCCCGGGTCAGGGTCGGGCCGACGTTGACCGAGCCGGCTCCGCTGTTGTCCAGGAAACGTCCCAGCCAGCCGTAGCGAGCCGTGCCGCGCACCACGGCGGTGTGCCAGATGTCCGAGGAGGTGAAGTGGGAGCGGTTGGGCTCGGGATAGCCCACCCCGTTGACCAGGGCCAGTTGGCCCGCCTGCCAGTGCGGCATCAGGGGCTCCAGGGCGCGGTGCAGGCCCAGACCGGACTTGAGCGGCAGCACCTGGTCGCTCTTGAGGGCCAGCCGGGGACGCAGCTTGCGATAGAGCGCATTGTCCGAGATCACGGTGTTGAGCCCGTCGTTGCCACCGAACAGATGCACCAGCACCAGCTTGCGGGGCGTGGCCGCCAGCGGGATCTCGGGCAGCATCATCACGCCCGCCATCGCCAGGGTTGCTTTGAGAAAGTCGCGTCGCTTCATGGGCAGCTCACCTCACTTGATAGTCGGGGCTGGCCAGGATGAGGGCCAGCGTCTCAGCCGGGCCTTTCTGGCGGCAGGCGCGCGCCAGGTGGGCTCGGGTGGTGCCGGTGACGTCGGGCAGTCCGGCGGCGGCCAGCAAGCGCTCGAGGGCCTGATCGGGAGTGGCCCCTGCCACCAGGCTGGCCACCTGGGGCTCATGGGCCCGGGCCAACTGGCGGGCGAAGTTGACCCGGTCGAGCAGGGTGCCGGTGTTGAGCCAGGACCGTCCCTCGGCCCACCCGGCCACGCTGGGAGGCAGCCAGGGCAGCTGGCCCATGGCCACCAGTCTTTCCAGCCACTGCCAGCCCGGCCCGTTGCGAAACTGGCCGTTGAGAGAGCGCAGGGCCCCGACCGTGAGCTCAACCGGACTCTTGTACGCCTGGCGGGGCTCGGCCGTGGCCCGGAAGGCCTGGCCCAGGAAGAGAGCCTCCAGCACCGGAGCCAGCACCCCGTGGTGCTGCTCATAGACTCCCGCCAGGCGCTCCACCTCACGGGGCGGCGTGCTCACGCCGGTGAAGAAGCGGAACAGGCGGTCCACCAGGTAGCGGGCGGTGCGGGGATGGCGGGCCAGGATCTTCACGACCTCTTCGCCCCCCAGCTGGCCGGTGTGGGCCAGAAAGCGCTTGGGACCGTCGTCGTGGTGCTCGGGGCTGAAGCGGAACGTGCCTCGGCCCCAGTCGATGCCCCAGCCGGTGAAGGCCCGGGCGGCGGATTTGACGTCGGCTTCGTTGTAGTGGCCCTCGCCCAGGGTGAACAGCTCCAGGAGCTCGCGGGCATAGTTCTCGTTGGGGTGCTCGCGCTTGTTGGTGTGGCCGTCGAGGTAGATCAGCATGGCCGGGTCCCGGGAGATGCCCAGCAACAGGTCCGAGAAGCGGCCGGTGGCGTTCCTGCGCAGGAAGTCGTTCTGGTTGGCCAGGAAGGCGGGGAAGATCACGGGCACCACGGCGGTGGTGAAGTAGCCGTGCCAGAACAGGGTCATCTTCTCCTGGAGCGGGCTCCGGGTGTGCACCATCTGGTTGAGCCACCAGGTGATCAGCACGGCCACCTGGGCCAATGTCAGGGTGAAGCCCGGGGGCAGGGTGGTCAGGCGCGGCGGGGGAGGGGTCTCAGGAGCGTAGCGCACCAGCTCGCGCACGCTGGCTTCGTAGCCCTGGCGCAGACTGCGGCTCAGCTGCGAGGGGGTGGCTCCGAAACCGGCCGCCCGCCACAGGTAGGCGTGCAGGCGCATCATCGCTCGCCCGCCAGGGGGGCGCCCAGAGCCGACAGGCCCAGGCAGGCTCCCGCCAGCCAGCCCAGCACGGGCAGTCCGAAGACCAGCCCGATCAGGGCCGTGCCGGCGGCGTTGGCGCGCCTTTCGGTGAGCGAGAGCCCCTGCCCGATCCGCTCGGCCAGCGCCGGCAGGCCCTGGGCCAGGAAGACCAGGTTGGCCACCACCGCGGCCAGCGCCAGCAGGCCTTTGAGGGGCAGGCTGAGCACCAGGAAGATCTCCAGCAGCACGATCAGGATGCCCAGCAGGAAGCTGCGCAGGGGAAAGCGCTCCAGGGTCTTTCGGCTCTTTTCGATGCGTTCGGGCCAGAGAGCGCTGGCCACCAGGTTGACGGCCACCAGGCCGGCCAGGAGCGCGACGGCCACCCACAGTACCGGTCCGCCGGTGTAGATCGCCAGCAGCAGGGCCAGGATGGCCAGCACCAGCAGGGTCTTTCTGAGCATGTTCGTTACCTCCTTACCCGGGTTACACCGGAGGAGGGGGGCAGGTTACACGAGGATGGAAACTTTTTTTTGGGGGGGACGCTCAGCGGGGCCGCCCACGTTCCCGGGCCTCTACGGCGGGGCGGCGAGCTCATCCAGTCCACGGACACGCCCGAAACGGGCGCCCTATTCAGAACAGTCCAGGGATACGCCCGAAACGGGCGGTCTATACTCCCTCGCATTGACTGTGCGATGAATTCTCAACAGGTTGAACTTCGTCGCATCGCCCGTGCCACAACACTTTGGAAGCGGTTCGAAACAAGTTTCTCACCGCACGTTACGTGGCACGGTCAATGCGACGAAGTTTAGAGCAGAAAGTCGGTGGACAGGAAGTTGCTGTGCCGCCCTCTGAGAATGCTGGTGAGCATGGCCTTGCTCTGCGCCGTCTGTTTGGCCGCCACCAGGGTGCGGATCGAGAAGACGCGCAGGGCGTCGGAGATGGAGAGCGTGCCCTCGGCTGAGTCCTTGCGACCGGTGAAGGGCAGCACGTCCGGCCCGCGCTGGCACTGGCAGTTCAAGTTGACCCGGCAGACCTGGTTGACCAGCGGGTCGATCAGGCGGGCCATCGTCTCGGGGTCCTGTCCGAACAGGCTGATCTGCTGGCCGTAGTGGGACTCGACCATATAGGAGATGGGCTCGTCCAACTCGCGGAAGCTCACCACCGGCACCACCGGGCCGAACTGCTCCTCATGGTAGACGCGCATGCCCGCGTCCACCGGATAAAGGACCGCCGGGCGAAACATCGCCCCTTCCGCCGTGCCGCCGCCGGAGTTGACCACCCTGGCGCCCTTGCTCCGGGCATCCTGAACCAGCTCGGCCAGGTAGGCCGGCTTGCCCCCCTCGGGCAAGGGCGTGATCTGCACCCCCTCCTCCCAGGGTAGACCGCACTTGAGGGCCTCCACGCCAGCCGCGAGGCGTTGCACGAACTCCTCCACCACGTCCTGGTGCACGAAGAGGAGCTTGAGGGCGGTGCAGCGCTGTCCGTTGAAGGAGAGGCTGCCCAGCAGGCACTCCTTCACGGTCAGCTCGAGATCGGCGTCCTTGAGCACGATGGCGGGGTTCTTGGCCCCCAGCCCCAGCACCGAGCGCAGCCGGTTGGGATGAGGGTGCTGTTTCTTGAGCAGGTTGGCCACCCGGGTGGAGCCGATGAAGGCCAGCACGTCCACCATCCCGGACTCCATCAGGGGCCCGATGGTGCGCGCCCCGTCGCCATAGACGGTATTCACCACCCCGGGCGGAAAGGAGGCCTGGAAGGCGGCCAGCAGCGGCTCGTGCAGCAGCACCCCGTACTTGGGGGGCTTGAAGACGACCGTGTTGCCCATCAACAGGGCCGGGATCAGGGTGGCGTAAGTCTCGTTCAGGGGGTAGTTGTAGGGCCCCATGCACAGCACCGTCCCCAGCGGGGCCCGCCGCACCTGGGCCATGATGCCCTCTTCCAGCACGAAGCGCGAAGAGGCGCGGTCGAGCTCCTTCAGAGCGTCGATGGTGGCCCGGATGAAGTCCACGGTGCGGTCGAACTCCTTGAGCGAGTCGGGCAGGTTCTTGCCGATCTCCCACATCAAGAGGCGCACGACCTCCTCGCGCCGTTCCTTCATGCGGAAAGTAAAGTCTTCCAGCCGCTCGATGCGCTCGCCCACGCTCATGGTGGGCCACTGCCCGCGGCCGTGGTCGTAGGCCTTGACTGCCGCCTGCAGAGCGGCCGTCGACTCCGTCGCGGTCAGCAGAGGATAGCTGCCGATGACGCTCGGACCGATGGGCGAGACCACCTCCTGGCACTCGCCGCTCCACTCCAGGAGCTGTCCGTCGACGAGATAGCGCTTCTGGTGCAGGGGCTCGAGGTGGTGGTCCATGCCGGCGGGTTCTTCAGGAAAGTTTCAGCACCTCCGGTTAGGCTCCAGAGGTGCAGATCGGCGGAGTGATCCAGGCCCCCCCTCGCCCCCAGGTGCCTCCCGGCGCCCAATCGCTGGATGTGAGCTACACCGGTCCGGTGACCCGCGACACGGTCATCGGCCGCATCCCTTCCTTCACCTTCAGCGCCACTCCCGTGGACCTCTCCGAGCCCGACACCGACGTGGTGCGACCTCAGCCCGTGCTGGACGCGGTCGGCAACCCGACCTGGATGGTCAAGACCGAGAAACTGGACCTGACCCCTTACTCGCCCTGGCGCAAAGGCGCGATCGGCAGCGCCATCGGGGCGGCCGTGGGAGGCGCTCTGGGCCTGGCCGCGGGGTTCTTCACCGGAGAGTTGGTGCTGTGCACCTCGCTGGGCGTCGGAGCCGGGATGGCCACCGGGGCCGCCATCGGCGCCGGCCGGGTGCTCGGCGATCAGGTCACACCCGAGTGGGAGCCTCGCAAGGTGGTGCAGCACCACTTCGAGGGCTACAGTCACACCTTCATTCCTCAGACCACCACCATCACGACGGGCAAGACCACGACCACCATCACCACCGGGTATCACCACCACTACGACGAGCGGGTACGCGAGGAGCAGGTGGGCGACTACTACTACTGGCACCCGGTGGCCCGCCACTCGGCCGACTGAAAAGAAACATCCCCGGCCCGCTCGACCGGGGATGCGCCTGGTTCGGGGTCGCTCCGATCAGGGCCCGAGCTCCTCCCAGTACCAGCAACCGTCCACCGTGTACGAGCTCAGGTCACAGCGGAACAGGAGCCCGTTCGCGGCCACGGCCCAGACGGTGTTGCCGTCGTCGCTGACGGACAGGCCCTGAGGGATATCTTCCTCGAGCTTGGAGTCCAGGCTGAGGTCCCTCCAGGTGGTCGCGGCCGTGGCGGGGTCGCAGAACTGCAGGCCGTTCTGGTCCAGCACATAGAGTTTGGATCCGTCCCGGGTAACGGCCACCCCCTGGACGTTGTCAAGCGACCCGTCCGGGTTCTTGAGGGGGGTCGGGTTCCAGGCCCCCCCGCTATATTGCCTGACGCAGTCATAATCCAGGTCGGCCACGTAGACGGTGGAGCCGTCGGCCGAGCAGGTCACGCCGCGCAGGCGGCCGAGGGTATCGCCGGGGTTGGTTGGCTTGATCTGGTTGCTCCAGGTGCCGGTGCCGGTGTCATAACGCCACAGGCAGCGGTTGGTCTCATCGGCCAGCCAGACCACGTCGCCGTTCTGAGAGGTGGCGATTCCGGTGGGATATCCCAGGCCGGCGGGGCGCAGCAAGGTCGGCGACCAGGTCGTCATGGCGCTGTCGATGAAGCGAACGCCCCGGTTGACGTAGTCGACGGCGTAGAGCTTGGTCAGGTCGGGCGTGGCAGCCACGGCGCCGGGACGCCCCCCATTGGGCATCGTGCGCTGGCTTTGAGTCAGGTTGTAGAACCAGATACTGACCGGGTCAAGCCCGTCCGTGTAGTCCCAGCCGCGAGGAAAGCGTTTGTTGGGCTTGGCCGACCCCATGAAGGTCAGGTTGGGGTCCGAGCCGTGGCAACTGGAATTGAAGAACGGAATCGGCATGGTCCGCAGGGCCACCAGCGAGGCGACGGCCTTGCCGCCGGGGGCAGTCACTCTCAACGTGACCACCTTGAGGTCGCCGTCGTCGACTCCGTCGCCGTCGTAGTCCCCCGCATCCTGCACGTCCACGTCGTAGACGTAGCTGGAGAACTGCCCGGCGAACGTGTCGTTGCCCGTTACCAGCTGGTCGATGGGGGTGGCGGCCAGGACCTCCATGCGGCCCTGCGCCAGGAAGGCGGCTGTGGAGTAGGTCTGGGAGCGATCATTGTTGCGGGCTGCGTTCACGAACAGGCCCATCAGGAAGCTGATGGCCAGGAACGTGATGCTCATCGCTACCAGAAGCTCGAGAAAACTGAGGCCCCTTGGTCTTCGTCTCACAGGCTCTTCACCCGCACTTCCGTCAGGATAGGACTCAAAACCGAGCTGAGCTTCATTTCGACAAGAAGAAACGGAACTCCGCTCGTCAGCGCCGGATCCATGCGCTGAATGGCAAAGTTGTCCACCTCGAAGGTCACCTTCTTGGTCTCCAACACGTTGTGGGTGGCCGTATTGGCCGGGTCGAAGGTCGGGTCATACAACAGTCGTTGCACCGTGCGGGCGGACTTATCCCAGCGGTAGCCGAGGACGCGCTCGCCGGTGGCGTCGTAGGTGCGGAAGATAAGAGGAGGGTTGACCCCCGCTTCGGGGGTGTAGGTGCCGAAGGTGGACCACGGTGTGGCGGCCGGGTCGGGGCTGTAGACCCGATCCGAGGCGCGCAACTCGCGCGTGAGCCGATCCACGGCCACGGTGGCCAGTCGATAGTCGGTGGATTTCTTGGCGGTCAGGGTGTAGGTGCGGTAGGCCACCACCAGGGCGTGGCAGACGATGGTCATGAACAGGCCCAGGATGGCCCCGCAGACCATCACCTCGATCAAGTTCATGCCGCGCCGAGCTTGCCTCATGAGGTCGGAGGCGTCCCCGAGGGAGTTGGAGTCGGGGCCGAGCTGCCCGCGTCGTAGGCCCGCTGGAAGTTCCCCTGCGGGACCACGATGGTGCGATCGGCTTTGACGGCCCCATAGGCATCCTTGATGATGCCTCGCGAACGGATCGTCCCGTCGGCCTGAAGCACCACTTCAAAGAGATTCTGAGTGTTGCCGGCGGGCACGCCCAGCTCCACCGGCGTGTCCACCGTGAAGAAGGAGGCCCGAGCGCGGTAGAAGTCGATGCCGGCCTGGGCCAGGAAGTAAGCCTGCTGGCCGCGCTCCTGCTGGGCCGCGAAGCGGTAGTCCTGCTCCATCAGGGTGATGAACGTCAGTCCGACCACCAGCAAGAACATCATGAACATGAGAGCCGTGATCAGGGCCACGCCCCTGGAGCGCATCGTCCTCATCCAGCCAGCTTCTCCAACAGGCCGTAGATGGGCAAGAACATCCCCACGCACAGAATTCCCATGGCCACTCCCATCAGTCCGATGACCGCCGGCTCGATGACCGTGACCAGCTGGGTCAGCACGATCTCGTTCTGCTGCTCGAGCAGCCGGCGGGCGGCCGAAAGCAGGCCGTCCAGCTCGCCGGTTTCCTCGCCCACCATCAGCATGGAGTTGACCACTCGCGGAAAGTAGGGCACGATCGAGACGGCCTCGGCCAGGCTGCCCTCGATCTCGAACTGGCGGGACATGCGGTCGAGCTGGTCGCTGTACTGGTCATAGGGGGACGTGGCCTTCATCAGCTGCAGGCCCCGTTGCAGAGGGATTCCGTCCCGGTTCATGGTGGCCAGGATGTCCACGAACTGCACCGCCAGCAGGCTGCCCACCAGGTTGCGCGTGATGGGCAAGCTGGTCACCAGGTCGAACCCCTTCTGTTGCAGCCAGTTCCAGCGCCACAGTACGAAGGCCAGCACCAGGCCCAGGCTGACCAGGAAAGCCGGGCTGTTGAGGGTGGCCACCAGCCCCACCACAATCTTGGAGATGAGCGGCAGCTTGGCGTCCATCTGGTCGTAGAGGCCCAGAAAGCGAGGCAGCACGAATTTGGTGATGCCGAACAGGACCAGCAGGCAGGCCAGGCTGGTAATCATGGGGCTGGTCAGCGATTCGCGCACCCGGCAGATCAGCATGTGCTTTCGCTCGAGCATGTCCGAGGCGCGCTGCAGGCGGTCGGCCAGGTCGCCGGTCTCCTCGCCGGCCCGGGCCAGCAGCTGCACCTCCGCGGGGAAAACGCGGGGGTGGCGGGACATGGCGTCGGACAGGCTCCAGCCTTTTTCCAGAACCTGGTGGGTGACGTCCTCGAACGCCATGCGGACGGCCTTGTTGGTGCTCTGCTCGGCCAGCACCATCAACGTGCGGGTGGGGTTGATGCCGGCCTTCATCATGACCGACAGCTGCTGCAGGGCGATGGCGATGTCGTGCGAGTTGGCCCGGGTCATCCAGCGGTCCAGGGCTTTGTAGGAGTCCTGAAGACTGAACTTCTTCCTGGAGGCGGGGGATGGCTCGGGCAGGGTTCGCGGGGGTGGGGCGGCCGCCATCAAAGGCTTGCGGGGAGTGGCCGTGCCGACCTTCTCTGATTTCGTAGACTGCTCCCAGACCTTGGTCTTGCGGGATTCGATGCTCTGCGGCGGCAGCGGCTCCCAGACCGCCTTCGAGACTTTGGCGGGCTCGGGAGCCTTCAGATCTGGTACCGTCTCCCAGAAAGCCTTGATGGGCGCCTCGGGCTCGGGTGCCTTCTCAGGGGCAGGCTCATCCCCCCAGGCTTTCAGGTCTGGCTTGGGAACGGAAACCGGCTCCGGTGCCTCTTCAGGCCATCCGCTCAAACTTCCCCGCTCCATAGCTTAACCCGGCTCCTCGATCATGCAACCCCGCTCTCCCCAAGTCTCCTGGCCGTTGTAACATTTTAGCAAAGAATTCTGCCACCGGCCACTCACTCCGGAGGATCGTCAACCAGGAAACAGCGAATCGCCTTCGCGATGCGAGGGTTGATCGTGATCGGGCTGCTCTGGACGGGGCTGCTGGTGGCCTGCTCGCGAACTCCCGACGATCCGCTGGTGGTCCGGGTGGACGCCGCCATCTCCAGCGGCTACGCCTACCTGCTGGGCCGACAGGAAGAGGATGGGGCCTGGCGCTCCAAGCTCTACCCGGGCTACACGGATGGGGAGTCGCTCAGCCCGCTGGTCATCAAGGCGCTGCTTTACGGTCCCTCGGGCCCAGAAGGCCAGGCCGCGGGCGCCCGGGGAATGGAGTTCTTAGCCTCGCGTCTGCCCCCTCGCCAGAGCAAGATGACGTTCCCGGTCTACAGCCTGTCGATGGCGGCCATCGACTTGAGCCGAGAGAGCGCCCACCGGGAGGTCCGCGACGCCATCATCACCTACCTTCGAGGCCATCAGCTGACCGAGCAGCTGGGCTGGAAGCCCGAGGACTTGAGCTACGGTGGCTGGGGAGAGTCCAAAGAGCCCTACCGGCGCCCGCCGGGGAGCAAGATCGACCCCAGCCGCAGCGCCAACCTGTCCGTCACCCTCTTCGCGCTGGGGGCCCTGCGCCTGGCCGGGGCCCCGCCCGACGACCCGGCAGTGAAGAAAGCCCTGGTCTTCGTGCAGCGCTGCCAGAACTACCCTGGCGACGGAGGATTCTTCTTCTCGCCCACCAACCTGCGCCAGAACAAGGCCGGAGACAAACGCAGCTATGGCAGCATGACCGCTGACGGCTTGCGGGCTCTCTTGCGCTGCGGACTGGCCGGCGATGACCCGAGGGTCCGGGCCGCCCGTGGCTGGGTGCTCGAGCATTACGATCCCCTGAAAAACTCGGGGGACTTTCCGCCGGAGCAAGAAGAGATGCGCGAGGCTCTCTACTTCTACTACTGTTGGACGACAGCCCACGCCCTGGTCGAGTCCGGCCCGCCAGCCGAGGGCGATTGGGCCCGCCCGTTGTGCGAAGAGCTCTTGCGCCGGCAACATCCGAAAGGATACTGGCGCAACGAGCAGGGACGGATGACCGAGGATGAGCCGCTGGTGGCCACCCCGATGGCCCTGGCGGCCCTGGTGATGGCCCGTTCGGCCATGACCCCCTCCCCCTGACAGGAGCCGGGCGGGTGCAGGCGCGAACCGTCTGGCCATGTCCGAAGAAGAACTTCCACTCAGCGATCGCACACTGCAACTGGCTGATCGGGTCATCGCCAGGGAGGCCCCGGCCACCGAGTTGACCACCTTGCTCGAGCAACTGGTCCAGGCTGCCCGCGAAGGGCGCGAGCAATTCTTGAGGGATTCCGATGGCAGTCCTGAGCTGACAGCTGATGAGCGCGAGCAAGTCTGCCAGACCATGGACGATTACCTGGTGGCCCTGGAAGAGCTCCAGAGCCGGGCCTCGGCCGGCCAGGTCGAGGGAGCGGGGGAGGCCCTGCAACGGGCCCGCAATGCCCTGGCGACGGTGCGCGACTATCGCGAACGTTACGTGTATGCCTGCACTCACGGTCCGGCCGTGCACCCTTTCCTGAATCGGCTGGTGGCCCACCTTGACGTCATGGCCGAACGGGAGACGGACAAGCGCCACACGCTGGCCCTGCTCGAATTGCTCGGTGGCTTCCTGGAGGAGGTGGGCGAGCAGGTCGGGGGCATCGATGAGCCGACCATGCAGGAGAAAGCTCAGGCGGCTTTGCGCACCATCGAGGAGCAATGTGGCTCGCTGCGCGCAGCCCTGGAATCGGGTCAGGGCGATCCCGAGCTCTACAAGTCGTTGCGCGCCACCCTGGTGGAGTCCTCGGATGTCGTCGCGGAAGGGCTGGGGATGCAGTTCGAGCGCGATCTGTCGGTGGGGCGCACTCCTTACCCGCCGGTGAACCTGGTCCTGGCGGCCTGCGACCGGCTGCTGACCGGGCAGATCAGCCATGAGTTCTTCCGTGAAGCGGTCGAGCAAGCCCTCTGGCTGACCCGCTTTCGCTTCCCCGAGGAGACCCAGGACAGCGTGGCCGACGCTTCTCGCGAAGTGCGCGAATCGCTCGAGCGGCTCTGGAACATGCCTGCCCGGCCCGACCCCGAGGAACTGGTGGCCGAGCGCGAAGTCCTTCGCAGCGCCACCGAGAATCTCTCCATGTTCGTGGCTGTGCTGCAGTCTGAGGACGAGGTGCTCGACCTGGTCCAGCATGAAGGGCTGGCCGGTGGCGGCGGTGGAGGGGTGGGCCGCGGCCTGCCCGGGATGTTGTCCGGTCTGCTGCAACTGGGGGACCAGTTCCTGGAGGGCCAGGCCGGCAAGGAGGATCTCGACGAGGCCATCAAGGCGCTCGAGCAGACCATCAGCCGTACCCGGAGCCAGATGGCTACTTCCCGAGAGTCGGCCGAGCGCGCCAAATTGCTCGAGGACACTGTGGCCCATCTGACCCGGGCAGCCGAGGCCATGCGCGACCTGCTCGAGCGCAAAGGCGGACGGGGCGCGTTGGAGCGGGCCGAGCACGAGATGGTGGCCTCCCAGGAGGCGATGAAGAACCTGGAAACGACCCGCTAGCCCCTGCCAGAAGCTATTCGGGAGGCTGCTCTCCCAGCCAGGTGCTGGAGGTTTCTCGCTTGATCGCGGGCATGCGCACCGTGGCCGTTTCTTCCTGTTCGTAGATCGGCAGGCGCTCCGACTCATCGAGGTTGGAGTCGCGGTCCTCGTCCTTGTAGCTGACGAAGCTGCCTAAGAGACCTCGCAAGCGGCGATTGGTCAGCAGCCTTTGAGACAGCTTGTCGGCCTTCCCCAGGAGCGCCTCGAGGGCGGACACCTTCTCGCCGGAGGCTTGATTGTAAGCCTTCACGATGGCTTCCCAGGCCGTGTCGGCTGACTCGCGACAACGCCGGGCCCGCTTGCAGAGCGCGATGACCTTCTTGCTGTCGGTGAAGCCACGAGCTTCCGTGTTCATGGCCCGGATGCCCAGCTCCTGAGCCTGCTCGGCCACCAGGCGCTTGTAGCGGCTGACGTTGCGCATGATGAACAGACGCCCCACGAAGCCGACCCAGCGGTTGGACCCGAGGTCGGCCTCTAGCTCTTTCTGGTAGCGCTGGGCGTGGTCGAACAGGTCATCCATGCTGCGGCACAGGTCGAGCAGCGAGTCGTCGAAAATCTGGTTTTTCTTGTAACTCTTGTGGACTTCCTGGGCGATCCGGACGATCAGCTCTTCATACATAGCCGTGAGAGCGATCCACCGGTGCAGTCTGCGAAATCGCGCTTGTGCGCTATCTCTGGCCATCGAACCCCCTCAAGAAGTCAGAACGGGTGATTCGCCCTGGACTGGAACACTCCCTCCGAAAGTCAATCCAGGCGCCGAACGATCTGCACCCGCTCCTCCTGGAAGCCCAGGCACCGGGCCAGACCGCGAGCCACGGTGTTACTGGCCGAGACCATCCCGACCAGATACTTGAGCCCCCGGGCCCGGCACAGGGCGCTGGCCTTCTTGATGAGCCGGGCGGTGGCGAATCGGCCACGGCGGTCGGGCAGCACGGCGATGTCCACCATGAAGGCCTGCTTCTCTCCGGTGGAAGGCTCGATCTGGTCCAACTCGAGCATCAGGTAGCCGGTTAGCTCGCGGCTTTTCGGCTCTTCCTCCACCAGCACCAGCAGGTTGCGGTCCGAGGCCAGCGTCTGCTCCAGGTCGGCATAAGAACGCAGCACGAACTGGCGGGCGACCTCGGGATCGGCCTGGCGATTGGCCGGCAGGCTGCTGAGGATGGACAGGCAAGCCAGCTCGCGGATGAAGGCCGCGTCGCTCGGGCGGGCCAGCCGGATCATGCCAGCTTGACCGGCAGCGAGCGCAGTCGCCGGAAGCCCAGTGTTGGATAGCGCTCGGGCTGTCCCGCCAGCTGAGTCGCCGGCCAGCGCTCCAGCACGGATTCCAGCACCAGGCGGGCCTCCAGGCGGGCCAGGTGGGCTCCCACGCAGGTATGGATCCCCTTTCCGAAGGCCAGGTGACGGGTCAGGTTGGGGCGCTCCAGGTCGAAGCGGTCGGGCTGGGGGAACACGCTGGGGTCCCGGTTAGCGGCCCCCAGGCAGAGGTTGACCAGTTGCCCGGGCAAGAGGCGCTTGCCGCCCAGCTCGACCTCTTCCAGCACCGAGCGGCTGGCGATCTGCGAAGGGCTGTCGTAGCGCAGGATCTCCTCCACGGCCACCTCGGGAGCAACCCGCTTCTCGACCAGCTTGCGCTTCTCGAGAGGATTGGAAAGCACCGCCAGCAGACCGTTTCCGATCAGGTTGGTGGTGGTATCGTGGCCGGCGGCAAAGAGCAGGATGGCCATGGAGATGACCTCGCCCTCCTCGAGCTGCTCTTGCTGATCGCTCTTCGCCGAGAGCAGGCTGGAGATGAGGTCGTCGGTGGGCTCCTGACGGCGCTCGGCGATCAGCTCGCGGAAGTAGCTTTCCAGAGCCCCAAGGCTGAGCTCGGCCTGGCTGGCCAGCTCGGCGGTCAGCTCGTCCGAGCCCAGGAAGGTGGCCAGCCGGTGGCTCCAGTTCTCGAATCGCTGGCTATCCTGGGGGCGTCCGCCCAGGATGTCGGCGATGGTCATGACGGGCAGAGGGCTGGCCAGAGCGGTCATGAGGTCAACGGGTTGCTCAGGGGTCAGTCGATCGAGCAGCATGGCGATGCGCGACCGCACGGCCTGCTCGAAGCGCTGCAGCGTTCGCGGCGTAAAGGCCTTGCTGATCAGCGAGCGCAGCCTCCCGTGGGCGGGAGGATCGGTAAAGAGCAGCCAGCCCGAGAGGTGGGCCTCGATGCGGCTCATATCGTAAGGCTCGCTCAAGCGCTGGGAAAAGTCCGATACCCGGCCCACCGAGAAGTGGGGCTCGCGCAACACACGCTCGACGTCCTCGTAGCGGGTCAAGAACCATGCCTCCCAGCCCGGGCTGTAATGAACCGGGTCGAGCTTGCGCATGGTGTGGAAGACGGGGTAAGGGTGGGTGCGGAGCTGGGGGAGGAGAGCTTTGAAGGGGTCGCGCTGCACGGTGCCGGGTCTTTCGGGGGTCAGAAAGCCCCTCCCTGTCATTTGTTCATAACCTGTTCACAGATTGGAAATGAGACTTTTACTTTCGGTCCCTTTCCAACTTGCAGTCCAGGAGGTAGAATAGGACCAAATCACCTTACTTTGGAGGACACCAGCATGGGCGGCGTACGCGCAAAAGCAGCAAACCACCAGCAATCCGACAACGGCAACTCGACCACCGCAATCGCCTTCGCACTGGCGATCGCTCTCAGCGCCGGGGCTCAGGCCCGCGGTGGCTGCGGCTGTCAGCAGCAGCAGGCCAACCCGGCCCAGCAGCTCTTCGGGATGGGCTTCATGATGGGCGCGATGGCGAACCAGATGCAGAATCCGATGGGCGGTTTCGCCCAGCCCTTCGGTCAGAACCCCCTCTTCGGCCAGAACCCGATGTTCGGCCAGAACCCGATGTTCGGCAACCAGTTCGGCGCCCAGCCCTTTGCCGGCAACTTCGGTGGCCAGCAGAACCCGGCCTTTGCGGCCGGCCTGGGAATGGGCATGGGCCTGGCGTTGGGCTCCCAGATGCGCAACCCGGGCAACACGTTGCTGGGTAACCCGATGGGTCAGTTCGGTCAACAGGGCCCCTTCGGCGGCGGCCCGTTCGGTGGCGGACCCTTCGGTGGCGGCCCGTTCGGTGGCCCGCCCCAGAACCCGCTGGCAGCGGTGGTTGGGCTGATCATGCGCATCCTGCAGGGTGGCGGCATGCAGGGTCACCAGGGTCACCATCACCACGGCCAGTTCGCCCACCAGCAGGGCAATGGCACCTTCGCCTTCGCGGCAGCCGGCGCGTTCTAGTTCGCCCTCGGCTGACCCAGGATGCCGGACGGAGAGATTCGTCCGGCATTCTTGTTGATGGAAGATTCTTGATGAACTCGAATGTGCACCCGATCATCCGCCCCACAACGCAGTCCGGCGCGTTCGTCAGACTGCTCATGTGCTCAACCAACTGCGAGCACATTAGCTTGGCCGCAGTAACCCGGCCTTGAGAGCGTAACGCACCAGATCGGCCCGTGACTGCAGGCCCAGCTTCTGCATGCCGTGGGCCTTGTGGGTCTCCACCGTCTTCACGCTGATCTGCAGAAGATTGCCGATCTCTTTGTTGCCGTAGCCCTGGGCGATCAGCTGGAGAATCTCATTCTCGCGCTCGGTCAGCGGGTTGACCGGGGTAGCGGCCCCGCACAGCGAGCGGATGGCCCCCACCAGGTCGGCGTCGGGAGCCTGCTTGAGCACGTAGCCATGGGCTCCGGCCTGCAGCACCCGCTGTCTGACCGCCTGATCGTCATGCATGGTCAGGACCAGCAGCCGGGCCTGAGGCAGCCGCCTGGATAACTGCTCGGCCGCCCAGATGCCGTCCTGCCCCGGGGGCATGGTGAGATCCAGCAAGACCACGTCGGGGCGATGCTCCTCGGCCAACCGAACCGCCTCGCCCCCTTCAGCGGCTTCAGCCACCACCTGAATGCCGCCTGACTCGAGCAGCATGCGCAGGCCGGCCCGCACGACCGCGTGGTCGTCGGCGATCAGGACCCGGATCGAACGACTAGACATGCGCCTTGACCTCCCGTGGGACCAGCACGGTCACCTGTGTTCCGCGTCCGGGCTCGGAGCGAACCGCCAGGGTTCCCCCCAGGCCTTCGGCCCGCTCGCGCATCCCCACCAGTCCCAATCCTTCCACCGTCAGGCGGGCGGGGTCAAAGCCCCTCCCATCATCCTCGATTTCCATGCGCACCTCGTCGGCTCCCTCCGTCAGGCGCACCTTCAGCCGGCCCGGGCTGCCGTGACGCAGGGCGTTGCCCACCGCCTCCTGGGCGATGCGGTAGAGGGTGGCCTCCACGGCCATGGGCAGGCGCGGAAAGCTCTCCCGAGCCTCCAGCACCAGGTCAGCCTGTCCCAGGGAGTCGAGATGGGCTCTCAAAGCCTGCACCAGACCGAGCTTTTCCAGCACCGGAGGCCACAGGCTCTTGGCCAGGCGGCCCACCCCGTCCATAATCTCGGAGATCTTATCTTCCACGGGCGTGCCCATGCGAGCGGCCAGCTTCAGGCCATACAGTTCCTGTGCCACCCCGTCGTGCAACTCGCGGGCCAGTCGGCGACGCTCTTCTTCCTGAGCCTCCATCGTCTTCTGGGTCAAGAGGCGCGACAGGCGTGCATGCTCTTTCTCGCGATGGCGCGAAATGTCCACCAGCGTGAGCATGGACTCGGCCTGCCCGTCCTCTCCGGCGGGCAGGGTCGAGGTGCTGACCGCCACCGGCAGCAGGCTTCCCCCTTTGTGCCGCACCACCGACTCAAAGAACGGGCGAGGTCGAGACAGGTCCAGCGGACAGCCATCTCGGCACGAGGAACCTTCGGGCGGTACGCACAGGCGGCACAGCTTCAGCTCGCGGGGCCGGGCCGGATACCCCAGCATGGCCTCGGCGGCCGGATTGAGAGCCGTGACCTGGAGCTCATGGTTGACCAGCAGCACCGCTTCCGAGGAGCTCTCGAACATGGCTTCCAGACGCTTGCGTTCAGAGCGGATGGCTGCGTTCATGCGCTCGATGAGCGAGAACATGACCGCGGAGAAGGCCACCGAGGCCACGGCCATCACGACGACCCGGCCCATGACCTCAGGCCAGGTGACCGGTTTGCCTCCCCACAGCATGAGACCCACTTCAAAGACGGCCGCCCCCGCAGTGGGCGCGGCGATTGCCAGGATCTGCAGTGAGGACATCTTCATCAGGCCCGATTCTCTCCCGCGGGCCCCGGCCTGTCAACAGGCTATCTGCCCGTGAGCTTGTCGACCGAGACCTTGGCCCGCAGCATCACGCGTGACATGGTCAGATCCTTGTTGAATTCGCGGGTCTTGCCCTGGAAACTGGCCCGGATCACTCTGCCAAGCAGCGCCGAGGCTGGAATGCTCTGTGTCCCTGACTCGGTCTGCTGAGTGACCTCGAGTTGATCCCCCTTGGTCCCGACATAGCGACACAACACGGCCCGGTCGCGACGTTTCATGTAGACGATGTCGCCGAACTTGAGGTCGGCGGCGGAAACTTTCTCGATCTCCACCAGCGAGCCGGCGGGGATCTTCTTGGGCATCTCGGAAACCTCGATGGTGACCGTGGTCGTCTTGGGGCCCGAGCTCGACTTCGGCTTGGCGGTGCCCGCCAGCATGCTGTGCATGTCTTTGTTCAACTTCTGGTAGTCGCGATTTTCGGCCATGCAGGTCCTCCCCGTTCCAAAGGTGGGATCTCCAACAGTATACCTCCAGGAAGGGTCAGCCGGATATGGGAGATTCCTACTTTGCAGAAAACGAAAGTTTATTCGCTGCCAAGCCGCGTGGCCATGCGGATCGGCTGCAGACGGGCCGGACCCGAGATGGCCACCACCACGTCGCGCAGGGCGGGGTAGTTGTCAACCGCGTAGACCTCTCGCACCACTCGAAAGCGGGTATTGTTGAGAGTGACGAAGCTATCCAGGTCGACGCCCAGGCGCGAGGGCGGAGTGGCGCGCGCTTCCTCCAGCAGTCGGGTAGCGTAGGCGCTGGCCGCGTCCACGTCCTCAGCCCGCTTGAGGGCCAGAGCGCTGGAGGGCACCAGATTCAGCAGAAAAGGCAGAACCAGGGCCAACAGGCCCAGAGCGACCACCATCTCCAACAGGGAGAGTCCACGCACGTGTCACCAGCATAAGCACCTGCCCGGGCCGTTGTCAATCAGAGCCCCGCCGTTTCACGCGCACGTTGCCGATGATCACCCAGCCGTCGCCTTCCTTGATGCCGGGGCTGCCCTGGCTGGCAGGGGCGTTCCTGGCCTCCTCGAGCTGCCGCTTCACTTCGTCGGACGGGTCCACGCGCAGCTTGTGCAACGTTCCCGAAAGCTTGTCGGTCAAGGTCACCACCCCGCCCGGCTCCACGGCGTCGATCTCCCAGCGAATGCTTTCGGCCAGTTGCAGCCTGAGCTCGAAGGTCGTGCCGTCCTGGAGATTGTGGCGGCGCACCACAGCGTCGCGGTCCACGCTGTAGAGCATCCCGTCGGGGCCGGGCTGGAAGCTCTCGAAGCCCCCGCTGACGCGGACTTTCTGGCCCAGGGTGCCGTCCGGCTTGATCTGTTGAATGCTCTCGCCGTCTTCGTGGGCGTAGTAGACCGAGCCATCGGCGGCCGGCAGGAACCCCTCGTTCATGTGGCTCCCGGGCGCTTCGTCCTCGATGTTGCGCTGCCACAGCATCTTACCGTCGGGGCTGAGGCAATAGAGCTTGTCGTCTCGGCGTCCGGTGAAGTAGATGCGTCCATCCGGCCCGGCGTAAGGCGTGTACAGCCCGCCCACGGCCGAGTCGGTCTGCACTTCCCAGGCTTTCAAGGTTTTGAGATCGATGCCCCTGGCCTCGCCCCGAGCCCCACCGTAGAACAGCCGGTCGCCTGCCACCAGGGGGAAAGAGCCCATGTCGGGCAGGTCCACTTCCTTGACCTTGCCGCTGGCGCTCACCAGCGCAAAGTGAGGCGTCTTGAACGTGTTGGAGAAGTCGTCCGAGGCAAATAGCTGCCCGTGATCGGGCGTCTGCACGTGGAAGTACTCGTCGGAGTGGATGGGCAGGTGCTTCTTCCAGAGCTTCTTGCCATTCGGGTCGAGTTTGAGCACGTCTTGATCGACCTTGACGAACAGGTTGCCCTGCGGGTCGGCCTGAATGCTGTCGATCCGCTCGCGCGACCCGGTTTCGAACCGCCAGCGCTCCTTGCCCTCAGCGTCCAGGCTGACCACCATGTCGGTGGGCCAGGCGCCCTGTCCGCGCGTGTGGATGTAGGTGGTGCCGTTGGACAAGAACAGGTGCGACTCGATCTCCTGGCCCCCCTCGGGAGAGAACTTCCAAAGCTCCTTGCCGGCGCTGTCGAAGGCGATGGAGTAGCCGTTCGGGTCGTCCTCACGGTTGCGCGAGGTGTCGAAGGATGAGAAGCTGAGAACCGTGCGCCCATCGGGCAATCGGTAGTGCTCCTCGAGCTGGTGCTTCTCGGAGGCCTGGTAGCTCAGCAGCGAGACTTGAGACGTGGGGACCGGCCCGCGCGGGCCCCCCGTGAGGATGCCGGTGGCCTGCTCGAGACCAGGCTGGAAAGTATCGCCAGGCTCATCGCCTTGCGAGCGGGTCGGCAGGTTGAACCGCAGAGGCGGGGGGGTCAGGGTCGGTATCGCAGTGATGACCACGGCAAAAAAATAGCCCCTGTTCGGGGCTAAGTGATGAACAAAAGGCAACCGACCTGTTAACGGGCGGTCAGAGCTCGAGGATCTGGATTCTGGGATCGCCCTTCTCGGGCAGATCGACCAGGGCCGCGGTCGACTTGCCCGTGACCCAACCACAGACCTCACCGGGATTGAGCAGGTTCTGCCCGACGTCCACCCGGTGGGTATGCCCGTAGATGACCAGGTCGAAGGACGAGGCCAGCTCGGGCAACGCCACCGGCTCATGCAAGACCAGGAGGCGCCGACCGTTCAAGACCAGCTCGTGGGGCCGCTCGTGCAACTCGCCCAGGCGGGCAAAGCCGCGCGAGAGCCCCACGCGCTCGCCGTCGTTGTTGCCGAACACCCCGATGACGGGGCACCCGGCCTCACCGAGCACGGGCAGGGTGAAGGGGGCCACGAAGTCGCCCGCGTGGATGACCGTCTTCACGCCCGCCTCTTTGAAGCGGGCCATCACGGCTCTCAGGTTGTCGAGATGGTCGTGGCTGTCGGCCAGGACGCCGATCTTCAACGGGACAGCTGCAGGCCGCTCTCGGTCTGAACCACTCCGCGCTGCATCAGGGCTTCGCGAACCGGGGCCGGCATGGTGTCCAGCGAGCGGAACTCGGGGCCGGTGAAGTAGACGCTGTTCTTGCCCTGCTTCTGGGGATCGGCCGAGAGGCTCAGCTGGGTGTCGAAATGCTTGGTGGGCTTCTTCATCTTTTCGATGGCATAGTTGGAGGTGCTGCGGCGAGCGTCGTGGGGGAAGTGGAAGCTCAGAGCGGTGTTGCTGGGCTTGAACTCGAAGAGCTCGAGGGTGAGCTTGTAGGCCGAGGCGGCCTGAATCGAGATGCCCACGTTGTCCGAGGAGAAGATGTAGGCGTTCCAGGTGTCGGAAGTGACTTCGGGATAGCTGTCGATCCAGAGCACGTCGAGCAACTCTCTGGGGTTCTGGGTCTCATGGCCGGGTCCCACCTGCCTGATGGTGCCGAAGACGGTCAGCACGAGCGAGGCCAGGATCATGGCCGCGAACCAGCTCGGAACGAGCGGTCGTTTGTTGGGTGAATGCATTTTCTTTGGTTCCTCCTTGCAAGGGGCCCTCGGCCCCAGGTCCGAGGCGTCGTTTCGACAACCTGCATCTCTCCCCTGTAGGAGTCGAAAGCCGGGTTCAGAAGGTGTCCCTGGACTGGAGGATCTTTTCATGCGTAGATGGCTCTTGCCCCTGATCGCCCTCCTGGTTGTGGCCTGCCAACAGGCTAGCCAGGAGAGTCAATCCGCTCTGGAAGACTCGACGGCTCCCGGAGCCAAATATACCATTGTTCACGCTGGCGCCACCTGGTGAGCCTCATGTCGGGCCATGGAGCCCGAACTGGCTCAGTTCGAGTCAGCCAATCGCTCCAAGTTCAATTTCGTGAACGTCGACCTGGATACTCAGAGAAAGAAGCTCGACGCTTATCCAGAGGCGCGTCAGGCACTTCAGGCCGAGGGCCGCATCCCGGTGACCTTTGCGGTCGACGAGAAGGGAAAGCTGGTCAAGACCTGGGTGGGGTTGCTCAAAAAGGACGAGCTCGAGCGCGAGATCGGCGCCCTGCCCTGAGCGGCGGCTGACGCCGGGTATGCCCATCGACCCCGTTTGCCAGATGCAGGTGACCGAGGACCCGGCTCGCCCTCGAGCCGAGCACGCCGGTCAGAGCTATTACTTTTGTTGTGACGGCTGTCGCTCGTCCTTCGAGCTCGAGCCAGAGAAGTATCTGAGCCAGCCAGCGGTGAGCTCATGCTGCTCGTCAGCCAGCAAAGACCCGGTGTGCGGGATGACCGTGCAACCCGACAAGGCTGCCGGCACGCACGTTCACGCGGGGAAGACCTACTACTTCTGCTCTTCGAGCTGCCTGAGCAAGTTTGCCGCTGACCCGGCGGCCTACCTCGGGCTCAAGGACCCGGTCTGCGGCATGACCGTGGAGCCCGAGAAGGCTGCCGGCACGCATGTTCACGGCGGCAAGACGTACCATTTCTGCAGCCCGAGCTGTTTGAGCAAGTTCGCCAGAGATCCCGAGGCCTACCTGGCTCCCCCGCCAACCTCTCCGGCCCTGCAGAAGGCTCTTCACATCTGCCCCATGTGCCCTGAGGTCAGCAACGAAGGGCCAGGCGCCTGCCCGCGGTGCGGCATGGCTCTCGAGCCTGCCGAGCCTCCCGCCGCCGGGGTGGAGTGGACCTGCCCCATGCACCCCGAGATCGTGCGCCCCGAGCCGGGCGACTGCCCCCTCTGCGGCATGGCCCTCGAGCCCCGCACGGTGGCTCCCACCGAGGACAATCCCGAACTGCGCGACATGCAGCGCCGCTTCGCCATCTGCCTGGTGCTCACGCTGCCGCTGGTGGCTGTGGCCATGGCCACCCACGGCGCTCTGCCCCTGGTGCAGCTCCTGCTCAGCACTCCCGTGCTGCTCTGGGGCGGGTGGCCCTTCTTGCAGCGGGGAGCGGCCAGCCTGGTCAGCGGCCACCTGAACATGTTCACCCTGATCGCCATGGGCACCAGCGTGACCTACGTCTACAGCGCCGTGGCCACGCTGGCTCCCAGGTTGTTGCCGGCCAGCCTGGGGCACCATCCTCCGATATACTTCGAGTCGGTGGCTGTCATCATCGTGCTGGTGCAGCTCGGACAGGTGCTCGAGCTGCGAGCTCGGCAGAAGACCGGCGAAGCCATCCGCAGCCTGCTCAGCCTTACCCCCCCCACAGCCCACAAGCTCGACCCCGAAGAACGCGAAGTGCCCCTCGCCCAGGTGGCCCCCGGCGATCGTCTGCGCGTGCGCCCGGGCGAGCGCATCCCGGTGGACGGGGTGGTGCTCGAGGGCAGCAGCGCGGTGGACGAGTCCATGCTGACGGGCGAACCGGTCCCGGCCCCCAAAGCGCCGGGCGATACCCTGACCGGGGGCACCGTCAACCAGACCGGCGCGCTGGTGATGGAGGCCCGCCGGGTGGGCGCCGACACGCTCTTATCCCAGATCGTGCGCATGGTCAGCCAGGCCCAGCGCAGCCGGGCTCCCATCCAGAAGCTGGCCGACCGGGTCTCGGCGGTTTTCGTGCCCACCGTGCTGGCGGTGGCGGTACTCACCATGGTGCTCTGGACGCTCCAGCACCAGCCCGCCATGGGGCTGGTAACGGCCGTGGCCGTGCTGATGATCGCCTGTCCCTGCGCGCTGGGCCTGGCCACCCCGATGTCGATCATGGTAGCCACCGGGCGGGGGGCCCAGGCCGGCGTGCTGGTCAAGGATGCCCGGGCCCTGGAGCAGATGGCCCTGGTGGACACGATCGTGCTGGACAAGACCGGCACGCTCACCCTGGGCCGTCCGACCCTGACCGAGGTGGGAGTGGACGAGGAGGTCTTGCGGCTGGCCGCTTCGCTCGAGCAGGGGAGCGAGCACCCGGTGGCCGCCGCCATCGTCGCAGGAGCCCGTGAACGCGGGCTGCCGCTGGTCACTCCCGATTCCTTCGACTACCAGCCAGGCCTTGGCCTGGTGGGGGTCGTGCAGGGACGCTCGCTGGTGCTGGGCAACGCCGCCCTGCTCAAGCAGGAGGGTCTGGACCCGGCCGCCCTGCTCGAGCGCGGACGCAGCCTGCTCGAGCAGGGCCAGACCGTCATCCTGGTGGGGGTCGACGGTCAGCCCGCCGGCCTGCTGGGCGTTTCCGACCCGATCAAGCCGGGCACCCGCGAAGCCCTGGGCGTCCTGGCCGCCGAGGGCCTGCGACTGGTCATGCTCACCGGGGACCATCGGGTGGCGGCTGAAGCCGTGGCCCGCCAACTGGGCATGAACGAGGTGGTGGCCGAGGTGTTGCCCACCCAGAAGGGGGCCGCCGTCGAGCGTCTGCAGGCCGAGGGGCGGGTGGTGGCCATGGTAGGGGATGGGATCAATGATGCTCCCGCGCTGGCCCAGGCCGAGGTCGGGGTGGCCATGGGCACGGGCACCGACGTGGCCATCGAGTCGGCCGACGTCACCCTGCTCCAGGGCGACCTGCAGGGCCTCGTGAGGGCCCGACGCTTGAGCCGGGCCACCCTGACCAACATCCGCCAGAACCTGGCCTTTGCCTTCCTCTACAACGTGCTGGGGGTGCCCCTGGCGGCCGGTCTGCTCTACCCCTTCACGGGTTGGCTGCTCAGCCCGATGTTCGCCAGCGCGGCCATGAGCCTCTCCTCGGTCTCGGTCATCGCCAACGCCTTGCGGCTGCGGGGGGTCAGGCTCTGAGCTTCGTCCTGATCTCCTGCGCCGGGGCTTGCGTGTCGCGCACCTGAGAAGCCCGCCCGCAGATAGCCGGGCTCACCTGTCTGCGGGCGTTGGAATGCTCGGCATCGGCATGCTGGAATGCCGGCGGGTCAAGCCCTGGCGGGATTTCCGGCCATGTTCGGAGAACTCCCCCGAGTGATTCGGTGGGCTCTCATCGGGGTGGGCGCGCTTGTTCTGTGCAGCGACATCGCTCAGGATGTCAACTGGTTTGGTCAGGCCCAGACCCAGCAGAGCTGGCTGCTGGCGGCCACGGTCGTGCGGAATGCTCTCTTGCTGGTGGGACTGCTCGGTCTCATCCTCAACAAGCGCTGGGGTTATGTGGTCTTGTTGCTGAGCGTGGGGCTGGGCCTGGTGCGCCGCGCGCTCTTTATTCAGCCGTTGACCACCTTGAGTCCGGGCGACCCCACCATGATGGCCTTCCACTCGGGGGCCGACCTGGTCTTTCGCCTGTTGGCGCTGGCCGTGGTGGTCGACTACCTGCGGCGTGAGCGTTGATCTGGCGCCGCATCCTGATAGCTGGCAGCGTCGTGTTCTTCGTGCTGGCTCTGCCCGGCGACATCCAGTCCATTCGCGAGAGCCTGGCCAGCCCCGACAAGCGTTTGGCGCTGGGCCTCAGCTTGAAAACCCTGATGGCCGTCCTGGCCATCGTGGGGCTGGAGCTCGACAAGACCTTCGGTTATGCCTTTTTGTTGGGCATCACCCTGCAGAGCCTTCTGATCAAGACGGGAGCCTTTCTGGGCGCCTTCCCGGCGGCCATCGACTGGCTGGCACTGGCCGAGATTGTGTTTCGATTGAACTGCCTGGTGTTCTTGTTCGTCTATCGAGGGAGAATGGTGGGAAGGAGGTGAGCGCATGTCGAGACGTGGGTTTACGATCGTCGAGCTCATGATCGTTGTCTTCATCATGGCGATCCTGGCGGCCATCTTCGTGCCTTGATTCGTCAAAGCTAAAGCGCAGGGTCAGTTGACCGCCTGCAAGTCCAATTTGAAGAATCTGGCCACCGCGCTGGAAATGTATTCCACCGACAACGTTGTGCTGGGCGGCCCGCGCGGCATGGACAAGCTCTCGCCGTATCCTCATTCCCTCGGAGCTCTCACGCCCAACTACCTCAAGATCCTGCCCAATTGCCCTGCGGCTCAGAAGGATACCTATTCGCCGACCTACCAGAGGGCCGAGCAGCCCGAGGCCTTTACGGTCCGCTGCGGTGGGATGAATCATTCCCAAGCCAACACCCCGGCCGAGTTCCCTCGGTACGACAGCTACCAGGGCCTGATCGAGCGACCTTGAGGAGACGGGACGTCACGGTCGAAGCCTGGTTTTCGGCCGCCCGATAGGGCAGCCGGCAGAGTACCGAACTGCTCCAGGTCGATCCCGAACCAGATGGCCGGTCCAGCACGTTGTCCGGAGCCCTGGAGACGGGGCCTGTCTGGCGTCCATTTCACACGGGGCAGCCATCCGACCTCATCATTGCCGGATTGGAGGGCCTCTCTCGGGTCGGTGAGGGACTCGCTGGTGCATCAGTCCGCGGTCTGCGTTGGGCGTGCGCTTTTACAAAATTGTAACAAGCCTGGGCCCGGAATTCACTCTCAGTTTATCCTCCAGGTTTATAACTGACAGACGATGCAGATCCACTCCTTCGGCCCCGTGAACACCAACATGACCTTCGGCGACTGGCAAGCGAGGGTGGCCCTGGAGCAGTCCTCCTTGGTTCACGGCGGGGGAGTGACGCTGGCCTCCGAGACCAGCGCGGCCAACCAGGACCTGCGCCAGGCCTGGTCCCAGGTCAGCCAGGAAGTGCTGCCTCACTTCGGCCGATTTCCCCGAGTCTGAGCGAAGGAGGAGCGGCTCCGGCCGCCAATTACTCCCGTATGAACTACCGAGCTGTCACCATCGGATTTCTGGCCGACATCGGCGCCACCCACCTCTTCGTCCTGGCCCTCCTCATCGTGCTCTACGATCCGGGCAGCTCCTCGGTGTGTCTGGCCGAGCGCATCCAGCACCCGATGCTGCTCGACCTGTTCTGCCTGATCTGCGGCCTGGCTCTGACCGGCGTCGGTGGCTTCGTGGCCGCCCGCCTGGCCAGGCGCGACCTGGTGCGCCACGGGATGGCGGTGGGTTGCCTCTCGTTGCTCGCTTCGATCGTGCTCTGCGGGGGCAGCACCGACCCCGTCAGCATGCTGGGCTACCTGCTGACCATTCCCGTGGCGGCCTTCGGAGCGATGGCCAGCGCCTGCTTCCCCCAGGAAGACTGATCTGGCCCTTAGAAGGTTGCGCTGATGGGGCGCGACCTGGTCAACGGAATGGTCTTGAAAGACCGCTACAAGGTTCTTTCCTCGCTGGGGAAGGGTAGCTTCGCCTGCGTTTACCTGGCCCGCGACCTGCAGTGGAAGGGCAACCTGGTGGCCCTCAAGCAGATACGAACCGATACCTTTACCCCCGACGAGTACCGCGCTCTCAACACCAGCTTCCTCCAGGAAGCCGCCTTCCTGATGACTCTCAAGCACCGGGGCCTGCCCCGGGTGGTCGAGTTCTTCGCCGAGGGCCCTTGCTACTATCTGGCCCTGGAGTGGCTGCCCGGCAAGACGCTCGAGGAGACCGTGCTGACCGGGGAGGAGGTGGCCGAAGCTCAGGTGGTGCGCTGGGGCGTGGACCTGTGCAACGTGCTCACCTACCTCCACGAGCAGAAGCCCTTCCCCATCACTCTGGGCGACCTCAAGCCTTCCAACGCCATTGTCAAGTATGATGGCAGTCTGGCCGTCATCGACTTCGGGCTGGCCCGGCACTATGTTCCCACCCAGCAGAAGCGCAGCTTCTCCATGGTCACCCCGGGCTTCTCTCCCCCCGAGCAGTACAAAGGGGGAGCGGCCGACCCCCGGGGCGACATCTACGCGCTGGGAGCCACCCTCTACTGGTGCTTGACCCGCTCGGCCATGGAGAAGTTCCGCTTCCAGGTTCCCCCTGTGCGCAGCCTGCGCGAGGATGTCAGCCAGAGGATGGAAGAGCTGCTGGCCATCTGTCTCGACCCCGAGCCACGCAAGCGCTTTTCGGACGTGCGCGCTCTGGGAGAGCATCTCAAGCTGCTGCAGGAGTGGCTCAACCGCGAGGAGCAGGCCATCAAGCCCTCGGACATCCTTTCAGCCCTCTACAAGCGGAAAAAGGACTAACGCAACGCCGTTCCTATGATGACCCGGGCGCAGCCCTAGGACCTGACCTCGGACGCTATCGCCGCTTTCCAACTCGCACCCCGCCCACGATCACCGCATCCTCGTGCTCGGCCAGCGACTGGCCGTCGCCCTCCAGCAGCCCTTCCAGGGCCCGGTCCAGGCTCTCGCCCACGATCATCGACTGCAGCACCCGGGTCAGGCAGTGGCTCAGATCGCGGCCTTCCAGCAGGCCCAGCGCCCGGGCTTGCCCCAGGCTGCCCAGCACCCGCCAGGCCTGATCCGGGCCCAGCTGACCCAGGATCGTCAGGCCCTCGCTCGAGGCCGCCGCCAGCATCTCCACCGCCGAACGCTGCAGGCTCTCGAGGTCCAGCGACACCTCGCTCCCCTCGCGCACGGCCTTGAGACGAAGGTCCCGAATGCCCAACGCCTCCCCGGGCCCGTCGTTGGTCCATTGCTGCGGTTTCACCGCAAAGCGCAGTTGCACGGTGCGCCCGCTGAAGGCGGACAGGTCCACCGACCGCGGGTTCCAGTCCGCGCTCAGGCCAGGGAACTGCTCCAGGCTGGTGTAGCTCTGTCCATCCACGCTGATCTCCAGCTCGGCCAGATTCTTGTCCACCCGCAGGTCGTGCTTCTCCGAGAACTCGACCCGCACGTCTCGCAGGCCGGCCAGGGGCAGGGGCGGCGTGGTCAGGTGCTGCTCCAGGGGAGCCCCGATGAAGAGGCGGTCGATCCAGGCTGACCCCTGGCGGCTCCAGCTGCCCACCGCCGTCCATTCCGGCTGGCTCCGGGCCAGCTTCTCGGCTGCCTCCAGGGCTTCCAGATCGATCCGGGCCATCTGCAGGTAGAGGTCCGCCGCCTTCAGGCCGCAGGTCTCGGCAAGCCGGCTGGCCAGCGTGAACAGGCGGCTTCGATGGGCCATGTCGGCCGGACCCTGGGAGGAGACCAGAGGCCAGGCCGCGGCAGCCTGCTCCACCCCGCAGCTTCCGGCCAGCGCGATCAGCGCCTCCTGGCGCTGCGCGAAGTCCGGCCGTCCCAGCTCGGGGGCCAGGTCGGGCCACAGCTTCAGGGCCTGGACGCTGTCACCGAGCTTCGTTCCCAGCTCGCCCAGGGCCACCATCGAATCCGAGCTGCCCCCGGCCGCCTCCAGCGCCCGGGCCACCAGGCTCGCGTCCCGGGTCTCTTCGAACACCGTTTGCTGGGGGGCCGATGCCTGGCTCCGGCCCACCACCTTCAGCCCGGCCAGCTCGAAGGCGTTGCCGGGGCCACGCTCGTCCCAATGCTGGGGGGATACCTTCAGGCGCAGCTGGACGGTCTGCCCCAGGTAAGCCGCCAGGTCCACCTCCTGGTCGGCCCATTCGGTGGGCTCGGCGCCCTCGAACCGGGTCAACGAGGTCCAGGTCTTGCCCGAGTCCGAGGAGATCTCCATGTCGGCCGTGTTTTTGACCACGCGCAGATCGTGTTTGGCGGAGAAGAGCAGTCGGGCGGACTCCATGTCGGTCAGCCGGATGGGCGGCGAGGTCAGCCAGTTCTGGGGAGAGGCTCCGATGAACAGCCGGTTGCTCCACACCTTGCCGCGCTGCTCATCCTGGCGGGTCTCCCAGACCCCCTCATGGCTCCAGGCGGGACGGTTGGCCAGCAGGCTGTCCAGGGCGGCGGTGGCCCGCTCGTCCAGGGGGTTCTGGCACAGGTTGCGGTAGACCGGCTCCAGGTCGGCCAGGCTGGCCCCGGGGGGAGCGGTGCGGGCGGCGATGTCCAGCCAGCGCACCCGGCTGAGCTCGGCTCCGCTCCCCTCATCGAGCAGTGGCCAGGCGCTGGCAGCGGCCGCCGCTCCCATCCGGCCCGCCAGCTCGCTCAGAGCTTCCGCTCGCTCGGAGAATCGCTCCGGCCGACCCAGCAAGAGCGGCCACAGCTCCAGGGCCTGGCGGGAATTGCCCGGGCCGGCGCTCAGCTGGCCCAGGGCCTGCAGCGCCTCGTCGCGCTTCTCCTCGGGCAGGTTGGACAGGCCTGCCAGGGCCTGGTCCCACAGCTCGCCGGCGTTGCCCAGGGGGGTGCTCACCCGCCCCCAGGCCGTCTCGCCCGAGAGCTCCAGGTTGCGGATCGAGAGCGCCTCCCCGGGCCCGTCCTCGTTCCAGGCCTTCGGCTTGACCGCAAAGCGAAGCCGCACCGTCTTGCCCGCATAGCGCGACAGGTCGACCTGCACGCCCTGGTGCTGCGACGAGGCGCCCTTCAGCTCGAGCAGGCTGGTCCATTGGGGAGTCGGGCCCTCCTCGGCCACCTCGATCACGGCCAGGTTGCCGTCCATTCGCAGGTCGTGGCGCTCCTCGAGCTTCAGCTGCGGGGAGCGCAGCTGGGCCAGCGAGAGCGGGGGGCTGAGCAGCTCGTTTTGAGTGGAAGCCCCGATGTAGAGCCGGTTGGTCCAGCCTTGATCGCTTGCGTCCCAGGCTCCCACGGTCTTCCATTCGGGCTGCTCGGAGGCCAGCTGCCCCAGAGCCTGGAGTCCGGCCGGGGACAGCTTCAGCGAGGAGAGCTGTCGGGTGCGCTTGATCAGGGTCTCCAGGGGCGTCTGGGGGGCCGACAGGTGGGCCACCAGGGCCAGTTCCCGGGCCTGCTGCGGCCCTTCCAGGCGCGGCCAGAGCTGCTCCGCGGCGCTGACCCCGGTCCGCGAGGCCAGCTCGCCCAGGGCGCCCCAATCCTTCTCTGGAGCCACTGCTCCCAGCTGCAGCGCGGCTCGAGTCCCTCCCACCTGGCTGGCCAGGCGAGCCAGCGCGGGCAGCCGGGACGGCTCGCGCAGCAGCTGCGTGGGGCTGGCCAGCTCTTGCTGAGTGGCCACTTCCACCGTCTCGCCCAGGCTCTGGCCGGTGATCCTCAGGTTCGAGATGGCCAGCGCCTCGCCCGGTCCGTTCTGGTCCCAGTGCTCCGGCTTGACCGCGAAGCGAAGGTGCAGCTCCTTGCCGTCATAGGCCGACAGGTCCACGCTCTCTTGCGTGGGCCCACCCCGCGGTCCCGCGAAGCTGGTCAGCTCGGTCCAGCTCTTGCCGTCCGTGCTGGCCTCCAGGATGGCACGATTTTTCTCTGTGCGCAGGTCGTGCTGCCGCGTGAACGAGACCCGGCATCCGGTCAGGTGGGCCAGCGACAGGGCCGGAAGCTGAAGGCTGTTCTCGGGAGTCGCCCCGATGTAAAGCTTGTTCACCCAGCGCTCGCCCGAGAGCTCCCAGTCGCCCTTCTTCTGGAGAGCCAGCTGAGCCGACAACTGCTTGAAGGCCTGCATCTGGGCCTCATCCAGGTTGGCCTCGCGCAGCGAGCGATAGCCGCCCACCGGCTCGGCCGGCCAGGTCTCCTCGGCCAGCTGCCAGCGCTGCAATCGCTCGGTCCAGGCCGAGGTGTCCCCGGGCGAGGCCAGCTCGGCGTAGGCGGCTCGGGCCTTGGCCCACTCCTTCTGCTCGGACAGCTGTTCCAGCGTCTGACGGCGCTCGGCGTAGTCGGGTCGGGCCCGGTCGCGCGAAAGCAGCTCGCTCCAGGCGGTCACCGCCTGGTCGGCGTTCTGGAACCTGGCCGCCAGGGCTTCCACCTCGGGATAGCCCTCCGCTTCCAGCGTCACGATCGTCTTCAGAGCTTCGAGCGTTGGCTTGAAGGGCTCGAGCGCACTCGCCAGCGCCATCAGGTCCTGGCCCTGCGGCCCGGAAGGCATGGAGGCATAGAGCCCGGTCCATCCCGAGGGATCCAACCCCGCCCGCTGCAGAAGCTCGCGCGATGATTGCAGGCGCTCGGGCTCGAAGGCCAGCTTCTGGGCCTTGCAGAAGCGCCAGGCTTCCAGAGCCGGCTCCCCCTCACGGGCCAGCCTGGCGAGCTCCGGCCCCCGGGCTCCCAGCTCCGCCCCCAGCTCCTCAGCCGCCTCCACCGCCCAGGCGGCCGATATCCCCGCCAGCTGCTGGAATGCCGCCTGGCGCGCGGCATAGTCCTTGCCCTCCACCGCCGCCAGGGCCCGCCGGGCCAGGTCCAGATCGCGGGTGTCGGCCACCGCCTGGCGCCAGTGCTCCTGGTCGTAGCCCTGCTTTCGCCCCAGCTCCAGGGCCTCCACCGCCTGCCCAGGAGCCAGCCAGCGGGTCAGGCCCTGCAGCTCCTTCAGCGTGGGCTGCAGGGGATGCTCGGGCGGCGTGTTGCGCAGCACCGCCGGGTAGAGCGTGCCCAGCTCCGGCCCCAGCAACTGGCCGGCCAGCTCCACGCGCTCGGACAGGGGGCGCGAGCTTCCATCCTGGCGCACCAGCTCCCAGGCCTGCCTGGTCTGTTCCCCCGCCAGCTTGCGCAGCCGCTCGGCCTCTGCTTTGAGCTGCTCCAGCTCGTTCCAAGGAGGGCTTTTGAGCTGGCCGACCGGCAGGCTGGTCAGTCGCAGACCCTGGCGGGAGATCTCCACCGGGGCCTCGGGGGCCAGCTTCTCGACCGAGAGATAGGTGGCCAGGGGCGTCCCGCTGGACAGGCTGTAGCCCTGCTCGGCAAGCTCTTTCAGGCTCTCGGCCAGTTCGGGACGGGCCAGCTTGCCGGCCTCCAGCTTGCCCTGCTCGAACGCCGTAAAGAGCGCGCCTTCCCGCTCCGGCGCGGGCCCCTGGCTCAAGGCCAGATAAGCCAGATAAGCCGCCCCCGGCGCGTGGGTGGCAGCCAGCGCCTGCCCCAGCGCGCTGTCGCCCAGCTGAGCCAGCGCGCCGGCGTGGAAAGCGTGGAACTGGCCCAGACGCTCGGCGCTCTCGAGCGGGATCCACTCCTCGCCCGCCACCCGCACGCGCACCTGGGGCTCGTCTTTTTGCAGCTCCTGGGCGACCTTCTCGGGTCCGGCCGACTTCCAGCTCTTCTGAAACAGCCAGTTGCGCCCCAGCACCTCGAAGTTGGCCCCGCGCTCGGCCAGCTGCTGGGCCAGCGCCAGCGGGGGAGCCAGGCTGGCCGCGCTGTCGATGCTGGCCGCAGCCACCGGCCATCGGACTGGAGTACCTGCGGGACGGATCTGCACCTGACGACTCTAGGCGCAAGCCCTGAAAGGAGCCCAAAATGTGGCACCGCCTTCCAGAAGGACTGGCAGGTCGAAGGACGCACCTTCTTGAGGTGATGTGGGACCTGCCCAGGTGATCGACCTCGAGCGCGAGTTGCGTCATCGGCTGCGAGGCGAGGTGCGCTTCGACCGGATCCACCGTCGTCTCTACGCTACCGATGCCAGCCTGTACGAGATCGAGCCGCTCGGGGTGGTGCTGCCCCGCGACCAGGACGACTTGAGAACCCTGGTGCGCATCGCCGGAGAGCGGGGAGTGCCGCTCCTGCCCCGGGCCGGCGGCACCAGCCTGGCCGGCCAGACGGTAGGCCAGGCCCTGATGGTGGACTGCTCCAAGTACCTCCACCGCGTGCTCGCCTTTGAGCCCCAGGCCAGACAGATCGAAGTCGAGCCCGGTCTGGTGCTGGGCCAGCTGAACCGCTTTTTGTCCCCCCACGGTCTGCACTTCCCCATCGATCCCCAGACGGCCGACCACGCCGGGCTGGGTGGGCTGGTCGGCAACAACTCCTCGGGAGCCCGCTCGCTGCGCTACGGCAAGACCGTCGACCACGTGCTGGGCCTGACGCTTCTGACCGCCGACGGCGCCGAGCGCGAGCTGGAGGAGCACTCTTGCGTGCCGGACGAGCCCCTCCACCAGCAGATCGCCGTCCTGGTCCGCGAGCACGCCCGCGCGATCGCAGACGGCTTCCCCCGCCTGCTGCGGCGTGTTTCGGGCTACAACCTGGAAGCCATGCTGGTGGGCCTCCGGGCCATCGGTGAAGACCTGCCCGCCTGGGAAGGCAAGACCGCCCCGCTGGCCCGCCGTCCGGCTGGTTTCTCGCTGGCCCCCCTGGTGGTGGGTGCGGAGGGCACGCTGGGCCTGGCCAGCCGGCTGCGCCTCAACCTGGTGCCCCTGCCATCGGCCCGGGCTCTGCTGGTGTTCCAGTTCGACTCGCTGGAGGAGGCGCTGGAGGCCAACCTGGTGTTGCTCCAGGAGGAGCCCTCGGCTATCGAGCTGCTCGACCAGATGCTCCTGCGCCTGGCTCGCCAGCAGCTCGAGACGGCTCGCCACGCCCACTTCATCCAGGGCGACCCGGAGGCCATGCTGGTGCTGGAGTTCGAGGGTGAGCCGGCCGAGCTGCCGGCTCGGGTCGAGCGCGCCGCCGCCCGTCTCAAGAAGGCCTCCCGGGCTTTCTACGACCAGGCCGGTCAGGAGTCCGTCTGGCGCATCCGCAAGGCCGGTCTGCCCCTTCTGATGGGCATGCAGGGGCGTCGAAAGCCGGTGGCCTTCGTGGAGGACTGCGCCGTGCCGCCCGAGTCGCTGCTGAGCTTCGTGCGCTCCATGCAGGAGCTGATGCGAGAGCACGGCACGACGGCCGCCTACTATGCCCACGCCAGCGTGGGTTGCCTGCACATCCGACCCTTGCTCGATCTGCAGGATCCGGGCGACCTGGAGCGCATGCGCGCCATCAGCGCGGCCACCGCCGCCCTGGTGCGCAAATTCCACGGCTCGTTCTCGGGCGAGCACGGCGACGGCCTGTCGCGCGGAGGCCGCATGCGCGAGATGTTTGGAGAGGAGATCGACTCGCTTTTCGGTCAGGTCAAGCAGGCCTTCGATCCTCGGGGCCTGATGAATCCGGGCAAGATCGTGGGGGTGGGCGAGCTGACCGAGCACCTGCGCAAGACCCCGGGTCGCGTGGACCTGCCCGTGCTGAACTGGCCCGAGGGCTATGCCCGGGCGGTGGAGCGGTGCAACGGGGCCGGAGTGTGCCGCAAGCTCGATCACGGCACGATGTGCCCCTCCTACATGGTCACCAGGGACGAGCTGCACTCCACCCGGGGACGGGCCAACCTGCTGCGCTCGGCCCTGGTGGGCGAGCTCCACCCGACCTCGCCTGAGTTACATCGAGCCCTGGACCTGTGCCTCGAGTGCAAGGCCTGCCGGGCCGAGTGCCCCTCCAGCGTGGATATGGCGCGCCTCAAGACCGAGTTCCTGGGTCGCTGGCACCAGCGCCATCCCGTATCCCCGCGCACCTGGCTGTTCGGCCACGCCGACCTGTTGCACCGGCTGGGCACGGCTCTCTGGCCCGTCTCCAACTTTGCCTCGCGGGCCCTCTGGCCGCTGGCCGGCCTGCTGGGAGTGGAGACGCGCCGTGCCCCTCTGCGGTTCTCCCGGCCCTTCCGCCATCGCTCGCCCGCTCGCTCGCGCCAGGTCACCCTGATGTTGGACTGTTTCAGCCCCGAGTCGGTCAACCGGGCGGCCGTGGAGGTGCTGGAGGCGCTGGGCTATGAGGTGGTGCTGGCCCCCCGGGTGTGCTGCGGACGGGCGGCCATCTCCAAAGGACTGGTGCGCCGGGCCCGCTACCTGGCCTCCAAAGCCGCCCGCCAGCTCAAGGGCCTTCCCCCCATCGTGGGCCTGGAGCCCTCTTGCATCCTCACGCTGCGAGACGAGTTCCCGGCCCTGGGCATCCCCGAGGTCCCCTCCCAGACGTTCGAGGAGTTCGTATCCGAGCATGAGCTCCCTTTGCGCCGCGCGCCCCGCAGCGTGCTGCTGCACGGCCACTGCCACCAGAAAGCGCTGGTGGGCACCGGCCCGGCCCTCAAGCTGTTGGGCCAGTTGCCCGGTTGCCCGGTGAGCGAGGTGGATTCGGGTTGCTGCGGCATGGCTGGCTCGTTCGGCTACGAGCGAGAGCACTACGATCTCAGCGTGGCCCTGGCCGAGCGCCGTTTGCTTCCAGCCGTTCGCCAGGAGGCGGAGCGGGGCGGCGTGGTCGTGGCCGCCGGAGCGTCATGCCGGGCGCAGCTCGAGAACCTGGCTGGCCTGCGAGCCCTGCACCCGGCTGAGCTGCTGGCTCAGTGCCTCCGCTAATGTGCTCGCTACTTTGGTTTCGAGCTAGCACAATCTGACGAACGCGCCGGAACTGCGTTCCAGCGGTAGCGATGGTCGAGATGCTTCCCCCGGTCCTGAGTCGAGCCCTGGAAGCCTCTCCCACGGAAGTCGGGAGAGCCTTGACAGCGAGTTCGATCGACTGGAAGAGCTGGCCTGGAGGGTGATCGTGCTGCGTTAACTCAGGTGAGAGCTGAGTTGGCTTCAAACGCTTCCGGGCCTTCAGCCCGGCGCAACGCTCAC
>BTUM01000044.1:0-66650 GCA_045863235.1 Candidatus Xenobia bacterium | reverse complement strand
TCGACCTCAAAACTCTGGCCCTGAGACAGGGGCGCCTGGGGACTGATGATCAGCTCGCGCCCCTGGCGCTGGAACTGAGCTGGCTGGCCGTTCACCTTGACATCGCTGATGGCAAAGCCCTGGAAGTCGAGGTTGAAACTGGGCAACTCCTGGGTTGCCACTGCCTCCATTTTGCTCTTGACCTCGAGCTGGTTGTCCTGGACGTCCACCTTCGCCTGAATGGTATAGTGCTGGGCGTCGTAACCGGGATTTCCCAGGCCGGGAAAGTAGGGGTCCCCTACCCCGTCTTCGGGCCGCCCCTGAGCTTGGGGTCTCATCTCCTGCTGCTCCATCCTGCGGCGATGGAACGAGCAGGAGCTGGTCGGGCGAGAAGCCAGATTGGCGATGTTCACAAAAGGGGGGCCTCCGGGTTGGGCTGCCCGGCTACCTTATCAGCCCCACCTCGGAACCGGTTTACAGAGTTGTTACTTTGCGGCCTGACAGGCCCTCACTGACCCGACCGCTCCCGGGCCAGCTGAAACTGCCTGGCCAGACCCTTCAGCAGCGTCACCATGCCCATCAGCCCCTGGCCCTTGCCCATCGAGAGCTCCTTGCCGAAGAAGGTAAAACAGATGTCGGTCGGCACCGCTTCGGCCGCCTGCGGAAGGGCGCCCGACAGGGCCTCGTCCAGGATGACCGCCATGGCTTTGGCTGAGATACCCTGAGGGTTCTCGACGGCAAAGTGATACTTCAGCGTGCCGTCAGCCAGGGGCTCCGCCCAGACGTAGGCCTCGGACTCGCAACGCTGGACCCGGTGGGCCTCCGGAAAGGGACGGCGGGCGATGTGCTCGGGCACCTCTTTGAACTGGTCGGCGAGCTCGATCAGCAGCTCCGCCCGCTCACCCCGATCGGAGATGCCCGAGAAAATTTCGAGCATCTCCTCCAACTTCGGCGTCACGGCTTCTCGATCGGGAGTCCGACCGAATTGCCCCACTCGGTCCAGCTTCCATCGTAGTTGCGCACCTTTGGATAGCCAAGCAACTCGGTCAGCACGAACCAGGTGTGCGAGCTCCGTTCCCCAATGCGGCAGTAGACCACCACCTCGTCGGATGAGCTCAATCCCTGCTCCTGTTCGTAAATCGCCTTCAGCTCCTCGGCTGTCTTGAAGGTTCCGTTGTCGGGGTTGATGGCCCGGGCCCAGGGCACGCTCCTGGCTCCAGGAATGTGTCCCCCGCGCAAAGCTCCCTCATTGGGGTAGTCCTCCATGTGCAGCCGCTCGCCGGTGAACTCGGGAGTGGAGCGCACGTCCACCAGCTTCTTGCCTGCTTTGACGTGCTGATGCACCTCATCGCGGAAAGCCCTGATCTTGTGGTCGTCGCGCTGGCGCACCGGATACTCGGTGGGCTCGTAGACCGCAACCTCCCTGGTCATCTCGCGCCCTTCCTTTTCCCACTTGAGGCGGCCACCATCCATCAGCTTCACTTTCTCGTGACCGAACAGGCGGAACACCCAGAGCGCATAGGCCGCCCACCAGTTGTTCTTGTCCCCATAGAAGATGACCGTGGTCTCCGGGGTCACCCCGATCCTCTTCATCAGGGCCGCGAATCTCTCGCCATCGATATAGTCGCGGCAGAGCTGGTCGTTGAGATCATTGGTCCAGTCGACCTGAACGGCGCCAGGGATGTGCCCGGACGGATAGAGCAACATGTCCTCGTTGGACTCTACCAGGCGCAGGCCCGGATCGTTGCGATGCTCGGCCACCCACTCGGTGGAGACAAGAATCTCGGCGTTCTTGTAACCGCGATCCTTGATGTCAGAGGTCGTTCCAACCTGGCTCATGCGCAATCCCTCCAGCTATCTCGACTTGATTTGCGGCAATGCGCCGCCGACCGGCCTGCGTCCTGCCGGCAGGGGTTGAAGAATTTGTTGAGAAATCATCAATGCATGGGGGTTTACTCGCAGAACCTCGAGTTGAGCACGAGCCGAAAAGGCCTGCACGAGATTACCGGCCAGGTGCGCGAAGTCGTGCGCGCCAGCGGGTTGGGAAGCGGCATGTGCAATGTCTTTATCTGCCATACCTCGGCCAGCCTGTGCATCCAAGAGAACGCCGACCCCACCGCTCGAGCCGATCTCGAGGCCTTCTTCGAGCGCCTGGTCCCGCCCGACCAGCCTTACTTCCAACACACCAGCGAAGGCCCCGACGATATGCCCAGTCACATCAAGAGCGCCCTCACCGAGGTGAGCCTGAACATTCCCATTCAGAGCGGCCGGTTGAGTCTGGGCACCTGGCAGGGAATCTACCTTTTCGAGCATCGCGAGCGTCCCCACCGCCGCAAGCTCGTGGTCAGTGTCTGGTGATGCTGAGCTGGTTCAAGTTCAAGAAGACACCCGGTACCGACGAGCGCCGCCAGATCGTGCGGCGGCGGCTCTATCTCGACGTGGTCTGCCACATGCCAGTCGAGGGCCAGTTCGACCGCGACTTCAAAGCCGTCATCGTCGACATCGGGCCCGGAGGCATGAAACTCCGCAGCTATGAGAGCCTGACCAAGGGCAACAGGTTCTTCGTCGAGTATACAGACAATATTCCCGGAGTCCACTGGACCCGGGTTCATTGCGCGGTGGTCTGGGCCGTCAAGAGCAAGGTCAACTTCGAGACGACCGTCGGCTTGATCTACCTCGAACCGGCTGCCAACATGGCCAAATCGTGGGTCAAGTTCGTGCTCGAAGACGTGGGCTTCACTCCGGATACCCTGCGCGAACGAAGACAGAGCATTCGGGCCCCCGTCGCCACGCCCGGGAAACTGCTCGGATTTGACCCGTCCGTAGGCGAGATGGAAGCGACCGGCAAGATCACCAGTCTGTCCATGGGCGGAGCGATGGTGGAGACCAGCGATCCCATCATGCAGGGGCGCGAGGTCAAGCTGTTCTTCCTTGGAGCCGAATTCAAAGGTCTGATGTTCCCCGGCAAGGTCATCGAGGTGAAGGCGCAGGAGAAGAAGTTCCAGCACTCGATCGTGTTCCAGTCGATAACGCCTGACCAACGCAAGGTTCTGGCCGGCTATCTGCAACGCTACATGCGCGAGACGGCCCCGAAGTAGGGCGCGGGCACCAGAACTCCCGCCCGTTCTAGCTCCGAACAGGTCAGCGCGCGGGAGTGTAGCCCGACCTGTGCTATAATCAACCCATGCAGGCGGTCAGCGCTCTCGACCAGAGCGCCCTGAAAGCTCTCCTGGAAGCCGGTCGCGAGCCGCAGGCGGTGCTCGACCGCCATGGTCACGTACTGGTCGCCAATTCCGGCTGGGAAGGCCGTTTCGGCCTTGGCTCTGCGCCATCCCGGGGCCTGCGATTCGTCGATCTGAGCCAGGATCTGATCCTGGCCACCTGTGCCCCCGAGCTCGTCCAGGTTCCGGGTTTTGTGCTCACCCTCGACAGCCAGGGCACAATCTTGTTCTGCAACTTGATCCTGCCTGGCCTGACTGGCGAGCAGGTGCTGGGCAGCTCGATTTACCAGTGGGTCGAGCCCGATTATCACGCGGTCATCGACCAGAGCGTCCGGGGGGTGTTCGAGCTGGGCGAGACCGTCCATTTCGAGGTGCCCGGCCCCGGCCCCCACGGGAGCCGGGCCTGGTATACCGGGAGCGTGGGACCCGTCCTCCGGGCCGGCCGGGTCGAGCTGGCCAATCTGGTGGCCGTCGACAGCACTGCCTCGAGACAGGCTCGCGACCAGCTGACCCTCTACGAGCAAATCTACCTCAATTCCAACGACGCCATCGCGGTCGTCGACCTCCAGGGCAAGTACCTCATGCAGAACCAGGCCCACGCCGAGCTGCTCGGCTATACCGACCTGGAGCTTGAGGGCCAGACCCCGGCGATCCACCTGGGCCAGGAGGCCTTCGGAGCCATTGCCGCCGAGCTCGCCGCCACCGGCAAGTGCCGGACCGAGGCCCTCAGCCGGGCCAAGGACGGCACCACCCGCCCGCTCGAGCTGTCAGCCTTCACCGTTTTCGACGGCGACCAAAAGCCGGTCTGCTATGTGGGCATCAAACGCGACATGAGCCAGCACAAAGTCATCGAGGAAGAGCTGGCCCGGGCCCGCGACGCGGCTCTCCACTCGGCCCGTCAGAAATCAGAGTTCCTGCGCAACATGAGCCACGAGATCCGCACTCCGATGAACGGCGTCATTGCCATGACCGAGCTCTTACTGGACACTCCTCTCAGCGAGGAGCAGCTGCGCCTGGCAGAAACGGTCCATTCCAGCGCCGACTCGCTTTTGACCATCCTGGACGACGTACTGGATTTTTCCAAGATCGAGGCAGGCCTGCTCAAGTTCGAGTCCGTCGCTTTCAGTCCCGGAGCGGTTGTGGATGGCGTGCTCAGCCTGCTGCGCGGACAGGCCCTGACCCGCGGGCTCGAGCTGAGCTGTCAGCTCTCAGAGGAGGTGCCCTCCACGGTCGTGGGCGACCCGGGCCGCCTGAGGCAAGTTCTGACGAACCTCGTCGGCAATGCCCTCAAGTTCACCCACCAGGGTTGGGTGAGGGTCCGGGTGACGGAGGCTTCCCATGGCCTGCTCGAGTTCGAGGTGGCTGATACCGGGCCAGGCATCAGCCAGGAAGACCAGACCCAGCTCTTTCATCCGTTCTTCCAGACCCAGGCCGGACAGAGAGCCGGTGGTACAGGGCTGGGGCTGGCCATATCGCTTCAACTCGTCAAGCTGATGGGTGGCGAAATGCGCGTCCGCAGCGAGCCCGGCCAGGGCGCAAGCTTTACTTTCACTGCTCGATTCAAGTCGCCCCAGCCGTTGCAGACGCCCGGGCCGGACGGACAGGTCCGCCAACCGCTTCCTTCCGATCTGCGCATTCTGGTGGTGGAAGACAACGCCATGAATTCGGCCGTCATCGAACGCCAGCTCCGTCGACTGGGACTCGAGCCGAAGCTGGCCCGAGACGGTCAAGAAGCGGTGGGGATGGCCCACAAGGAGGCCTTCGACATCGTCTTGATGGACTGCGAAATGCCTCACATGGACGGATACGAAGCCTGCGCCGAGCTACGCCGCCAGGGGAGCCGGGATCTGGTCATCATCGCCATGACCGCCCACGCCCTGGAAGGAGACCGCGAGCGCTGTCTGGAGGCCGGCATGGATGACTACCTGAGCAAACCGGTGACGACCGAGCAATTACGGAGCATGCTGGAGCGCTGGTCGAAAGACCGCCCGGCCTGAGCGACTCCTAAACTTCGTCGCATTGACCGTGCCACGAAACGTGCGGTGAGAAACTTGTTTCGAGCCGCTTCCAAAGTGTTGTGGCACGGGCGATGCGACGAAGTTCTACCTGTTGAGAATTCATCGCACAGTCAATGCGCGGGACTGTAACAGGCTGATGCAATAGCCCTCTTCGAGGACTTTTGCATCACTGTGCTAAGCCGGGGCGGGGTTGGCCTCCTCGGTGGGTATCAAGATGGGATTCACAGGGCGAGTGGCGTAGCGCACGATGCGCACTTCGGCGGGCGAGGTCATTTTGTCCAACTCGCCCACCATCAGGTCCAGGGCCTGTTCGGCCTTGAATCCTCCCGAACCGGCGCCGAGCACCGGGAACGCCACCGAGCTGAAGCCATGGTGATCGACCAGGGCCATGGCATTGCGAACACTCTCGGTAATGGAGCGGGCGCTGGCCCGCCAGAGCAAATTGATGCCAGCCACGTGGATGATGGCTCTGAAGGGGAGCCTTCCGGCTGAAGTGAGCACCGCCCCTCCCAGGGGAATAGGGCCATGGCGCGCCACTTCTTGGAAAGGAGCCAGACCCCCGTGACGCTTGATGGCCCCTGAGACCCCCTGAGGCAAGAGCAACCACCACGGCAACACATTCCGATTCCAGGCGTTGACGATCACCTCGACCGGCTGGCGGATCAGATCCCCGTGGACAATCAAGACTTCCATGCACCCACCTTGTTAACATGAAGTTCATCTCCCCGCCCCTCGCCCCCTCTATCCTCTCAGCAATCCAAGCAAGGGGGCTTGACCCGTGAACGTAACCGCCGCAACTTTGCCAACCGTGCCGCAGGAGAAGAAAAAGTGGACCATCCTGCAGTATTCGGCCGCTGACAATAACCTCAAGGGCTTCATGCTCGATGACATCGACGAGATGGAGAAAGTCGGCTCGGACGAGAATACGAATCTGGTGGCCCAGTACGATTCCGGGCGTGCGATGCAGCGCATCTTCCTGCAGCAAGACCCCAACAAGGGGATCGCTTCCCCCTCCGTGGAGGAGTCTGGGCCGATCGACATGGCCGATCCCAAAGTTCTGGCCGAGTTCGTCGAGTGGGGCATTAAGAACTATCCGGCCGAGCACTACATGCTGGTCATCTCCAACCACGGCGACGGCTGGAAAGGAGCCTGCGAAGACCAGAGCCACGGAGGCTGGATGAGCCTCAAGGAGATCCATCAGGGCCTGAGCATGGCCGAGCAGAAAACGGGCGTGAAACTCGACATCCTGGGTTTTGACGCCTGCAACATGGCCGCCACCGAGGTGGCCTACGAGCTCAAGGACCGGGCCAACTACATGATCGCTTCCGAGAAGGTGGAAGGTGGCGAAGGCTGGACCTACGACCGCTGGCTCGCCAAGGGCGGCTTTGCCGACCTGCAGCAGAAGCTGAGCTCGCGAGTTGACGCCTCCCCTCTGGACCTGGCGCGCTCCATCGTAGCCGGTTCAGCCTCCTACAACGACTGCATCATGACGCTTTCGGCCACCGACCTGGGCAAGATGGATCAGGTCAAGAACGCGCTGGAGGAGTTCTCCAAGAGCCTGCTGGCCACCGATACCTCGGTCTGGAAGCTGCGCCGGGTGACCTGGAGCACCCAGAGCTTCGAGGGCCACAAGGACGCATACGATTTTGCCGAGCGCATCTCCAACCACGGCGGGATCAAGGACGAGCGCCTGAAGTCGGCCGCTCGCGGTCTGGTGGCCGCCATCGACGAGGCGGTCGTAGAAGAGCAGCACCATCCCTCCCAGGATGGGGCTCACGGACTGACCCTGGAGATCCCCATGTTCTGGGCTCCGGGCGGCGCCTACAAGGACCTCGCCCTGCAGAAGGATACCCACTGGGACGAAGCTCAGTCGCAACTGACCCGCTGGTGGACAACCCCTCGCCCGGTGGATTGAGGGTCAATCCCTTAACGAGACTTTGCTCAACTGCTTGCCGTGGTAGCGGGCCTGACTCTCCAGCGCCAGCTCCATGGGCCGCTGCAGCTCATTGAGCGTGATCTTCAGCTCACGGGCCCGGGCCGGGCGCTTGCTGCCAAAAAGCGTCACCATGCTCTGCATGCGAGCCTGCACGTGCTCGTGGGCCAGCCCGAAAAGCTGCTCCTCGGTGGCCAGCAGGCGGTTGAGCAGCGTCTCCACGCGTGGGAAGGGGCCATCAAAGGTGAAGCGGGAAACAGCGCTGTCGTCGCGGGCACCGAGGACGATCCGCTTGAGCTCGAGACCGTGGGCCCGGGCCAGAGCCCCCAGGGTCTGCTCCAGACGGAGTTGGACAGCCGCCGGGTCATTCTTGCGCGGGTCGCGCTGCTCGATCAGGGCCACCACGTAGTCGTCGAGCAGGGCCGGCAGCGAGCCCGCTGGGCGGGCGCGAATGAGCAAACGAGCCAGCTTGAGGGCTTGCAGCACCTCGTCATGCTGCATGCGAAAGCCTACCAGCCGTTGCAGGCAGTCCACCGCTTCTTGCCGGTCAGGGTCGGGCAACTCGGCGAAGCGGCCCTCGAGCAGTGTCAGCATGCGGAAGATCTCCAGCTTGAGCTGCTCCACGATCAGCTCGAACGACTCGTCCTGCACCAGTTCGGTGTGGGAGAGATTGCGTCGCAGCTCGGGTGCCCAGATGGCAGCCCGGGTGCCGGGTCCGAGGCTGAGGTCGGGGCGCCGGAAGATCAGCCCGTGATGGACGAAGACAAGCTCCTGAGGCGCTTCTCCCCCCAGTGTCACCACCGCCGAGTAGGGCCCGGCGGTGACGTCGGTGCGAGGCGGGTCGACGCGGGAGCTCAGCTTTCCGATCGTGATCTCACAGCCTTTGCGTGCCTCGCCGGCGCGCAGGTAGCTGGCGACCAGGCAGCTATGGCTCTCCCAGCCCACCTGGGGAGGAAAGGACAGGTCGTTGACGGTCAGCTCGAGGTTGGCCAGTCGGCAGCGCTGATGCAGGGCCAGGACCTCGGGCGCGTCGCGCTGCGTCTTGCGCCAGAGGGCACGCATGCCGGCGTGCTGCACCTCGATACGGGTCCAGGGTTGAGCCTTTTCAGGCGGAGGCGTCGTCTCGACTTGCTGCTTGCGGGCAGTGAAGGTCGCCTTCACCACCTGATCGGGGTGGACACTGACCAGGCTCACCTGACGCGGAGAGAGCGAAAGCGCCGCATTGATGCCCACCGCCAGTTCGGCCACCCGACGTTGGGCCACTGGGCTCGAGCCGACCAGCAGCACGCTGAACATCCCCTCCAACTCCTCGACCGTGAAGGGCGTGCCGTCGAACTCCATGCTGAACCGGGCAGGTCCAACCCGACAACGCAAGGTGCTGCCGCCCCCCAGCACCACGGCGCTGACCAGCGGGAGCACGTAGTGATAAGGGTCGAGCAGTTGGAACTTCTTGAGTTTCTCGCGAGCGTGGACCAGATCGAGCGTAAAGCTCCCGTGGGACTGGAAAGTCCCTTCCGAGCGAAGGTTTTCCAGCAGATTGGCGAGCTCTGGATGGGCATCGGTCACCTGGAGTGGTTCGGGATTTGCTCCTGCGGACCCTACTCGGCTTCCATCTCGGCCAGCTGATCGAGATAGTCTTCGCTGGCCTCATACATGGCGACAATGCGCTCGTGGGCGGCCAGGGAGAGCTGCAAGGAATTGGCGATCAGCTCTTCCGGCCCGCCGTCGGCAAACTCGCGCAGGGCCTCGATGGATTGCAGGAACAGGTACAGGCCCATCTGGGTCACTTCCACCAGCTCCATTCCTTCGGGGAAGTCGTAGGGCGGCGGATTGGCCTCCAGATCCTCGAACCAGTCTTCCAGCTTGGACTCGAATTCATCCAGGCGAGCCTTGAACTCTTCGAGCGGCACGTCTCCGCTGCGAAAGCGCGCGATCAGGTGACTGAGCAAGAAGTAGGGTGAATCACCCGAGCCTGACATTCCCCCGGTTTCGCTTTCGGGCAAGAAGGCGCCTGCCCCGGGGCGAAGCCCTGGCCATGACCAAAGCAGGCGCGCTGGTCTGGCTGCTGGCTCTGATCGGGCTGCGTCCCGACTGGCCGGGGGCGCTGGTCTGGTTTGCAGCCCAGGTGCTGGTTCCGCTGGGGATGCCAGCCGAGAGCCGGCTGCGCCGCCTGCAACCAGCTTTTGCCCTGTGCGCGGGAGCCAGCCTCTTCTTGCCTCGAGGTCCGCTCTCGGCGGCGGTGGCCTGCGGTTGGCTGATCTTCGCCGCCCTGCTGGCGCTGGAAACCCTGCTCAAGCATCGGTTCTGGCCGGCCGAGCAACTGACCGCCACGGCCGCGCCCGTTTTCTTGACCGTCGGGGCGCTCTGGTTCGTGGCCTTCCGGGGCGGCTTTCCGCTCCTCGGGTTCAACGGCCTGATCGTCGTTCTGACGGCCGCCCACTTTCACTACGCTGGATGGGCTCTCTCCACCCTGGCCGCCCGACTGGCTGAGAGGCAACCCGCCCCGCTCACCCGGGGAGCGGCCCTGGCGGTGATGGGCGGCATGCCGATCGTGGCGGCCGGCATCACCTTCTCTCCCCTCCTGGAGTGGCTGGGAGCCTGGGCAATGGCCGCCTCGGCCATCCTGGTCGCATTCCTACAGATGCGGCTCGAGGGCGACCGGGTCCAACGTGCGCTGTTCCTGACATCTGGCTTCTGCCTGGTGGCCGGAATGGGACTGGCCCTGGTCTACTCCCGCAGCGAGTATCACGGCCACGGCGACCTCGAACCCATGCTGCGCTGGCATAGCACTCTGAACTCGCTGGGATTCAGCCTGTTGGGCCTGCTGGGCTGGCAGCGCTCTGCCCGGTAAACTTCTCCTGACAACAGGGACCAGGTTCGGGCCAGGGCAGGAAACCTGGTCGTGTGTTGAAGCTCGCGTCAATTCGAGAAAGGAGAGGGAACCTGGCTTTGCGAGGCCTCGTCCTGGGCAAATTCCTCCCCCCCCACCTGGGTCACGAGTATCTCTTCCAGTTCGCGCGCCGGGCCTGCGAGCAGGTGGACATCGTGGTCGCCAGCCTCGCGGCCGAGCCTATCTCCGGAGCCATGCGCCACGGCTGGGTCAAAGAGCTGGCGCCCTGGGCTCGGGTCTGGCACCTGAGCGACGAACTGCCCTCCTACCCGCACGAGCATCCTGACTTCTGGGCCCTCTGGAAGGCCAGCCTGACCAGGCTGCTGCCCGAGCCACCCGATCTGGTCTTCAGTTCGGAGGACTACGGCGAAGAACTGGCCCGGTGCCTGGGAGCCGAGCACGTCCCGGTGGACCCGTCTCGCAGCCGCTTCCCAATCTCGGGCCTGCAGGCCCGCCAAAATCCCTGGGAATCCTGGGCATATCTTCCTCCATGCGTGCGGGCCCATTACGCCCTGCGGGTCGCCCTGGTGGGACCCGAGTCGACCGGGAAGAGTACTCTGGCCGAGCGCCTGGCCGGCCATTTCCAGACCGCCTGGGTGCCGGAATACGCCCGCTTCTATCTCGATTGGCGCAACGCCCGCCGCCCGGTCGAGGGCATCTGTCGCCCCCAGGACATTCCCTTCATCGCCCGGGGCCAGCTTGCCAGCGAAGAAGCTCTGGCTCGCCAGTGCAACCGACTGCTCTTCTGCGATACCGATCTCAACACCACGGTGCTGTGGAGCCGCCATTTCTTCGGCGACTGTCCCGATAACGTGGCCCGGTTGGCCCTGGAGCAACGCTACGACCTCACTTTGCTGTGCCAGGTCGATGTTCCCTGGGTGGCTGACCCGCAGCGCGACCAGCCCCACCAGCGCGAGGAGTTTCTGGAGAGGTTCCGGGCCGCCTATCGCCAGCGCGGCCCCATTGAGCTCAAGGGCACCTACGAGCAACGATTCCAGACTGCCTGTCAGCTCGTGGGGGAACTCCTTTCTTCGAAGCAGAAAGGTAGCCTCACATGTTCCTGAAGCTAGAGGAGCTGAACCGCGGAGGGCTGCTGGTCTCGGGGGCGGGGATCCGCATGCAAGTGGGCGCCTATCCCGAGACCATCAAGGACACGATGCTCCTGGGCGAGGGTGTTCCCGACCTCTACCTCTTGCCTGACCTCCTGTTCGATACCGAGGCCGGGGTCAGCGCCGCCGAGTTAGAGTTCCCGCTCTACTTCAACTTCTACGTGCAGCGCCGCAAACTGAGGCTCATTTGTCGGCGCAACCAGGTGCGTCGCATCTTGAGGGTGCTCTGCGAGGCCCTCTTCGGGCCCCGCCGGCTCTACCTCGAGCAGGAGTTTCCCGAGGGACGGCACGCGCCTGACTTTCCCGATCTCGAGCTTGAGATGTCCTTCTTCAAGAAGGACCCCGATTACGGGCAGCTGCGCCTGAAGCACTTTCTGGACGTGCTGACTTTCGACGAGCTCGATCAGGTGCGCGTCGACGGCACCCTGCTGACCCGGCTGGCCCCCAACTCGTATCGATTCGAGAAGGACGGCCAATCGCAGGAGATCGTCTTCGGCTATCGCTCAGCCCGGCCCCAGAGCGAGGCAGAGGCTCCCGGGCCTCTCTGGAAGCCTCCGGTCTTCGGCGTCACCGTGATTGGCAGCGGACACGGCTTTGACGCCGCCACCAGCACCTCCGGGTTCATCCTCTGGATGGACCAGAAGGGCGTCATGGTAGACCCACCGGTCAACAGCACGGCCTGGATGAGGGCGAACGGAATCAACAATCGGCTCATCCAGGACGTCGTCTTGACCCACTGCCACGCTGACCACGACTCGGGCACCATGCAAAAACTGCTCGAGGAGGGGCGCGTTCGGCTGCATTCGACCGAAACCGTGATGCAGAGCTTCTTGACCAAGTACTCGGCCCTGACCGGCCTGACCCGCGGAGAGTTGAGCAGCCTGTTCGCCTTCCGGCCCGTCATCATCGGTCAGCCCTTCCGCATTGCCGGAGCAATGTTCACCTTCCACTACACCTTTCACCCCATTCCCACGCTGGGCTTCAAGGTCGAGTATCAGGGCAAGGGCTTTGCTTACTCCTGCGACACGCTCTATGACCCGGTCCGGCTGGCCGACCTGCACCAGGAAGGCTATCTCAGCGAAGCGCGCAAGCGCACTCTGCTCGATTTTCCCTGGCACCTGGACGTCCTGTTCCACGAGGCCGGCGTGCCCCCCATCCACACCCCCCTGGAGGTGCTGGCTGACCTGCCCGAGGAGGTCAAATCCAGGCTCTATCTGGTGCACGTCTCGGAGTCTTCCATCCCCCCCGACCAGGGGCTGCGCCTGGCTCCCCCCGGGCCGGAGCACACCATCGTGGTGCCCGTCGATCCCCCCAACACCAGCATGGCCCAGAAGATGCTGGACGTGCTGGCCCACATCGACATGTTCCGCTCCATGCCGCTGGAGCGGGCTCACGAGTTCATGCAGATCACCCACTATCTGGAGCTTCCGGCCGGAACCACGATTTTCCGCAAAGGCGAGCGCGGCGACCGTTTCTACATGGTCATGTCGGGCGAGGTGGAGATCATCCCCGATCAGCAGCATCGCTATATCTTTGGACGCTACGACTACTTCGGGGAAAGAGCCTTGATCTTGCAGGAAGGGCGGGCCGCCGACCTGGTCACCCGCACCCCGGTCGAGCTCCTGTGGATGGAGCGGCGGGATTTTCTGGCCTTCATCCGGGATACTGACCTGCCCAGCATGTTCCGCCGCCTGGCTGAGAACCGGGTGCTGGGAAGTTGGGAGCTCTTCGATGCCAATCGCGTGCTGCGCCAGATGACGGCACTGCAGAAGAACCAGCTCACCATCTTGCTCAAGCACGAGGAGGCGGCCGCCGGAAGCTGGCTGTTCAAGCCCAACGACCCGGTGACGCGCTACTTCCTGGTCGACCAGGGATGCGTCCGGGTCACGACCCCGGACGGAGAGTCGCTCATGGTGGGCCGAGGCGGGCTGGTGGGCGAGCCGGACCGCTTCCTGCACGTAGAACGTCACCGATTCGGAGCCCGAGCCGAGGAAAGATGCCAGCTCTACCACATCGCCCGAGCCGATCTGGCTCGCTTCTTCCGCGAGAACCCGGGCACCCAGGTGCGTCTGCTGGACATGATCCAGGGGGTGCGCTATCAGCCCCGTCGCAAGGAGCCCCGCGGGGGCTTCCTGGGCTCGGGCCAGAGTCGAGCGGGCCCTGCCCCATCTCCGGCCAAAGCATGATTGAACGTTCCCCCCAGGGAATTCTTGTCAGGCCGCGCAGGTCACCCGGTAACTACCGCCGAACTGGCTCAGTGGCAAAGGTGTACCCGCACAGCAAGAAGAATATTCATATCTAGCCGATGGCACTCTCGCACGAAGAACAGGCCCTGGCGCGGGACCGGATCTTCCGGCTATTCCGCTTTTTGTCCGGATTGCAGCAGGCTGCCCACCCACCGAGGATCCACCTCAAGGATCATCCGTGGGGGCTGCGCATTTCCGACCTGCCCAGGCATCCGTGTATCGTGGTGGGGCGCATTCCTGTGCCCACGCCCGGGCTTGACGATCCTTCCAGTGACTTCGTCCTCAAGGTGCGCCGTCCCACTCCCCCCGCTCGTCCAGAGGCCGCCACGCCGACCGACCGCGGCGCGCGTCAGCTCTTCGACCGCCTGCTCGAAGTCTGGCGTCTGCTTGAGCGCGAATCCGACCGTTATGAGCTGATGTTCGGCCAGGCCGTGCTGGCCTGGACCTCGGGCAAGGGCACCGTCTACCACCCGCTGGCAGTCTGGAGCTTGTCGCTCGACTTCAACCCGGAGATTCCCGAGTTTACTCTCCGCGAAGCCGACCGGGGCGCCGAGCTCTATTCGGCCGTGTTGCACTGGTCGGGGGTGGATGGCAATCGCATCGGCAGTTGTCGCCGCTTTCTGGAGGCCCATACCTACGAGAGCGGTCCTCAGGTCTTGCTGGAAGGCCTGGCCAAGATTCTGGGCATCAACTACGTGGGTCCGGGCGGGCTGTCGGCTCCTCCTCAGGGGAGGCCCTGGCTGGCCTCGGAAGCGGTCATCTACCTCGGACAGCGCCACCTGGGACTGACTCAGGCCATCGAAGGCTTCCTGGAAGTCTTGCCAGGCCTGAATGAACTGCCCCCCGCCCTGGTTCGCATCGTGGGGATCGACGACCGGGCTCCGGCTCGCTCGGGCGACCGACCCTTCGAGCTGCTCTACACCCTGCCGTCCAATCCGGAGCAGGAGCGAGTGGGAGAGCGACTGGACAAGATGGGCTGCGTGCTGGTCCAGGGGCCGCCTGGCACGGGGAAGACGCACACCATTGCCAACCTGATCGGCCATCTGCTGGCCGAGGGCAAGACCGTGCTGATCACCAGCCACACCACCAAAGCCCTCCGAGTTCTGCGCGGCATGGTCAGCCCGGCCCTTCGTCCCCTCTGCGTCAGCGTGCTCGACAACGACCAGGAGAGCCGCGAGCAACTGGAAATCTCCGTCAAGGGCATCGTGGACCGCTTCACGCATAGCGATCCCGAGGAGATGACCCGGTTGGCCGAGTCCTACGAACGACGCCGACAAGAGCTGAAGGAGCGGCTGCGCCAGGCCGAGCAGCGCTTGTTGGACTCGTGCCGCCAGGAATACTCCACCAGCGGACTGCTGGGCGCCGAGGCCATCCACCCGGTCACTGCCGCGCGCGCGGTGGCCGAAGGACGGGGTGTGCACGACTGGATCCCCGGCAGCGTCGAGCCCGGGGCTCCCCTGCCGCTCAGCTCGGACGAGTTGACCGAGCTCTACAGCTTCCACGACACGTTTTCGCTCATCGACGAGAAGGAGCTAGCCGGCAACCTGCCGCCCCTGGACCGCATTGTGTCCGAGAACCGCCTGCGCCACATGCTCGAGTTGGAGGCCCGACTGGGTCCCAACCCAAGCGATCCGGGGGTGATCTGGGCCAACGACCAGCAAGATCCGGAAGACCTGCAGTCTTTGCTGAAGGTGACCCGGGCTGCCCTGGAGTCGCTGTCGGGCGCCGAGCCCTGGTTTCTGGACTGCGCCTGGTCAGTGCGGGTAGGCGAGGAGTACCGTCAGTCGTGGGAAGACCTGGCCGACTACGTCGAGAAAGTGGTGGCCGAGACCGCCAGCCTGGAGCGACGCGTCTTCCAGGCCGGCCCCCAGCTCAACACCGATATGCCCGACTCGGAAGCCGAGAAGATCTGCACGGCCCTGATCGCCCTGGTCGAGTCGGGTCGCTCGGTCGGCTGGCAGCAAACGCTGCTCAAGCCCAACTGGAAGAAATTCCTGGATTCGGCCCGAGTGGACGGAGTGCGCCCCAGCACCCTGGACCACTTCCAGGCCTTGCACGCCTTATTGCAGCTGCGCATCCGCCGCGAAGGGCTCAGGCGGCGCTGGGACCGCCAGATGATGGGCCGGGGGGTGCCCACCTCCGAGCAGTTGGGAGAGCATCCCGAGCAGGTCTGTCAGCAGTATGCCAAACAGGTCCGACTGGCGCTCAACTGGCTGGTGGAGTTCTTCGGGCCCGTGGAGAAGGCGCTGCACAAGTGCTCGGTTGCCTGGGACAAGGTGCTCGAGGCGGTGCCACCCAGCCCGGAGCAGGGCGGCGACCTTTTGCGCATCAAGATGGCCCTGGCCCAGGTGGTGGAGCCCGGCATCAACCGGCGTATGGACCAGCTCGAATGGCGCCCACTGTTTGCGCGCTTCCAGATGATGCTGGACTACCTGAGCGAGTCGCCTTCCTCCCAGAACCCGACCACGCTTGGCTACAAGCTCAAGAAGGCTGCCAACGACCGGGACGCGCAGGGCTACGCGGCAGCCTGGAACCGGGTGGCCGACCTGACCCGCCATGTGGAGAAGTACGAGCGGCGCAAGCAGTTGCTGGAGCTGCTGAGAAAGGCTGCACCCGACTGGGCGGAGGCCATCCGCCAGCGCATGCCTCCCCACGATCAGGGCCGTCCCCCGGGCGATGCGGCCAGGGCCTGGAAACACAAGAGCTGGGAGCTGGCCCTCAAGGCGATCGGCCAGGAAGACCTGGACGAGTTGCATAAGGAGTGCACCCGCCTGCGCGACGCGCTGCAAGAGACCTCGGTGCGCTACGTCGAGAACCAGGCCTGGGCGGCCCAGCTGCGGCGAACCGGAGTTCGTCAGCAGCAGGCCCTGGTCGGCTGGCTCGACCTGATGCGCAAGGTGGGTGCAGGAAGCGGAAAGCGGGCCGCCGAGCTGCGCGCCACCGCCCGCGAGAGCCTGGCCGAGTGCCGTGAATCGGTGCCGGTCTGGATCATGCCCCTGTCCAAGGTGGCCGAAAGCTTCCAACCAGGCCAGTCAAGCTTCGACGTGGTGGTCCTGGACGAGGCCAGCCAGTGCGACCTGCGCGGTTTGACCGCCCTGGCGCTGGGCAAGCAGGTCCTGGTGGTGGGCGACCACCAGCAGGTCAGCCCCGAAGGCGTGGGCCAGGCGCAGCATTTCGCCAAGGCGCTTTCGGACGAGTTCCTGTCCGACATTCCCAACCGCGAGCTTTACGACGGCACCACCTCGGTCTACGACCTGGCGCGCCAGTCGTTTGGAGGCAGCCTGCGCCTGCTGGAGCACTTCCGCTCGGTGCCGGAGATCATCGCCTTCTCGAACGCCCTCTGCTACGACTACGAAGTGTTGCCGCTGCGAGAGGGCTATGGGGTCAAGGTGACCCCGCCCACGGTCTCGCACTATCTCGCCGAAGCGACCTCTGACCGGAAGGTGAATGAGCCCGAGGCGCTGGAGGTGGCCTCCTTGCTGGTGGCCGCCACCATGCAGCCGGAGTATGCTCACTGCACGATGGGCGTGGTGACCCTGGTGGGCGACGATCAGGCCAAGCTGATCGACCGGCTGTTGGTGCAGCACCTGCCCCTGACCGAGTATCGGCGGCGTCGCATCGTCTGCGGTAATGCCGCCCAGTTCCAGGGCGACGAGCGAGACGTCATCTTCCTTTCGATGGTGGACGCCCCCGAGGGAGACGGCCCGGTCGCCATCCGACGCTCCGATGTCTTCATCAAACGCTTCAACGTTGCTGCCAGCCGCGCCCGCGACCAGATGTGGGTCGTGCACTCGCTCGATCCAGTCAAGCATCTCAAGCAGGGTGACCTGCGCGAAATGATCATCCGCTTTGCCCGCGATCCCTCGACCCTGGCGCCCCCGCCCACCGAGGTCGAGCGAGCTGCCGCCGGGGCCACCTCCCGAGCCGACTTCGAGTTCCACCACAAGGTGGGCGAATGGCTGCGCAAGGCCGGCTATCGGGTCAACATCCACCAGCCGGTGGGCTCCTATCAGCTCGACCTGATCGTGGAGGGCAAGGGCGGCCGGGTCGCCATCAAGTGCTACGGAGAGAGCGAGTACCCGCCTGAGAAGCTGCCGGCCGACATCTACCGTGAAGTGGTGCTGACCCGGATGGGATGGCGCTTCATCCGCCTGCGCGGGAGCCTGTACTTCCTCGACCCCAAGGCGGAGATGGCCAGCGTCTTTGCGAAGCTGGAAGAGCTGGGCGTGGAGCCGTTCGAGTTGGATGAAATCCCGGGCGAGGAGCGGCTGGAGGTCGGGCGCAACCTGCTCGAGCGAGTTACCTCCCTGGCGAAGAAGCTGCGCAACCAGTGGGGTGGTCAGGTGCCCGACACCTCCTCGCTCGAGCTCACCAGCCAGATCAAGGGCCCCATCGCCCACGAGGAGGAAGAGCCCGCGGGCGAGGCCGTGCCCGGCACGCCGCCCTCGTTGAAGCCACCCTCATTCGCCGCGGCCCCGCCCACGGTTGAGCCCTCCATGGAAGTGCCGAACGCTCCCTCCTTTGAGGCCGGGCCACCCTCCACCGTGGTCAAGGCCCCCAGTTTCTCCAATCCGCCCTCGGGCACCGTCAAACCGCCCAGCTCGGGTTTGCTCGGTGTCCCCAAGCCGGGCGGTCTCACTCCGCCCACCGTCAAGCCACCCACCGCCGCCCCGCCCGAGGTGAAGCCCCCCTCGGCGCCCTCCCTCACGGCATCGGTGCAGAAGCCGCTGGGCGCAGGCCCGTCCAAGCCGCCTTCGCTCAGCTCGTTCGGAAGCAAGCCTCTGAGCGGCCTGCCCGGCAAGCCGGTTCCGTCCACCCTGGCGGCCAACAAACCGCTCAGCTCCTTGCCCGGCAAGCCCCCCACAGCGGTTCCGCCCAGCACCCCCAGGCCTCCGGCCGCGCCCCCGCCGGCGAGCGCCCCACCCACTCCGACTCCGCCAACGCCGCCCCCGCCACCTGCGGTCACCGAGCCCACCAGCCTGGATGACGAGCTCGCCTCAGTGGGCATCCCCCATACGGAAGACGAGCCTTTGCCGCCTTCGCGCCCCGGTCGCACCGAGTTCGGGCGGCCCTCCGGGCGCACCGAGTTCCCCACGGGAGAGAGCTCCAACACGCCCTTCAGCCCGGGTCGCCGGCCAATCTTGAGTAAAGCCGACCCCGAGCAGAATCCTCACGTGAAACCCGAGTAGCTGGCTCCTGTTGACCGGGTCAGCCGGGCCGGGAGAGCGCCAGCAGGAGCAGGCAGAACCAGGCAAACAGAGCCAGGCTCCAGGCCAGGGTCACGCGCTCGCCCAGCGAGGGGCGAGCCGGAGCATCGCCTAGCTCGACCACCGAGCCGGTGGGGATCACCCTCAGCGAGCGTCCCGGGCCGGGGTCGTGGAACGGACATTCCACCTGCTCGGCCAGCTCCCGGGCACGCTGGTGAGCCTTCGAACAGGCCTGGAAGTCACCCACGCGCAGCACCTGACCGGCCCGGGTGACCAGACAGGGAGCCGACAGGTGTTGCACCTGACCTCCCCGGACTCCGCGGGAGGCGGTGGTGACCAGCGATGTGGCCAGAATCTCCTGAAAGGGGAACGACTGCTCGCGCTGGTGGGCAAACAAGCGCGAGATGTAGACCAGACGACGCTCGCCCAGGTCGAGCACGTAGAGCTCGTTGAGCGCCCAGGCCAGCAGACTCAGGGCCGAGCTCACGAGAGCCGTGAGAGCCACCGGGCCGCCCAGCGGGAGGGTGGGCCACACCAACCAGGTGGCCCCCAGCACCAGCAGGCCGGCCCAGCCCAGCCGCGCCAGGGCTTTGAGCAGCAGCTCGGTGGCCGTGTCAAGCTCGAGCTCGAGTCGCACGATCAGAGCCCCGGGGCCGAGGAGGTGGGCGCCCCCCCCTCCTCCAGGATCCCGCTGGTCAGCTTCCACTCGATAGGGCGGTATTCCAGGGTGTAGGTGCCTCGAAAGCGTCGTGGGCGCGCTTCCTCATCAGCGTCGATGACGACGTGCTGGCGCACCGAGACGCCCGAGGTGACCTCGGTCTCGCCCAGCTGGACATCCAGGCTTCGCACCTGGGAGAAGCCTTTCACGAAGTCCTTGAAGGGGAGCTCGGCCTGCCAGTCGGCCGAGAGGCGCTCGTAGGCCACGGCATACTCCTTGCGACCCACCTCGGCGTAGAAGTCGGCCAGGGCCTGGCGAGCCTCCTCGGGAGTCTGGTTCTTGGCGAAAGCAGGCTGGGTGAACACCAGGTTCTTGCTCTCCACCCAGCCCTCCCCCTTGCCCAGCAGCCGCACCTGCGACCAGTTCTGGTAATCTTTGACCCACAGCACGCGCTCACCCTGGGCCAGGGTGCGCACCACCGGCTGATTCAGCCCGTGCTTGGAGTAAACGGTGACGTTGTCAGCCTTGGACCAGGCGGTGGGGTCTTCGGTTGGCTCGCTGGTGGGGGTGCCGGAATCACTCGGTCGCTCCGGCCCGTCTGTTTCGGGCCGAGGGGAGCGCTGCACCAGGGGCGGTTTGGCCGCGGCTACGAACTCGAGCGGGTCCTGGTTCTCGGGTTGGCTTCCGGTGGATGCTCCTGTGGCCGACGCCATGGGCGTGCCCTGCGGGCTGGGCTTCTTCTGGGATGGCCAGAGGGCCCACAGAAAGATCACCATCACCAGGAAAAGAGCTCCACCGACACCGGCCAACAGCTTGATGCGGCGCGCGTCGACAACCTCCCCCTGGTCTTCGGTGGGGATCATGATGGTGGTCATGGCCTGTTCATTCTCCTCGGGCCAGCGTTCGCCTACCGCTCCCCGGGAGGTTCGCCTTGCCAGGGCTTCGAAGCCGCCTGCCCATGGGCACCCTTTTGATCGACAACGCTTCCACCCTGGCTACCTTCGACGATCGCTTCACCCGATTGAGCCAGGCCAGCATCCTGATTCGCGACAATCGCATCGAGTGGATCGGACCAGCCTCCCAGGCACCCGAAGCAGACCGTAAGCTGGACGCCACCGACATGCTGGTCATGCCGGGCATGGTGAACTGCCATCACCACATGTATCAAACCCTGACCCGCAATGTGCCCCGGGTCCAGGAATCCGAACTCTTTCCCTGGCTGGTTCACCTCTACGAGATCTGGCGCGAGCTGACCCCCGAAGCGCTCTATTACGGGACCCTCGTGGGCCTGGGAGAGCTCCTGCTGACGGGCTGCACCACCACCACCGACCACTTCTATGTCTTCCCCAGGGGCTGCCCCGAGAATCTCTTCGACGAGCAGATCCGGGCCGCCCGCGAGATCGGAATTCGCTTTCAGCCCACCCGGGGCTCGATGTCGCGCGGCAAGAGCCAGGGCGGCTTGCCCCCCGACGAGGTGGTGCAGACCGAGGAAGCCATCCTGGCCGACTCCGAGCGGGTCATCCACACCTACCACGACCCGGACCCTCTCGGCCGCATCAAGATCGCCCTGGCTCCCTGCTCGCCCTTCTCGGTGACCTCTGAGGTCTTGCGTGACACGGTGCAGCTGGCCCGTCGCTACGGGGTGCGCTGCCACACCCACCTGGCCGAGACGGCCGACGAGGACGCCTACTGCCAGGAAATCTACAAGATGCGCCCCTTCGACCTGATGGAGAGCCTGGGCTGGGTCGGGCCGGACATCTGGTATGCCCACTGCGTCTACCTCAACCAGAACGAGATCGAGCGTTCCGCTGCCACCGGCACGGGAGTGGCCCACTGTCCGGTCAGCAACCTTCGCCTGGGCTCAGGCATCGCGCCCATTCCCGAGATGATCGCCGCCGACGTGCCCGTGGGGCTGGGCGTGGACGGCTCGGCTTCCAATGATTCCTCGGATATGCTGGGGGAAGTGCGAACCTGCATGCTGATCCATCGCCACCGCACCGGGGTTGCCTCCATGACCGCCGAGCGGGCTTTGATGCTGGCCACGCGAGGCGGCGCGCGGGTGCTGGGCTATTCCGACCTGGGCCAGCTGGCGGTGGGCAAGGGGGCCGACCTGATCGGCATCTCGCTGCGCCGCCTGGGCTATGCCGGGGCGCTCCACGACCCGGTGGCCGCCGTCGTCTTCTGCGGCGACAGCCACATCGTCGACTTTTCGGTGGTAGACGGCCAGGTAGTGGTCGAAAACGGTCGACTGGTCCATCTTTCCGAGGAGAAGACCTGGCAGGAAGCCAACCGCATCGCGCGCGAGATGGTAGAGAGGGCCACTCGCCGAACCGGGGTCGATTTTCTCAGCAAGGACGGGCCTGGATTGCCCGTGCCGCGTCCTTCTCAGGACAGTTGAGAGGATCCGCCCCGAAGCGACCGAAATGCCGCCCTCAATCCCATCACAGGGGGACCGCGTGTCGAAATCAGACGAGCTGCTCAATCAGCTCCATCGTTTTGAGGTAACCGGCCTGATCGGGCTGTCCACCGCCGCCGCAGCCGCGGTCGCGGCTTCCGGCCCCATGCTGCCAGGCCTTTATTCGCACAACCGCTCGGTGCTCACCTTGCAGCTCGATGAGATGGTGGGCAAGCGCAGCATCATCCCGGCGCGCGCCGCTCGCGAGATGGCCCGCAAGCTCGAGCTGACCATGGATCGACTGATGCTCGAGCTTCTGCCTATCGCCCGCGGCTTTGCCCGAGCGCCTATCTCGCACTACCGGGTCGGCGTGGTGGGCAAGGGTAAAAAGGGCGACCTCTATTTTGGCTACAACATCGAGTTCTTGCACGTGCCCTTGAGCTACACGGTCCACGCCGAGCAGGCCATCGTGGCCCAGGCCTTGATGCGAGGCGAGACCTCGCTGGAAGCGGTGGCCCTGTTCGACACCCCCAGCGGCCTGTGCCGCCAGTTCCTCAACGAGCTGCCCTCGGCCGGCAACGCCCGGATCCTGACTCCCAGTCGCCGCCCTGTCCGCCTGCGCACGCTGCTGCCGAACTTCTTCGGACCACAGGATCTTGGCCAGGCCGGGGGGCTGCTGGGCTCGTCGCCCTGGAACCTGCATTTGCCGGGCAAGAAGGCCGATGAGTTGAGCGAGGCGGCCCTGGCGGCTGCCCGCAAGAGCTACGCCCCTTATTCCCAGAGCCCCTCGGGAGTGGCGCTGCAGACCACCTCAGGCAAGATCTACGTGGGCGGATGCGCCGAGAATGCGGCTTTCAACCCCAGCATGTCCCCTCTGCAGGGGGCCATCGTCAATCTGGTGGCCGACCATGCCGAGTACCGCGACATCGAGCGGGCGGTGCTGGTAGAAAAGGAAGGCGCGCCGGCCAGCCAGGAGGGCGCCACCCGCAATCTGCTGTCCGCCCTGAATCCTAAGGCCAGGCTGACCGTTCTCAAGGCGCGATGAGCGAGGTCGCCATCGCGACCATGGCGGCCGACGCCCACCGCTTCTGGAAGCGAGGCTGGATGCTGGGCACCTGCGGCAACCTCTCGGTCAAGCTGAAGGATGACCCGCTGGAGATGCTGGTCTCCGCTTCCGGCGTGGACAAGTCGCGCCTGAGCGCCCAGGACTTCCTGCGCGTGGGAGCCGGGCTCGAGCTGCTTGCCCCCAGTCGCCACCGCCCCTCCTCGGAGGTCACCGTGCACGAGGTGGTCTACCGACGGACGCGGGCCCGGGCTGTCTACCACGTCCACTCGGTCTGGAACAACCTGGCTTCGGAGCTGGCCCGGGACCGCATCGAGCTGACCGGGGTCGAGATGACCAAGGGCCTGGCGGGCATCCACCTGGGCGACCCGGTGCTGCTGCCGGTGGTCGACAATGCTCGCGACATGCAAGAGCTGGCCAAAAATGTCGAGGCCGGGCTCGACGAGCGATACCCGGCCGTGGTGGTGCGACTGCACGGGGTCTATTCCTGGGGAGCCGACCTGGACGAAGCGCGTCGCCACGTCGAGGTCATCGAGTTCTTGCTGGAATACTACGGTCGGGCCGCAGGCATCTCCGCCGTCCGATAGTAGGGCGTCCAGCCGGACATGTCCTGGAAGAGCCGCACGCATTGAATGCAGCGATCCTCCTTGAGGTCAAACCAGTGCCAGGTGCCCTCGGGAACCATGAGCAGATCGCCCGGGCCGACGTGCACTTCGAAGGTGCACTCGTCCGGCTGGCTCTGGTGGATACCGAACATTCCGTGACCTGAGATGACGAAGCGCACCTCGTCCTCGGTGTGGTAGTGCTCGGGGCGGAACTTGTCGAGCATGGTATCCAGGTTGGGCACGGTCTCGTCGGACACGGCCAGAACGTCGGCCGTCTTATAGTCGTTCGACCGCATCAGGCGGTCGATCTGATCGCCCCAGGTGGCCAGCAGCTGGCGCTGCTCGTCCTCGTTGAGCTTGCGAAAGGTGCGCAGCTCGGCGGGAACCTGCGAGACGTCCCACTCCTCGTAGCCAATACCGCGCGAAGCAAGGAACTTGAGGGCTTCCTCACCCTCGAGTCGACGAGCGGGCTCTTCCTTAACGACGACGTAGGCCAAAACGGTCTACCTCCTTTGATTCGATGACAATGCGGACCCCATTGTAGCACCTCGGGCGCAGGAGATCCACCATTCCCTGAGGGAATGGCTTCCCATGAAAGAACGAGTTCTGATTACAGGGGCTTCCAGCGGCATCGGACTGGAGCTGGCCCGCCTGGCGGCCGCCGAAGGCTGCGACCTGGTGCTGGTGGCCCGCAGCGCCGACCGGCTCGAGCAGCTGGCCACCGAGCTACGCCAGAGCCACTCGGTGGAGGTCACCGTGCTGCCTTCCGACCTGACCCGCCCTGAGGCCCCGGGCGAGCTGGTCGCCGAGCTCGAGAAACGCCAGCTTCCCGTGGACATCCTGGTCAACAATGCTGGCTTTGCCACTTATGGCCCGTTCGCGGAGACCGACCGCAGAGCCGAGCTTGACATGCTGCAACTCAACATGGTGGCCCTGACCGATCTGACCAAGCTATTGCTGCCCCCGATGATCGCGCGCGGCCACGGACGCGTGATGAACGTGGCCTCCACGGCCGCCTTTCAGCCCGGACCGCTGATGGCTGTCTACTACGCCACCAAAGCCTACGTCCTCAGCCTCTCGGAAGCCCTGGCCAATGAGCTGAAAGACCAGGGCGTGAGCGTGACTGCCTTCTGTCCCGGCCCCACCGAGTCAGGCTTTCAGGCCGCCGCGGGCATGCAGAAGAGCAGGCTGGTGCAGCGCAAGCTCCCCACCTCGGCCGAGGTGGCTCGGGTCGGCTGGGCAGCCACCCGGCGGGGCCAGGCGGTCTGCGTCCCTGGAACCATGAACTGGATCTATGCCACCGCCATTCGCTTCCTGCCTCGCTCGCTGGTGACCTCGCTGGTACGCAAGGCCCAGGCCCCTTCCTGACCTGCCCAAGATGATGAGGGCTGCAGCACCCGCTCAGCCCGGCGCAACGCTCACTACCCGCATCTCCCCCCGCAAGACCTCGCCGGCCCGCTCGAAGCGGGCGATGGCCTCGGCGCAGGTGTCGCGGTCGAGCTCGCCGCCCGCGGCCTAGGCCACGGGCGGGCGATTCCCTGGTCGGGTCGTCCAGGCAGGGCACCCGCCGGCACCAGCTCTCGAGACTGAGCCGGTCCAGCCCTTCTCGGGTAGGCGATGATGCCCACTCGGGGCCCTCAACCAGGCAAAGGTGGTCCGGGCCCCGGCCGGCGTCACCGCAGAGGCGCCGCTTCGTCGCCCGCCCCCGCTAGGGAAACGGTGGCGTGGTGAAGTCGCGCGCCTCGGGAAAGGGATGCGGCCCCGGGTCGGGATTACCCGGGCGGCGCAGGAGGACGACCTCAAGGCCGGCCTCGTGAGCGGCCTCGGCCTCAGCCACCACGTCGGTGGCAAACAGCAGCAGGTCTCGATCCAGGCCGAGGCGGGCGGCGATGCGGCGATAGCTCTCGGCTTCGCGCTTGGCTCCCACCTCGGTGTCGAAGTAATCCGAGATATAGCGGGTCAGGTCGCCCTCGCTGGAGTTGCCGAACAGGAGCCTCTGGGCGAACACGCTGCCGGAGGAGTAGATGGCCAGCTTCAAGCCGGCCTGGCTCCAGCGCTGAAAGGCCGGCTTGACATCGAAGAAGACCTCGCCCTTGAGGCTGCCGTCTCGATAGCCCTCTTCCCAGATCAAGCCCTGCAGCGTTTTCAGGCAGGGGATCTTGAGGTCTTGATCCATGTAGGCCAGGGCATTGTGAATCAACGACTCGCGACCGGTAACCGGTCGCAACGGGTGATCGGCAACCAGATCGTCGGCCGCCTGCTTCTGGAAGGCCTGAATGACTTCATCCAGCCGATCCCAATTGCTCTCAACGAAGTTTCTCAATCGTTTGCGCGCATACGGAAAGAGCGTCTCATAGACGAAGCTGATGGGGGTCGTCGTGCCTTCCACATCCAGAACCAGTGCGCGCATGCGCGCGTGCATTCTACAGGACCGGGTCGAGCGACCTGCCGAGAGGAATCTTCAGGTGAGGAGAGAATGAGCGGGCTTCGGTTCATTAGGATCGGTGCAACAGCACTAAAAGCGTGTCAGAGCCAGGTTCTGGCCGCTTACAACAGGCAAGGAGGCCGGTGAAGGCCGGCCTCGCAACATAGGGAGCTTTAGAGTGAAGAACGGTACAATGGTGGCGCCATCCAACGGCGCCAAGACGACGCTGACTTTGGAGAACAAGCCCAGCATTCAGGTGCGTGCCGATGCCACCGGGCAAAGCCTGGGACAACCCCGGGTCTACATGTCCCGACTGACCATCGAATCGGCCACCGGTCCCCAGTTCATCGATATCACCGATCAGGTCGAGTCTCTTCTGGCTCGGGCCGGCATCCAGAACGGGCAGGCGCTGGTGTACTCGCAACACACCACGGCAGCCATCATCATCAATGAGAACGAGCCATTGCTGATTGAGGACATGAAGAATTTCCTCTGGAAGATGGCTGACCCCGCCTCGCTGTACCAACACAACGACTTCACCATCCGTACCGTCAACATGTGCGAGGACGAGTGCGACAACGCCCACTCCCACCTGCAGCACCTGACGCTGGGATGCTCGGTCACCATGCCCATCCAGGACGGCCGTCTGACGCTGGGTCGCTGGCAGCGGGTCTTCATGCTCGAGCTTGACCGGCCCCGCACCCGCAACGTGCTGATTCAGTTCATCGGAGCCTGAGGCTCCCCCGGAGCTGTCACAGAGGGCGAGCCCGTTGGGCCGCCCTCTTTTGCATTCTCACTCGTCGCGCTTGCCCAGGCGCACTCCGCCCACCACCAGGTGCAGCTCGCGCTCCTCGATGCCGGTCTTGCCCTTGAGCTCCTCGGGCATGATCCTCAAGGCCTCCTGGAGCTTGACGCCCTCCAGGGTCACCTTGCCGATCAGGAAGGTGGACATTCGTTTGAGCATCACCCCCTGCAGACGCCCGTCGAGCTGGCTGGCCTGCAGGTCCCCGAGCATCTTGACCCAGTCCTCGGCTTTGGGAACCAGGGCCCGTAGCTCTACCGCGGCCCGCGCGGCTCGCTGGATGCCCTCGGAGGGCTCGAGCCAGGTCAAGAGCTGGCGGTAGACCTGGTGGGCCAGCTTGCCGTCTCCTGCGCAGCCTTCCAGCAGGTCGAGGTAGGCCTGCCGGCGCTCGTTCAGGCTTTCGTCATGGATGGGAGGGGCCACGGCCTGCCAGGCCAGGTCGGCTGACTCAACACCCGCCCGGCTCTGCACGGCGCCTACGAACGCGACCGAGGAAGCGGGCGTGGCGTCCTGGCTCTCCCAGCGAAGTCGCTCGCGCAGGCGGGCGAAGTCTTCGGCGGAGCGTCCTTTGCGCAGACGGGCCAGGTCCGTCAGGCTCTCACCCGGCTGACGTCCCTTCTCGAGCTCCGCCAGCAACTCGACCTCGGGGAGCAAGGCCTTGATCGCTCCCACCCGATCCTCAAAGTCCCCCGAGCCAACGTGGGGCTCGAGCATCGGCCAGGCCTTCCAGGCCGCCTCCAGGTCGTCGCCCAGCAGCTGCAGTCCCTGAAGGGCGCTCAAACGCTGCTCGGGCCGACGCGAGGGGTCGAAGGCCAGAGCCAGGACCTCTTCTGCCACGGGTCCGTGGCTGCCCACCAGCGGGCGCACCGCGGTCGAGCCCGGGTCCTCGCGCAGCTGGACGAAACGCGGCCGGGCAGCACTGCCGCTGCTGTTGCGAAACCGAAGATAGAGCTTCTTGCCCCGATAGGCCGACAGGTCGGATTTCACCAACCCCCCTTCGGGACGACTGATGGGCAGGCGAACCCAGTTGGAGCCGTTGTAGGCCTCGATAGTCAACGACTGGCCTCCCAGGCTGGCGCAAAGCTGCGTGGTGGCCGTGGAGCTGAGCTGCACCGGCGTGGAGATCTGTCCCTCGGAAGAGCTGAAATCGCTGGCGGTGAGGTCGGTGCGACCGACCGTGGGGGTGGTGTCGAGGCGCAGGTTGGTGAACTCCAGCTTCTGCTGAAGATCGGTCCTGGTGCACTCCAGGCGCAGGCGAATCTTCTTTCCGCGCATGGAAGAGAGATTGACCACCACATTCTGGCCCGAATTCTCCAGAGAGGCCAGCACGACTGGTTTGTCCGCGCCCTCCACCAGAGCGACCAGACGCGACGACTGGCCGGCCGCGAAATCGAAGCTGAGCGTGCTCTCGCCATCGGAGGCGAGCCAGAGAGGGCTGGACTCGATGGCCCCAACTTTGCTGGCTCCCTTGGGGAGCTCCAGGCGCAAGCCGGGGGGGTCACCGCCCACCGTCCAGCCCGGATGAGGGGTCCAGTGCAGGCGAGAGCCTAGAAGAGAGCCCAGTTGCTCCAGCCCTTGCGCTTCCAGGGGAGCGCCCAGGTGTCCGGCGGCCAGTCGCGTGCGCAGCCTGGGCTCCAGGCCCTGCATGGCATCCTCGTGGGCCAGCACTTCCTCCAGGCGGCTGGCCGCCTCCTCGGGCGAGAGCCGGGCCACCTGATCGAGAATCTCGCGCGCCCCTGCCAGGCCGTCGGCAAAGCGCAGGGCCTTGAGGACGGTGCTCTGGTGCACCCCCAGCTCGGGTCGCCGCTCCAACTCGACATACGCCATCCGGGCCTCGCTCGGGCTCAAGCCGGTCTCGATCAGGGTGGCGAAGAACTCCACGGCCATCGGGATCTGCTCGTAGTCCTCCAGCCGGGTAGCCAGAAACAGGTAATCCTGGAAGCCCTCCTGCAGGTTGCCTCCGCGCAGCGCTCCCAGTCGCCCCACCAGCTCGCAGCGCTGGCTCTGAGGCAGCTGGGCTCCGGGCAGATCGTTGCGCCCCACCCGGCGGGCCATCTCGGTGGCCTCCTCCAGGTTGGCGCCGCCTCGGACCAGGTGGGCCAGAAGCTCGGAGGAGCGGCTCTGGTACACCTTCTCGAAAGCCTCCACCGCTTTGGAGGGCTCCCTGGGAGTCTTACCCAGCAGCACGGACAGGGTTTCCAGCACGGGATCGGTCTCGACCGACGGGGGAACAGCCAGCATCAGGCGGTCAGCCAGGGCCGCGTTGGTGCCCAGCTTGACCCGCATCGCCTTCCACAGGCTCACCCGCTCGTGCGCCTCCTCGCTTAGCCCGTTGAACACCTTCTTCCAGCTCGCAACCGGCTCTTTCAGCCCCGGTTCGGCGGCCAGGCTCAAAAAGGCGTCTTCACTGCCGGCCGGCGCGTTCGCGACCATGGCCTGGTAGACTGCCAGGGAGGGGATGCGCTCCAACCGGGCGGAATCAGCCTCCAGGCGATGCTTGGCCACCGCTTCCAGAACAAGCTGCGGTCCGTGCTTGATGCCCGCGGCCTTCAGCTGGTCACAGGTCGCAAAGAACAGAGCGTTCTGCTCGGGTGGCAGGTTGGCCGCCACGGCGGCCGCCTCGCGACCGTTCTGAGAGCGCCGATAGTGCTCCAGGAAAGCCGCCTCACGACCGGAAGTCTTGCGCAGCTCCGAATAGAGGTCGTAGTAGCTCTTGGGCGCCAGCTCGCGCAGCTCGAGGGCCGGTCCGACCAGGTCGGTCAGCTTCTCCCCTTCACGCCGCGAGCGGGCCATCGCTTCGGTCAGGGCCACCGCCTGGACTTCCTCCATCCCCGCCCCGCGCAGCGCGCGATACACCTCGACAGCGGCGGGGTCGGTGCAGGCGGCCAGCAGCCGCGTGGCCGAGGGCAGGCTCATCTCGGCACGGCTGGCCTGGAGCAGCTGCGTGCGCTCCTCGACGTCGCCCTTGAGAATCTCGTCGCGGGCCTGGAAGACTTCGCGCGCGGTCGTTCCCGGGGTAGCCAGCGCGGACACCAGCGAGCGCTGCTCCACCAGCACCTTCTGCTCGGCCAGGCCCACGGCCAGCTCGTGGGCCACCGGGCGGTCGATCGACTTGAGGTCCTCCAGCAAACCGAACAGCTGCTGCTCCTGCTCCACCGGAACCGCGGCCGCCAGGCGGTCGGTAATCTTGAGGTCGCCGGTGCGCTCGAGCAGCTCGGGATAGAAGGCGCCGCGGCTCTGGTAACCGCGGTAGACCTGCACCGCCAGAGCAGGGTGGGCGGGGGCCAGGGCCACCACCTCCAGCGCCTGGGCGACCCGGCTGTCCAGCTTCTCCCCCTGTTTGAGGGTGCCCAGGACGGCTTTGTAGAGCTCTCGTCCACGGGGCTCCCCCAGGCGCTCCTTCAGGGTGGCCATGGCCGACAGTCGCTCGGAGAACGGCAAGGCCGCTCCGGCCCGGTCTTGCAGGGCCTCCCAGCAAACCCGGGCCTCCTGGCCCAGGCTCTGCTGGGCCTGTTTCCACTCCTGGCAGAGCTGCTCGGCCTTGCCAGGGTCGAGCTGATCGAGCGGCATGCTGCCCAGCACCTGGTTACCCAGGGTCAGGGAGAGACTGCCCCCCGAGCGCCTCTGGGCAAACAGCTTGAACGGATCCACCTGGAAGCCCAGCTCCTTCAGTTGCTTGAGCTGGACCGCTCGAGGGGCCACGTCGGCCTGCTCCCCCACCCCGGCCACCAGCCAGGCGGCCGTCTCGGCATCGCTCGGACCGTTCAGATGGAGGGTGTCCCCCTGGCGGGTGAAGCGCACTTCCTGCCGTTCGTGGTTCGGGTCCTGCAGCAACAGGTTGTAAGCCTGATAGGCCGTCAGATTGCCCGAAAGCCCGCTCAAGATGCCCTGCTTGGACAGGGCCGCCAGGGCGCGTGCCAGCCTGGGCTGAGGTAAAGCGTCCACCTGTCCCGAGTTGAAAGCCGCCAGCTCGACCAGGTCCGATTTGCTGAGGACCTGATAGGTATCCTCGCCTTTGACGAGGCGAACCTCGGCGTCCTCGCTCAGACGCTGCAGGCCTTCGTCGGGGTCGACCTCACGCCACCTGACCTCCGAGAACGGCCACCAGGTGCCCTTGTAGACCTGAAAACGATAGCCTTCCTCTTGCAGCCGTTGAGCCGTCTGCTCGAGCTCGGCGCGATCGACCGGGGGGCCGCCGCCGGGGGCGCGGGAGGGCAGGGCAAAGGAAGGAGGGTCGATCCGCATGCCGGAGCAGAGTAGCAGGCGGGGTTGAAAAGAGCCTTAAACTTCGTCGCATGGACCGTGCCACGAAACGTGCGGTGAGAGACTTGCCGATGCGACGAAGCCCCCAGCGCACTAAACGCGCTTGTAGACCAGCGCCGAGCCGGGAGCCACCCCGCCCTGCAACCCGCTCCCGCCATACTGACGATCGTCGGAGCTGAGCACCAGCTTCCAGTTGCCCTCGGGCAGGGGAACCTGGCGCGGCTGATCGGAGAAATTCGCCAGCACGCAGAACTCCTCGCCCCCGCCCTTGCGCACGTAGCTGAGGGTACGCTCGGCGTTGTTTACGCTGCCGGGACGAATCTCGCTGGTGGAGGTGAAGGCCGGGCTGGAGCCGCGCAGCTTGATCAGGTCGCGATAGTAGTTGAAGTGCCCGCGCTTGAGGGCGGCCACCCGCTCGTCGCCGGACAGGCTGTTGGCCTGAGCGGGATCGACCTGGTGGCCCAGCCAGCTCATGTCGTTACCCCAGGTCGCCGTCACGCCGTGCTTGTAGTCGGCGTTGTCCAGGAACTCCTCGCCCTGGAACAACATGGGCACCCCGGCAGCCAACAGGGTGAGCGTGGCCGCCGTGCGGGCCAGGGCCCGCGGCAGGGGCTTGAGAGTGTCCTCGGTCTTCTGGCTGCCGGCCGCCACCCGGGCCGCCCACTGGCCCGAGTTGCCCACTTCGTCGTGGCTGTGGGTGTAGACCACGGCCTTGCTCCAGTTCTCCACGTCCACGTGCCGGGTGAGCGCCTCCATCAGGCGGTCCATCGAAGCCCGTCCCGCCAGGGCGTCGATCATGTCGTCGTGGAAGCGGTCGTTCCAGACCGCGTCGAAGCCCATCCCCTTCTTCTCCATGCGGTGCTCGTTCTCGCCCACCCACGAGCTGCGGTCGTAATCAGCCGCCACCAGCCACGAGCGCGAGAAGTCCTCGGCCACCGTGTAGGCGCCCGGACGCACGTGGTCGATGGCCCGGTTGATCATGCGCAGGGTCTGCATGCCCTCCCACTTTTCCTGGGTGGTGCCGGTATCGTGCAGAACCTGGGTGAAGTCGAAGCGAATCCCGTCCAGCCCCAGCTCCTCGAGTTGCTGCACGGCGTTGTCCACGAAGAACTGCTTCACCCCGTCGGCCCCGAAGTTCGGCTTGGCTCCCCAGTCGGTATTGCTGATGTATTGTCCGTTCCACTTGAAGAAGGAGCGATGCTCTCCATCCAGCTCCCACATCGGGTTGTCGGCGTCGGCCTTGCCCGAGGTGTGGTTGTAGACCACGTCGCCCAGCACGTTGAAACCGCGCCGGTGGGCCTCGTCCACGAACACCTTGATGGCTTCCAGCCCGTGCACCCAGACCGTCTCGCGACCCTCTGCCTCGCGTGGGCTGACCAGGCCCTTGCGCAGCGCCTCGGCGGCGTCCAGCTCGAACCCGTAAGCCTCGGCCCCGGCGAAGTAGTAATCGGGAGTGTAGCCCCAGTCGCGTTTACCCCCGAACTCGTTGAAGGGCATCAGCTCGAGCGTGTTGACCCCCAGCTCCTCGAGATAGTCGAGGTTGTGCATCAGGTCCTTGAAGTTGGAGGGGTTGGCGTTGTCCTTTGAGCCCATGAAGCTGCCCACGTGCAGCTCGTAAATCACGAAACGCGAGGGGTCGCTGGTCTTGCGGGGAGCGTTCTGGTGCTGAAACTGGAACTTCGACTCGCGGATCAGGCTCAGCCGCTCGCTGCCCGGACGGTTCGAGATGCGGTCGCTGAGCGGGTCGTTGAAGGGCGTGCGCACCCGCTCGGCCTTGCTCAGCTGTCCGTCGCCGTTGCTATCGCCCACCAGGCGACCGTTCTCGTAGACCCGGAACTCGTAGCGCAGCCCGGCCAGCCCGGGGAAGTTGTTGACCGTGGTCACCCAGGCATTGCCCACCTGCTCGAGGTCGATGGCGCCGTTCTCAGCCGTGCGCTCGAGCCACTGGTAGTCGGTCACTTTAGCGTCCGAGTCCACCCCCCATCGGTTGAGGATGTCCACGTCCCGCTTGTCCTTGGGGGGGGCTTGCTCATAGCTCAGCAGGCGGGGCGCTCCCAGCCGCTGCAGCAGCTCGCTCTTGCTCAGCTGGCGACCGTTCTCGTCCTTGATGATCAGCTGTACCTTTTCGGCGTTGGGGCGGTCGTCCACCGTGAAACGGCCCCAGGTAGGATTGTCGGCGTAGTTGGGCCCGCCCTTGCCGCTGTCGTCGTACCAGCCGGTCTCGATACCCAGAACCGGGTCCACGAAGACGCGCTCCACCCCACGCTGCTGGCCCTGCAGGAAGCGGGCCCGGGGGTCGGAGTAAGCGATGTCGCCGGTCGCATAGCGATAGCCCAGCCCCTCCAGCTCGCTCCACCCCTGGCCCAGCTCCAGCTGGAAGGTGCCGTCGGGCTGCTTCTCCATGGCGTGACGGGCCTTGAGGCTGCCGTCGCGGTTGAAAATCTCCACGGCCAGCTCGTCCGTGGCCGGAGCCCAGGTCGCAAACGAGAGCCCGTCCTGGCCGCGCCGATGCACTCCCAGCTTGTGGTTGGCGATAGGCGTGTAGCTCGGGTTGCGCTCTTCGGTGTCAAAGCGCAGATTGCCGTCTTGCAGAGGCAGCCAGCGATTGCGGCCGGCCTTCGTGTCAGCCACCACGCCCCACTCGTAGGTGCGAGGCTCGGTCTTGAGCGAGACGGTGGCCGTGTAGACCCCGTCCCCGGCCACCTCGTCGCCCTCCAGGCCATCATCGCGCATGGGGATGGTCTGGCCACCGTTCCACTGCGGGTCGTATTCGCCGGTAGCCGGGTTGAAGCTGCCTTTCAGGCGCAGGTTGGTCCATTCGGCGCGAGCGCCGGTATCGACGGTGAAGCGGAACGGAGCCCTGGTTTCCACGAGGACAAGTGTATGCAACTTGCCCCGGGGGGTTGTTTTGGGAGCGTTAACTTTCGGTCGCGTAGAGCTGGCAGAGGGCCAATCCCCAGGTGACCGGCAGGTAGAACGCTGCCCGACCCTCCAGCGGCAAGCTCCAGTCCAGCGTGGCCACCAGGGCTCCCGGGGGCAGGCCGCTCAGACGCTCCAGCAGACGTTGCCGGGTCTTCTGGCCGAAGGCGGTGGAGGCCAGGTAGTAGAGCTCGCCTTGCGGCCAGGGGTCCTCCGCCAGGTCGCCCTGAGTGAACCGGGCGGGCACCTTCAGCTCGGCGGCCACCCGGTTGGCCCGCTCCACGTACTCGGGAAAGAACTCCAGCCCCTGGGCCGGATACCCCAGGCTGGCCGCGCTCAAGGCCGCCAGCCCGCGGCCCGAGCCCAGATCGACGAAGCGCTCCCCCGGGGCCAGACCGCTCACCTGCAGCAGCCGCCGCACTGAGATGGCCGGGGTCTCGCCGTAGGCCAGCGAGTCGCGCTCGGGATGGGTGCGCTCGAGACGGGCCGGACGGATGTCCCGATAGTGGCGAGGCAAGGCGCGATGCAGGCGCCACCACCAGCCGTGGCGACCCAGGGCAGCCAGCTCATAGACGGCCAGCGAGGCGTGCCAGGCCAGCTCGCCCAGCGGTCCGTACCAGACGCGTCGCGAGATTACTCGGGGGGGGTTCCCTTCAGGTCGAGCTTGATCAGCACCTCATCGCGAATGAGGTTATCTGCCTTGCCCGGGTACATAATCTTGAAGTCGAAGCGCTTGATGCTGAACTCGGCTTTGGCCGTGGGTCCTTCGGGAGTGAGCGTGATCTCGGCCGGGAAGCTGATGGATTTGGTCTCGCCGTGCAGGCTGAGATCGCCGGTCACGGTGTAGCCCTTGTCGGACTTGGCGATCTGGGTGGACTTGAAGCTGGCCTCGGGGTACTTGGGCGCGTCGAAGAAATCGGCGCTCTTGAGGTGATCGGTCAGGTCGGGATCGTCCGCCTCCACCGAGCCCATGTCGATGGTCACCTCGACCCGCGAGCGAGTGGGCTCCTCGTCGACCACCTCGATCATGCCCCGAAATGTCTTGAACTTGCCTTCGTGGGAGCCGGTCACCTTCGAGCCTACGAACCCGATGCTGGAGTTCCAGGCGCTGATCTCGAAGGTGCGCGATTTGGCGTTGGGAGCGGTCGAGGGCGAAGCGGCCGGACTTGCGCTGGCCGGGGTGTTGACCACCGCGGCGGGGCGATCGGCGGCCGGGTTGGCGGCGCAGCCTGCCAGAAGCGAGCCCGCCAGCAGGGTAAGTGCAAGAATCGTTTTCATTCCCGCAGGTTCGACTCCAGCCCGGACCACCCTTCCCCAGGGGTCAGGCGGGCGGCTCCGAAGCAATCGCCTGTGCTGAAGAATCTGTTCCGTCGCCCTCCCGAGAGCCCCACCAACCCGATGGTCAAGCCGCCCCCGCCGCTCACTTTCGACGTGGCCGACCTGTATCGTGGCCCGGTCGACCCCGGCAGCGAGGTGTCCGAAGAGGGCGAGGCCCTGGACGAGAAGCTGCGCCAGGCCTACTTCTGGATCGTCAACAACGCCGTCATCAGCCCCCACTACGACCTGGAGTACAACGACGGACAGCCCCCGAGCTACACCTTCGGGGACACGCGCTCGCGCCTGGTCCTGCCCACGGCCCAGAGCTACTCCAGCTTCGTGCTGCTGCCCCTCTTGAACTTCGCGGTGCGCCGTCGCTGCCTGCTGGTGGGCGGGCCGGGGCGCGGCAAGACGGCCAGCGCGGTGCTCATGGGGGTGCTGGCGGGATACTCGCTGCAAGAGGTGCGCCGGGCTATCCAGCACGGACAGCCCCAGATGACCATCTCCGACCTTCTGGGCAACCCTCTGCCGGCGGATTTGATCCAGGCCCAGAGCCTGGAGCAGATCCGCATCTCCTGGCGACGCTGGCTGGGCATGCGGGTCAAGATCATCGACGAGTACAACCGCATTCCCACCCGCACCCAGTCGGCCCTGCTCACGGTGCTGGCCGACAACTACGCCGAGATCCTCGACCACATCTACGAGTGCCCCGAAGCCGCCTGGTACCTCACCGCCAACGACGACCAGGGAGGCGGGACCTACCAGGTGATCGAAGCCCTGCGCGACCGCATCGACGTGGTGGTGCGGGCGCTGCACTTCAACACCCGCTTCTTCTCCGAGCTGTTGACCCGGGTGGAGGAGGGTATCCGGCCCGAGGAGGTGGTGCCGGCCGAGCTCGTGTTCACCCCGGCCCAGAGCGAGCGGATGTACCGCGAGATCGCCCGCCTGCCGGTGCCCACCGAGGTGCTGCGGCGCTTCGAGTTCTTCGCCAGCCAGTTCGAGTTCTTCGAGGCCGCCGGAGCGCAGCTCGAGTACAAGACCAAGGACAACCTCAAGCTCTCCGGGCTCGACCCCACCTCGCTGGCCTCCCTCGATAGCGGGCGCGACCGGGTCAAGGACCTCGGCGTGCAGACCCGCAACGGGCTGTCGGTGCGGGCCATGATGAGCGTGCTGATCTTCGCCAAGGCGCTGGCCTACGTGCGCGGAGTGCCGATGGTAGGCCTGGAGGACATGCGCCAGATCCTCCCCTTCGTGCTGCACGACAAGCTGACGCCCGATCTGGACGCCCCCTTCTTCGAGGCCGCCGGCAACGGCGTGCTGCGGGTCGACCGGGTGAGCTGGATCCGCTCGCTGTTCGACCTCTCCTGCCAGGAATACGACCGGCTGGGGCTGGACAAGGACGACCCCCTGCGCAAGCTCTCCCAGGACTTCGCCAAAGGCCTGGAGGGCCTGAGCGAGCCCGAGGTCAAGGCGCGCCTGGTCGAGATCGAGCGCCTGCTGGCCTCCTGGAGCAAGCAGCGCAAGCTCTTCGGGCACCTCTACGACGACGTGCTCTACCTCAAGTACCTCCATCAGCGCTACACCAACTATCGGGCCTGGCTGCAGTGGAAGAAGGCCTGAGCCCCGCCTTCGAGCGCGTGCTGCGTGAGCGCCGCGAGCGCTATAACGCGGCCTTCGCCCAGGCGCGCCATCGCAGGCCCGGGCTGAAGGGGCCGATCTTCCTCGAGCACCTGCGCAGCCGGCTCGATCCCATCGTGGCCGCCCTGCCCGAGGAGGGCCGGGTGGCCGTCACCGACGCCCTCTACGACCTGTCCCTGGAGCTGGTGGCCTGCGACCTCTTCGCTCGCCACCCGGTGGTGGCCGCCGGCTGGGAGCGGCTGTTCCCCCGGGTGGCCCCCCTTCTGGCTCGGGCCCCGCGCAAGCTGGCCGCCAGCCTGACCAACGCCCTCTACCACCTCGACGAGCAGCCGGGCGCACGCGCCAACTGGTGGCTCGAGCGCATGCTGGAGGTGCCGGTGGACGAGCGTTTGCTCGAGGTCGGTCAGGTGCTGGCCTGGCGGGCCGGGCTGCCCCACTACCGCGAGGGGGCGCTGGAGCTGTGCGAGCGGCTGCCGGCCGAGCTGACCGGAGTCAGCCCGGCGGTGCTGGCCGAGCTGCGCCGCGACCCCTGGCTGACGGTGGAGGAGCCCTTCCCCGGCACCAGGCCCCGGGTGATGTTCCGAGTGGGCGGCTTTCGCGGCTTCGGAGGGCCGTTCGTGGCCCCGCCCGAGCTTCGCTACGCGGGCCAGAACCGTTTCTACGTGGGCGACGGCGAGGGCTGGTGGCTGCTGGTGGTGGACGGCTACGGCACCAGCCTGCACCGGTTGGCCGAGGAGCCCCGCGGAGTCAAGGACGAGGGTCCGGGGACCCGAGCGGTGCCCGAGCTGGCCGCCTTCTCGCGGCATGCCTCAGGGCCTTACACGGTGGCGGCCTCCCACGAGCTCTCGCACTACGTGTTGCTGGCCGCCGTCTAAAGTGCAAGGCCTCTGGTCTTGCACTTTACAACGCGCTGGCGCGTTCGTCAGATTGTGCAAAACCAGAGTGCGAGCACATGAGAAGGCCTCAGCGCACCCGGTCCTTGAGGATCAAGAAGGGTTTCTCCACGGCAAAGTGCAGCGCCATCGCCACCAGAACTGAGACGGCCGTGAAAACGAGCAGGTAGAGGAGAAAGAAGCCCGGGTCGATGGGGACGAGCCCGATGGGAACGGGGCGGTCGAGAAAGAGCCAGAGTAGATCCAGGACCGAGTTCATGAACAGCATGTGGACCAGGTAGATGCAGTAGCTCAGCCGACAGAAGATCAGCAGAAAATAGCTGTTCCAGAAGGTCGCTCCAGGCACTTTCGGGCACAGCAACATCCCCAGCATCAGGGTGCCGAAGGAGAGCGCCAGGGCGTCCGGAGTTAAAACCACGTTGACCAGGGTCAGGTCTTTCACCAGGATGCTCGAGCCCAGCAGCCAGACGCACGCAGCCAGCCCGACCCAGAACAGGGGTGGCCCGCTGCGGGTCGCGTTCAACCAGCCGTAGGAGAGCCGGTGGTGATAGAGCCAGGCAACCAGGGCGCCGATCAAGAGCGAGTCGCAGCTCATGTGAAAGGGGCTGCGCAGCCACAGGAAGTAGTTGACGTGGTTTAGCTCGTGCTGCCAGGCCAGAAAGCCGTAGAGGCGGCACAGCGGGGAGATACAGATGCAAAGGAGCAACAGCAACAGTCCTCGCCCCCGACCCAGGCGGAGAAAGAGCAGCATCAAGAGCGGCACCAAGAGGTAGAACTTCTCCTCTACCCCCAGCGACCAGAACGCCACCACAAAGTTGGAATGGAGATAGTCCTGCAAGAACAGCAGGTGATAGGTCAGCCGCCACCACCAGTGGAACGGGCTGACCGGGTAAAGCGGCACCAGGCCCAGGGCCACTACCAGCAAGACGGCGTAGTAGGCCGGAACGATGCGCAGCAAGCGCTTGAGCCAGTACTTGCGCAACGAGATCTGCCCTTTACGCTTGAGCAGGTAATGGGTCATCAAGAAGCCGCTCAGGACAAAGAAAAGATCCACCCCGGCCCAGCCGTTGAGCATGGGGATCATCAGGTCCCAGGAGCCGATGGGAAACATCGGAGTGAAGGTCGTGTCAAAGCCGATGGCGCGCCCGGCGTGGCGCCCCAGAACCATCAAGATGGCGATCCCGCGTAGCCCGTCCAGAGCGGGAATGGCCCCCGGCAGGCGCTCGAAGCGGAAGTAAGAGCCCAATCAGCCGTTCACGACCGCCGAGAGTTCCTTCTGGATTCCCAGGTTCTGCTGGATGGTGGGCTTGCGAACCTTCCAGATGTAAGAATCCACGATGTAGTGGTGAAAGTTGATCCCCTGATAGGCCACCACGGCCCAGCCCTGCGAGGTGACCAGCACCGGCAGCAGGAGGGGCGCAAGGCGGACCGACAGAAGCTCGACGAGGCCGTAGAAGGCGAACGTGATGGCCACGCAGACTGCGAAGTAGAGCCACAGGAAGCGGGTCTGGCTGATGAAGGACAAGAACTTGTGGCGTGGATCCACCTGGTTCTTGAAGCGGTTGTTGTTGAAGAGCCACACGATCAGGATGTACTGGGAGTTGTGCCACGTATTCACGACCAGCCAGCCGAAGGTGATGTCCTCGATCCAATAGTATCCGACGAAGAACACCACCACGTGGCTGAGCAGATAGGCCACCTGGGGGAAGGTGACCTTGCCATCCAGTGCTCGCAGCAACACGCTGATCACCCACATCACCAGGCAGACCAGCGCGATGGCCCCTACCGCCGCCAGGGCCGCCAGATCGACCGGGATGGCAAAGAAGTTGGAGCCCAGGAACAGCTGTTGGGGGTTCTGGATGTGCTGGTAGGAGCGATACATGATGCCGAACAGAGCGATCGAGTAAAGCATGGCCGAGGTCACCCACTCGTCCAGTCGACCGACCGGCGGGCCTTTGCGCTGGTAGATGCGAGAGACTCCGTAGCTCTGGCGCATGTAGTGGAACCATTGCCAGTAGAGGTAGATGGAGGTGACCATCATGCGGCCCTTACTGAACCAAACCACGGCCGCCACGCCCAGCATCACCAGCCAGGGAAGGACGAAGACGAAGAACTTGTTCTGCTTGAGGCTGTCGGTGTCAAAGCAGATGCGGGTGTAGGTGGCAATGACATGGTGTGAGCCCAGCAACCATACGTCCGCCAGCAGCAGGGCCGGGAAGAGCGCCGGCCACTCGGTCACCGCGTAACCGGCCAACAGCGCCAGTGCGGCGCAGCCGAAGATCAGCGCGCCATCGAAAACAGGTCCCCGGATCTGCCCGTGCGTGATTGAGGTGGAGAGCGCCATGCTGGAATTTACGCCCCGGCCCCAACCGGTCCCTGCGCCCTGACGCCCGCAGAGTTGCTCGACGCGGAGAACATTGGCGACAGCAGCGATGGCGGGCATGCCGTGGCGTGGCTGCCCCGCCTTGCTTCAATGGCTGACCGAGAAACGGTGCACCGTGCTGGTGCGATAGGTCCTGCCTGGCCTCAGGATGACGCTGGGAAAATTGGCGTGGTTGACCGAGTCGGGGAAGTGCTGGGTCTCCAGGCAGAACCCGTGGTGCTTGCGGTAGACGATCCCGTCCTTGCCCTTGATGGTGCCGTCCAGGAAGTTCCCCGAGTAGAACTGCACGCCAGGCTGGTCGCTGAAGATCTCGAGCTGCCGGCCGGTCTGCGGATCCACCACGCGGGCCACCGGCTTGAAGTCGCCTTCCTGTCCGTTGACGACGTAATTGTGGTCGTAGCCGGTCGGGTCTTTGCCCACTTGCTCGATGCGCGAGCCGATGGGGCGAGTCCGGGTGAAGTCCATGGGCGTGTCGCGCACGGCCGCGATCCGGCCGGTGGGGATGAGCGTGTCGTCCACCGGGGTAAATCGGTCGGAGAAGAGGCGGAGCCCGTGGTCGAGCACGGTGCCGGAGGCCGGCGTGCCCAGGTTGAAGTAGGCATGGTTGGTCAGGTTGATGGGGGTGGCTTGATCGGTTGTGGCGGTATAGTCGATGCGCAGCTCGTCGTCCTCGGTCAGGGTGTAGGTCACCGTGGTCTCCACCGTGCCGGGATAGCCGTTGGAGCCGTCCGGGTCGGTGGAGGTGAAGCGCACGGAATTTTCTCCCACAGGCTCAGCCTTCCAGACCACCTTGTCGAAGCCCTTGAGCCCGCCGTGCAGGTGGTTGGGGCCGTTGTTGACGGCCAGCTGGTAGGTCTTGCCGTCCAGCGTAAAACGCCCTCTGGCGATGCGGTTGCCCACCCGGCCTACCGTCACCCCGAAGTAGGGGTGCTCGCCCAGGTAGGGCTCCAGGGTATCGAATCCGAGCAGCACGTCGCCCAGCTTGCCCCCGCGATCAGGCGCCAGCATGTGGGTCCAGGTGGCGCCGTAGGTCATCACTTTGGCGCTCAAGCCGTTGCCGTTGGTCAGGGTGTATTGCTCCACGGAAACGCCCTCCCTGGTCTGGCCGAAGGGCGTTTTCACGACCTCAGCGCTGGCTGTCAGGCAAAGCAGAAGAATCAAGGCGAGTCTCATCGACCAGAAAACCTCCCGATGATCTGTTGCACCGCCGGGGCGACCCGGTCGGCATCGAGCTTGAGCACCTCGCGGTCGTAGGTCATCAAGCCGTTGACCTCGCCCTCCACGTCGGTGGTCTGGGTGTAAACCGCGGCCGAGAGCCCGCCTTCATCCACCATGGGAGCCAGCTTTTCCAGCAGGTCGAGGAAGCCTGAGTTCAGCTCTTCACGGCTGGTCAGCGTGCGGTAGCCCCAGTTGTCCTTCTGCTGCCAGATGTGTCCCGGCACAGGCCATCCCAGGCCTCCGAACTCGCCCAGCACGATGGCGCGCTGCGACTCCATGGGCGGAGCGTAGGGGCCGGGGTAGCGGTGGATGTCGCGCATGTGCCCTACCGGGAAGTCGTTGCCCCCGCTGGCCGGATTGACCAGGCGAGAGGGATCGCGCTCCATCGTCCAGCGGGTAATGCGCTCGGTATCGAACTGTCCCCAGCCTTCGTTGAAAGGCACCCAGACCACGATGCTGGGGTGGTTCTCCAGGCTGTCGATGATGGCCGCCCACTCGCGTTCGTAAATCTCTTTCACGTCGGGCGTGCGGTTGAGCTCGGTGCGGTCGTGCTTCCCCTCGGGCGTCCAGGGGGCCTCGGGGCCGCCGCTGGGCATGTCTTGCCAGACCAGAAGCCCCATCCGGTCGCAGTAGGTGTACCAACGTTGGGGCTCTGTCTTGATGTGCTTGCGCACCATGTTGAAGCCCAGCTTCTTGGTGATGTCCAGGTCGTACCGCAGGGCTTCATCGCTGGGCGCGGTGTAGAGGCCGTCGGGCCACCAGCCCTGATCCAGGGGGCCGAACTGGAACACGAAGCGATCGTTGAGCAGGATGCGGGTCTTGCCCTCGGCATCCTGGCCGAGCGAGATCTTGCGCAGGCCGAAGTAGCTTTGCACCTGATCGTCCGGGGTGCGCACCGTGAGGTCATACAGGAACGGGTCCTCGGGAGACCACAGGTGGGGATCGGAGACCGGCAGCGCCAGGGGCTGCCCGCTGGGGCCGCTGACAGTGACGCCCGCTCCGGTCAAGGTGACCGTGGTGGGGTTGTCCGTCTCCACCGTGACGCGGACCTCCGAGCGGTCCACGTCGGGCACGATGCGCAGGTCGCGGATCGCGTTCAGCCTTGGTACCGGCTCGAGCCACACGGTCTGCCAGATGCCCGTGACCGGGGTGTACCAGATCGACCGCGGCTTGAGCACCTGTTTGCCGCGCGGCTGCTGGCCCTGGTCGCTGAGATCGCGCACCGTGACGCTGAGGTCCTGCGTGCCGGGGCGCAGATGGGGGGTCAAGTCCACCTCGAAGGGGTCAAAGCCGCCCTGGTGGCGAGACACGACCTCGCCGTTGAGTCGGACCGTGGCGTCCCAGTCGACGGCTCCGAAATGCAGCAGCACCTTGTGCCGGGCCCACTCGGGGGGCACGGTGAACTGGCGGCGGTAGAGCAAGCGTTTGTTGGAGCCGGGAGTGAGGCCCACCCCGGAGAGCGAGGATTCGATGGGGAAGGGCACCAGAATCTCGCCCTGAGCGCCGCTGGGCAGGATGCTATAGCTCCAGAGGCCGTTCAGGCTCATCCAGGTGGAGCGCGCCATCTGGGGCCGAGGATAGTCCCCGAGCACGTGAGACGGGTCCAGGCCTCGCCCCCATCGGGTCGTGAGCCCTCCGGGCGCGGGGGCCCAGGCAACGAACAGGAACAGCAGGAGGAGTCTGATCTTCATGGCCTGGGATTGTTCCTCCGGTAGTCTCTGGGAGTGCCCTCGTTGACGATGGCCAGTCGTAGACGCATAGAATCAAGTGTGCCATGGAGGGCCAAAAAAAATCTGAACGAAGCTCGCTGGAATGCCTGCCTTCGATGCCAGCCAGAATCCCCACCGGCGCTACAATCCGCTGCTCGACGAGTGGGTCTTGTGCTCGCCCCACCGCACCAGTCGTCCCTGGTCGGGACAAACCGAGGAGAGCGGCGCGGACACGCGGCCGGCCTACGATCCCGGCTGCTATCTCTGCCCTGGCAACACGCGCGCCAACGGGGCACAGAACCCCGACTATCCCTCCACCTTCGTCTTCGACAACGATTTCGCTGCGGTGATGCCGGGAGAGGTCAGCGATGGCCATCAGTCCCAGTGCAATGGCCTGATCCGTCGCCAGGCCGAGCAGGGGATCTGCCGCGTGGTCTGCTTCGCCCCGCGCCATGACCTGACGCTGGCCCAGATGGAGGTGGAGGAGATCGTCCCCGTGGTGGACCTCTGGGCCGCGCAGTACGAGGACCTGGCCCAGAAGCCGTTCATCGGGGCCGTCACCATCTTCGAGAACAAGGGCGAGATCATGGGGTGCAGCAATCCTCACCCCCACGGGCAGATCTGGGCAACCGAGTCGGTGCCCACGATCCAGGCCCGAGAGCTGGCTCAACAGCAGGCCTACTTCCGTGAGCACGGGCGCCCCCTCTTGCTGGACTACCTGACCTGGGAGAAAGAGCGCGTGCTGGCGGAGAACGAGCACTTCGTCGCCCTGGTGCCTTACTGGGCCCTGTGGCCCTACGAGACGATGATCGTGCCCCGCCGGGCGGTAAGCCGCATCGGGCAGCTCGGCGGCGAGGAGCGCCAGGCCTGGGCGGCCCTCATGCGCGAGCTGCTCGTGCGCTACGACAACCTGTTCCTGACCTCGTTCCCATACTCCATGGGCATCCACCAGGCTCCCGCCGACGGCCGGGAGCACCCCGAGGTGCAGCTGCACCAGCACTTCTTCCCGCCCTTGCTGCGCTCGGCCACGATCAAGAAGTTCCAGGTAGGCTACGAGATGAGCGGGGAGGCCCAGCGCGACATCACCCCCGAGCAGGCGGCCGAGCGCCTGCGGGCGCTGCCCGCCGAGCACTATCGAAAGGCGAGAGCATGAGGGTCTTCCGGGCCCCGGGGCGGGTCAACCTGATCGGGGAGCACACCGACTACAACCAGGGTTTCGTGATGCCCGCGGCCATCGACCGGTTCACCCGGGTGAAGGCCTCGCCGCGGCAGGACCGAGTGCTCAAGTTGCACAGCCTGGGCTTCGGCGAGACGGTGGAGGTCTCGCTGGATGAGGCCGCCCCGCGCGGCCACTGGAGCGACTACGTGGTGGGGGTGGCCGTGACGCTGGAGGTGCCTCGCGGTGCCAACCTGGAGCTGGAGGGGAACGTTCCCCTGGGAGCCGGCCTCAGCTCCTCGGCCAGCGTGGAGGTCGCCTCGGCTCTGGCCCTGACCGCGCTGAACGGGATCACCCTGTCTCGGCCCGAGTTGGCCCTGGTCTGCCAGCGGGCCGAGAACGAGTTCGTGGGCATGCGCTGCGGCATCATGGACCAGTTCATCTGCTGCTGCGGCCAGGAGGGGAGCGCCCTGTTGCTCGATTGCCGCTCCCTCGAGTACCGACCGGTGCCCATCCCCAGTGGCGTGCGAGTGGTGATCGCCAACACGATGGTCAAGCACTCGCTGGCCTCGAGCGCCTATAACGAGCGCCGCGCCCAATGCGAGGAGGCGGCTGAGCGGCTGGGGGTCAAGTCTCTGCGAGACGCCGTCTCGCTGGATGGCCTGACCGGCGTGATCCTCAAGCGCGCCCGGCACGTCGTGGGCGAGAACGCCCGCGTGCTCGAGGCTGGTAAAGCTTTGGAGGCAGGGGATGTGGCCCGCTTTGGCCGGCTCATGGGGGAATCGCACGTTTCTTTGAGGGATGACTACGAGGTCAGCTGCACCGGGCTGGACAAGATGGTCGAACTCTGTGTCGCCCAGCCGGGCGTATACGGGGCGCGCATGACGGGTGGAGGGTTTGGCGGGTGTGTGGTGTCGCTGGTGAGCGAGGAATCGGTGGCGGGATTCGTGGATGCGGTCTCGCGGCAGTATGAGGAGTCAGCGGGCGTGAAGCCGGAGATTTACGCCTGTGTGCCGTCTCAAGGCGGCGTGGAGGAGATGGTCGCAGCGGACAGCCCCAGGTAGTGTGCAAGATGGCTCTGTCCGCTCCGATGACAATCAAAGAACTTTCAGCCTGACCTGCTAGCCTTGCAGGCGTGAACATCCGTCCCATCGGTCCGACCGCCCGGCCCAGCCAGGCGGTCTCGACGCCTGCTGCCGACGACACGCTCGAGCGGGTCGCTCAGGACGTGCTGGACGCGGGGGTCGAGATCCGCGCCAAGCGGCGCTGGTGGTTTGGCACCCGCAAGCTCGACGCTGCCGAAACGGCCGAGAAGCTCCGCGAGGGGAAGCGCCCCCTGCAGGTGGTGCACCAGGGCGTCACGCTGCCCTTGCTCAGCGAGCAAGACCTGACCGAGGTGGCCGTGTTCAGCGGGCTGCGTCCGGTCCAGCTCCTCCCCCACGCGGCCACGGGCGAGGAGCTCCAGGTTCTGGAGAAGCTCGGGCCCACCTTCGTCGACCCGGAGGGCCGCAACGTCGGCGGTTACGGCGCCTACAACGCCCTCACCGATCCGGCTCACAAGCTGAGCGTGCAGCTCAAGGTGAATGACCAGAAGCTGGCCCTGGAGCTGGCCGGGTTGCCCGGGCTGGCGGCCTTCTATCAACACGACGCGCTGGGCCAGCTCGAGCTCAAGGGCTACCAGTTCTTCGACGACCAGAACCGACGGCGTGCCTCCTACGGTGATTCGCAACCTCGCCAGGTAGGACGAGAGGGCGAGGTTTGGCTGCCCGTCACAACTCCCGATCTCGAGGCCAGCCTGGTCCGCTTTGCCCAGCTGCGCCAGGAGTCGCAGAGCCCCACCGCCGCCCGGCAACTCTTCGAGCTCAAGCCCGACGCGGCCTCGATCCAGGGCATGATCAAGCAGTGGGGCGAAGCGCGGGTCATGCCGGCCATCTTGCGCGAGGTGGAGAAGCTGCCCACCAACGAGGTGGTCCAACTGGGCCAGCAGCTCACGCTCAGCCTGCAATTTCAGAAAGGCTTCCTGGAGCTCTTGCAGGGCCGCCCCGAGACGGCCGCCGTGGCCGCTGTCGCCCTCATGGCGAAAGCAGGCCTCAAGGGGGGCGAGTCGGGCCAGGCCGTATTCCAGGCCGCCCTCAAGCTGCCTCCCGTCAGCACAGGGGTGGAGGTGAGCCGGTTCCTGGAGCCGATCGTCGCGGCCATCGACGCCAGCCAGGACTACTACCGCTCGCAAGATCGAGTCAGCCTGGGCAAGTCGATCATCGCCATCCTGGGCCAGTACCAGGATACCGGCGCGGGAGCCGCCCGACTGGCCGCCTGGGAGCCCGACTCGCCTTTCGGCCCGGCCCGCGAGCTGCTGAAAAACCCTACCGCCGGGACGCCCGACGAGCTGCGCGCCCTGGCCCTGGGGGTCGAGAGCGGGGACCAGAAGCTGCGCCAGAGAGTGCTCGAGGAGATGAAGGCCGACCCGGCCACGGCGCGCTCGGCGGAGCTGGCCGAGAGGGCGGTCGGCAAGTGCTCCACCGAAGCCGGCAAGATGGCCCTCTTTCGAGCGGCTTTACGTCACCATGGAGGCGAGGTGACCGCTCTGTTGCGCGAGGCAGTCGAGGAAGTTGCCCCTGCCTCCGACTACCACGCCAACCAGACCCGGGCCAACCTGGGGAGCATCGCGCTGGAGCTGCTCAAGGAGCTTCCCGAGACGCAGGCCAGCGCGAGCCGCGTGGCCGGCTGGGCTCCGGCCTACCCCTTTGGCCCGGTGCGGGCTCTGCTCAGGAAGCCCCTCGCCAGCACTCCCGAAGCGCTGCGCCGGGTGGCGCTGGGCGTGGAGCCCCACGACCAGGAGGCCCAGAAACGCGTTCTGGACGAGCTGGCCTCCGATCCCACCACGGCCGCGGCGGCCGGGGTGGCCCGGGCGGTCTGGGACCGATGCCCCGGCCAGACAGGCAAGCACGCAGCCTACAAAGCGGCTCTGCAGTACCCCAGCATCGGGGACGGGGTGCAGGCCGCCCGCATGCTCGAGATCATCGCTCGCCGCATCCAGCGCAGCCAGGACAACTATTACAAGAACTCTAACCTGAACGCCCTGGGAACGGCCGCCATCGAGGTCCTGCAAAAGTATCCGGACACGCAGGCGGCGGCTGGGAAGGTTGCCTCCTGGCAGCCAGGCTCGCCGCACGGGGTGGCCCGCGCGTTGCTCGAGCACCCGACCGCCACCACCCCCGAGGAGCTGCGCCAGATCGCGCTGGGGGCCGACGTCAACGACACCGAGATGCAAAAACGGGTGCTGACCGAGCTGAAAGCCGACCCCTCCACGGCCGCGGCCGCGGACCTGGGCCTGCTGGCCATGGACAAGATCTACGGCACCATTGGCAAGCACGCCGTCTACCAGGGCGCGTTGCGCCATGCAAGCATCAGCAACGGCCTGGAGGCCGCCGCCATGTTCAGCTCGGTGGACCAGCAGATCGGCCAGTCGCAGGACAGCTACAAGTCGACCAACCAGATGGGACTTGGGACAGCCGTGCTCCAGGCTCTGCAGCAGTTCCCCGACACCCGGGAAGCGGCCGGCAAGGTTGCCGCCTGGCAGCCCGGCAGGCCCCACGGCGTGGCCAGCGGACTGCTCAGGAATCCAACCGCCAGCACGCCGGCCGAGTTCCGGCAGATCGCGCTGCAGGGCAGTCCTGGCGACCAGGAGATGGAGACCCGGGTGCTGGCCGAGCTGAAGGCCGACCCGGCCACCGAGCGGGCCGCCACGCTGATGCAGAAGGCCTACGACAGCTGCTACAGCGGCCAGGGCAAGACCCAGGCCATGCGGGCCGCGCTGGCTCATCCCACCGTCACCACCGGAATCGAGGCCGCCCGGATGTTCCAGAGCGCTCTTGCCGCCGTGCGAGCTTCCGACGACAGCTACAAGGACAACAGCCTCCAGGCCCTGGGCGGGGCCGCTCTGGAGGCCCTCAAGAGCTTCCCCGATACCAGCTCCGCAGCCGAGCGGGTGCTGGCCTGGGAACCCGGACGGCCGGGCGCGGTAGCCGAGGCGCTGGTCAACAATCCAGCTCGACCCGATCTCCTGAAGGTGGCGCTGGCCTGCGACCCGAGCGACGCCGTCTTCCAAAAAAGGCGCATGGCCGAGCTACCCCGGGCGGACCTGGTCCTCAAGCTGTACGACCAGCTTTACTCTCAGACCGCCAAACACGCCGCCTACCAGGCCAGCCTGCGCCACCAGAAGCTCGACAGCGGGGTGGAGGTGGCCGCCTGGCTGCAGGAGGTGGGCGGCGCCCTGCAAACTGCCAACGACTCCTACAAGAACCACAACTTCAACGTACTGGGCACCTACGCCCTGGACGCCCTGCAGCAGTACCCCGATACCAAGGACGCGGCGGCCCGGGTAGCCGCCTGGAAGCCGGGCCTGCCTTTCGGTCCGGTGGCCGAGCTGCTCAAGACCCCCAACGCCGACGACCCGGGGGCTCTCAAGCGCTATGCGCTGGCGGCCGATCCCGGCGACACCTCCTTGCGCTCCAACGTTCTGGCCGATCGCAAGACGCCCACCGCCACCCTGGGCAAGGCCGTCATGGAGCAGGTCTACAGCCCGGCTCTCAAGGAGGCGGCCTATCGCCTGGGACTGTCCGACCGCCCCATCGCCACCAGCGCCCAGGCCCGCGAAGTGCTCAAGGAGATCGACCGGACCATCCACCAGAGCACCGACCGAAACAAGCCCTACGACCAGCAGGGCCTGGCCCGAGCCGTGGTGAGCGTGCTGAGCGAATACCCCGATACCAAAACCGAGGCCACCCGGGTGGCCGGCTGGTCCTCCCAGCCCGGCTATCCCGTGGCCCGCATCCTGCTCGAGAACCCCGGCGTTCTGAGCCTGGACGCCTTCGCTCAGGGCTTCCTGGTCCTGGGAGATGCCACCAAAGAGCAGAAGGTGCTGCAAGAGCTCGCCTCGCGCTCCGAGAAAGCGGCCGCCATCGCGCGGGTGAGCTGCGAGCAGGTCGAGCAGGCCGATACCCGGCACGCCCTGGTGCTGGCCGCGCTGACCACCCCCGAGATCCGCACCAGCGAGGATGTGGACGCCTACTTCGAGCTGGCCGCCCAACTTTCGCGGGGCTACGAGCCGGCCAAACTGAAAGAGCTGAGCGAGGTCTACCGCACGGGCTTCGGATTGGGCAAGAAGTCCGGGCTGGGGCTGGCCGAGGAGGAGCAGCGCGTGCTGGTGGGCGGCGTGGTGGTCAAGAAGCGCTGACGTCCAGGCAAGAAACGTGCCGCCGGAAACAGGTCCAAGCCGGAAACCCTGTCAAGGGGGGTTCCGGCTGCGCTCCTAGAATCGTTGCTGCACGTTGGACCAACCCAAACCCCGCCTGGCCAGCTCCACCGACCTTCAGGGCGTCCTTGCGCTAACCGAGAGGAAGATTTCTCCCTGCAACGAGGCTTTCTACCAGCGCGTGCGCGAGGATGACACCTGGCAGTCCGAATACGACCTGTACGTCTGCGACGGAACGCAAGGTCCGACCGGCTTCCTCGTTCTGAAAAAGCGTCTGACCCGCGGCATCACCGGCGACCGCGAGTCTGTCATCTGTGACCTCTTCGCCCGGCATTTGCCGGAGCAAAGGAGCCTCCTCGAGTGCGCGGCAGACGCGGCGCGGGGCTATGCTTCGCAGTTTCTCACCATCGAGATCACTCCCGAGGACAGCCACCAGCGAGAAATGCTCGAAGGCCTGGGATACCGATTGGAAAGCCATCGAATCTCTGTCGCAACGGCCGATTGCCGCCCTCCCGAAGGAAGTCCTTACTCGGTTCGTCTGGCCGAGGCGCAAGACCACTTCTCGATCGCCGTTCTCAACTCGATGATGCTCGAGCACACCCTGTGCGCTGAACGCGACTACGACCTCAGCGAGCTGACGTTCCGCTCGATGGAGGCGATTTTTCATCAACTGGGCCGACAGGACGCCGAGTGCGCGGCCCTGGTCCTGACCCGGGGCCAGGAGCTGGTCGGCCACCTTCTCCTCGAGCTCATGGGCCAGACCGGCTACATCTATGACCTGGCCGTGGCCCGGGAGCATTGGGGCGGAACGGCGGTGCGCCACATCATGCGAGCTGGCTCGCAGCTGCTTTTTCAAAGAGGCGTCCCGCTGCTGGCAGGTGATGTCAGCGCCTGCAACCTGCGCGCGCTCAAATTCGCCCGTCACGCCCTGGGCTTCTCCGTGGACAGCCAGCGTTTTGGCCGCAGGTTGCACTGAAGATGCAGGTTCGCAAGGCCCGCCCGGAGGACTTGCCCGAGCTCGAGCGCTTGAAACTGGCGATGGGCTATCCCGGTTCGGTCTTCTACGACGAAGAGAGCTACTTTCAGCAGGCCCTCGAGCGCTTGAGCCAGTATCTCACGCGCCCCGAGGAGCTCACCGATTGGCGGCTGCTGGTGCTGGTCGAGGAAGACAAGCCACGCGGGTACCTCTTGTTCGTCCTCGATGATGAGCACGGGGTGACCCACCAGTTGCAGGCGCTGATCCTGGACTTTGCCGTGTTCAGCTTCGAGGGGCTCTCAGCCCTGGTGGCCCGGGCCCGAAAGACCGTGACGGCCTTCGAGAACGAATACCTGGTGAGTGAGCTGCCCCCGGCTGACAAGCGCCTGCAGCTCTGGTTCTATCGCTGCGGCTTTCGAGCCGAGCAAAACCGTGCCGCCAGACGCTTTCCGCGGGGACACCGGGGAGCGTCCTCGCCCGATTACCGCATTCGCAAGGCTCGTCCCGAGGATCTCTCCTTCATTCTCGAGGTGCACGCGGCGCATCCGGCCGCCTACCTGCCGGCCGGTCGAGATGTCGACCTTCAGACGGTCGAGTTCCGCTATCAACTGCTCTATGCCGGATTCGATCTCACCAGTTCGAGCGGCTCTCTCTACTTCATCCTCGAGGAGGTAGCCTCGGGTGTCCCGGCCGGCTATCTCATCCTCCACGAAGGCCAGGTCCTGGGGACGGTCAAGAGCTTCTACGTGTACGACGTGGCCGTCGCTCCTGCCTTCGCCGGTCGGGGATTGTCCCTCTACCTCATTGGTTTTGCCGAAACCCTGGCCGGACAGGAGGGCTCGATTCTGTATGGGGACGGAAGCCTGGGCACCCGCGTGATCGCCAGCTGGCACGCGCAGATGGGCTACCTGGTCGAGTCCATCCGCTTCGCCCTGGACTGCCGATCCCAAGCGCCTCTCGGGGATGTTAAAAGAATGTGAAACTCTTCCCATGCACCCTCTCCGTGTGAGATAATTTCCCCAAGTCAAACTACACTGGAGGACACAAATCATGGGTAATGCGATTGGTGGAATCATTGGTGCGGTCGCCGGCGGCGGCAAGGGCGGCGGCAAAGGTGGCGCTGGCGGGGGAGCGATGGAGCTCATCTCGAAGATCGTGGAAGCCGTGACCGGCGCTATTGCCGGCAAGTAGTTCCTGAAAACACTTGTATCTAAAACTCGGCCTCACAGGTCGGGTTTTTGAATTTTCTGGAGGTTAAAATGAGCTCAGAAGGTGAAGACAAAGCAGCCGATTGGAGCGGAGCGCTCCAGGGAGCAATCTCCGAAGCAGGGGACGAGGAGGACCCGTCCGGCATCGATGTCGTCAGCAGCGGCGGGCTGTCCGGCTCGAGCGCGGGGGCGGAGAGCGACAACGGAGAGTTACCCTACGTCGTGTTGCTGCACGCCGCAGCTCGCACTGTCCAGAGCGGCGAGATCACTGTGGAAGAGTTCATCGAGGGCATCGGGAAACTGGACGCAATCGCCGACAACGCCCTCAAGATCTACGCCATTCCGGCCGTCAAGAACGACCTTCCGGGCAAGCTGACCGACTACCAGAACTCCATCGTGTCGGCCCTGGAAGTTGAGCTGCATAACCTGAAGAAGGGCCTGGCCCTGATGCTCACTTACCCCGAGAGTAAGGCCGTCGGCGATCTGGAAGCCGGGCTGAAGATCGCGGTCGCCTCTTTGAACGCCTCCAACGAGATCAAGAAGAAGGCGGATGCGGAGAGAGCGGCCATCTTGCAGCGTGAGCAGGACGAGAAGGCCGTGAGAGCTCAGAAGGCTGCGCAAGCGGATTCTGATTGATGGGCTCACCCATTCAGCACGGTCTGACGAACGCGTCGTAAGTGCGCGGCTCTGGCATTGCACGTTAAGCTCCCCTACTTCGACATGATCCTGGCCCGGCTCGCGCAGGGCGACCCGGACTTCGAAGAGGCCTTCCGACGCCACGTCCACTTTGGCGCCTGGGAAGATCCCGACAACGCCTACCTCGACCGGGCCGATAGCATCAAGGCCATGGATCGGCTCTGCCTGCACCTGATCAAGCTGGCGGACATCCGGGATGGGCAGGACATCCTGGACGTTGGCTGCGGTTTCGGGGGCACGCTGGCCACCCTCGATGAGCAGTTTTCATCGGTGCGTCTGACCGGTCTGAACATCGACGAGCGCCAGCTCGAGGTGGCCAGGGGCCGACTCTCCCCCCGCCCCGGCAACCAGCTCGACTTCATGCTGGGGGATGCCTGCAGGATGGAGTTTCCGCCCCGCTCGTTCGATCGGGTCCTGGCCCTCGAGTGCATCTTCCATTTTCCGAGCCGCAGGGCGTTCTTCGAGCATGTGGGCCAAATTCTGCGCCCGGGAGGCAACCTGACCCTGACCGACTTCTTGCAGCCGGAAGGAGCGCCTGCGGCCCAGTTCGACACCGCCGACGATCCGCTCTGGGGCTCGCACACGGCCATCGGTCTCGAGGCCTATCGAGAGCTGGGCGAAGAGGTCGGACTGGTGCTGACCCACGCCCACGACATCAGCCGGCACGTGCGGCCCACCTACCACTGGTTCGGACAGCTTCTGGGTCGACACTATCCCGAGGCGGAGGCGGTGCTGAAGGAGTCTCAGCTCATCATGGACCTGGGCGGCCTGGGTTACTGCACGCTCCGTTTCGACCTCAGATAGACGCGCTCGGGTCGGCCAGTGAGGCGAGCAGCCGGGCCTGGAAGTCTTGCACGTAGAACTCGGCCTTCTTCCTCGAGAAACAGGTGGTGCGATAGCGAAACAATCCCTGGAAGCCGTCGTTTTGCTCGATGATCTCCAGCATCACGGGAGACGAGTGGTAGGGCGGCTCGACGAAGAGAAACTCCCAGGGCCCCAGAGGGCTATCCACCACCCCGCCCGAGCGCAGTCCGAGTGGCTCGCCCCTGGGAGCCGCTTCGCCCTCCAGCCAGCGCGCCTTCTGGTACTGCTGGAACATGATCCAGACATCGGTGCGAGGAGTGTCCATCGTCGTCGTGACCGGGTAGAACTGCCGGTCCAGAACCTCGCTGATGGTCACACGATTTTTCGCCCAGAGCTCCTCCCAGGTTCGCACCTGTCGCAGATCGCGACGGTACAAGACCAGCTGGGCGAAGAATCCGACGGTGTCGTCAAAACGCTGGTGAGGTCGGTTGGCCACGGCTCCCCCGATGGGGAAGTCGTCGATCCCAAGCGAGCGGCCCATGGTGACCTGCAGGGTCGACAAAAACAGGTTGAACAGGGTGATCTTGTGGGTCCGGCAGGTCTGGCGGGCCCGAGCCAGCACCTCGCAATCGAGTCGAAAGAGAACGAAATCGGCGATGTCATCGGCGACGGAGTGAGGAAATGCCAGGCCCGGACAACCCTGCAGCTCGTTTTCCCACCACTGACGCATCTCGCGGGCTTTGGGCAGGGCGAACCAGGCGTGCTGCCAGGCGCAGAACTCGGGAAAGCTCGGGGGAGGCGGCCCCTCGCGGGGCTCCTCCAACTCGGCCATGATGATCTCCAGGCTCCAGAGATCGGCGGCGCAATGGTGTACGTCGAACTGCATCACGTCGTCTTGCTCGCGTCGGTACAGGCGCAGCCGACAGACCGGCAGGCGGGTCAGGTCGTAGCCCTCCAGGGCGTCGGCCAGCAGGCGCTCGCGCAGCTCCTGAGCCGTCCACTTGCTGGCGTCCACGACGGTGAGCTCCAGGGTGTGCGAGGGATGCACCCGTTGCTCGACCCGAGCCTGGAGGTTGAGCTCATACAGCTTCATGGTGTCAAGCTGGATGGTCAACATCCTGGCCTGGTAATCCAGCTGGTGCTCGGGAGGAACCTCGTAGGTGGTGCGCAGAGCCGGATGGCGATCGATGATGCGCTGCATCCGGCTGCGCAGAAGCTCCGGGTCGACCTTGCGAAAGAACCGGATGGTGGAGCGCATGTTCCAGACCGGACCCGGGCTCATCATGCAATCGAGGAACAGGCCCTGCAGGATGAAGGCGGTCTTGCACACGGCCGGCTGCTGCTTGAGCAGGCGGGCCAACATGGCCCGTTTTTGCTCCGGGGTGAGCGATTGCGTCATACGGGGCTGTCGTCGAGCATGGCGGCAAGCATGGCTTCGACCTCGTCGTCCTCCAGATGCTCGAGCTCCTGGTCGCTCGCTTCGGCCTGAGGTTGCATCGAATCCGACAGCAAGGCGATGAGCTTCTCGATGGAGGGCTGCTCGAGCAGTGCGCTGGAGGGCAGGGTCACGTTCAGCGTGCTCTTGACCCAGTTGCGAAGCTGCAGCGACATCAACGAGTCCAGGCCCAGATCCACCAGAGACTGGCTGGCGTCGATCTTTTGCGGCTGCGTGCCCAGCACGCGAGCCACCTGGGCCATCACCACCGGGTGAAGAGCCGTCCGGCGCTCGCCTGAGTCCAGGTGCTCGAGGTGTTGCAACCCGCTCTCGTCCCCCCCGCGAATGCTGGTCAGAAGCGCCTCGAAGCGAGGCACCGGTTTGCCTCCCATCGCCTTGAGCAAGAGCGTCCAGTCGGCGTTCATGATGCCGACCTGGGTGGGATTGACCCGCAAGGCCTTCTCCAACCCCTGCAGCGCCTGGGCCGAAGTCATCATCTTGCTTCCCCCCTGTTCGAGCCAGGCAGCCACCATCGGGTTGCGAGCCAGGTAGCCCACGTCCCCCAGGGGACCCCAGTTGACCGTGAGGGCGGGCAATCCGAGGGACCGTCGATGAAAGGCCAGGCTATCAAGGAAGGTGTTGGAGGCCGCATAGTTGCCCTGCCCGGCAGCCCCGAACCAGGCGGCGTTGGAGGAGAACATGATGAAGAAATCCAGCGGTTGCTTCACAGTGGCCTGGTGCAGGTTCCAGGTTCCGTGGATCTTGGCCTGGAAGACCCCTTCCAGGCGCTCGCGCGTGAGGTTGAGGGTGGGCACGTCATCGAGCTGCATGGCGGCGTGCACGACCCCCCGGACCACCCCCAGCTTCTCAAACAGCTCGGTCACGGCTGTCGGGTCTCCAACATCCACCGCGTATGCCTCGACACGAGGGTCGTCAAAGCCGCTGTGAGCTTGCGGGGTGCGCGACAGCACGGCCACCCGGCCGGCACCGTGGCGCAGCAGCCAGAGCACCACCTCGCGACCAAAGCCGCCCATGCCGCCGGTGACCACGTAGGTGTCCTGCGCCCCCGGTTTCCAGTGGGGCTGCACCCGTTCCGGGGTTTCGGCCACCAGCACCACCTTGCCGATGTGGCGGGCCATGCTCAGACAGCGGAAGGCCTCGATCGCCTGGTTGTAGGAAAACGTCTGGAGAGGAAGAGCCGTGACCTTGCCGGCCCCGATGTCTGAGACCAGGATCTGCAAGAGCTCTTGAACGGTGTCCTGATCGAAGTTGATCACCTGCTCGAGATCGATGGCGTGGTAGGACAGTCCCCGGCGGAACGGGCTCAGCCCTACCCGCAGATCGCTGTAGATGTCGCGCTTGGTCACATCCAGAAAGCGACCAAAGCGACGCAGGAGGGTCAGGCCTGCGGTGAGGGCCTCTCCCGCCAGGCTGTTGAGCACCACGTCCACTCCCTGTCCGTCGGTGACACCCAGAACCCCGTCCACAAAGGAGGTGGAGCGCGAGTCGAAGACGTGCTCGATGCCGAGCTCGTGCAGGAAGCGGACCTTCTCAGGGGTTCCGGCCGTGGCCAGAACCCGCGCCCCGACCTTGCGCGCGATCTGAATGGCCGCCAGACCCAGACCGCCGGAGGCGGCGTGGATCAAGATGGTGTCCTGCGCTTTGAGTCGACCGACCGTGACCAGAGCGTAGTAAGCGGTGACGAAGACCAGCGGCATGGCAGCCGCCTGGGTGTCGCTCAAGCTCTCGGGCGTGGCGACCAGAAACGAGCGCGGCACGACGACCTGGGAGGCAAAGGCGGAGGGAGCGATGCCCATCACGCGATCGCCCGGTTTCAGGCCTGTGACCTGGGAGCCCACCTCGCTCACGGTGCCAGCCATCTCGATGCCCAGCACGCCCTCAGTGGGATAAAGACCCAGCGCCCGCATCACGTCGCTAAAATTGAGTCCGGCGGCGCCCACCTGCACGCGCACCTCGTCAGGGCCCGGCTCGCGGGAGGCCGGCACGGTCCACTCCAGGGCCTCCAGCGTGCCCGGTCGCTCGCAGGTGAGCGCGTAGCCTTGATCGGGCCGGGGAGGCACCGGGACGGGCGGTTGCTGCGACAGCGGGAACCTCTGGCAACGCTGCACGTATCGCACCCCGTCGCGATAGGCGACCTCCTCGGCCTGCTTGCAGAAGAGCTCGCGATGCACTCGCTCGGCGTCGCTGTCGTCCTGGATGTCGATCAGGGTGGCCCGCAGACCCGGGTCCTCGGTGGCCAGCACGCGCACCAGTCCCCAGACCGGAGAGCCCTGCGGCTCGACCGCCAGGCCGCCCGCCGGCTGGCACCGCCTGGTCACCGAGAAGAGGCGCGGTGGCATCAATCGGTGCCTGTCGATCTGCTGCACCATCTCCAAAAGCGGCATCAAAGGACCGGCCGGGTCCTCCAGGGTGGCCGAAAGGGCCGAAAGGTGCAGGCAACCGACCAGCTGGCCGGCCTCACGCATGTCGAAGCTCTGGCCCGGCTGAACGACCTGGGTCGAGTATCCGTCGGCCGCAAGGCGAGCCACCAGGTCCGAGGCCAGGCTCGAGCCATCGCTGAAGACCAGCCAGCGACCTCCGGCCGAGGGCGAGCTCTCCGTGGGCGCAAGCTCGGTGGGAACCCAGTGGAGAGCGTAGCACAGAGCATCCACGGCATCGCCCGCGCTCTCAGCCGCACGCACCAGGCGGTAACCCTGCAGATCGAACAGCACCTCGCCCTGCCGGTTGCACACCGTCAGATCTCCTTCCAGCTCGCGCGCCGTCTGGTGGGTGCAGCGCATGAAGGCCACCACCTCCTCCTCGAGGGGGCGCAGCACGCGCACCCGTCGGGCGGCCACCGGAAGCCAGTTGGTGCCCTCGCCCATAAGCCCCGCGTCGAGCGCGGCCAGGCCGACCTGGAAGCAGGAGTCGATGGTGCCAGGATGGGTGAACGAGAGCCCGTCTGCGGCAGGCAGGAGGGCAGCTCCGCGCACCCGGGCCAGAGCTTCCCGGGGGCCGCGTCGGCCTCCCTGGATGGCGTCGAAAGTGGGCCCGAAGACCAGGCCTCGGGCGGCCCACTCCTTCGACAGGCTGCCCTGCCACTCGCTCGGCAGCCTGGCTTCGATGGCGGCCACATCCAGGTTGGCCGGGATTCCCCCCGGATCGCTGCAGATGTGGGCCCGGAATATGACCGTGCGCTTCTCGCTGCCGTCGATGGCCTCGGCATGGATAGCCAGAGTGCCGTCCTCGTTGACGATGGTCTGGAGGAGCATCTGGCTGTTGATGAAGCAGGCCGAGTCGATGTGGACGTTGTCGAGCACCAGCGGCAGGCTGCCCTGGCGGGCGTGGGCCGCCTCGAAGCCCATCTCCATCATGGAGCTGGCCGACAGGATGATCTGACTGTGGAACTGGTGGTCTTTCAGCCAGGAGGGATCCTGCGAGGTCAAGAGCTGGTTGAAGACATTGGGCTCGGCCTGAAAACCGAGCATGGCGTACTGGGTCGGCTCCAGGCGAAATCTGTGCACGCGACGCGACTCCTGCCAGTAGCGCTCGTGCTGCCAGGGATAGTGAGGCAGCGCCACCCAATCCGGGGCTGCTCCATCGCCCCACTGCAGGGACTGACCCAGGCAGTAGAGCTCGCCCAGAGCCTGCAGAAAGGCCCGACGCTCCGGCTGGTGACGGCGCAAGGTGGCCACCGCTCGCCCACCGCTCTCGCTGATGGACGGCCCCAGCACGGGGTGCCCGCCCACCTCCAGGAACAGCGTGACGCCGTCGGATACGGCCCGGGCCACGGCGTCGGCAAAGCGCACCGTGGAGCGCACGTTCTGCCACCAGTAGGCTGCGTCGGTCTTGTCGACGGGGCCGCCGGTGACCGTCGAGAGCAGGGTGCGAGCGGGCTGGCGGGGGCTCAGTGCCTGCAGGGCAGCCTTCAACTCGTCTTCGATGACGTCGAGCTGAGCGCTGTGAAAGGCGTACTCGACCTTGACGTCGGTGCAGTCGAAGCCCGCGTCGCGCAGGCGCTGGTTGACTTCCTCCATGGCCCGGTGCTCGCCTGACAGAACCACCGTCCCGGGGGCGTTCACCGCCCCCACGCAGACACCCGGCTGCAAGAAGCGAGACACCTCCTGAGCCGAGGCCGATACCGAGATCATGCGGCCCTTGCTGGACTCGCGGTCCATCAGGCGGCCTCGATGCACCACCAGGTGAATGGCATCGGCCAGCTCCAGAGCTCCCGAGGCCCAGGCCGAGGCCACCTCGCCCACGCTGTGGCCGATCACGACCTCGGGCTCGACGCCCCAGGCCGCCAGCATGCGCGTCAGCCCGGCCTGCAGGGCAAACAGCATGGGCTGGACGACGGCGGTCTTATCGATGGAAGTGCTGTCCTGCTCGAACGCCTCCCGCAAGGACCATCCCGCCAGGCTCTTATAGTGGGGCTCGCACTCGTCCACGAAGGCGCTGAAGGTGGGGTCCGAAAGCAGGGTGCGACCCATTCCCAGCCATTGCGACCCCTGCCCGTTGTAGACGAAGGCCACCCGTGGAGTCTGTCGGACGGCCGGGTGCACGACGGCCTTCTCCAGGTCGGCCAAATCCTGCTCGACCACCACCGCGGCGCGGTAGGGATGATGGGTTCGGCGCATCAGGCTGGAGTAGGCGAGCTCACGCAGAGATGGCCCCTGGATCGCTTGATAGCTCACCAGCAAGTCTTTCAGGGCCCCTTCGCTGCGAGCCGACAGACAGAGCAGATGGGGCTCGTGGCTGGCAGGCGGGCGCTCTTTGCCGCCCGGGAGGGGGGGAGTGGCCAGCACCACGTGACCGTTGGTCCCTCCAAAGCCGAAGCTGTTCACTCCCATCAGGACCTCGCCCTCGGGCAAATCCGATGCGGCCGTGGGGATCTCCAGCCCCAGCGCCTGGAAGGGGATGTTGGGATTGGGCTCGTGGAAGTGCAGATTGGCCGGAATCTTCCGCCTGGATGCGATCAGACAGGTCTTGATCAGCCCGGCCATGCCCGCGCCCGCCTCGAGGTGACCGATGTTGGTCTTGACCGAGCCCACCTTGACCGGTCGTTCGGCAAGCCCGAGCACGGTGCCGATGGCCCTGGTTTCCACCGGGTCGCCAGCCGCCGTGCCCGTGCCGTGGGCCTCGATATAGCGCACCCGCTCGATCGGCAGTCCCTGGTAGGCGTCTTGGAGCAGCCGGATCTGGCCCTCGACGCTGGGGAAGGTGAGACCTTCGTTGCGCCCGTCGGAATTGACCACGGTGCGCAAGATGGTGGCGTAGATGTGGTCCCCGTCCGCCAGGGCCCTGGCCAGAGGCTTGAGCACCACCACCCCCGCCCCCTCGCTGCGCACGTACCCGTCCCCACTTGCGTCGAAGGCGTGGCAGCGGCTGGTGGGGCTGAGCATCGACAGGCGACTGAAGGCCACGTGGTGGATGGGGTGGAGCATCGCGTTGACGGCGCAGGCGAGGGCCGTGTCGCTTTCGCCGCGCTGGATGCTGGTCACCGCCGCGTGGATGGCCACCAGGGAGGAAGAGCAGGCCGTGTCGACCGTCAGGCTCGGCCCGTGCAGGTCGAAGGCATAAGAGATACGGTTGGAGGTCATGCACATGGCCCACCCGGTGACGCTGTGGGTGGTGAGCGAGTCGAGGTCTTGAATGTCATAGTAGTCGTGCGACGAGGCACCGGTGAACACGCCCATGCGAGTGCCGGCCACCTTTTCCAGGGGATAGCCAGCGTCTTCCAGAGCTTCCCAGGCCACTTCCAGGAGCATGCGCTGCTGGGGGTCCAGGGTGGAAGCTTCGCGCGGAGAGATGCCAAAGAAAGCCGGATCAAAGCCGTCGATCTGCTTGAGAAAGCCTCCCTGACCTTGGGGAGTGCGATAGTCCTTTCCCTTGTCAGGGTGGTGAAAGCGAGCTTTGAGCCAGCGCTCGGTGGGAATGTCGCTCACCGCGTCCACCCCGTCCATGAGCAGGGCCCAGAACGCTTCCACATCGTGGACGTTGCCAGGGAATCGGCAGCCGATACCGGTGACCGCGATCGGGGTCCACTCAGCGACGACAGGAGCGGTCGACAGTTGCATGCTCATCTCCTCCATTCGGTCCCGGGATCAAGGGTCCGGGACCGTGAGTCAGACCATGAGCTCAGCTTGAGCCGATCGATGCTGGCGAAGCATTGCTTGAGGGCCCGGCTTCTGCCCTGTGATTCGGGCCGTTCGGTGCATGTCCTCGTACGGTTCGTCGGGCAGTCCGCCTCACGAAGAGATGCGGGGTCCCTCGCAGGCGTAAGGCTTCCCGGTCAACTGCTCGGTGGTCCGGCCGAGCGCGGCGTGCAGATCCTCGGTCAGCCGAACCACCGCCTTCCGATTGCACCCATCCTGCCGATAGGGGGCCACCACCAGAGGCTCGCCGATCAGCACCCTGGCGACCGGCCTTTCCTGCCAGGCCTTCACCAGCGCGTAGGCTCCCAGTGCCCCGGCCAATCCGGACAGGCTGCAGGCCAGACCCCCCTCTCCCAGAGCGGTGGAGAAGCCTGCGGCGGCGCCGGCCAGCACCGAGCCGGCCGCTCCTCCCTTCAAAGTGGCGAAGTATTTCGGAAACGGGTCGTAAGGCCCGGGATTGGGCACGGCGTCATAGCAGAGCTTTCCCACGCCGTAGGCGCCGGCCACGGCGCCCGAAAGGGTGGCCACGGCGATGCGGGCCACGGGGCCGCCGCAGGCTCCGGCCACGACCCCCCCGACAGCCAGGGCCGCGGCCGCGGCCAGGCCGAGCCTGGATGGACCGGGGCGAGCGCAGAACTCGCGATAGTCGATAGCGATCGGCACGATGGACTCAGCCTGGCCGCGCAGGGCAAAGTAAGCGGCCCCCTTCTTGAGCGGGTTGACCTGGTCGGGAATACGCTCGGGATCGGCCACCACGTTGTGCTCGGGGAAGATGCACAGCCCCTTCCCCTCGCGCAGGACGTCCACGGCGTGGCGCAGGGTCTTGACCCGAGCTGCCTCGCGATGGACGGGGAAGGCGCCTCCCCAGGTCATGAAGTGCCCGCGCACGCCGTCGAAGACGTTGACGTTGGCGATGTAGCGCATGTCGCGCTCGCTCAAGCTGGCGATCAGGGGCGGGTCGAAGTAGCTGGGGTGGTTGGGGCAGTAAACGTGGCGACCCTGATGGGGAAAGTTCTCCTGTCCCTCCACCTCGAGCCGGAAGCAGCCGGCGATCAGGAGCCGATTCAAGGGCTGCAGGACGGCGTCGTACTTGCGGCTGGAGAGACCGTCCTCGGGACCGGTGTAGCCGGGCACCTCGACCCCGAATTTCTCGGGCTCGGTCCGGACGGGGGGATGATGGCTGGCTCGGATCAGCATCGCGACCTCCTGAGATATCGACTGTCCGCATGCTAGCCAGGTCGCGTCGCGCCCCGCGTCGATGCAGCGTTGAATGACGGGCGAGCAGATGACGAGATTGCGAACTCGGCTCGACAGCCCCGGAATCTGTGGCGGCCGCGGGAACATTCTGACCAGGCTGCAGGCGCCACCGCAGGCAGGTCTGACCCTCCCCGGCCGGGAAGTGCGGCGGAACTTTGGCCCGCTCCCGGGCAGTCTCAACCGCAGCCTCATACTGGAGGGAAACCTATCCCATGCTCAGATTCCTCTGCCTGCTCCTGCTGGTCTTGCCAGCTCAGGCGCAAGACTTTCTGGCCCTCAATCTGAACCAGTCCCAGGTGGTGGGCGGCGCCACCGTGGGGGGCACCGTGGCCCTCGCCAATCCCGCCCCCGCTGGCGGCACGGTGGTCAACCTCTGGAGCGGGGACGACGTGCGCGTGCCTTCCTCGGTGATCATCCCGGCGGGAGCCAAGTACACGGGCTTCTCGGTGGCCACTTCGCCGACCAGCCAGGCCCAGTACGTGCGCATCCAGGCAACGGCGGGCAGCCTGCAACAGCAGACCTTCCTGCAGGTTTTGCCCAGCGGGCAGGAGACAGCGTCCAAGCCGACCGACTCGGGCCTGCAGATGTACAAGGAATACCCGATGGTCGGCCCGGTCTACGGCTCGGGCATCCCCTATTACTACCCCTACGGCTATTGGGGCTATCCGGGGCCCGAGCCCTGGGCCGAGCCGACCCACTTCGACCGGGACGGCTACCCCATGATCCGCACCGGCGGTGGAGGACGACGCTGATGAAGAAGCTCTTGCTGGCCGCCCTGGCGGCCCTCTCCCTGATCGCTCCGGCCCCGGCCCAGACCACCCTGGAGGAGGCCCTCAAGTCGCCCACCAGGCTGGAAGTGCTCCAACTGCGCGACCTGAAGACCCCTCTGGGGGCCGAGCTGGCCCAGTTCGCCAACCTGAAGGTGCTGATTCTGTCCGACCTCGGTCTCAAGTCGATACCTCCGGAAATCGGGCAGCTGAAAGACCTGCAGGTGCTGATCCTGGACGGCAATCAGCTGACCGCGCTGCCTTCCGAGGTGGGGCGGCTCGCCAAGCTGCGCATGTTGACGGCCAACAACAACCAGCTGGCCTCGTTGCCTCCCCTGGACAACCTGGCCCGCCTCGAGCTTCTGGCGGTGAGCAACAACAAGCTGACCTCGCTGCCGGCCCTGAGCAGCCTGCGCCACCTGCGGGCCAGCCACAACCAGCTGACCGCGGTGCCCGCGCTGGCGGGGCTGGAAGACCTGGACGTCAGCGGCAATCGCCTGGCAGCCTTTCCAACCGAGGTGCTGAAGTCGGCTTCCCTGCGTAGTCTCGTGCTGGCGGGCAACGCCATCGGCTCGGTGCCTGCGGAGATCGGCGGCCTGAAGATGCTGGACACGCTGGACCTGGGCAACTGCCAGCTCAAGACTCTGCCGGCCGAGGTGGGCCAGCTGAGCAACCTGGAGAAGCTCTACCTGCAAGGGAACGGCCTCACAGGCCTGCCCGCCTCGCTGGCCGACCTGTTGCACCTCGAGCAGCTCGACCTGTCGGACAACAACCTGACCCGGGATGCGGCGGTGGTTTTCCAGATCACCTCGCTCAAGGGGCTGGACATTTCCGGCAACAACCTGGGGACCATCCCCGAGGGGCTGGGCGAGCTGACCCAGCTGGTCTACCTCGATCTGTCCGACAACCAGCTGACGGCCGTGACGGCCACCCTGGGCAAGCTGCGCGCGCTGCGCACCCTGCTTCTGGCCCGCAATCTCCTCACCGAGGTTCCGGCGCCCAAGAAGCTGACCGAGCTACGCACTTTGAACCTGGATGGCAACAAGCTGACCAGCATGCCCGACCTGAAGACCCTGCGCGACCTCAGCGTGCTCAGCCTGGAGGGCAACAGCCTCAGCCACGTGCCGCCCGGGCTTGCGGGGCTGAGCTCGCTCAGCCAGGTCACCTTGCGCGGCAATCCCATCCCGGCCGCCGAGGTGAGCGCTCTGAAGGCGGCGATTCCCCAGGCCAACGTCGAGTACTAGCAGAGTCCAGATTGTCTAAAGTGCAAGGCCTTTGGTCTTGCACTTTACAACGCGCTGGAACGCAGTTCCGGCGCGTTCGTCAGATTGTGCTAATGTGCAAAACCAAAGTGCGAGCACATTAGCAGGCTGTCAGGGCGGCTCAGGTGGACCGCTGGAAGGAGCGCTGGCGAAACCAGACCGTCAGCGATTCAACGTCCAGATCCCCGGCAGCCAGCGCCATGGTGGTCTTTTCCAGGTCATCGGACTCGGCCGCCAGGTCCCAGCCGTTGACCCGCAGGAACACCACCGCGGCGTGGGCTCCTACCCGCTTGTTGCCGTCCACGTAGGGATGATTCTTGACCAGAGAGTGCATCAGGGCGGCTGCCTTACCGGGTAGGTCCGGATAGAGATCCTCTCCCCCGTAGGTCATGGCTGGCCGCGCTGCAGCCGCCTCCAGGGCGCCGCGGTCGCGCACGCCCTGACCGCCGCCGTAATGCTCGAGCTGAAACTGGTGGAGCCAGTCGAGCTGCGCCACTGACAGGTAAAGTACCAATTACAGTCCCGCGCATTGACTGTGCGATGAATTCCCAACAGGTAGAACTTCGTCGCATCGCCCGTGCCACAACACTTTGGAAGCGGTTCGAAACAAGTTTCTCACCGCACGTTTCGTGGCACGGTCAAGGCGACCAAGTTTAGCGAGCCAGTTCCTGGAAGGCTGCATGATACTTGTCGCGCACTCCCTCGGCCAGGGCGCGGAAGTTGTCGGTCACCTGACCGTCCTCGTAGAACTTGATGCCAGGCCGAATGATGACGGCCCCGGTAAGCGGGTGGACCGAGACATCCACGCCCTGCCCCTTGCGCAGCTTGAAGGCCTGCACCACCTCAGCCGGCAGGGTCACGGCCAGGGACTTTCCGATCTGCACGAGTTTACGTTCCATGAGTATATACTAAATATGTACTCATGGACCTGTCAACACGCCCTCCACCAGAGCCAGCACGCGAGGGTTGCTGAGCAGAGCGCGGTGGTGCTCGCCCAGACGCCCCACGTCCGGGTCGAGCTCGGACACGGAGTACTGCTCGACCCCCGGCAGGCTTACGCTCTCGGCTGCCACGGCGCCGTCGCCGCCGGCCACGAAGGGGAAGCGCGAGACCACCACCGGCAGGCGGGTGCCGCTGACCGAGACAACCTGATCGAGCTTCTGGCGCTGCTCGACCCAACCCTCGTTGAGACGCTCGAGCTCGGGTGCGTCGTCACGAAAGCTGTCAGGACCCTCCCCCACCAGCCAGCCCAGGCGCAGGCAGTCGGCCCCCCGGGCCAGGGCCACCCCGTGGTTGGGAACGCCCAGCATGACCAGATCGTGAATGTCATCCTCTCCCCGATCAAGGTGCTCGCGGGTGACCAGACCCCCCATGGAGTGAGCCACCACGTCCGACTCCACCCCCGTCTCCTCGCGCAGGATTCGTAGCGCGGCGGTCAATTCGTCGGCCTGCTCCGTGAAGCTGCCCTTGCGGTCGGAGAACTGGATGGCATAGGCCGTCCCGGGCGGGTTCGAGCGCACGGCCGCCCGAAAGGCGGCCTCATGGCCTTCGCGATAAACGGCGGCAAAGTCGTCCTGACCCAGGGAACGAGCCAGTTGGCGGCCGTGCGAGGCCAGTCCCCGGTAGCCGGGCACGAACAGGAGCGGGCGGTCCATGACCTGAGCCTAGCCGGCCATTCTTTGCAGAACCTTTGACCTGCTGTTCACAACCTCGGGGACGAGATCGGGCTAGAATGCGGGCATGCAGATCACTCCCCGCACCGTGTCCCAGGCCTTTCTCCAGAATGAGGCCCGGCTGCTCCAGCTCAAGGAGAGCCCTCGGGAGGCCGACTCGCTGGCTGAGCTTTCCTCCGACACTCTGGCCCGAGCGCTCGAGCCGTTGCCGGCCGACTGGCGCGAGAGTGCCCGCCAGCTCGGCCTGCAGGCCCTCTCGCAGGGCCTGTTGTGCGGGGCCCTGGACGGTGCCATCCTGTACCAGGCCGGGCAGCTCGAGCCACTGGCCGAGAATCGCACGGGCGACGAGGGGAAACTCTTGCGCAGCCTGAGCCAGGCCCGCGAGGTGGCCGACCAGAGCTGGCGCGGCATGGGAGCCGACGACCTGCAGCTCCTGTCGGGCTACGGCAAGCACCAGAACCAGGCCACCGAGGCCGAGGCCGAGCAGGCCGCCCAGGGCTCGGCGGACGAGTTCCGCACCTTCCTGCTGGCCACGTTCAAGGCCGGCTACGCGGTGGGCCTGGTGGACGCGGCCGTGGTCTTCGTGGCCGGCGAGACGCCCGGTCAGCCCCCGGCTTGACGGCCGTCAAAGCCCTCGCGACTCCTCAGCTGCTACACTGAGCCGTGCTGTCGTGCCCCGCGGGGCTCCCCTGGTGCCCTCCGGCGGGCCCCGGGGCCACGGCGGCGCACGTAATACCGAGCCTCGCATCGCCGATGGCGAACCAGGCCGCCCGAGAATCATCGCCATTGCGCGTGTTGAATCCGCAGTTTGGCGGCTCTCCAGAATCCCTGAAGAAAGATCGCCCATCCGGGGAACCATCCGCCGAGCCCGTCATTGGATCGCTTGAAGCACCTCGACAGTGCATCCCAACATCAGACGGAGGCTACCATGAATCGAAACGAGCTCAACCGGGCCATCCTCACGGCGGCGGTCGCCGGAATCCTGGCAGGAGGGTCGCTGCTGCCGGCCTCGGCCAGAACGCAGGTGAGCGACTCTCCGAGCCTGGTCTCTACCGTGGCTCAGACCGACCACAACAGCTGCTCGGGCAAGGACGGCTGCTCTGGCAAGCAGGGCGA
>BTUM01000043.1:0-66940 GCA_045863235.1 Candidatus Xenobia bacterium | reverse complement strand
GAGTCAGGCGGGTGAGGTCGGTGAAACCAAGCCGAAAGAGAGACGGGGACACGGGTGTAGCCGTGAACAATTTTTGCCATCATTCGTGAGGATTATCTGGCGGGCGCGGACGGGCCCGCACCCGCCAGATGTCACGCAGTCCCCTCAAAAAGGTGGCTGTGCCACTCGTGCCAGTCTCCCCAGTGTTTTGGCGATGGCTTGGAGGGGTCGGGCGGACCGACCTGAGCGGCCTCCCGGCCCCCGCAACCGAGCAAAGTGAGCAAGAATGCCAGGCAAAGAAGCGTGCTATGGAAGGTTCTGCCCGAGTTCACCATGCGAGTCCCCCGTCTTGTGGTGAAGGATTTGGATCGTTCTGGCGGTCCTTCCCCAATTTCATTTGAACGAAAATCAAGTAGTGCAACTCCACTTTGCAGGTGGACTAACGAGCCCTCTTCTTCGCCTTCTTGAGACGCTCGAGGGGAGAGTCGCTGGAGTCGGGCGCCTCCTTCTGCGGGGCAGTCTCTCGGCTCGGGGGCGTCGGTCCCGAAGGGGGTTCCGCCCCCCGGTCGGGCAAGACCTCGGTGGTCTCTGCCGACTCGGGGCGACGGACCGGCTCGACCTTCTCGCGGACCTTCTTCTTGGTGGACAAGAGCGCGCCCACGGTCGGGTCGGCTGGCTCGCTGGCCGGCTGGGCCGGCGCACGACGGGGGGCCAGACGAGCACGCAATTTCTGGGCCCAGCCTTCGGGCAGGAAGACGCGGCGCAGGGCCACGTCCAGGGGCAGCAGGATGAGCGCCAGCATGAGCAGCGGGTGCCAGATCTCCCGGGCCACGGTGGTGGGCACCTGGGCCGGCCGGAAGGCCTCCTCGGCGGGCGGATCCACCCGGCCCCCGGCTCCCTCGGCCACCTGGGCGAGCAGGCTCTGGTCGGGCTCGAGGCGGGAGAACTCCGGGGCGTAGGGCACCGTCCAGGTGCGCAGGGTGGCTCCCCCTTCCTCCTCGCCCACCTGCACCAACCAGGTGCCCGGGGTGGAGCCGTCCCACTGGGCCTCGTAGCGGCCGGGGGCGCTCTGCACGAAGTTCAGCTCGCGGCCCCGGCCGTCGGGGGCGACCAGTCGGCCCTTGAGGTCCAGGAAGTTGCGCCAGCTGCCGTCCCCCTCGCGGGCCTCGACCACGGCCCGGGCCTGGCCGTCCCCGCCCCGCTCGATGGTGAGGGAGAGGCCCGGGTCTTCGGCTTCGGGCAGCATCCAGCGCACCGACTGGGTCAAGAGCGGCCCGAAGCCCGGCCAGAGCGCCCAACGTCTGGCCCACTTGCGACCGTCGTCGGTGGTCCAGGCCATGGTCTTGCCCAGCCCGTAGCGGCCGAGAGCCAGCAGCGGATCGCCGCCGGGACCGGTGAGCACCTGCTGGTTGGGTCCGCTCTTGAGGCTGGTCAGGTCGTAGCCCTCCAGGGGAGGAGCCGAGCTGATGTTCACGCCGCGCAGCACCGAGTGGGTGGCGGCCACCTCGGCCCGGAACGGCTTCTCCTCGAAGGCCGCCCGCGAGGCGACCACCGTGTCGCGGGTGAAGATGCGCGGCAATAGGGTGGCCGAGTTGGCCACGTAGGAGCGGCCACCCCCTTTGGCGGCCAGGTTGGCCAGGAACTGGAAGTCGGCGTCAGCTCCCACGGCCACGGTCGAGAGGGTGACCTTCTCCTTGCGGGCCCGGGCGGCCAGGCTGTTGAAGTCGCCCGGCTCGGTGCGTCCGTCGGTGAGGGCGATGATGTGCTTGACGGGAGCGTCGTTGCGGGCCAGCGCGTTCAGCGCCATCAGCAGGCCCGGGTACATGTTGGTGCCGCCCCCCTCGCGCATGGTGCCGATCTGGGCCACCGTCCTCTTGACCTGGTCGTTCTTGCCGAAGGGGGCCACCCACTTGGCGGCCGAGTCGAAGCCCACCACGCCGGTGAAGTCGCGCTCGGTCAGCAGGGTCACGGCCGCGATGGCGCCCTCGCGCGCCAGGGCCATCTTGGAGGTCTTGTCATCGGCGTCGCCCATGCTGCCCGACTTGTCGATCACCAGCACCAGGGCCACGGCCGGCATCAGCTTGCGCTTGCGGATGTCGGTGTCCACCGGCAGCGCATCCTCGATGGGGGTCTGGTAGTAGCCGCCCACGCCGAACGAGTTGAAGCCGCCCAGCATCGCAAAGCCCACCCCCAGGTCGCGCACCAGGGCGCGCACCAGCTCCATCTGGTTCTCGGTCAGCTCCAGGGCCGAGAGATCGGTGAAGATGACCGCCTGGTAGCTCTGCCACTCGGCCAGCGAGCCGGGCAGGCCGGCGCTGGAGACCACGTCCACCTCCAGCCCCTGGGCCCGCAAGATCTGGGCCAGCGGCCCGGCCGGCTGGTTGACGCCGTGGGCCAGCAGGATGCGGCTGCGGCCTCCCACCAGCGAGACAGCCGAGGCGCGGTTGTTCTCGGGTACCTGGTCGTCGCTCAGCTCGATGCGGGCGGAGTACTCGTAGGCCCCCTCGTCCTCCACGCGCTGGGAGACCAGGAACACGTTGGGGCCCTGCTCCAGCTTGACCTCCAGCCGGCCGAGCGGGCGGCCGTTGCGGGTCAGGCTGAGCTGGGCGGTGGTATCCCGATTGCTCCAAACCGCCACGCGGACCTCGAAGGGCTCGTCCACCGAGGGCCGGCCGGGCACGTCCACCGCCTCCACCCGGGCCTCCGGGCCCTGAGGGGCGGGATAGCCAACGCTCCACACCTCCACCCCCAGAGCGCGGGCCAGGCGAGCTTCCTCCACCGCTCCCGGGGCGGTCTGGTTGCCGTCCGAGAGCAGGATGACCCGGCGCGAGCTGTCGGCCGGGAAGGCGGCCCAGGCAAAGCGCAGCGCCCCGGCGATGTCGGAGGCGCTCTTGTCCACCACCGTGGCGTAGGCTGGCAGGCGCTTGAGCTGGCCGGGGGTGACCTCGAGGCCCGCATCGCGCCCGAAGACCACCACCCCGGCCCGGTCCTTGGGCCCCATCCGGGCCACGGCCCGGTCGACGTAGCCGCGGGCGAAGCTATCGGAGGCATTGCGGGTCGAGAGCGAGCGGTCCACCAGGAAGAGCACGGTCATGCGATCCGAGTCCAGGCGGGCGCGGGGGCCGGCCAGGGCCAGCACCAGAGCCGCCACCATGACCAGGCGCACGAATAGGATCAAGAGGCGCCGCTCGGGGGCCATGCCCGCTTTGGAGCGAGCCCACATGGCCCAGACCGGCACCAGCAGGAGCAGCAGCCCGAGCATGAGCGGGTGAGAGAACTCGATCATCTCGTTCTCCGGTGGTACCAGTACCACTCCAGCATGAGCAAGAAGAGCGCCCCCAGCGCCAGCTCCCACCACCACTCGCGCACCAGCGAGTGGGAGGCGGCCGGCTGGTCCCTGGGAGTGGCCAGGCCGCTCAGGATGTCGTGGCCGGCCTCGGTCCGCAGATCGCTCTCGGTGGCCGAGCGCAGGTTGGCGGCCACGGGATACTGCTGACCCTTGAGCTCGACGCGATAGAGTCCGGCCTGGTCGGTCTCGGCCAGCACCGCCTTCCCGGCGGTGGGGGTCAGGGTGAGCTTGCCGCCGTCCGGCCGACGCACCGTGACGCTCTGGTCGGTGGCCACCTCCAGGCCCGTGCCCGGCACCACCTCGACCGGAACGGCCGCGATCAGGCCGCGCACCAGCTGATCGACCAGGCGATGGAGCAGGATGGGGAAGGCCGGAGAGAGAGGTAGATCGGACTGATAAAGGTCGAATCCGAAGCGCAGGAAGCGCTCCTCATCGAGCACGATGGCCGGGTGGGCCCCGGCCCGGGCCAGCACCCGCTGGCGCGTGGTGGAGCTGAGGGGGGCCACGCTGCGCACGAACACCCGGTCCAGGGGCAGGTCGCGCACCAGCGGATCAGTGCCGGCGGTCAGGTTGAAGGGGCCTTTGAGCACTTTCTCGGGAGGCTCGAGCACCAGGTGCACGCCCTTGCCGGTGGGCTGGCCCTCGGCCCACACCGTGAGGTCGCCCTCGGGGCCGCGGAACATCTCGACGCCCGGGATCGAGAGCAGGGCCTTGAGCACGAAGAGGGGAGGATCGCCCACCACCCCGACCCTGACCGGGCGCTGACGGGGGGCCACCGCCCAGGCCACGTTGTCGGCCGCCAGGGCGTCTTTGTGCTGCAAGCGCAGCTCGAACTCGGGGCTGCCGTCGGGGTCCACGGCCACCACCATGGTGCGGCGCGCTCCTCCCGGCAGGGTCAGCTGGCGCCGGTCGATGGCCCGTCCGCCCTGCAAGAGCTCGAGCTCCACCGTTTCCACCCCGCGGGCATAGCTGGTGATGGCTGCGAAGGCCTGGAGCGGATCGCCAGGGGCGATCTGGAAGGCGGAGATGGCCAGGTTGTCGCCCGGCTCGCCGTGGGCGAGATAGCTGACGCGGGGAGGCAGCTCCCAGGTGGGGGGATGGTCGCTGAGGAGGAAGGCCTCGGCCTGGGGACGGTTGGCCAACAGCGAGGCCAGCAGCGAGCGGGCCCCCTGGCGCGCTTCCTCCACCGCCTGGGGGGTGAGCGAGCGCAGCGCCCGGCGCAGCTGCTCCTTGTCGGTGGTGAAGGGCACCACCACGCGCGCCTCGCGTCCCATCACGGCCAGGGTCAGCTCGGTACCGCGGGGAGCCTGGTCGACCAGTTGCAGGGCGCGCTTGCGGGCCGCCTCAAAGCGACCGTCGGAGGCTCCCATGGAGGCGGAGACGTCCAGCACCAGGGCCACCTGAGGCGAGACCTTGCCGCTCACCACCGCGTAGGGGCGGGCCAGGGCCAGGCCCAGCCCCAGCAGGGCCAGGATTTGCAGCCACAGCAGCAGGTTGTTTCTCAGCTTCTGAAAGAAGCTGTCCACCCGCGCCTCGCGGGCGGCCGCCTGCCACAAGAAGAGGGCCGACACCTCGGCCCGCTTGCGGCGCAGCTTCATCAGGTAGAAGATCACCAGCAAGGGCAGCAGCGAGAGCCAGACCAGCGAGCCGGGGTCGAGGAACTTCATTGCAGGAGGCCGCTCCGGCGCAGGGCTCCCACCACCAGGCCCTCCAGAGCCTCCACGGTGGAGGCCTGCAGGTAGCCGCAGCCGGTCTTCTTGCACCAGGCTTCCAGCTCTTGATTGTGGCGCTGCAGCGCCGCTCGATAGGCCCTGAGCACGCCCGAGGTGAGGGTCAGATCGCGGGTGCCCTGCGACTCGACGTCCACCAGCTTGAGGTCGCCCCCCGGCTCGGGGGAGAGCTCGCCCGGGTGCAGCACCTGCAGGGCGAATACCTCGTACTTCTGGTAGCGCAGGTGCTTGAGCCCGGTGATGCCGGCCCCGGGCACCAGAAAGTCGCTCAGCACGATGGCCATGCCCGGGCGCGGATAGCGGCGCACGTAGTCGGTCAGGGCCGCGTCGAGCTGGCCTTCACCGCGGCACTCGGCCCCTTCCAGGAAGCGAAAGAGCGCCAGGGCCTGGTTGCGGCCCCGCACCGGCTGCTGGTAGTCCTCCAGCTTCTGGCCCAACAGGCCCACGGCCACCCGGTCATAGGAGCAGAGGGCGATGTAGCTGAGGGCCGCCGCCAGCTTGCGGGCGAAGTCAAACTTGGACGGGCCCTGGGGGCCCAGGGGAGACGAGCAGGTCATGGAGGCGGAGCGGTCCACCAGCACCGTGACGGTCTGCTCGCGTTCTTCCACGAACAACTTGAGAAACAGCCGCTCGAGGCGGCCGTATGCGTTCCAGTCGATGTGGCGGAAGTCGTCGCCGAACGTATAGTCGCGGTGCTCGGCGAACTCGACCGAGCGGCCCCGGTGGCCGCTCTTGCGCTCGCCCGGGGCCTGTCGCGAACGGGTTCGGCGCGAGAGCACCTGGAGGCGCTCGAGTCGGCGCAGCAGCTCCGGCTCGATCAGTGAGCTCACCGGTTATCGCGCCGCGCCGCCGGGGCCAGCTCGGCCGCCAGGCGCTTTCGGGCCGCCAGGTAGAAGAGCGCGGTGGCGGCCGGGTAGAAAACGCAGGAGACCACCGCCACCGGAATGTCGCCCGTCAGGTTGGGCTCGCCCTCGGCCAGGCCCACGGTGGCCAGCACCGGCGAAAGGAAGATCCCGGTGAAGATGCTGTAAGTGTCGCCCGAGCCGCCCAGCCAGAAGACCGGCACGATGGTGGTGACCGAGACCAGGATGTAGTAAAGCGTGGGAACATGGGCTTTGGGGCCGATCATGGCCGCGAAGCAGCGCGCCAGGGCCTGGTAGGAGAACAAGAAGAGCACCGCCAGCCCGGCCGCCGAGAAGACCCAGATCCCGTTGCCCGCCCCGTGACAGGCGCCCGCCAGGCAGAACAGCCCCACCGCAAAGAACAAACACCAGAAGGTGGGCCGTGAGAACCACGAGCGCCGGTAGCGCAGCGCTTCGGAGGGGTTGATGAAGCGGGGCACGTGCACGAAGAAGCCGGCCAGGAAGAGGTGCATCACCAGGATCGCGCTCCACAGGGCGGGCTCGTCCGACCCGTTGGCGTTGGTGGCCACGGTATAGGCCACCAGGGCGACGTTGACCAGATAGGCCAGCATGAAAGCCCGGCACAGGTTGTAGATGTTCTTGAGAGCGGGGCGCAGGTGGTTGACCGTCTTGAGAAACATCAGCGTGGCCAGGTAAGCGATCTCCAGTACCAGCACGAGCTCGGGAGCGAACGGGAACCAGCCGGCGGTGGCCTGGAAGATCAAGCCCAGCGGGACGATCAAGAACATGAACACGATCAGGCCCAGCACCACCAGCCCGTAGGTCTGGTTGGTGGCGTGGTTGGTCTTGTTCTCGCGGGCCGAGAAGGTGAGCCCGATCTGGGCCGCGATCAGCACTGCGATGGCCAGGTGGAAGTAGGCCAGCAAGAACTCGCCCGGGGCCACCCCGCCCACGAAGAAGATCAGGGCCGTGAGCGGCATGGCCGAGAACAAGAGCAAGGCCATGAAGGCGAGCGCAAAGCCCAGCTTGCCCAGCACGATGTCGGAGGGGGCCAGCCGCGAAGCCAGCAGCATCTCCAGGCTGTGGCGCTCTTTCTCGGTGGAGATCAGGCCGCAGGTCAGGCTGGGCGTGATCAGGATGATCATGATGAGCTGCATCCAGAACTGCACCTGGAAGAACTGTTTGCCGGACTCGGCCAGGGCAGCCGGATCGTTGCGGTCGGACACCACCGCCAGGTAGATCAGGGTGACCATCCCCAGGAGCAAGAGATAGATGGTCTGAATGACAAAGATGCGCCGCTCGCGCAGGCCCTGGCGCAGCTCCTTGAGCAGCACCGGGTTGTCGAACAGGGCTCGGGCCAGGCGCTTGAAGAGGCCCCCTCGCGGGCGGGTGATGGTGGTCAAGACGGTCCTCCCGTCACCTTGAGGAACAGGTCCTCGAGATCGGTCTTCTCCTCGGCAAACTCCACCAGCCCGAAGCGCACCAGCTGCTCGGTCAGGTCGGCCAGAGCTTCGTAGGGGCCGCGGTACTCGAACTGGATCTCGCCGTCCTCGAGGAAGGCGTCGGCCGACTCGTTGAAGCCGTCCACGAGGGCCAGGGCCGCTTCCTGCTCGCGCAGCACCTTCACCCGCATGCGCCGCCCGCGCCCCAGGCCGGACTGGATCTCGTGCACGTCTCCACTGACGAGCAGGCGGCCGTTCTCGATGATGCCCACCTTGTTGCAGAAGTCGGCCAGCTCGGGCAGGATGTGGGAGCTGACGAACAGGGTCTTGCCCATCCGGGTCAGCTCGCGCAGCAGCTCCTTGAGCTCGATGCGGGCGCGGGGATCAAGGCCCGAGGCCGGCTCGTCTAAGATCAGCACGGACGGGTCGTGGAGCAGGGTCTTGGCCAGGCAGACTCTCTGCTTGAGGCCGGTGGAGAGGGTCTCGATGAAGCTGTCGCGCCGCTTGCCCAGGTCGGTCAGCTCCAGCACGTCATCCACCAGCTTGCGCCGCTTGGGGCGCTCGACGCGGTAGGCGGCGGCGAAGAACTCGAGATACTCCCACACCCGCATGCCGTCGTAGACGCCGAACTGATCGGGCATGTAGCCGAGCACCCGGCGCACCTCGTCGGGCTCGTCGATCACCGAATAGCCGCCCACCCAGGCCTCCCCCTCGGTGGGCTCCTGCAAAGTGGCCAGGATCTTGATGGTGGTCGTCTTACCGGCTCCGTTGGGGCCGATGAATCCGAAGGCGTCGCCGGACTCGACCTTCAGGCAGAGGTTGCTCAAAGCCAGGTGGTTGCCGTAGTCCTTGCTCAGCGCCCGACACTCGATCACGGCTCGGTCTCCACCACCAGCAGGTAGTCGCGGTGCTTGACGGCCAGGCCGTTCAGCTCCAGCCCGCAACTCAGGCTGTCGCTCCAGCCGATCAGCGTTCCCTTCGTCTGGCTGGTGAAGGCGGCTTTCAGGGCCGCATCGGTCACCTTGAAACGGTCCTCCCGGCTGTCGGTGTTGCTCAGCAAGCTGCCGGTCAGAGCGTTGGCATCGGCCATCCCCAGCTCGAGCTTGTGCCGACTCTTGCCCGGGCCCACCTCAAAGGACTTGCTGGCCCGATCCCCCACCACCAGGCAGCAGGAAGTGAGCTTGAGGTCGCTCCGGTTGTCCACCACCAGCTCCACCGACTGCCCCGAGCGTTTCATTGACAGGTTGATGGGACCGGCCAGCTCCGGCACGGCTCGGATCGAGAAGCGGCGCAGCGAGGACATGCGCATCTCGAGGTCTGGATAGGTCATCTCCTCGGTCAGTCGGGCCGGGGGCTGGGGGTCGGTTCGCATCGAGCTCTCGGCCAGAGCTGTCGTGGCCCGGGGAAAGCGGGCCTGGTAACGGTGAGGGAAGGGGGCAAACAGCGTCACCTGGCCCTCCAGGAGGCCCTGGGAGCGGCCCGAGGCCAGCTGGAGCAGGCCTACCTCGCGCACCACCGTGACCGTGCCCCGCGAGAGCTGGGTGGTCAAGAACATGCCCAGCGTGAAGCCCACCGCCAGGATCGGCACCGAGACAAAGATCCAGAGCATGCGGTCGCGCTTTTTCAGGAGGAAGAAGTTGATCGGGCCCACCACCAGCACGTAGAGCACCAACCCCCAGGCCATCAGGCCGGGGGAGGGGAGGCTGGCTTCGGGCAGCCGGTAGAGCAGGTTGTCGCTGCGCAGTCCGAAGTTGTCGAAGGGCTTGATGTTGTTCAGGACCGGCTTCCAGAACGTCTTGCTCAGGTCCGAGCCGAGCACGGTGTCCTTGGAGGCAGGCACAGTGAACTGCCACACCGAGCCGTTCAGGGCGGGGGCTACGAGCAGGGCCGGCAGGCCTTCGAGCTCTTGCTCCACCACGGCTTCGGGCCGCACCTCGCCGGTCACGATGGGGCAGGCGGGCAGATCCGTGGAAGATCCGGGCACGAGGGGCAGCAGGCTCTCCAGCGGGGTGCCCCGGTACTCGCCCGGGTCGCCCGAGGAGACCAGCACCAGCCGGCCGCCGGCCCGGGTCCAGTCGGCCAACGCCTGCAGAGTCGAGGCAGGCAGGTTGAGGCGCGGCAGGTCGTGGACCACGATCAGATCGGCGGCCAGAAAGCCGCTCCAGTGGGTGGGCAGGCCCACGTTCTGGGCGTTGAGGTAGACGGGCGGATGATTGCCGTTGGTCTCGGGCAAGAGCTCGGAGTAGCCGCCCAGGTGGCCAAAATTCTTGTCGGGGGGGGCCACCAGCAGCACCGCCAGGCCCTCTCCGAAGGTATCATACTTGAGCACCGCGGAGGTCAATTTGCGCTCGCGGCTGCGCACGATCACCTCCAGCTCGCCGCCCCAGCCTTCGAAGCTGGGCACCGCCATCTGGAACTCCTGGCGGGCGCCGGAAGGGACCAACACGTTCAGGGGAGCGGTCATGGGAAGCTGGCTGCCGTGCTGCAGGGTCAGCGCAAAGGTGCGCTCGGGGCCCAGGTTCTCGATTTCCACCACGACTGCCTGGCAGCGACCCGGATGCACCTTGGGGCCGGTCGAAAGCCAGGCCCGCACCTGCACGTCGGACGGCTTTTGAGCCGCGACCGGCAGGAGCAAGAGACAGAGCAAGAGGAGAAGGGCTCTTTTAGACACCGGGCAGGGCGGCCGCCTCCACCGGCAGGGACTGGACCAGGTCGGCGATGATCTGGTCGGTCTTGATGCCTTCGGCCTCACCCTCGAAGCTCAAGATCAGCCGGTGGCGCAGCGCCGAGGCGGCTACCGCCTGGATGTCCTCGAAGGCCAGGTTGAAGCGCCCCTCCATCAAAGCCCGCACCTTGCCGGCCAGCAGCAGCGTCTGGCCCCCACGGGGGCTGGCCCCGAAGCGCACGAACCGCTTCACCTGGGCATGGGCGTTGGGCAGCTCGGGATGGGTGGCCAGAACCAGCCGGGCAGCGTAGTCGCGCACCGGCTCGGCGGCCACCACCTCGCGGGCCAGGCGGTTCATCTCCAGCAAGGTCTGGCCGTCGCAGACCGCCTTCAGCTCGGCCTGACGCGTGCCGGTGGTCAGGTCCAGGATGTCGGAGAGCTCACGCTCGTCGGGAAAGCGCACGTTGAGCTTGAACATGAAGCGATCCACCTGGGCCTCGGGCAGCGGATAGGTTCCTTCCATGTCGATCGGGTTCTGGGTGGCCAGCACGAAGAAGGGATCGGGCAGCGGGTGCACCACCCCGGCCACGGTCACGCTCTTTTCCTGCATGGCCTCGAGCAGGGCCGACTGGGTCTTGGGGGTGGCCCGGTTGATCTCGTCGGCCAGCACCAGGCTGGCGAAGATGGGGCCGGCCGAGAAGCGGAAGACCCGCTTGCCGTGCTCGTCCTCGTCCACCAGGTTGGTGCCGGTGATGTCGGCCGGCATCAGGTCGGGGGTGAACTGGATGCGGTTGAAGGAGAGGTCCATGCATGAGGAGAGGGTTTTGACCAGCATGGTCTTGCCCAGCCCGGGCACCCCCTCGAGCAGCACGTGGCCGCCGGCCACGATGGCGATGAGCACCTGCTCGACCAGCTCTTTCTGGCCTACGAGGCGCTTTGCGATCTCCTCGCGCAGCGCCTGCAGCTGGCTGGCGAACTTCTCGACCCGATGGGGCATTATTTTCCTTCCCGCGGATCGATCCCGTCGAAGTAGTTGCGCACCAGCTCGCGATACTCCGCTGGCACGTTCTGTCGGGTGACCGCCTCTTCGGCTTCGCGTTTGTAGTTCAGGTAGACTTCCTCGGCCCCTTCCCCGGCGCCCGGCTGGCTCCTGGGTGCCCCCCGCACCTGGCCCTGGGCCGGTAGCATCTGGCCCGGAGTCAGCTGGCCCTTGACCATGGCGTCGGCCGTGTCGCGGTGCACCCGCTTGCTGGCATAGAGCCGCTCATACTCTTCGGTCCAGTCGGACGTCTCTTTCGACTGGCGGTCGAAGACGTAGTCTCTCTGTTTGCCATCGGGATTGTTGGCACTCTGCTCGTTGGTGGTGCCCTTGCCGAAGTCGGCGGGTGCCTTCTTGCCTCCCTTGCCCGGCTGCTGGCCGGGCTGATTGGCCATCGCCTGCCCGGACTGCTGTCCCTGACCGGCCTGAGGCTGGCCCTGCGAGTTGCCCTTGCCCGGCCCTCCCTCCTTGCACAGGCCCGACTGGCATTCTTGCAGGCTCTCGGAGACCTCTTGCTGCATCTCCTGCTGCTCGGCAGCCTGTTGCGCGGCGGCCTGGGCGGCCGCCTCCAGCGACTCGGCGGTGGCCTGCGAGTTGCCCTGCTGAGCGGCCTTCTGAGCCTGCTTGAGGGCCTGGCTCTGACCACTCTTGGGGTCGGCCCGCTCGGCTTCTTTCTGGATGTCCTTGCCCAGCCCCTGGCTGAGGCCCTCGCGCTGGGCCCGGCGGGCCAGGGCGCGCAGCCGCTCGGCCTGCTCGCGGGCATCGCTCATTCCGGTCTGGCCCTGGTTCTGGGCTGACCCCTGTCCCTGGCCGCGGGCCTGGCCCTTGAGCTGCTCAGCCAGGCTGGCCACCCGGGCGGCGGCTTCTTCGCGCTCGGTGCCCGGCTCGCGTAGCCGGCGGGCCAGGTCTTCCAGCTTCTGGGCGGTGGCCCGGGCCTGGCGCGAGTTGGGGAAACGCTGGCGCAGCTCGCGCGCCTTCTGGTCGAGCCGCTCGGCTGCCTGGCGCACCACCCGGATCTCGTCGGCGCTCAGGCGGGGCTGGAACAGGTGCCAGGGGGGGAGCACCAGCAGCAGGCTGGCCAGCAGGCTGGCCACGGCCGCCTGGCGCAGCGAGCGGGGCATCCTCGGCTTGAAGGTCTTGCCCGGATCGACCCCGGCGGCATACTGGCTGGCGTCGCGCAGCAGGCGCTGGGCCACCACCGTGCGCGGACGGTCAGACAGGCTCCACTCCAGGCCCGTGGTCAACCGCTCCTTGAGACCGAGCTTGCGGTCGGTGGCCAGGGCCACCGACATCAGGGGCAGCTTGCGCAGACCCGCCGCCACCGCCCCGCCCAGCGGGAACAATACCAGGGCCAGGGTGGCCGCGGTCAGCTCGTGGGGGGGCCGATCGAGCAGCTTGAGGCAGAAGATCGACAGCAGCGTCACCAGCGAGCCAGCCAGGCACCACTGCAGGGCGCCGTTGACCATCCAGACGAAGCGCAGGCGCCTCCTCAGCTCGTGGATCTTTTCCAGCAGCAGCTTTTCTTCCACGTCAGCGCGCCGGGGTGGCCAGGCCGGGCTCGAGGTGGTAGAGACGGCCTGCCTGCACTCTCAGCTCCTCGGCCTGGCCCTTCTTGCCCAGCAAGTCCTTGACGCAGGCCAGGCTCTGCAGGCTGGAGTATTCCAGGGCCGGCTGGTCTGCCAGCTCGAGCGCCTGCTCGAAAGTGGCCTCGGCCCGCAGGTGCTGGCCCTGCTCCAGGGCGTGATTGGCCTCGCTGGTAACGGTCCACCAGTCGCTCGGGGCAGGGGGAGGCGACTGCCGGGGCAGGCTCTGCAGGCCCAGGGCCAGCAGGGAAAGCACCAGAAGGGCCCAGAAAAGGTCTCGCCGGGATCTGCGGGGCACGCTCATCATGTCGCTTGGAGAGTAATTCTCTTCCCGCTCTTGCGTGCCTGCCCACCGGTGACTATAATGGGAGCCCTGACAGGAGGATAGTCAAATGTTCTGGATGGACCTGACCCGCTTTGCCCATAAGAAGGGCATGGGGTCTTCGAAGAACGGGCGCGATTCCAACCCGAAGATGCTGGGTGTGAAGCGCTACGGCGGCCAGGCAGTGCTGGCCGGCAATATTCTCGTGCGCCAGCGCGGCTCCAAGTTCCGGCCCGGCGACAACGTGCAGATGGGCCGCGACTTCACGCTGTTCGCGGTGGCTGACGGCGTGGTGCGCTTCGAGCACAAGGACGGGCGCGCTCTGGTCTCGGTCGTGGCCGTCGACAGCGGCGAGTCTGCCGAGTAGAACGCCATTCGGGTAGGACTGTGAAGCCGCGGGGCCGATTCGGCCTGGCGGCTTTCCGACTTTGTGATGAGTGACTTCATTGACCGCATCCGCATTCACGTGGCGGCCGGCGACGGCGGCAACGGTGCGCTTTCCTTCCTGCGCGAGAAATACCGTCCCAAGGGTGGACCCGATGGGGGCGACGGGGGGCGGGGCGGCTCGGTCTACCTCGAGGCCGACGAGAACCTGAACACGCTGCTCGACTTCACCCATCGCATCCACTTCAAAGCCCAGGAGGCCGACCACGGCCACCGCAATCGCAAGAGCGGCCGCGACGGGGCCGACTGCGTGGTGCGGGTGCCGCTGGGCACGCTGGTCTATGACGACGAGACCGACCGCCTGCTGGGCGACCTGGTCGAGCACCAGGCCCGGGTGCTGGTGGCCCGGGGGGGGCGAGGCGGGCGAGGAAATCAGCATTTCGCCCGGCCCGATCACCAGGCCCCCCGGCACCACGAGCTGGGCGAGCCGGCCGAGGCCCGCTGGCTGCGACTGGAGCTGCGAGTGGTGGCCCAGGTGGGGTTGATCGGCTTTCCCAACGTGGGCAAGTCCACCTTGCTGTCGCGCATCTCGCGAGCCACCCCCAAGATCGCCGACTATCCCTTCACCACTCTGCACCCGGTGCTGGGTGTGGTCTACCTCACCCGCGACAAGAGCGCCGTCTTCGCCGACCTGCCGGGTCTGATCGAGGGCGCCGCCTCGGGCGCCGGGCTGGGCCTGCAGTTCTTGCGCCACGTGGAGCGCACCCGCGTCTTACTGCACGTGCTGGATGCAAGCTCCATCGACCCGGCCGACCCGCTGGCTGGCTACCGGGCCATCCGCAAGGAGCTGGGCGAGTACAAGGCCGAGTTGCTGGAGCGTCCCGAGGTGGTCTGCGTCAACAAGATCGAGTTGAGTGGCACCGAGGAGGGCGTGGCCGCCCTCAAGGCCGCCTTCCAGTCCCAGGGCCGGCCGCTCTTGCCCATCTCCTGCGCCGAGAGCCAGGGGCTGACCCGGCTGGTGGAAGCGGTGTTCGGCGAACTGGCCCGGGCCCCTCGGCCCGAGCCCGAACAGCCCGTCGTGGTGGAGCTACCTCGCCAGGATGCCATCGAGTTCGAGGTGAGCCGCGAAGATGAGGTCTGGGTGGTGCGGGGCAAACGGGTGGAGACAGTGGTGGCCATGACCGATCTCGAGGAGGACGAGTCGGTGCGCCGCCTGCAGCGCCGCCTGATCGCCTGGGGGGTGGAGGACGAGCTGCTGCGCCAGGGCGCGGTGGAGGGCGATTCGGTGCGCATCGGCAAGAGCGAGTTCGATTTCATGCCCTCGCTCGAGCAGCACGAGGCACTGGGCGAGAAGGGCCCGGACGTTCGCCCGAGCCAGGTGGCGCGCCTGGCCGAGAAGAAGCGCCGCCTGTCGCTGCGCGAGGAGGCCAGGGGCAGCCGGCGCAAGCCGAAGCGCCGTTGACATGAGGTGAACGGAGCCCGCCCGACGTCTCCCGGGCGCTGGATGACTGCCGCGAGCCCGCCTGCTTCAAGAGCCTTCTCGGGCTTCTCCTGTCGTCGATCAGTCCTGCTTGAAGGGGACCACGTTGTAGGCGATTTCCAGGCTGGAAGGCGTTCTGATGATGGTGCGCTCGATCACATCCAGAAAACCTCCTCCGAAGAGGCGCGCCGGGGACTCGAAGACCCGGGCTTGGTCGGGACCTGGACCGTTGTCGGCGTAGGGGCCGGCCTCTCCGTTGAAGGAAAGCTGCTCAGCCATCTCGGCCCCAAAGTTGGGGATCTTTTCGCCCTGCTCGAGCCAGTGCTCCACGTGGAGCTTGGCGTCAGGCCGGCCATCGGCATCGTGGTCGATGCCGAGGTGGCCCTCGGGGGTGGGGTACATCAAGGCTCGTTTCTGCACCGTGAAGCGGGCTTCGATTCCACCGTCCTCGGTGGCCTGAAATGTGAAGTCGACGACCGGGTGGGTGAGCCCCGGGGGAAGCTTGTAGAAGCTGATGAAGCGAGGCTCTTCCTCGGTCGAGCCAGCCGCCTCGGCCCCCGAGACCGGTCCGTTCTTGCTTGCGACCAGAGCGGCCAGCCTGCTGTAGACCAGAGCGCTGGAACCGCTCTCCGAGGTCGAGCCCAACTGGCGGTCGACCTCGGGATTGAAGTCGCCCGAGTTGTCCAGATCGGCGTAGGCGTAGATCTTGGTTTGCCGCACGGGGGCGGCGTAGGTCGTCTGGAAGTAGTTCTCGCTGACAGTTCGCATCGACTTTCTCTCCTCGGGCTCGCTGCTTCGAGTTTACCGGGAGGGCCTGAAAGAGCCCTGAACGTCCTCCAGACCCCGCTCGTAGAGCCACAAGAAGCCCGCCAGGGCGAGTGGGCCCGTGACCGCCGCCCCGGTGATCAACCCCTCCAGGAAGCCACGTGAGCGACGTGGCGACAGGGCGAGCTGCACCAGGCTGACAAGGGCGTCCACAGCCGCCAGCCGGGTGGCCAGGGCGGCGGCCTTTCGCCGTTCGGCCAGGTCGCGGCTGGTGCCCACTTTCCAGAGGGCCCCGGCCTGCAGCCAGTCGTACAGGGTCCAGCCCCAGGCCGGGGCCAGACCGCCGAAGAGGTGGGCGTGGGAGAGCAGCACGCCGCTCCAGAGCGTCATGCCGGCTGCCAGGGTGGGGAAGACGGCCGGGTTGACCCCAGCAACCCGGGGGGCCAGCTGGTGGGTGGCCACCCGAGCCACGAAACGGGGCAGCCAGCCGCCGCTGAAAGCCATCAGCACGGCCCGCATGGTGAACAGGTGCACCCGGCGGTAGCCCACCAGGTAGACCGGCTCCCAGGCGTCGGGCATGAACTTGGAGCGGAAGGCGCGGATGCCATGAAAGCTGTAGAGCCACGACATCGAGCGCAGGCTGAAGTTGAAGAGCCGATCCAGGATGGGGTGGGGGTAACGGCTCAGGCGGCCTTCGCCCAGCCCGGACAGCGCCACCATGCCCAGAGAGACGTAGCTCACCTGCTCGCGCTCGAAAGTGCTCATGGCCAGGTCGATCAGGGCCTCCGAGGCGCCCGGGGCGCTGCCTCGCAGCACGAGCAGGTCGTCGAGCAGCCACCCCCCCCGGGCATAGATGGGCACCCCCACCAGCAGGCCCACCAGCCCCGACGGATCTCGAGCGATGAAGAAGCGGCGCTCGCAGAGGTGCGAGAAGAGGTCGAGCGTGACCATGAAGCGCATGGGCGGCATGGCGTGGCCCGTCTCCCAGGCCCGCACCAGGGCGTCGGCCTGCACGCGCAGGGCCGAGCCCTCTTGCAGTTCTTGCCAGGGCACCTCGCTCACGCTGACTCCGGCTTTGACGGCTCGCCGCAGCCGCCGGCGCAGGTCGGGGGAGGAGCGGAGCTTGCGGCTCCAGTTACGCGGATCCCAGGCGGGCTGTTGGCCGATCTGCAGCCAGTCCCAGGGGCCGGAAGCCAGCCGGTCCACCAGCCGGTCTGAGGCCCCGAAGAAGGCCGCGCCGCGGCCCTGTCGGCGCGCCTCGCGAGCCCACTCCAGGGCCACCTGCTCGACCTGGTTGGGGGGGGCCAGAGGCGCTCCGACCGCTACCCAGTAGCCACCGCTGTCGACGTAGGCCACGGCGGCGGTGCCATCGGAATTGAGCCAGTACTCCAGCCCCGGCTCGAGCATCTCGAAGGAGTAGACGTTGGAGCCGTGGGCGCGCAGCAACTCGAGCAGGCGCTCGGTCACCGATGCGGGTCCCGTGTTGCGGTGTGCCGGTCCGCGATCGACCTGGCCTCGGCGGCCAGGGCGGCACGTAATTCGGGCGGCTCGAGCACCTCCATGTTGCCCAGGCCCAGCAACCAGCGGAGCATGCGCAGGGGAGCCTTGACCTGGAGCTCGACCAGCTCGCCCTCCACCCTCTGGGTCGGATGGCCGGGATTCTCCTCGAGCAGGCGGGCCAGCTCGGGCGTTACTTTCAGGCGGACTCTCTGGGGAGGGGCATCGCCCACGTCGAAGCTGTGGAAGACCGCCGAGCCGGGTTCGAAGTCCCGCGGCCGCTCGTGCTTGACTCCGCTGAGCTTGAGCGACTGGATCCGGGCCAGCTTGAAGGTGCGCTGCTCGCCGCGCAGGTGGTCAAAACCCACCACGTACCAGTGGTCTTGCAGGAAGAAGACCCCCCAGGGGTCCAGCCGCCGGGCCACGGCCTGGCTGCTCTTGATGGAGCGATACTCGATGTCGATCGATTCCCTGCGACGGTAAGCTTCCAGGGTCAGGCGCAGGTACTCCGAGGAGAAGGCGTGCTGATCCGGACCCACCTCGACGGCTTCCTCCAGGTCCACCAGGGTGCGGCGCGTGATGGACTGGGCCGAGCCGCGCAGCTTTTCCAGGGCGGTTTTGGCCGCTTCGGGAAAGGTGCCCCGCCTGGCCAGCGTGCGACAGGCCAGGAACAGCGCCCACATCTCTTCCACGGTCAAAGGGGGAGGAGTCAGGTAGCCCTCCGAGTCGAGCTGGTAGCGCCCGTCGCGAGGCTCGAGCTGGCAGCCGAGCCACTCGCGCAGGTGGGCCAGGTCTCGCTGGATGGTGCGCCTGTCTTTGCCGAACTCCTCGGCCAGCTCGTCCAACGAGTAGGAGCGAGACCGCAGGAGCAGGCTCAACCGGTGGAGACGGGCCGCCTTGGCTTGATTTCGATCCCCTGCCATAGGCGCCCCTTTGCAGATCATCGGGGCGCTTTCCTCTCAGCGACGGGCTCCTGGAAGCTCAGAACACGACCGCCAGGAGCCGCTCGAGCAGCTCGGAGAACGGGATCATGGTCAAGACCAGAGGCGAGATGGGCAACAAAGCGATGAGCACCACCTGGATGAGGGCGTCCCGCGAAACCGGAACGAGCTTCATCTCCCTGACGTTCTGGTAGCTGGCGCTCAGGTCATTCAGCGACTGGATGTCGGCGCTGCCAAGCAGAGGCTCGTCGCTCGGGGCTCCACCTCGCAGCCACTTCTGGTCGAACTCCCGGACATAGCGCTGGGCAAGGGCTCCATACTCCCTCAGGCCCACCCGCTTGCAGTCGGCCAGCGTGGGGAGAAGCAAGCAGAGCGGACCCAGGACGAAGCACAGGATCAGGGCCACCCAGCCGATGATCTCGAGCTTGAAGTCGGTCAGCCTGGCTCCGTGGATGAAGATCCGGTTGGCCAGCACTCCGGCCAGGAGCGCTCCCTGGGCGATCATCAGGAGGGCGAAGGTCTGGCCCACTCCGCCCAGGAATCCCAGCCCTCCCGCGCCATCGGGATGGGTGGGAACGAGCTCGAGCTTCAAGCGGGAGACCTGGAAGAGAAACCGCGACCAGATGAACAGCCGATAGTACCAGCGCAGCAAGAGGAACTGGATCAGCGGCAGGCTCAGCAAGCCATACCACCAGCCGGCCAGAGTCGGGTGCATCTGACCGGTGACCGTGGTCCCACTCCAGTTGGCCACGTCCAGGGCCGCGTAGCTCCTCCAGATGAAGAGAACCCCGACCCCGTAGACAATGGCAACGAGCAAGACTTCTGCCAGGACCGAGTTGCGCAGGCGAAAGGCCGAGCTGATGGCGGCCTTGAACTTCTCGAGCTCGCCCGAGGGCACCAGGCCGCGATCCACGAACTGCGAGACCATGACGCGCATGCGCTGGTGAACAACCAGCTCGGCCGCGATGAACAGCGGAAGAGCCAGCAAGAACCGCGTGTGCACGTCCAGGTCGAAGAGGAACGGGACCTGCACCCTGGGGCCCCAGGCGTTGCCCTCCAGCGCCGAGAGTACGAGCAGAGGCAGCCAGGCCAGCAAGGGCAGGAGCAGCAGGCGACGCTTCAGGTGCTCGAGATGGTCCCCGGTCAGATGGGCTCGACGAAAGAGCTGGTAAAGTGGCCCTCCCAGGACCAGGGAGAATTCCGGGAGTCCGATATCCTGGACTGACTTTTGCTCGGTCATCACCGTCAGAATAACAGGCCTGCCGGGCTGGCAAATGATGCAGATCAGCGCTCAGCGAGAGGCCATGGCCAGTCGCACGCCGCCCACCACGAAGTAGCCGTGGACGGCTCCCACCGCGGGTCCGGCCGCCAGCGCGGAGCTGGCCTGGGCGGCCAGGCGAGCACCCTTGTTGCGGGCGAAGGCTTCCACCTCGCCCTCGTCGTTCATGACGTAGAGCACTCCGTGGCGGTCCACCTGCGGGCCCGAGCTGAGGCGCTGCTCGGCGTCCAGGCGCCAGGTCTCCTGTCCGTCCGCAGCGTTCACGGCCAGCAGCTTGCCCTGGCGAGTGCTGAAGTAGTACTGCCCGTCCGGGCCTGGCGCCGGGCCCAGCACGTCGTCGCGTGAGGCCGGCTTGACCTTCCAGCGCTGCCCGCCACTCTGCGGATCAAGCGCCGTTACGCCGCCATCGAGCTTGACGAAGACCACCCCGTCGCCGCCCACCCAGGGCTCGGTGCGCAGGCTGCCCTTTAAGGGGAGGCGCCGCTCCTCGTGCCCATCCGCGGCGTTCAGCACCACCAGGGGCAACTTGTCGCCTCCCAGCAGCCCAACGTACAGCTTGCCGTCTGGCCCCACCGCCGGAGCGGCCCGCGCGTAGGCCCCGGTTTCGGCCTTCCAGAGCTTCTTGCCGGTCTCGCCGTTGACGGCGTAGACGGCTCCGTTGGTGGTGCCGAAGTACACCGTGCCGTCCGGGCCCACGCTGGGCCCGGTCCGGCCGAAGCTGGTGTTCTTGTCCCGGTTGGGGAAGGTCCAGCGCTTCTTGCCAGTGGCCACGTTCAGGGCGGTGATGGCCTGATCATCGGCCTGCAGCAGCGTCTTGCCGTCCGGTGTCAGGGTCTGCCAGCAGTCCGAGAACCAGAAGCCGGCCTTCTCGGTGTTGAGCACTTCCTTCTGCTTGCCGTCCAGGCTGTCGAGCCGGGCCAGGCGGCCCTGATAGCCGATCAGCACCGTGTCCTCGACCGGGGAGGCGTAAAAGGTGCCTTTGACCGCAAACGGTCGCTGGTCTTCCTCGATCAGCTCTTCCGGCTGGCATGACCAGAGCCGATGCGGATCGGCATCCTTGATGCTGCTCAGTGCCCGGGTTGCGGCGCCCAGCTCCATGGGCTCAGTCTAGTCGAGGGGGCTGAAAGAACTCTACCAGGACGACGGTGGTGTCGTCCTCGGGCAACTCGCGGCCGGCGTGGGTGAGGCTGGCCTGCATCAGGCGGTCCACCAGCTGCTCCGGGGGCGCTTCAGCCGAACCCTTCAGGGTCTGTGAGACGCCCTCGAGGGTGAACAGCGTATCGGTCTGATCGCGAGCCTCGGTGACGCCGTCGCTGAAGAGCACCAACCGGTCGCCGGGGTGGAACTCGGTCTTGATCACGTCGTGCTGGATGTCGGCATAGCCGTAGCCGAGAAAGAGGCCCCCCGACTCGATGGTTTCGAGCGCTCCCGAGTCGCCCCGCAGGAGCATCGGGAACGGAATCCCTCCGGCAACCGCAACGGTGAGGGTCTGGCTGACCGGGTCCACCTGGACGAAGGTCATGGAGACCTCTTTACCCTCGGCGGCCAGCAACTCGTCGGCCCGGGCCAGGGCTTTCTCAGGCTCGAGCGAGGTCCAGCTGGCATCCTTCCCGAGCACGCTGAGGATCTGTTGGCGCTCAGCGCAGCCTTTGGCCCCATGGCCCTCGGCGTCAAGCAACCAGATGGCGGTGCTGCCGTCCTCGCGCGGAGCCACCTCGAACCCATCGCCTGATAGTCCAGGCTCGGCTGGCCGGACCTGGGCCACGACATGGAGTCCGGGGGCGCCGGCTCGGATGATCGGATCCACAGTCCTGGGATTCGACATTCCCCGTGTGAGCCCCCCCGCGGGAGAGTGTAACACCCCGTTCACGGCTGACTGGCAGGGCCTGGCTATACTGGCGCCACACACAAAGAAATGCTCGACCGCTCCCGAAAGTGAGCGTCGTCTGATTTTGGAGGGACTTTGTCATGGCTGTGAGCACTCTTGCCCCGCCGCGCCTCGGATGGATCCGAGGGCAGGCCAACGGGGCGTCGCTGGACCTCAGTTTCGATCGTCGCCTGCACACCGTGGCCGGCACGGCCAATCAGGATTCGGTGTCGCTCAGCATCGACCACGACCGCGGGGCCATCGAGGGCGTGGCCAACGGCCACGAGGTGGAGCTGTCCATGGGCTGGAGCCCCAGCCGGATTCAGTTGGAAGGCCAGGCCAACGGCCAGGACCTCGAGCTGGAGGTGAACTGGCAGGCTCACACCATTTCTGGCTCCACCGGCGAGGACCAGTGGAACCTGCGCTTCGACCACGACAGCCTGCACGGCACGGTGGGCTCGAAGTCGGTGGACCTGGAGCTGGATCTTTCCCGCGGCCAGCTGAGCGGCCAGGTGAACGGACAGGCCGTCCAGGCCGAGATGATCAACCTGGACATGACCGATCTGGCTCCCCATCTTTATCTGCTGGCCCCCACGCGATGAGAAAGTGGCTCTTGCTGCTGGCTCTCCTCGCCCTGGGTGCCGGGGAGGCGCTCTTGTTCCCCACGGCTGAGTACAGCGGAGTGCTGAGGGTTCACGGTCCGGGCGGGGTGCTGGTGCTGCGCGATCAAAAGGCTTACGACGACTTCATCGACCGCATTCCCAGGACGGAGATCTCCAAGACCAACCCGGCTCCACCCAGCGACGACCCGCTCCTGAAGCGCCCCGAGATCGACTTCACCGAGAACATGGCCGTGGTGGCCTACAGCAACTTCCTCTACGCCCAGGTCAAGATCGTGGAGTTGCGCCTGCAGAGCGACGGGGAGAGCGTGCACCTGCAGGTCGAGCGGGTGACGCCAGAGGAGTCGAAATACTACTCTGCCCCCAACGACGTGGGCCGCTACCACCTGGTCGTGGTGGACCGGCGCAACGGCGAGGTGCGCGAGGTGAATCGTTAGATTCTCAGTGCACTGTTGCATGCCAGCAAGAAAGATGCTGTGGGTGTTGTTGGTGCTGGCTCTGCTCGCGTCGGCCCGAGGACTGCCCGAGGTCGATCCGGAATCGGTGGACATGTCGGCAGCGCGTCTTTCCGAGATCGAGCGCGTGGTCAATCAGGCCATCGCCGCCGGTAAGCTGCCCGGGGCGGTCGTGATCGTCGGCCGGCGGGGCAAGATCGTCTATCGCCGCGCCTTCGGCCAGCGCGCCCTGGAGCCGGCGGCCGAGCCCATGACCGTGGACACCATCTTCGACCTGGCCAGCCTGACCAAGCCCCTGGCCACCGCCCCCAGCGTGATGCTGCTGGTGGAGCAGGGCCGCCTGCGCCTGAGCGACCCGCTGGGGCTCTACTTTCCCGAGCTCGAGGACCCGGCTGCCCGCAGGGTGACCGTGCAGGAGCTGTTGACCCATACCTCGGGCTACGGCAGTGGCCTGGACCGCACCCGCGACTGGCAGGGCCTGCAGGGTGCGGTCGGCGAGCTCTCTCGCGAGTACTTGCGCCACCCTCCCGGCACCCACTTCGAGTATTCCGACATCAACTACATCGCGCTGGGACTCCTGGTTCAGCGCCTGGCGGGCCAGCCCCTGGATCAATTTGCCTCCCGGCATCTCTTCGGTCCGCTGCAGATGACGCATGCCGGTTTCGGGCCGCGCATCGAGCCTAACGTCGCTCCCACCGAGCGCCGAGCCAGCGTGGTGCTGCGAGGCGTCGTGCACGACCACGTGGCTGCGCGCATGGGCGGGGTGGGCGGCCACGCCGGCCTCTTTGCCACCGCCGACGACGTGGCCCTTTTCGCTCAGATGCTGCTCGACCAGGGGGGCGGGGTCCTCAGCCCGGCCTCGGTGGCCCGCATGACCCGTCCGGTCGTGGTCTCCGCCAGCGGCCACACCCGAGGGCTGGGGCTGGACATCGACTCGCCCTACTCGGCCAACCGGGGCGAGCTGTTCCCCCGGGGCTCCTTCGGGCACACCGGGTGGACCGGCACCTCCCTGTGGGTGGATCCTACCAGCGAGATCTTCGTGGTCTTTCTGTCCAACCGCGTCCACCCCGACGGCAAGGGAGACGTGACCCCCTTGAGGGCCCGGGTGGCCACCCTGGCAGCCGGCGCCGCCACCGATCAGAAGACCGCCTGGCGTCAGGCCGAGCAGCGCTACGCGGCCGAGGTGGCCCGCGGCCTGCCTGAGTTGGAGGCCCGCCTGGAGAAGCTGGCCGGCCAGCCCCCCTCTCCGCCCCTGTCGCGGCGCACGCTGAACGGCATCGACATCCTGCAGGAGAACGGCTTTCGCGAGCTGGCCGGGATGCGCGTCGGGGTGGTGACCAACCACACCGGTCGCAACCGCCAGGGGGAGCTGACGGTGGACCTGCTGCACAAAGCCCCCGGAGTGCATCTGGTGCGCATCTTCTCGCCCGAGCACGGCCTGCGCGGGCAGCTTGACGAGAAAGTGCCCGACGGGGCCGACCCGCGCACCGGACTGCCGGTGGTGAGCCTCTACGGCGAGAGAAAGCGCCCCCGTCCCGAGGACCTGGAGGGTCTGGACGCCCTGGTCTACGACATTCAGGATTGCGGCACGCGCTACTACACCTACAGCACCACCCTGCGCTACCTGCTCGAGGAGGGCGCCCGGGCCGGCTTGACCGTGTTCGTGCTCGACCGCCCCAACCCGCTGGGCGGAGAGGCGGTGGAGGGCCCGGTGGCCGACGCCGAGCGCGACTCGTTCACCTGCCCTCACACGTTGCCCGTGCGCCACGGGATGACTATGGGCGAGTTGGCTCGCATGTTCAACGACGAGCGTAAGATCGGCGCCGACCTGCGGGTCATCGCGATGGATCCCTGGGCCCGCTCGCTCTGGTTCGACCAGACCCAGCAAGAGTGGGTGAATCCTTCCCCCAACCTGCGCGGACCTGCGGCCGCCCTGCTCTATCCCGGGGTGGGCCTGTGGGAGGCCACCAACCTGTCGGTGGGGCGCGGCACCGACCGGCCCTTCGAGCAATTGGGCGCTCCCTGGATCGACGCCGACAGGTTCGCTCTGCTGCTCAACGAGCAGGGCCTGCCCGGGGTTCGCTTCGTGCCCGTGCGTTTCACCCCGCAAAGCTCGGTCTACGCTGGCCAGGAGTGCAGGGGGGTTCAGATCCTGCTCACCGACCGCGCCCGCCTGCGCCCGGTTCGGCTGGGGATGGAGCTGGCCGCGGCCCTGCTGCGTCTGCACCCGCGCGAGTTCGAGACCGAGAAGCTGGGACGGCTGCTGGACAACGCGGACAGCCTGCGCCGGTTACTGGCGGGAGAAACTCCGGCCCAGATCGAGGCCTCCTGGGAGGCCGACCTGGAGCGTTTTCGAAAGCGCCGCGCGCCGTTCTTGCTTTACTGAGAGCTCAGGACGGAAACTGCCCGAAGAAGGGGAAGGTGCCGTTGGGTGCCCCGAAGCTGGCCGGGCCAAGCAGTGGCGGGGACTGGCCCGGCAGCCCGCCCGGTCCTCCGAAAGGCCCGAGCACGTTCGGGCCGGTGGGCAGGCCACCCGGACCATTCCAGGGGCCGAGCACGAAGGGGCCCTGGGGCAGACCACCTTGGCCGCCGAAGGGTCCGAGCACATTCGGACCCTGAGGCAGACCGCCCGGGCCATCCCAGGGGCCGAGCACGTAGGGCCCCTGAGGCAGGCCACCCGGACCACCCCACGGCCCGAGCACGTAAGGACCCTGAGGCAGGCCTCCCGGGCCACCCCACGGCCCGAGCACGTAAGGCCCCTGAGGCAGGCCGCCCGGTCCATCCCAGGGGCCGAGCACGTGGGGACCCTGGGGAAGACCGCCCGGACCATTCCAGGGACCGAGCACGTGCGGACCCTGAGGAAGACCGCCCGGACCATCCCAGGGCCCGAGCACGTAGGGACCCTGAGGCAGACCGCCAGGCCCGCCGAAGGGGCCGAGCACGTTGGGCGACTGCTGGGGAAGCCCTCCCGGGCCGGTGTAGGGCCCGATGAACGGGAAGCTCGAATTGGTGGGGCCCTGGACCGGCTGGGTGACGGCGGGCGGGTTGGGATTGGTGACCGTGTGGCCGTTGACCGGTTGCCCAGCCACGAAGCCCCACTGGTTGTAAAGCTCTCGCTCGCGCTGGACGGAGACAGCGATGATGGCGAGCTGTTCCTGAGTGTAGGAGACCTGCACGACCGGCGTGGCCGGGTTGGGCCCGCCGGTGGCATAACTGGCTACGGTTTGAACTCCCGTAAAGCTGTAGTTGGGGTTCGAGGTGCCTTGCAACGTGCTCATGCTGACTCTCCCTGCTCGAGTTGACGCCGGGGGCCTGTCCTGCGTCCTACCGGGATGGGCTGAACGTCATGATTCGACACGGGTCGCGGTGGTGACCTGCCGCTTTGCAGGCAGGCTTTCAGACTCCGTTCAGAAGCCCTTGTCATACTGACGGCGTCATGCTTGCCCCCATACGCATGGGAGGTGTTTGGGACTGGATCACGGGCAAGAAGCCCAGGCCGGAAGAGACTCCGGTCCAGGATGCTTACGTGCCCGAGCCGGTCCAGCCGCCTGGCCCCCTGGTTTTCTCTGACCCCACGGTTGAGGCGCTTTGCGACGACCTGGCCGGTGCGCTCAAGTTCGCCGGCAAGGAGGCCCTGATGCGGCGGGGAGCCTCCCTGCAGGTCGCCGGGTCGCAGCTGGGGCTGGCCGGGGTGGCCCTGGAGCTGGTCAACACCGGGCGCAACGACGAGGAGAAGCTCAGTCTGGCTCAGCGGTCGCTGCAGCATCTGCAGGCCCATCAAGTACCCGGGCCGTGGAGCTTCGGGAGCGAACTGCTCGAGGCGCCCCGCTACGCCAATCAAAGGGTTGCCATCGCCCAGCTGGTGCTGGCCAGCACCGCCACCGAGGCGGCCGGGCTGGCCGGTCTGGGCCTGGCCGCTACCCGGGCCCTGAACAGCGACTACGCGGCTGCGGACGTTTGTCAGGTGGGAGAAAAGGCTCTGCGCCGGCTGGACACACCGGCCGCTCGCCTGGCCCTGAAACTCGGGCAGTCCGTGCGCTACGACAACCAGAGGATCCCGATCTACCAGACCTTCCTGGAGCAGTTCGACAAGACCTCCGCTCCGGAGCTGGTTGCGCCGGGGCTGCAAGCGGCCAGCCAGCTCAGCAGCACCTACGCCGCGCAGGATCGCGCCGCCCTCGGGCGCACCTTGCTCGAGCACCTGGTGGGTGACCCGAGCGTCGCTCCGATGCTCTCGCTGGGGCTCGAGATGGGCCGGGCCGTGCGCTACGACAACCAGCGCCTGGCCATCTACGAGACGGCCATGAGCTCGTGCCAGACGAAAGACCCGGTGGGGCTGGCCCGTCAGGGTCAGGCCATGCTGGCTCAGCTCAGCCCCACCTATGCGGCTCAGGACCGAGCAGCTGCCTCGATCGTGCTGCTGGAAAGGCTCAAGCAGTTCCCCGAGACAGAATCCATGGCCGATCTGGCCCTCTTGATGCAGGGCGAGGTGCGCTATGACAACCAGAAGCTCGCTCTGGCCGACGAAGTGCTGGAGGCCATCTCGCAGGGACAGACTTCCGAGCTGAGCGTGGCCCGGCAGGCCATGAGCACCATCAGCTCCACCTATGCCGCCCAGGACCTCAACCGGGTAGCCATGGCGGTGCTCGAGCGCACCGACAACGCAGACGCCGACATCGTGCTGCAGGCCATGCGAGCGGTTCGCTACGACAACCAGCGGGTGGAGATGGCCAGGGTCGTCTTCAGCCACCTGCTTGCGCCCGAGCCGCCTCCCTTCTCGCAACTGGCCGCCGAGCTGCTGGGCTCTCTCAGCACCGCCCATGCCGCCCAGGACATCGTGGCCGCGGGGCGTGTGCTGAGCGGCCGTTACAGCAATCCCCGAGCGCGCGCTCTGCTCGACGAGGCCCTGAGCAAACAGTACGACCACCAGAAGGCCGAAGCGCTCAAAGAGGCGTTTCGCGGCATTCAGGCGATCGACGATGATGTGACCGAGATCAAGAAGATGGCGAAGGCCGTGACCGGTCAGGACCAGGCCACCACCATCGCCGAGACTCAGGGCGCGGTGCTGGTGGGCGGGGTACGCTTGCGGGTGCGCAAGGTGGACTGCGAGACGGCCCCCTAGCTAGGCTAGGAGCGCAGCCGGAAACCCCCTTGACAAACCCGCCGGGTGGTCAGCTGCGGGAGCGGGTTCTCAGGGCCACGTTGCCGACCACCAGGTTGGAGCCCAGCCGGGCCACGCCGCCACTTTGCTCGGGGGCGTGGAGCTTGCTGGTCTCGGCGCGAGCGACGGCCTCGCTCACCAGTGGGCGCAGCTCGGCCACCGGGCGGGGAGATTGGGACTGGAGCAGCGCGTTCAGGCCGATTACCCCCCGGGCGCTGGCGGCTTCCAGGAAACCGGTCAGGGCTCCGCCCAGCCAGGCCGGCTCACCGGTCTCGTCGAGCAACTCCCGCCCCACTCCTACCAGCTCGGCCCCGCTCTCAAGGCGTCGAGCGACGAGGTAAGCGCCCACCCGGGCGCTCTCGTCGCTCCTCAGGCGGCCTGAGCGCAAGAGACTCTCGGTCAGCTGAACGGCGTTCTGCTCGTCGGATTGACCGAGCACGGTGGTGGCCACGGCCGGGTTGGTGGGACACAGGTCCTGCAACTCGCGCGCGGTCTGGCCCTTCTGACTGACCTGCAGAGCCGGCCACAGCTGCTCCAGAGCCTTCGGCTCCAGCCCGGCGAGTCGGGCCAGGGCCAGCGACTCTTGCTCGCTCCCCGCCTGGACTGGACCCGGATCCTGTCCCGCCAGGATCTTGAGGGCCACCGGCACCTGGCAGGTGGGGAAAGGTTGAGTCAGCAGTTTGTCCACCCGCTCCACGAAGTCTTTGGTGGAGATCAGGTCGGCAAACAAAGATGCGTCGGCGCTGCGGTCCAATTTCGCCAGAACTTCCAGGGCCCGCCTCCTTTGCCAGGGCGACTGCTCGCTGGCTCGATGGCAGGCGTCGAGCAGCAGGGCGGGGTTGTCCGTCTCGCGCCCTGGTGGCCCCAGCATCTCCTCGCAGGCCAGGCGCAGGGTGGCCTCGGGCAGCTCGCTCAACCGCTCCACGCGGGGGCCATGGATCAGATCGGAGGCGCTTTGATAGAGCCAGCTCCGCTGCTCAGGCGTGACCTTTTCGCCGAACAGGCGGCGTTCCCAGCCTTCCACCGCATGGTGCTGGCCCCACACGGCCAGCAGTCCCTCCCGGGCCGGCCGGGTGAGCTCGCACTGGCTATAGAGCTCCTTGAGTTGCTGGTGCTCCTGATCGAAGGGCCGGGTGGCCTCGCTGCAGCTTGCCCGGCTGGCCAGGGCCCGGTCTTCGGCGTTCCGGCGCTGGAGAAGGAGCGCGCGGGCTCTCTCCATCAGGGGGCGCCACTCCTCGGGCTCGAGGTGGCTCAATTGCTCTCGGGACAGGCCGGTAACCCGCTCGGTGGCTTCCTGCAAGAGCTCGAACTCGCCCTTGGAGGCGCCAGCCTCGGGCGGGGCCAGTGGCACCACCTTGCCGAAGCTGATCAACAGGGTGGATCCGTCTGGCTGGATCGCGATCTGGTCGGGCGCGCCCGCCTCCTTGGGAAGTTTCTGCACCAGGACCCCTCCCCGGGGGTCGACCGTCCACAGCTCGCCGAACGGCTGCAGGGGAACGAAGCGCACACGCCCCTCCGGGTCGAGGTGGTAGCTGCGGCGCAAGGAGTATCCGTCCACCGTCCACTTCGACTCGCCGGTAGCCGGATCCAGGCCCTGGAGGGTGTGATCCTGAACCTGGTAGTAGACCCCGGGCCCTTCGCCCACCGGCACCCTCTCGCCGTAGCCCGGCCGACTCCAGCGCACCGAGCCATCCGGATTGTAGCAGCGCAGCTCCTGGGAGTGCTGGATCAATAGAGCGCCGTCCCCGGTTGCCGTGAGCGCGATGCAACGCTGGTCGGGGGGAAGTTGCAGGGGCAGGTCCTGGCGCTCCCCTTCGGGGGTCAGCGAATAGACCTGCTGGTCGTCGCCCACGAGCAGATGGCCATCGGGAGTGCTGCTGAGGGTGGAAAACCGCGGGATGTCGTGGGCCCAGAGCAGTTTGCCGTTCTGGAGGCTGACCGCCTTCACGCACTGGTCGCCACAAAGCAAGACCCGGTCTTGCAAAAAGCGGGCCCGATCGGGTGCGTCCCGCTCTACCGGCACCGACCAGAGGGGAGAGCCGTCCGCACCTACTGCGGTCAGGTCCCGGACCGTGGAGGAACCACCTCGGAAGAACGCCACCCCCCCTCCGGGAAGCTCGAACGGGGCCCCCATGGGAGACCGATCTTTCTGCCATGGGCAGAGGACCTGGCGGGTTCCGTCCGGCGCCACCGAAACCAGTCCCTCGGCGTCCTTGAGGAAGGCCCTGGTGCCATCCTGGGAAAAGACGACCTCGTCGAGGGGGCGCGTCCCATCGGCCTGGAGCTTGCCCAGGAAGGCGACCCGGTCGGTGATGGTCGGCCCTTTGAGGCTGACTCGGTCCAGCATCGCCCTTTGGATTCGACGCCAGGGCGGTCGTCTCCGCCCTTGCAAAGGTTTTGCAAAACCCGATGAGTTAGAGTCAAGTCGTGCAGATCCAGCTTCTGGCTCCCCCCTCCACCCTTGCGCCGCCCGCCCTGCTGGCCGCCCCGACAGCCCGACACGAGGATGGGCCCCAGCCGCTTGAGCAGAGCGCCAGGCTCCTGTGCCAGTCCGTCTGTCTTGAGTTTGGCCAGCACTGGGGTGAGCTCAGGCAACTGTCCCAGTGGCTGGAGGGCTGGACGGACAGGGTTCGCGCCCAGCGAGACGGCCAGCACGAGACCGTGGAACGCTTCTCCGGCTTCGCCCGCCAGACCATCGACCAGGTGCGCGGCCTGGAAGGGGGGATCGTGGCACGCAAGCAGGCCGAGCGGCGCAGCTGCCAGGAGGTGCTCGAGCGCTTCCAGCGTCCGGCCAGGCCGGAGCAACTTGGTCAGGGGCTGGCCCCGCTCCGCCAGGCCGTCCAGACTCATCTCCAGCGCAACCTCGAGTTGCAGAGGCTGGATACCTTTCAGCGCGAGTCGGTGGCCTACTACCGCACCCGCGCTGAGCGCGTTCGCGACCGGTTGGTGAGCATCGCCACGGCAGTCGCGGCCGCGCAAAGTGAGGCGGTCTGCCGCATCGCTTTCCTGCTTCCCCAGCATGCGGGCCGGCTGGCTCGAGAAAGTGGCCTCGGGTTCGAGCAGATCAGCGCCCTGAGGGCCGAGCTGACGGCCGGATTGGAGCCGGTGGAATGGGACGTGGAGGTCGAGCCGCTGGCTTCCGAGCACCTGGAGCTGGGGGCTCGCGAGACGGCCCAGGCAGAGGCGCTCTGCTCGCGAGGCAAGCAAGAGCTCCAGGAGGGGCTCCAGCGCCAGCCCGATTCGCGCGAGCTGTGGGCCAGCCTGGCATCAGGGTGAGCCAGGTGTTGGAGTTCCTTTTGCCGGGGCATGGGGTCGACCTTTGTTCGAGCCGATCCCCTGCAGAATTTTTCTTTTCCTGATGGCATCGGGTTCGTGTCCATCGAACAATGATCATGGGGTTGACAGAATCTGGCTTCCCGAGTAGATTGTCGAAGTCGACGGCGACGCCGACCGCACCGGATGAGCGAAAGAATCCGGCGGGCTGTCAGAAACCGAGACCTGGCAGGGGTTGCGTGCAGACCAGAGTGCGCCGCAGTGTTTCGACTGCTGAGAACATCGAAACGGGCCTGGAGACAAGCTCGAGACCGCGAGGTTGAGTGCACCGCAAGGTGCCCTCGAGGGGAATGCCAGGGAAGATCGGTGAGGCCGGAGCCGATCACTCCAGCGAGTCGTTGCGCTGGCGCACCGGGGAGCGTAAGAACCGGCGGACTGTCGCTCCGAGAACGGCAGGGGTAGCGTGCAGACCACAGTGACGCCGCGGGGTTTCGGCCGCGTAAAAATGCCGAGACGTCCGATCGGGCTTCTACCGAGTAGGACAGTGCCGACACAGAACGTAGGGTCGGCCGCTCCGGCGAAGCGAGAGAGCCGGCGCTCCGAGGCGCGAGAGCCTTGGCGGGCTGCCAGAGACCGAAACCTGGCAGGGGTAACGTGCAGACCGCAGCACGGAGCAGTGTCTCGACTGCGTGAAGATCGAGGCGGGCCTGGGACCAGGTCGGGACCGCGAGGAGAAGCGTCGGCGCAAGTCGGCCACCGACTGAAGGTTGAACCAGGAGTGTCCGGTGAGGTTGGAGCCGGGCCACGAAAGCCACCGAAAGGTGGCTTTTGTGTTTTCCGGCGAGTTGGTTCACCGAGCCCGGAAGTCTCCTCAAGCCTGGGAGCGCAGCCGGAAACCCCCTTGACACGGTTTTCCGGCTACGCGACGCCCAACATATTGTGCTAATAGCGTAGTCCGGCCGCCCACAACCTCTTGTGGTGGCGGAGGATGGGGTGACCCCTCAGCCAGAGGATGCAAAAAAGGTCTAATGTGCTCGCACTTTGGTTTTGCACATTAGCACAATCTGACGAACGCGCCGGAACTGCGTTCCAGCGCGTTGTAAAGTGCAAGACCAAAGGCCTTGCACTTTAGCAGGCTGGTTGAGCGCAGGATGATGCAAAGCCCTCTTCGAGGACTTCGCATCAATCTGCTAGGGGCGGGCACGCCCCCAGCCGCGAACATGTCCCTGCCCGCAGGCAGTGCCCCGGGCCCGGAACTGACCGCGACCGATCGCCAGGCCCCGTCCGCTCACCTGACCGGTTCCCCGCCGGGCTTCGAGCCCACCGTCCTGGCCCCGATAGATCACCGTTCCGGTGCCCTGAGCGGTGCCACTCCCTCGCACCACCCCGACCCCCTGGCCCCGGCCGACTCCCCGGGCTGTGCCGCCTCCTGAAGCGGATCGTGGTTCGGCCAGTGCGGGCAGCAGCAGACCGAGCATCAGGGCTATCGACAGCATCACTTTCTTCATCGCGAATATCCTCCAGTTGTTGTGTCTGTCCCCAGTCTAGAACGACCCGGTCAAGGACACCCCAAGACTGGCTCAAGAAAGACTCAAACTTCTGAACTCTTTGCGACCTGCCCCATGGTCAGTGCCAGAACTCGCGTCGTCCCCTCCTCGAAGGAGGCCTTCGCGTCCGGGCCGGCAATCATTGACGCAACCAGAGTCTCCGCGCTCTCTGCGCTCTCAGCGGATCTGAATGTCAACAGACTATAGAAGAGTCGACCCTGACCGACGAGAATCTATCTGCCCACCATGCGTATGCTCCTGGCGGTCCTTGTTCTGGCTCTGCTGGTCGTGCCTGCTCGTTCGGACGAGCTGGCCTCGTTCGAGCAGAAAGTGCGTGCCTGGGTGCAGAGCCAGGACTACGCCAGCCTGGGGCAGGCGGCCTTCATGGAGCCTCAGCTCGCGCGAGAGCTGCTGGCCAGGCTGAAGCTGCCCGAGGACAAGCTCCTGGCCAACGCCCTGGCCCGGGCTCTGCTGCTGGCCGGGGACCCCGCTCCCACCGAGCAGCTCAAGGCTCAGAAGGCCTACCTCGTGCCCACCACCTGGGACGGCACGGCCCTGGCTGACGACCCGGAGCTGTTGACCCGGCGCGCCATCCCCACCAACCTGGCTCCCACCCGGTCTGATCCCGCTCAGGAGAAGCTGGCCTGTCTGCATCTGGCCATCCGGGTGGGCGATCCGGAGGCGGCCGCGCGCATGCTGAAGTCCCTGGGAGGACCAGCCGAGATGGAGCTGCTGGCCATGGAGAGCGGGGGACGACCGGCCGAGGCCCTGCAACTGGGCGAGCGCTTGGCCCCCAGCCTGAGCAACGAACTGGCCCTGCTGTCGGCCTCGCGGCAGCTGGCCCGCACCCAGGAGGTGGACCTGCACCTTGGCAAGGCCCGCTCGTTGTTGCGCGGCGAGGCGGTGGCTGGTTTCGTGCTGGAGAGCGTGGCACTCGAGCGCGAGTTGGAGAAGGGGGCGCGGCTCAGCTTTGAGCAGTTTCTGGCCCGTCACCAGCAAGCCTGGCGCCACCTGGACGGTCTGACCGTGCGCCGCCTGGCCACCGGCGAAGGGCGCTGGCTCTGCCTGGCGGCCCAGATCTGGGTGGTGGAGGCCCTGCGCCGTCAGGCGGCCGAGGTGGAGGAGTTTCCCATCAAGGCCCAGCTCGACTACCTGGTGCGTCGCGACCTGGAGCTGCTGCAGAGCCTGAACCGGCAGGCCTTCGAGGAGTCCTTCTCGCTGCAGCCCTCCCAGCCGCACCAGTTTCTCGAGCTGTGGAATCCGGAGCTGGCGCTGGGCCTCTTTCGTCTCGAGCTGGACACCATCACCCGCCTGGAGAACCTGGGCCAGACCCGGCTGGCCCGCCAGCGCCTCGACCTGCTGGCCACCCCTCGGGTCGAGCTGGAACGGCGCTTTGATGAGGCCACCCTGGCCTTCCAACTGGCCCAGTACGCCCTGGATCCCACACCGCCCCCGCCCGGTGCGGCTCCCAGCCCGTTCGCCCTGGTCTGGAATGAAGGGGCGCTGGCTCGCCTGCTGGGGGTTTACCATCTCAAGCGGGCTCGCACTCAGGTCGACTTCGACAGCGATATGGCTCGAGCCAGACGTTATCTGGACCGATACCGCGGCTTCCTGGGCCTGGACGATCCCCGCTGGGTCGAGCTGGAGGCCCGTCCCGACCCCACCCTGGCCCGGCAGCTCGAGCAGGAGTACCGGGACTTCCCCCCTGGTCGTATCCAGGCCCTGATCGCCCTGGGCCAGCGGAGCGACCTGGAGGAAGCAGTGGACTTGATCGAGCGTCTGATCGCCGAGTCGGGCGGCGGTCCGGAGGCCACGCAGGCCGTGCGCACCCGCTATCGTCCCGCCTACGACCGGCTCAGTGAGCTGTATCTAAAGGCCGGCAAGGTGCAGGAGGCTATGGAGGTCCAGGGCCGCCTGGCCCAGGTGGAAGCGCGGGCCGGCCTGGAGCTCGATGAGCTGAGCCGGGGACTGCCCGAGCTCAAACCGGCCGCCGACGAACTGCGCCGGCTGGGCTCGGCAGGCGCCCAGAACCCCGACCGGGCCAGCTTCTACCTCGGGCTGCAGCAACTCCGCTCCCAGAACCCCGACTACGAGCGCCTGCTGGCCGTGCGTCCGGTCAACTTCAGCCGTCTTCAGCCTTTGCTGCCCGAGGACGTGACCGTGGTGCAGTATTTCCCGTCCGAGAAACGGCTTTATCTCTTCGTTTTGACTCGGCAGCAGCTGACCATCCGCCAGGTCGAGGTCAGCCGGGCCCAGATCGAAGAGCAGGTCCGGGCCCTGCGCGCCGGTTGCAGCCGCCGGGAGGAGCTGAGCGCACCCGCCGCCCAGCTCTATGAGTGGCTCATCGCTCCCGTTCAGGCCGACCTGGGCCAGCGGCCCATCCTGGCGGTGATTCCCACCGGCAGTCTGCACTATCTGCCCTTTCAGGCCCTGCGCTCGAGCGAGGGCTATCTCATCGAGCGCAAGGCGGTGGTGGTGCTGACCAGGTCCAGCGACCTCGAGCAACTGACCCGCCCCCCGGGCAAGATGGACCCGGCGCTGCTGGCCGTGGGTAATCCGGATGGAACCTTGCCGGCCTCCGCCCAGGAGGCCGAGGAGCTCAGCCGCAAGCATCCCGGCAGCCGACTGCTGCTGGGCGCCCAGGCCACCAACGAGCGTTTCGTGGAACTGGCGAAAGGGATGGGCATGCTGCACCTGGCCACCCACGGCATTCTCAACTCCAAGAGCCCCAGCTCGAGCTACCTGGTCATGGCTGGAGAGCAGCGCATGGGCGTGGGCGATATCGCAGGCCTGGATTTGAAGGGTGTGCGCCTGGTCACCCTGTCGGCCTGTCAGACGGCCCTGGCCGAGCGCGAGCCTGGCTCGGAGCTGACCACCCTGGCTGACGCCTTCAGCTTTGCCGGCAGCCCCTCGCTGGTGGCCAGCCTGTGGAAGGTGGATGATCGCTCCACCCGCGATCTGATGCTGGCCCTCTACGACGGGCTGGGCCAGGGCCAGAACCTGGCCCTCTCGATGCAGGAGGCCCAGCTGAAACTGCTTCGCCAGCCGGCCACCAGCCACCCATACTACTGGGCTCCCTTCGTCTTGATCGGCGACTGGCGCTGAGTCGTTCAGGAAGGCTCAAACCAGCCCAGCACCATGCGATGGTCCGAGGCATCCGAGCGCCGAGTCTCCACGCGCACCGCTCGCAGACCCCGTGACCAGAGCTGGTCGATGCGGTGCACCGGCAGCGAGTTCTCGAAGCTGTTGTCCCAGCCCGAGCCGGCCAGCGGGAAGGCATCGCGCAGGCCAGCTGCAGCCAGGGGCCGCATGGCTGCATCGCCGGCGGGTGCGTTGAAGTCGCCTCCTACCAGAGCTGGACCGGTGCTGAGCGAGCCGGCCAGGCGTTCCAGGCTCTCGCGCCGGGTGGTCCGGTTGAAACTCTGGGCGCGCCAGCAGTCGGGATTCCACAGATCAACCCGCAGCACACCGACCACCAGGTGAAGGCCAGGCTTGCCAGCAGTCCCAGTGTGAACGAGGCGGCGGCTGCCCAGACGCGCAGTCGCAGGAAGGGGGTTTGCTGCATGATCTTCTGGGCCACCGTCTTAGGATGGACGTTCAGGGGACGAGCAGGACGGGTCGGTCCAGGCGGAAGACCACCTGCCGGCTGATGCCCCCCTCCTTGCCGGCGTGGGTTCCCAGGACCACCATCCAGGCATCCAGCTCATCGGCCAGCCGGCGGATGACCTCGCTGCGATGACCGAGCACCACCGAGCAGCGCACCGATACCTCGCTGATGGCCTGCTGGCGGGTCTCTAATTGCTGGGTGGCCTTGTCTTTCAGGTCGCGCAAGAAAGCTTCGTCATCGGGTTCGATGTCTTCGGGGGCTCCGATCGGCTCTACAACGTGCAGAAGGTGGATCGAGCCCTCATGGGCAGCAGCGAGCTCCTGAGCGAGCTTGAGAGCTCGGTCTGCGGGCAGGCTGAAGTCGGTAGCTACGAGCAAGGTCTTCATGCCTGCCCAGTTAGCACGAGCAACCGCCGGATCCTCTCTGGATCTTGAAGGGATCTTCCCGGTCTCGCTACTGTGGAAGTGAGACGAGCAGGAGAAGGCCATGAACGTATCCTTTGCCACCCATCGACCCAACTTCACAGCCCCCCGCAGGGCCCTGCCCGCTGCCGAGGAGCCGGCCGACCGGGCTCTGCTCGGCGGAGAGCCTGGCACCCCGTTGGCTCACAAGCTGGTAGCCGGCGCGGTGATGGGCGGGGTGGCCTGGAACGTCTCCAACATAGCCTCCCAGGTGGCTTCTCTGCCGGGGGTGACAGCTAAAGTGGCCGCGGCCGCCCTGGTGGCCGGCAGCGCCCTGGCCGGCTGGGCCGCGGCCGACTTCGGCAGCGGCATCTTCCACTGGGCGGTGGACAACTATCCGACTCGCAACACGCCTGTGCTGGGCGAACTGGCCGAGAAATTCCAGATCCACCATCACGAGCGCCACAGCATCCTGGAGCGCTCCACCCTGAGCAACCTGGCCCAGGTAGGCCACTTCACCGCCCTGCCCATCCTGGCCCTGGGACTTTTCAGTCCTCATCACGCGGTGACCGCCGGGGTGACCTCGATGCTGCTCGGCACCACTCTGGGCCAGGTCTCCCACCGCTGGACCCACCATCCGCAGGCTCCCCGGCTGGCCCAGAGCTTGCAGAGGGCCAGAGTTCTCCAGACTCGATCCGATCACGCCAAACACCACGCCATGCCCTGGGACGACTACTACTGCATCGTCAATGGCATGTGGAACCAGACCCTTTCCAAAGCCAACTTCTGGCGCAAACTGGAGAAGCAGGTCTTTCAGCTCACCGGGCGCGAGCCCAAGTCATGGCGCGATCCGGGCGTGAAAGCGCTGGCTCTGGGTCGGATCACGCCTGAGGAGTTCCAGGCCAATCGCAAGGTGGATCGGGCCGTCTTCCGGCAGGCGGCGCAGAACGACTATCGAGACTATCAAGCCCGTCAGTCTCATTGACTCGAGCTTCGTCGCATCGATGTCCGCAAACTCTGGGCAGTTTCGCGGCTCGGCTATTTCTTGCCCTTGGGCTGCGGCTCTTCCACCTCGTAGATGCTGCGGATGCGAAAACCGCGCAGCATGAGGATGTTGCGCGCCTCTTCCTCGCTCTCGGCGTAAAGCTTGCCGGTTTTCAGTTGACCTTCTCTGGTCTCGACGTTGTAGACGTACTTCGGCACGCGCCTTGCTTCCTGACAGGTTAGCCCTGGACCTCCCAGAGGCGGACGGTGGAGTCCACCGAGCCGGTGGCCAGGCGTCCCTCGGGCAAGAGCACAAGTCCCCTCACCCCCCCGGTGTGGGCCTTCACCTCGATCAGGCGACGACCCGAGGCCAGGTGGTAAAATTGCAGCGAGCCGTTGAGCGAGCCGGCCACCAGCACTTCTCCGTCGGGAGAAAAGGCGGTGCATAAGGGCACGGGACATTCGAAGCAGCGAATTTCCCTGCCCGAAAAGGGATCCCAAACCCGGATGGTGCGGTCGAGGGAGCTGGAGGCGAGCAGCGCCCCGTCTGGCGAGAAGGCCAGGTCCTGGATCTGTTTTTGGTGACCCGACAGGACTCGCAGGGTGGTGCCGGTGTCCGCCTCCCATACCCGGACGGTCAGGTCGCCCGAGCCGGTGGCCGCCATCGCGCCATTGGGGGCGATGGCCATGGCGAAGACCGGGCGGGTATGCCCGGTGAGCAGCATGAAAGTGGTCCCCGGGCTCTTCCACAGGCTGGCCCGGCCATCCACGCAGCCGGCTCCCAGCCAACCTCCGTCCGGGGTGCGGGCCAGAACCTCCACCCGGGGCTGCCCCCGCTTGAGCACCTTCAGGTCGCGCTCGCGCACCAGGTCCCACAGCCGCACGCTTCCGTCTGCCGCCGACAGCATCAGCCAGCTGGCGTCCGGTCCCAGCTTGAGGCCGGTCAGCCCGGGTTGGGTCAGGGCCTGGTAGGAAGTGTTCTGAAACGTGTCCCACAGCCACACTGCGCCATCCTCGCTGCCCGAGGCCAGGAAGCGCCCGTCGGCGGAGGCGTCCAGGGCGACCAGGGGAGCCCGGTGGGCCCGCAGGCAGCCAGACTCCTCCACCGTGTAAGCGGCCCGGGTTTCGGCGTGCTCCGACGAGCCCCCCAGCAGCTTCACAAAGGTTTTGATGTCCTGGGGGCGGCGGCCCGGGTCTAGCTCGAGCGACCGCTCCAGCACGGCGGCCAGGCGGGGGTGCACGTCCGGACGCAGCTCTTTGAGGTTCTCCAGGCGCTCGCCTGAAATGCGGGCCCGAGCCGGGGTAGGGCGTCTGCCGGCCAGCAGCTGATAGAGCGTGGCGGCCAGCCCGTAAATGTCGGTGAACGGCCCGAGCTGGCCGGCCTGTTCGGGAAGCTGCTCGGGAGCGGCGTAGGCGGGGGTGAACTCCTGGGTCTTGCCGGTGCCGGTCAGATAGCGGTAGGTGGCTCCGAAATCGAGCAGCACGACCCGCCCTTCCTCGGTGAGCATGAGGTTGTCAGGCTTGAGGTCGGCGTGCACCAGCCCGTAAAGGTGCATGGTCTCGAGCGCAGGCGGGATCTGCAGCACGCAGCGCATGACCTCGTCTTGCTCGAGCTTGCCTCCACGCTCGGTGGCCAGCTCGTAGAGGGTGGCCCCGTGAAGAAGCTCCATCACCAGGTAGGCGGTCTCGTTCTCCTCGAACAGGTTGTGGACGCCGGTGATACCGGGGTGGTTGAAGCGCGAGAGCAGGCGACCTTCCTCCAGGAACTCTTCTCGCTCGACGTTGAGCTTGCGGCGCGGGCCGCTCCCGGGGTTGGTGGGCACCACCTTCAGGCCTTCGCGACGAGCGGTGAGGGGGAAGAACTCCTTGATGGCGATGGGATGGTTGAGCCGGACCTCGACGCCAGAGTAGACGATGCTGGTCGCCCCCATGCCGATCTTCTCGCCCACCCGGTAGACGCCGCCCTGGAGGGGCGTTCCCTCGGGCAGGGGCTGGCGGGCATAGTAAGCCGTGGCCAGCGGGGTGTTGCAGCGAGGGCAGACCATGGCATCGCTCTGGTCCTGGTATGAGCATGCTGGGCACTGCACGGCGGAGGGCCTGCTTCGGGGCTCTCACCTTCGGGCCCTGGTTGGAGGGCGGTCCAGGTCTCTTGGGCCCCATTCAGCATGGTTTCAGGGTCTCCGGGCATACTGCAGGCATGAGGAAAGGCGCCGTCTGTCAGCCGACGATTCTCGAGTTCTACCGTTGGAGGTGAGAGTGAGGAGCATCGAAACGACGGGCAACAACAGATTCAAAATGGTTCTGGCCGCCGCCGTGATGACCACCTTCGCGGCCCTTTCCGTGGCCGGCGAGGTTGGCTGCGCCGAGCACGAGCCGATCGACGCGGTGCTGACCACCCCTCCGCCGGACACGAGCGGGCAATGGGTGCGCACGACCGAAGAGGGCCCGCTGACCATCGCTCACCGCGGGGACAGCCTGAAGTATCCGGAGAACACGATGGCCGCCTTTCGCGCCGCGATAGCCGCCGGGGCTGAGCTCGTCGAGAACGACGTCTACGTTTCCGCCGACGGCGTCCCGGTCGTGATGCACGACGAGTCGGTCGAGCGCACGACCGACGGCACCGGCCTGATCACCGCGATGACCTCCTCAGAGATCGCCAGGCTCGATGCGGGAAGCTGGTTTTCGCCGTCCTTCGCCGGCGAGCGCGTGCCAACTCTCGCCGAGCAACTCGACGAGGTCAAAGCGCATCCCGAGACGGTCCTCTTGCTCGAGGTCAAGAAAGCCGATCGCGACCAAATGGAGATCATCATCGGCCAGGTCGAGGAGCGCGGAATGCTCGACCAGGTGCTTCTTCAGAGCAGCAACAAGCAAGTGCTCGTCGATTCCTACTCGATCCAGCCCGAGCTCGACATCGCCCTGCTCGCACCGGCCACCGACGACGCGGTGGCGATCGCCAGGCAGTATCACCTGTCATCCTTCAACCCGGATTGGACCAGCCTCTCGAGCCATCTGCACATCATCGGCGAGCTCAACGCTGCCGGTGTTGGCGTCATGTCGTGGACGGTCGACAATCCGGCCGAGTGGACCGCAATGGACGCCGCCGGCACCGATGGCGTCATCACGAACAAGGCCGCCGAGCACGTCGCCCACCGGGCTGCGGCGCGTCAGTAGGCTGCATCACCAGCGGGATCGCCAACCCCACCCGCAGGCCAGGTCCAGACAGGCGGAAACGGTGATGGTCGACGTGTAGCCCAAGACCAGAGCCAGGCGCCGGGCCCGGATGAGCCGGCAGCTTGTTGAATTGGAACAGACTGCTGGTGGCGATGACGCCCTCGCACACTGCCATTCCTCGGACTCCAATTTCGCGCTGAGAATCCGGTCGCGCGTCCGCCACCACAAGGCGTTGTCTACTGAGGCATCTGTTGGGTGGTCGCAGTCGTGGTTTCCGGCTGCGCTCCGGCTGGACGAAAGCATCTGCGGTATTTCCCTCCAGAGGTGAGGATGAATCTTGTGCTATACTTGCAGCATGCGCGGGCGGCGGGGATTCTCGTTGGTCGAGACTCTGATCATCGTCTTTCTGGTCGGTCTGCTGGTTTCGATCGGCGCAACCCGCTTCTCTCGAGCCCGTGGCGCTGCTTCCGCCCAGGGCCTGGCCGAGGCGGTCTCTCAGGAATTTGTGTGGGCTCGCCAGCGAGCTCGCTCGACCGGTGTGCCCGTGGCCATCGTTTTCCCCAGCGAGGGAGGGAGCAAGGCTCACACCCAGTCGCTCTACGTTCTCGAGGGGGAGGTCACCCCCCGAATCACCCGCGTCAAGCGCTACGGGGGAGACTTCCAGGGCAGCGGACTCTTCGTGGGAAGCTGGAGCCTCGACCCTTCCCTCCTGTCCGATCCCTCGGCTCTCAACGCGCGGATTCAGTCCGATCAGGCGATCCGCTCCCAATCCTTTGACGTCTCGGCCTGGGGGGCGCCCTTTCCCCAGGATCCCTGCTTTGTCTTCACCCCGTCCGGGGCCCTGGTTTCCAACCGCCAGGTTCACTTCGACGGGGCCTACCACATCGTGGCCTGCGCAGGGATCGAGTACACTTCTGCCGCGGTAGCCGGAAGCCCATCGGCAATCCCTACGCTGGTGGGTCAATGCTTCACCATCAACGTCTCGCTGCTGGGAGAAGTCAGCCTCAGTAACGGTTTCACGGCCAGCAGCGGGGGCATTCCCGAGCGTGCCGATCTGGGTTTTGTCTCGGCCCCGGCCCTGCCGCCCAATCCGGTGACGGGTGCCAACCAAGATCCGGTCATCAGCCTGGTGGAGGTCTTCCCCGTGCCCGTGGCAGCCAATCTCCCGGCCGGAGTGGATGCGACGGTCGATCTGTCGGGCTACCTGACCTTTCACGTGCGGGCCAGCGATCCCGACCAGGACCCGCTCAGCATTCGCTGGCAGTGTGCCCAGGGAACCATGTCCTCACCCGAGCTGGTGGCGATGGAGTGGGACGGCTCGGCCTGGGACCAGACCTGGGAGTGGCGCCCTCCACTGGGAGCCCCGGTGGGTGCGGTCTACACTCTCAATTGCGAAGTCGTGGATGGCCGCGGTGGTCTGGCCGCGGGTACGCTGGGGGCAAGCGGTCAGGTGCAGGTCATCTCCGGGGGGAAGATCGCCTTTCGGTCGGATCGCAGCGGTCAGCGGGACATCTTTGTGATGAACCCGGATGGGACCGAAGTGACCAACCTGACCAACACACCCAATCGCGATGAGAGTTTTCCGGTCTGGTCGCCAGATGGGACGCGCATCGCGTTCACGGCTCCGGGTCCCAGCACGATGGATCAGGTCTGGGTGATGAACGCCGATGGCAGTGACGAGCAGATGCTGACCACCCAGGCCTACGAGTGCCAGAACCTGAGCTGGAGCCCGGATGGAACCAGGATTGTGTATTCCATCCTGAATCCCACGACAGATTTGAGGGCTGTGAACGCGGATGGCAGCAATGACCGTTTCTTGCTTCAGAATCCCACCGATGGCTGGGTCGAGACCTGCTGGCATCCCGACGGCCTGGTCGGGCTGGTGGGGCGCAATGGGGGAGCGGTTGGGGCCCAGGAAGACCTGTTCTTGCTCGCTCCCGACGGAACCCTGGGAGCCAACATGACCGCGCTGACGGCCGACGACGAGTACGCCGCCTTCTCGCCCGACGGGCTCTCGGTGGCCTGGCACACCTCCCGTGACGGGAACTTCGAGATCTACGTCGCCGGCTTCAACGGGTCGGCCTTCACCGGCCTTCTCAACCTGACCACTCACGGTGCCAGTGACAAGGAGCCCAGCTGGTCTCCCGACAGCCAGCGGGTCGCCTTCACCAGCAATCGTGTCGCCGGTGGCAGCCAGATTTTCGTCTCCGACCTGGGTGGGGCGACCAGCCAGTTGACCAACGGCCCGGGCACGTGTGACATGCCCAGCTGGGGGAGGCCTCGTTGAGTCGTCGCGGCACGACCCTTACTGAGACGCTCATGGCCATCTTCTTGCTGCTGGCCGGAATGCTGATCGTCATCAACCTCTTGCACGCATCACTGCGCCACCAGGCCCGCATCGAGAAGCGGGCCCTGTCGGTGCAACTGGCCCAGCTCACGCTGGACCGAGTCCGCGCCTGGGCCTGGGAGAAGACCGCGGGAACCTACAATTTCCACTCCAACTGGGCCTTCTACAACGGGGCCACCCTGACCGATCCGGCCTACCCGGGGCTGACCGTCCAGGTGGACGTGAACCCGGGCGGCCGTTCCCTCTTCTCGCCCTCATCCACCCTGGAGCAGACTTACTCCGGCCTACCCCGGCAGATGACCCGGGCGGTGATTCCAGTTCGGGTCCGGGTGGACCAGACAGGCAGTGACTCGGTCACTTTGTTCAGTTACGTGGGGGAGCCTCCTCTCGAGCTTCAGCCCCTGACCATCAGCGGTGCGGCCGGAGCTCTGGCTCAGGACGCCAGCGTGACGCTCCAGGTTTCGGCCACCGACCTGGCAGGAAATCCGGTGCAGGGATTGAGTTACTTCTGGTCGGTGGAGCCCACCGGTCCCAATCCCGGTCTCGGGACGCTGGTGACCGACCTGGACGGGGACGGCCTCCCGGAGCGTCCCCGGGACGGCAGCCAGATCGACTTTCAGCATCGCTACCGGCGAGCTGACGGCACAGCCTGGCGACACAAGGATGGCCAGTGTCGAGTGGTCGCTCGGACCCGCCAGTATGGTCGCATCGTGACGGGCGAGGTGGTGCTCGATTTGAGCCCGGGGCCCCTCCCATGAAGCGGGGCATGACTCTGGTCGAGTGCCTGGTCACCATGTTCTTGCTGATGATCGTGCTCGGTGCCGCCCTGGAGCTCGTCCGGAGCTACTCTGGAGTGCTGCGTTACTCTTCCAGTAAGGACAGGACTTTGCAGGCCGCCCTGGTGGCCCTGGAGCAGATTCGCACCGAGCTCGCCCAGGGCCACCAACTGATTTCTCCTCCCGGACCTGCCAGCGTTCCTCACCTGGAGTTCCGCAAGCTGTCCCCCGCTCGGACACTGCCCTTGCCCCCCGATTCGGCCCCGCCTGGCTGGACGCCCCATCCGGCCAGTGACGAAGTGCTGGTTCGCTATGAGGTGACCAGCGACACTCTCCGGCGTGAGGTCGTCAGGCCGAGCGGGAGCACCACCAGCCTGGCTCTGGCCAGTTCCATCACGGGACTATCCACCCGACTGGTTCCCAACGGCAACGTGGAGGTTGTCTTGTCCATCCGAGAGGACAAGCAGGTCCGGGCTCTTACGACGGAGGTATTCTTGCTGTGGTTGCGCTGAGACGCCGGGGTTTTATCATGGTGCTGGCGTTGCTCTTGATGGTTGTACTGCTGCTGCTGGCCATGGGTCAGCTGAGCGCCCGGGAGGCACAGTACCGAGCCGCCATCCAGGCATCTGCGGCGGCCCAGGCGCTGGCCCTGGCCGAGGCCGGCCTGGAGGACGCCAGGGTGAAGCTGAATCGCGACGAGGACTTCCCTCCACGAGGCGCCGAGGACCAGGACCTTTTCTGTTTCAGCGAGGTGGTCCTGGATCTGGACGACAGCACGGTCATCGGTCGCTACGACGTCACTGTGGACCTGCGCTGGGTGGGCGGCGAGACACGCATCGTGCGTCTCTCGAGCGTGGGGATGGCCGGCCCAGTCGGAGCCCCTCTTGCCCGGCGCAAGCTCACGGCCGAGCTGGACTTCTCGGAGACGATTCGGGGGACGACCAACGCCAACCCCGACTTTTTCCGCATTCTGCATCGGGAAGACGAGGGAGCCTTCTGAAGCCCCGGGCGACTTGAACTTCCGACCCGCTCCGAAAGCGGGCCCTCAAGGCCTTGAGGGAGGAATCCCAGCCTGCCGTAACTCTTGTCGGAAGAACCAGAGCGTAAACAGTGGATGAACAGGTTCGCGCAGCCCGAAGTCGCAAAGGACTCACCCCCTGGTAGTGGAACATCCCGGCCGAATGTCGAGCCCCAGAGTCGCCGTGCTGCTCGTTCTTGGCGTGCTGGTCCTCGCGCTGGTGGGGTGGCAGCTGCGACCCGCCCCCGCCGTCGATGTGGTCTTGCCTCGCGAACGAGAAGTGGTCGAGTTGATTCTGGCCAGCGGTCGGCTCCGAGCGGTGCGACAGAGCCAGATCGGCTGCAGTGTCTCGGGTAGCGTGGCCAGAGTGCTGGTGGAGGAAGGCGATCAGGTGCGCAAGGGTCAGCTGCTGCTCCAGCTTGACGACCGCGACATCCTGGCGCAGCGCGACCAGGCCCGCCACGCCGTGGAAACGGCCTCCAGCGAGCTGGCCCGGGTCGAGCGCGGCGCCCAACCGGAGGAGATCGCTCGAGCCCGGGCCGAGCTCGAGCAGGCCAGTCAGGTCAACCGGGCGCGCCTGGAGCAGGCACGCCAGAGGCTCGACCAGCTCGAGCGCGGCGGCCGGCCCGAGGAGCGAGGTGAAGCCCGAGCCAACCTGGCTCGAGGGCGCTCGGAGCGCGAGCAGGCCGACCGCGACCTGGCTCGGGCCCGCGACCTCTTTGCCCAGGGAGCCATCTCGCGCTCGGAGCTCGAGCAGGCTACCCTGGCCCAGAACCGTGCCCTGGCCAGCGAGCGGGCCCTGCAGGAACGCCTGCGGCTGGCCAGCCGGCCAGCACGCTCCGAGGAGATCGCCGCCGCCCGAGCCGAGTTGGAGGCCGCCCGGGCCACTCTCTCCACCAGCGAGCAGGTGGCCAGCCAGAACCTCAGCCTGCTGGCCCGGCAGCCCTATCCGGAGGACCGCAGTCTGGCCCGAGCCCGTCTGGCCGAAGCCGAGTCGGCCTTCCGGAACGCCGTGGAGCAGGTGGAGCGACGTCAGATCCGGGCCCCCATGGCGGGGCTGATCACCCGTCGTTACGTCGAGCCGGGCCAGAGCGTCAATACGGGCACCACCCTGCTCACGCTGGCAGCCATGGAGCGCACCGAGATCTATGTCGAGACGGATGAGACCAACCTTCCCCGCCTCAAGGTAGGGCAGAGCGCCACCGTCTTCCCGCCAGCCTTCCGCGAGCAGCCGTTCACGGCTCGGGTCAGCCAGATCGGGCCCGACGTGGATGCCACGCGCGGGGTCGTGCCGGTGCGGCTCAAGCCCGATCGGCTGCCCGACTACGCCCGTCCCGAGATGACTCTGGATGTCAGCATCGAGGTCCAGCGCCTGAAAGCCCTCAGCCTTCCCCTCTCCTGCCTGATCAACGACAACACCTGCCTGGTGGTCGAAGGGGGACGGCTGCGCGCGCTCACGGTCAAGGTGCTGGCTCGCGGCCAGAACTGGGCCGCCATCGAAGGCCTCGGGGAGGACCAGGCGGTGGTGCAGAACGCCACCGCCGTCGAGTCCGGGCAGCGCGCTCGAGCCCGGACGGTCGAGCCCCCCGAGCTCGAGTCGGGGCCGCCCGCCGTCGGCAACGACCTCAACGGCAAGACCAACTACGAGCCGGTGGGCGAGTGATCCCCGACTACTTCACCGTCACAGTGGCCCTGCGCCACCTCCGCTACGGGCGTGGCGAGACGCTCTTGACCACGGGCGTGGTGGCCATGAGCGTGACCCTGATCATCTTCCTGACCGGCCTGATCGGCGGTCTGCAGCGCCGGCTGATCGCCACCGTGACGGGAGCGGTGGCGCATATTTCCGTCGAGCAGGTCGAGCGTCCACCCATTGCGCTGTGGGAAGAGTCGCCCGAGGCGGGCGTGCTCTACACCGCCCGCACCGTCAAGCTGCCCCAACAGAAGCAAAAAATCGAGGACTGGCAGGCCTGGCTTCCCCGACTGGAGCGGTTCGACCCCGAGGTCATCGCGGTCTCTCCCACGGTGAGCGGCCAGGGGACCCTGGCGCGAGGCACCAAGAAGGTCACGGTGCAGATCTACGGGGTCATCCCCGAGCGCCAGGACCGGGTGGTCGCGCTGCAGGGCAACCTGGCCCGGGGACGCTTTTTCGGGCTCAACGGAGGGGAGCTGACCATGGGCTATCGCCTGGCCGAGGAGCTGGGAGTCGACCTGGGCGACAAGCTGCGCCTCACCAGCACCGAGGACGTAGCCCGCACCTATACTGTTGCGGGTATCTTCGACACCGGCTTCCGCGCCCTCGACTCGAGCACGGTCTACCTGCCCCTGCGCGACGGGCAGTCGCTGTTCGGATTGGGCACTGCGGTCACCTCGCTGGGGATGCGGCTGCGCCACGTCTTCGAAGCAGAGGAGCTGGCCCGGCGGCTGTCTCTCCAGGTTCCCTACCAGGTCGAGCCCTGGACCAGGGACAATCAGAGCCTGCTGGTTGCGCTGAAGGCACAGTCAGGCTCTTCCAACATGATCCTGGCTATCACCACCCTGGCCGCGGCCTTCGGCATCGCGAGCATCATGATCACGGCGGTGGTCAGCCGTTCCAAGGAGATCGGCATCCTCAAAGCCATGGGAGCGACAGACCGTCAGATCCTGGGAGTGTTCGCCCTGGAGGGCTGCCTTCTCTCGCTCCTGGGCGGAGTGCTGGGCAGCGCCACCGGGTTGTTCCTGGTGAGCCAGCTCAAGAAGGCCCGCACCCTCTCGGCCAGCGGTCGCAGCATCGAGCTCTTCCCGGTGGAGCTCACCCCCGAGATGGTTCTGGGAGCGGTGGGACTGGCCCTGATCGTGGGCCTGCTCTCCTCGCTCTTTCCAGCCTGGCAGGCCGCCCGGGTCGATCCCATCGAGGTGATCCGGGGGAGCTGATGGCGGTGGCCGAGCTGATCAAGGTGGACAAGATCTACGCGGGCGAAGTTCCCACGCAGGTGCTCTTCGAGGTCAACCTGACCGTCGCGTCAGGCGAGTTTCTGGCCATCCAGGGGGCCTCGGGAAGCGGGAAGTCGACCCTGCTCAACCTGCTCGGGCTCCTCGACAGCCCCACCGGCGGTGTTCTGCGTCTGGGAGATCGAGATACGGCCGGCTTCACCGCTCGCGCCCGGGCCGAGTACCGGCGCGACTACCTGGGCTTCATCTTCCAGTTCCACTACCTCCTGCCCGAGTTCACCGTGCTCGAGAACGCGCTCATGCCCTGTCGATTGAGGGGGCGGGGCGCCGAGCAGGCGGCTCGCGCTCGGGTCGAGGCTCTGCTCGAGCAGGTAGGACTGGCCGACCGACTGCACTATCGCCCCTCTCAGCTCTCGGGCGGGCAGCAGCAGAGGGTGGCCATCGTCCGCGCGCTGGCCAACGATCCCGTGCTGGTGCTGGCTGACGAACCCACCGGGAACCTCGACTCCAAGACCGCCCGGACCGCCTACGACCTGATGCGCGAGCTCAGCCGCTCCAGCGGCAAGAGTTTCGTGATGGTGAGCCACGACGAGAGGTTCACCCGGATGGCCGACAGGGTCGTGCAACTGGTGGATGGGCGCGTTCAGCAGGCCTGAGATTGTTGAGCCGTCCGTTTGGGAACTTGTCTGAATCGGAGATTTTTGAGCCCACCTCGATAGGGTCTGATGAAAAGGCAGATTCTGGAGAGAACATGCAGGTCCGATTTGCGCTGCCCACGGGGGCGACTTCGCTCACCTCGGCCACCCGCCAGTTGACCGGGGCCGAAGAAAGAGTCCAGCAAGCCGAGCACGAGGTCAACCAGGCCCGGGCGGCGCTGGATGGATTCCGCGCCACATCCAGCCAGGAGGCGCTCAGCAAGCAGGCTGGCAGCAAGAAGATGTCCGACTACGGCATCTGGATCTTGTGTATACCGCCGATCGCGGGGATGTATCTGGCCGGCAACATGGGGTTGGGCCTGCCGGCGTTCGTGGCCGGACTGGTGGCCCCGGGGATTGGATTCTGGCTGATGAGCCGGTCTGCCAGACAAGAGGGTGCGGAGAAGTACGCCGCGCTGGCCCCCCAGGAAAGAGCCCTGGAAGAGCGTCTGGCGGTGGCGCAGGCGAAGTACCAGGAGGCGGTGAGCGACCCGGACGGGTTCGCGACCATCCAGCAAGACTCGCACAAGATCGTGGTCAATGGTGTGAAGCTGGCCAAGCGACGTGCTGCAGTGTGAGCGGGGTAGCCTCTGGGCTGCGAGGGGCTACCTGCTTGAGCCAGGCCTCAAATCCGACCCGTCCCACCGGCCCTTCTTCCTGGGGCTGCTCCGTCACCACAGAAATTGTGTAGGGCATAGGCCTGCTAGGTCCCATCCCGCGCGCGGGACCACGAAGGATGAAGGAGGACCGGCCTTGTTGCCGGAGGCGGGGTAGGGGCCCCCGAGAGAGCGTAGCTCCTCCGACACCACAGGACTCCTAGCTGAAAAACATTCTCCTGAAACTGGAATGATTTTCCATGCACTTCATGGAATGTATGTTCGGAAAACTTGTGCAAGGAGCAGAGACCGTGCCCACTGTCGCCCTCGACCCGGAAACCGAAGCCCGCCTGAAAGAGCTGCCTAGCCGCCAGACCTCCATCTGGCTGGGCGACCGGCGCCTCAGCCGGGCACGCCTCAAGCGCGGCCCCCTGGCCGTGGCGGTGTGGGTGGACGCGGCCACCGGAGCGGTCCGCTCGCTCAAGCCGGTGGAGGCCAGCGGGCCGGCCGAGCGCTCCTTGCTGGACTCGCTGGTGCAGGCGATTTTGACCGACCAGACTCCGGCCCGCCCGGTGCGGGTGGCCGTCCCGGCCGAGTTCGTGGGGCGGCTCAAACCCGCCCTGGATCGCATCGACGTCAGGGTGGACGCCCTGCACGAACCCGAACTGCTCGATCTGGCCTTCCGCGACCTGGAGGCTTACCTGGGCGGATCGCGGCGCAGCTACCTCAAGCAGCCCGGTGTCACCCCCGGCCAGTTGCGCAAGTTGTTCCAGTCGGCAGCCGAGCTCTACCAGCTGGCCCCCTGGCTCGACTTCAGCGATCGGATGCTGTTCGAGCTCGACGGCCTGTCGGTCTCGCCCGTCTTCTGCTCGGTGATGGGCTCGCAGGGCATCGAGACGGGCCTCTCCCTCCTGCTCGACCGCAAAAGCGTGCGGGCCGTGACAGATGGCAAGCAGCCTGGCGCATGCATCGGTCTGACCTTCGCCGACCTGGAGAGCTTCCCGCGCCTCCTGCTGCGCGAGGCCACCACCCATGGCTGGCCACTGGCCCAGGAGGGCTCGCGCCAGCTGGCCCCCCTGGTGCTGCGGGCCGACCGGCCCCTGGCTCCCTTTCCCACCGCCGCCGAGATCCGGCTGCTGGTGGACGTAGTGGAAACCTTCGCCGCCCTCTACCAGGACCCGGCCTTCCCGGACAAGCTGGCCCCGGGAGCCGGATTGACCGTGAGCATCTCGGGTCGGCGCCCGGTAGCCGTATCCTTCTCGGACCTGTTCTAACGCGAAGAGGTTTACAGCGTGGCCGGAAGTGGTTTCTGTCCACAACGCCTGACGGTCAATGCGACGAAGTTTCGCTCAGGCGGCTCAACCCTGGTCCCCTCTGCGAGCCTTACTCTTCATGGAGGCGGGCCGCTGATGCGAGGAAAGTCGACCTGGTTGCGGGGGGCGTCGTAGAAGTGTCTGGCGTGGGCGTCGCCCTTGCACGATAAAGTCCATCCCTCGCCCTCGACCTGGTATCCCGCCGAGTAGGTCTCTCGCCCCGCGGCGGGACAGATGGGGACCGGTCCGCAGTCGCTGAGTCGGTCAGGCAAGACCCCGCGGGTCTGTCGGTAGGATTCCAGGGCCCGGCTCAGGGTCTGCAGGTTGCCCTCGCAGCCCTCGAGATTGCGATCCGATTGGCGATTCAGTGCTCCACGCTGGAAGGCCAGTCCAACCACCAGGAGCGAGCCGAGCAGGGCCGTCGAGGCCAGACGAGGATGCTTCTTACCGGCCAGGAGCCCGGCCAGGACGAGACAGAGCAAACTGATCCCCAGTTCGACGCCCCCTCCGCCTCTCAGGGTGTAGGGCAAAAAGACGACCAGTCCACCCAGGGAGACCCCTACCGCCAGAAGGAGCAGGCTTGCGATGATCATGCTAGGGTAAGGGTATCACTCCACGGGTAGCGGTGGTATGACTGGCATCAGCTTTGCGGCGAGACTACCACCTGCACCGATCTGGGGAGTTGGTCCGTCTCACCCCTTAGCGCTTCCTTACTCCTGAGAGGGCTCGATGCTGGTGGCCTCGATCACGTTCGTGAAGACCCGTCCGCCCAGCTTCTTCTCCAGGTGGAACGTGCCGCTGACGATGGCCTTTTCGTTGTTGGCGTAGCCGGCCGCCCCGGGCAGATAGACCGAGACCGCCTTGCCGGAGTCGAAGAGCAGAAAGCTGGTCTGCTCAGGCTTCTCGGAATACCCCTTGATGGTGCCGCCCACCAGCACCTCCTGGCCCGAGTACTTCTCCCGGCCAGCGAAGAGGTCGGGCACGGTGAGGGTCTCGGCAGCCAGGGCGGCGGCTGTCAGCAAGCAGATGAGCAGGATGCGCATGGGGTCGCCAATTCGCGAGAGCCCGCTTCAGTCCCCTTTCAGGCCGGCAGGCTAAGCTCCGATCATGCTGGTCAACTGGCGTCCTTCTGTCTTTCAGGCCCCGATGCGGGCCTCGGCCGTCCCTGCCCTGTCCACGGGCGAGCCGCTGGACGTGCTGGTGAGAAGCTCGCTGGACAGCATGCGGGCCTCACTCGGCTCGGAGCTGGCCGAGCGAGCTTCCCGCACCTGGGGTAAGGGGCTGGAGAAGGCGGCCACCGGGCCGGCCACCATGGTGGCCGTGTGGCTGGCTTCCGACTGGCTGGCTGGCCTCAAACCCGAGCAGTTGTCCGGCCAGGACCACACGCCCTACGTGCTCCCCTTCCTGCGCGCCAGCACTCACCCGGCCGCGCCCGCCATACTCGAGGTCGTGGACCACTTTCTACCTCAACTGCCCAGCGAGCGCGACCGCAACCACCTGGTGGAGTCGGCCGCCCGGGCACTGCGACGAGAGACAGTGGGTCAGGCGCGCCTGGCCTTCGGCTTGTTCTGCGGCGCCCTGAGCGATGGCGGGCTGGCCGTGCGCCGCCATCTGGCCGAGCAGGTACGGGCCAACGACCCCGAGCAGGCCGAGCTGATGACCTTCGGCCTCAAGCTGGCCGAGCGCCTGGATGATCGGACCCCGCTGGGTCAGCACCAGGCTTCGCGGTCGCTCTATGCGTGCTTTTTGACCAGCCAGTTCGCCGACTCCGACGCCGAGCAGCGCAGTGTCGCAGCGGCCGCCGTCTTGAGTTATCCGGGCAACACCCTGTGGAGCGAGAACGCGTTTGCCTCCCGGTTTCCCGACACCGTAGCCCTGATTCAAGACCCGGGCCGGCTCGAGGAGGTGGCCCGGACATGTCTTGAGACTCTGGGCCAGCAGTATGGCCTGCCCAAAGTCCTGGAGCAGGGCGAGCCGGTGGCAACCTTGCAGCAGATCGGGGCCCTGTGGCCCCAGCTGCGTCAGCTGTACCCATCTCCCGCTGCGGGTGTGCAGCTCGAGGCCGACCGGGTGGTGGTGGGCGGCAGCTGGCTGCCCGTTCGGAGCCCCGTTCAGCCTTTTTTCCAGGCTTGAAGCTAGCATGATCGGGTGGAGATCCATCCTGAGTTCTACCAACAGAAGCGCTGGCGCTTGCCCTGGCAAGATGCCCACGAGCCGATCCCGCTCCAGGAGGTCGTGGACCGCCTCGAGCGCGGTCAGAGCGAGCGTTTGCTCGTCAAGCCCCCCGACAGCAACCTGCCGCTGCCGCTGAGCTCTTCGGAGGATCTCCAGGAAGTCCGCGTCTTCAGCGGTGAGCTCGGGCCCGAGATGCTGGCCGAGCCTGAGCTGGGAACGGCTCTGCAGGACCTGTCCGCCCACGGCTGGCTGTTCGAGGCCCGGCCCGGCCAGGTCGGCGCCTATGGAGCCTACAACGCTCTCACCGAGCCCGCCAAGAACCTGCCCGAGCTGCGGGCCCGCAAGGGCGAGCGCAGTGTGGCCCTGAGCCGCGAGGTGGTGGGCGAGCTGCGCGACTTCGTGCTGGAGAGCCCGCTGGCCCGGCTCGAGGAGCAGGGTTACGTCTTTCTCGATGAGCGCGGGGAGCCCGCCTCGGCCTACCTGGTGGGCTCCCGGGGCAAGGTGGGTCGAGACGGCGAAGCCTGGTTGCCCGCGGGAGAGGCCACCCCCGAGACCCTGAGCACCTATCGTGCCTGGCGCGAGGTCGCTCCCGATGCGGCCATGGCGGCCCGGGCCTGGGAGCTGGCTCACCGCCAACCGCCCGCCTCCATGGGAGAGCTGGCCGGCGAGCTGCCCTGGGCGCTGGCTGTGAAAGTCGGTCAGGGCGCACCGCCGCTGACGGCCGAAGAGGTACGCCGGCTGGCGGCCGACAGGCCCATTCTTGAGCTGGCCGAACAGGCCCGACGCACGAGCGAGCTGGCTGGCTCGATTCAGGCCGGCCAGGCCTGGGAAGCGGGGTTGGAGGAAACCGAGCGCCGCACCGTCTGGCATACCCTGCTCAGCGCCAATCCGGTGCAGGATGAGAAGAGCCGGCTTCAGGCCTTCCAGTCTGTGCTTGAGAAGCTGCCCGAAAGCGAGCGCCCTAAAGTTCTCCAGAGCGAGCTTGCCAGGGCGGGGGCCGACCCGCTGCTGGTGGGCCAGTATGCCCGCCAGGCCAGGTCCGATCTCATGCCCCTGTTCGACAAGCTGGGGCTCGAGCAGCCCGGTGTGTGGAACGCGGCCGTCACCACCGACGAAGGGCGGCGGGCGGTGCAGCTCTTCTTCCTGGAGCATCCCCGGGACGGCAAGCCGGTCGAGCTGTTGAGCGATTTCTGGCAGGCCAACCGCACTCTCTCCAACGACCAGCGCGCCCGCCTCGTGCGGGCCCAGTTGAGCGACGCCAACAGCCTGGAGGAGAACCGTACTCTGGCCGGGTGGCTCCAAGAGCTCGAACCCAACGGCGATCACTCCCAGTTGCTGGCCGTCCTGCCTCCCGTGGCCGGCCAACTGGCCCGGGAATGGTGCCAGGTCGTTTCCGCCGGGCAGGGCGAGATCGCCAGGCTGCTGTTGGAGACCAATCCGCCCGATGCCACCGCAGAGCGTCGGGTGGAGGTTTTGAGGCAGCTCTGGAAGCGTCTTCCCAACAAGGTCGACAACGCCCAGCGGGCGGCCCTGGTGCGAGCGAACCTGGCTGCCGCCAGCGACGCCCCCTCGCGTCGCCAGCTGGCCAGCTGGCTGCTGGAGCTGGAAGGAGCCAGGGCCCTGACCCAGGTGCAAGACTGCCTGGCCAGCCCTGAGCTGGAGAGCTGGCTGGGGGCCCTGACCAGCGACCGGGGGCGGGCTCTGGCAGCCGAGATCGCCCTCGATGGCGAGGGGGAGAGCACCATCGACAGGATGCGGATCTTCTGGAAGAAGGCCGGCTCTGCAGTGCCCAATGAGGAGCGAGCCCGGCTGTGCCAGGCCGAGTTCGACCGCCTCCAGGGGCAGCCGGACAGCGAGGAGTCCCTGCGCACGCTGGGTGCCTGGCTGGTGGAGCTGACCGGTGAGGCGGCCCTGCCCCGGGTCAAGGGGATGCTGGGCGCGCTGGAGAGAGATTGGCTGGACACTCTGCAAGAGCCGGAATCTCGCTCGCTGATGCTGAGCCAGGTGATGGGCCAACCGGCGGTGGCGGATACCCCCTCGGCTCGCCTTGAGCTATTGAAGGGGATGGTGGGCAAGCTGCCGCGCGAGGATGGACGGCGCCTGGTGGAGCGCAATCTGGAGCAACTGGCCACCCGCCGGAATGAGGAAGGTGCCCCCGCCGCAGTGTTGGCTCTCCTGGGCTGGAAGGCCCAACTGGGGGTCTCGGAGGGTGTGGCCGAGTACCTGGCCTCGGATCCCGCCACACAACCGCTGGGCGAAGAGCTCTCCGGCTGGCTGGGGGCCCTGACCCTGGAGGAGGCTCGCCGTGCGGCCGTGTCCGCCGTGCTGGAGGGGCCGGTCGAGCTCACGCCCGAGGCGCGGGTCGAGCGAATGCGGGGCTTCTGGAAAGCGGTGCCGCGCGGGGTGGACAACGCCGAGCGGGCCCGTCTGGTGGATTGGAGCGCGAGCCAGCTGGTAACCCTGGCCCCCGGAGAGGCTCGCGATCAGGCCCTGGCGGTCCACGCCTCCTGGATCTACGAGCTGAAGGAGGACCAGGGCGAGGTCCAGGTGCTGGAGCTGCTGGCCCGCTTGCCCACCCGCAAGACCGAGGTCGAGCGCCTGATCGACTGGCGCCAGGCCGTCGCGCACCCCTCCAGCCGCAAAGTGTTGACCGAGGCAGCCCTGAAGGGAGATCTTGATTCCGACCCGGTCGAGCTGCTGCGCGGCCTGTGGCAGGCGAATCGATATGACAGCAAGCTGCCCAATGAAGACCGGGCGGCCCTGGTCAGCCGCGCGCTTCGTGAAGTGGGCACCAGCGAGCAGACCCTGACCCTGGTCAAGTGGCTCTATGATCTGAAGGGCGATGAAGCTCTGGAAGAGATCGGCCGCGCCTTGCGACGCACTCCCGAAACGGTGGCCAGAGCCGAGCAGCTGGACGAGTGGCTGGCCGCGACGAGGAACGAAACCTTGCGCAAGACCCTGGTCCCGATGGTGCTGGGAGAGGCAGAGAATGTGCTCTATGAAACTCTGGTGGCCGTGCGCTCGAGCTCTGAGGTCAGCAATGAAGAGCGGATTGAGCTGGTGCGCCACCGAATGGAGCGGACCACGGATCAGGAGCAGCTTGCCCAGCAGGCCGACTACCTGCGTCAGCTCGGCGGGGCGGACGCGGCCCGCCCAGCCCTGGAGAGGATAAGAGCCCCCTGGGCGCGCTTGGCGCTGGCCTGGGGGGAGGCGCTGGAAACCGAGAGCGCGCGCAGCCGAGCCTATCAGGTGTGGCTTGAGAATCCCTCGGGTGACCGGAGCGATCGTCTGGGCGAGCTGTTCGCCAAGCTCGACTGCCCGCCCGAGGAGAAGCGTCGCCTGCTGCGCTGGGAGCTGGGCCAGCTCGAGCGCCAGCCGGTCAGCAGCGAGCGCGATCAGGCCGTGGGCCGGGTAGGAGCGCTGCTGGCCGACTCGGGCGGAGAGGCGAGCCTGCCGGTGATGCTCAAGCTGCTCGAGCACCATCGCGCGGCCGAGTGGGCCGGCGAGCTGATCGAAGGGGCAACCAGCGATGAGGCCCGGCGCCTGATCGGGCGGAGCGCGCTGGAGAACCTCCAGAGCACGGGCCCGGTCGAGCTGGGATTGGCGGTCCTGAAGGCTTACCAGCAGACCCGAGAAGTAGCTGCCGAGGAGCGCCTGCGCGTCACCGAATGGACCCTCGCGCAGGCTCTTGACCCTGCGACTCCCCTGACGCTTGCCCTGCCGCCCTGCCGGGAGTTTCTCGAGCAGCTGGGCGAGGGCTTGCTGCAACCGGCCGGGGAGAAGGCTCTGCGCCTTGCCATCGGGCGCTTCTCGGCCAACCCGACGGTGCAGATCAGCCTGGGTGCCCAGGCCGAGCGCATCGCCGCTGCTCCCAACCATACCGAAGCGCAGCGCCTGGTTCGCGAGGGGATGCAGACGCTCGAGCTCGTCCAGGGGAACGAGGACATGCTGAGGGGCCGAGCTGCCATCGAGGAACGGGAGGAGGCCATCCTGGTGGGAGGCGTGCGGGTGGCCAAACGGGAGGAGCTTGAAGATGGTTCAAGAACATAAGAGCAGGATGCGAAACACCTTGAGCCTCTGGCTGCTGACCGGACTGGCCTGCGCAACCGTGGCCTGCTCCAGTGCGCCGCCCCAGACCCAGGCCAGTGCGTCGTCGCCGGCCTCCGTCGCCACGCCCCACGAGGAGCCTCGTGTGGTGGCGGTTCCCCCGGCCACGCGCGATCCCTTCGTTCGCAGGGTGAAGCCGCCCGCTCAGCCGACCGTCACCCGGGTCACCCTGCCCGCCGTCAGCTATGTCAAGCCGGCCCGCGACCCGTTCGTGGCCCCGGGCGGCACGCCAAACCAGCAGGCAGCCGCCAGCAGGGCCACCGACCCCGACGCCGGAGGACGCATCAGCAAACCGGCTCCCCCCGCCTTCCGGCTGATCGCCATCGAGAAGAGCGGGGGTCAGTTTCTGGCTGTGCTCTCGGCCCGGGGCGAGCGGCTGACGGCCCGCGAGGGGGAGTATGTGCTCGGTTGTCGGGTGGCGCGCATCGACGCCGACGGGGTGGCCGTCACCCGGGCCGGCCACCCCTTCCGCCTCTCCCTCAAGCGGCCCCTGGCCGAGGCTCCCTGAAGGCTCAGGCGATCGGGTTGGCCAGTTCGAAGTCGTAGTCGCGCGCGAGCTGGGTGCGCCCGTTGCGCACGAAGGTCGAATCCATTTCCCCTTCTCGCTTGGGCAGGTCGATCGAGCTGATGCCCAGCTCGGCCAGCGACTTCAGCTCGCCCCTGTCAGTCTTGGCGTCGCCGTTCGAGTCCACCCACATCTGCAGGCCGTTCAGCTCCTCGCCCTTGACGACTCCGTCGCGGTTCTTGTCGTAGAGCTGGGCTACTTTGTCCCAGCCGTTCTTGTACTTGTCCTGCTCGCCGTTCTCGCCGGTGCGTCGCATCAGCTCGCGGCCGTCGTTGATGACCCCGTCGCCGTTGTAGTCGTGCACCAGCAGTCCGTCCTGAGAGCCCTTGCTCATCCACTCGAGCTTGTCTTGCTTGCCATCGGCGTTCAGATCAAAGCTGATCTTTGCGCCCCCTTTGCCGGTGGTGTCCAGCTTGCCGTCCCCGTTCAGGTCCAGGATGACGGGGGTGCCGCCGCCGCCACCACCACCGCCACCGCCGTCCCCGCCACCATCTCCGCCGCTGGACTGCACCTGTTGCTGCTGTTGCTGCTCCACGCTGACGCTGGCGGCTGCGGCCGCCGAGGCCGAGGCGTTCTGGCTGTCGTTGTGGCTGGCCGACACGGCCACTGCGGCCGAGGCGGAAGCGCTGGCCGAGCCGGCCGAGGCGGAAGCAGAGGCGCCGGCGTGGTCGTGATCATGCTCGCGATGTCCGCCGGTCCAGCAGCTCAGGTCGGGCACGCACCCGCTGGGAGTGTAACAGGGGTCATAGTTCATGGCCGAGTTGAAGCCGCGCGGGTCGCTCCAGCAGCAGTTGCCGTTACCCGGTTGCTGTTGGCCACCCTGGCGCGCCATGGCCTCGAAGAGGGCGAAGAGCATCATGATGGAGGCCAGCGTGTTGTAAGGATTGGCGTTCATCGGACCGCCGAACTGATTGCCGTTCATGAAGGGGGAAGCGATCGAAGAGCCGCCCCAGCTGTTGGTTTGGTAGAGCATCTTTGTCCTCCCAGCGCACCTGACGGCTTCAGGATAGCGCCCGGCGGATGAGGAGTCGCTTTTGTAACGGAGATGGTGAATGAACAAACGGTTAACTGTTGGTGAACAGGTTGTGAACTCTCGCGGGTGGAACTGCGGACCACAATGATCTCTGCGATCGGTCCCTTTCAGGTCCGGCGACTGCTCGGCCGGGGCAGCTACGGCGAGGTATACGAAGCCGAAGGGGATCTGGCCGTCAAGGTCATGCGGCCCGACCGCCAGACCCCCCAGCAGAGCGCTCGCTTTCGCTCGGAAGCGGCCGCCCTGGCGGCCGTCGAGCACCCGGCGGTGATGGCTCTCAAGGCTCCCCTGGCCGAGTTGCCCGATGGCACGCTCTATTTCGCGATGGAGCTGGTGACGGGTGGTTCCCTGGCCGAGCTGGTGGCCCGGGGAGGTTACTCGGCACGCCAGTTGCTGGACATCGGCGCCGCCCTGGCCGATGGTCTCGACTGTCTGCACCAGGCCGGAGTGCTCCACCGAGACCTGGCCCCCTCCAACATCTTGCTTGACCTGACCCTGCGACCACGAATCGCCGACCTGGGCCTGGCCCGCACGGCCCAGGAGGGTCCCACCCCCGACTTCTGGTTTGCCCACGGCGACCCCGAGTATGCCGCTCCCGAGCGATTGTTCCACATCGAGAGCGGGGAGATGGGCGATGCCTACTCGCTGGGGGCCGTGCTCTACACGCTCTACACCCGAAGTAACCTGTTTCGGCTCAGCGAGCTGAGCTTTCTCTACAGTCTCTATACGCGCCAGATCGAGCAGTTCTTCCGCACTTGTCTGCAGCAAGGGTTGCCCTGTCCCCGGGTGGACTTTCGAGCCGTCTACGAGCACTACGTCGCCCGAGCGCCTGAGCTTCGTTTCGTCCCGGCAGTTGCGGTTGACTCGCCGGTGAGGCAGGGGATCGAGGAGGTCTTGTCGGACCTTCTCCAGCCCGACTCCTGGCGCCGCCTGAAGCGGCACGGGTCGCTGTCGGGTATCAAAGAACGTCTGTCCGAGCTGGGGGAGGTAGCATGACACCACGCTATGCGCGCGAGATTTCGGCCCTGGTGGAGGGCCTGGTGATGGTGCTGGAAGGCACTCTGGCCGGCTCTCAATGCCTGGAGCTGGTGGCCGCCGCTCAGGATCGGCACCAGCGTTCGCGGAACCTGGCCCGCTTGACCCGAGGGGTGGTGCTGGGGCACGAGCGCCTGGTGGCCCTGGCCGACCAGCTGTTGACCCAGCTGGATCAGCGCGAAGCTCTGCTGGGTGAGCTTTCCGCCGAGCTGGCCAATCCCAAGCGCGATCCCCTGGTGGCGTCGGGCAAGCGGCTGCAAGAGCTCTCCTTTCAGATCGCGACCCTGTCCGAGCAGCTCGAACGCGAGCGCCGCCTGTTGCCCCAGGACGTTCCCATTCCCGCGCTGGACGACGCCCTCAAAGCGGTGCGCGCCATTCGCGATGGACTGGGCGACCACGAGCTCCTGGGGGCACGCGTGGCCGATCTGGTCAAGCTGCACCAGGCCTACGAGGCTGAAGGCCAGGTTTTTCGCGAGAGCTACCCGCACAACCAGGCGGTAGCCCAGCGCATTCAGGGCGCTCTGACAACCTTCGAGCAGGCGGTGGGGGCGCTGGTCCACTTTCTGGAGGACCCAGCTGGCCGCCGCGAGAGCCTGGCCGAGGCCGTCAAGCTGCTCCAGAACGCCGCCATCGACCTCAACTCGAGCTTCAATGCCGTGGCTCAGGTGCGCCGCCAGGAGGGCTTCTCCGAGGTGGCGGTGCTGGACGCGTTCGCGCGGGCGGCCCGAGGTGGAGCCACCCCCGAGCGCCTGGAAGCGCACTTCGTCAGGCTGCAGGGCTTTCTCGAGGAGCAGCGGGCCGACTGCCAGCGCTTTCACGATACCGTGCTGCTCTCGCAGCGCGGTGAGCAGACCTGGGAGGGCACCGTTCGCCCTGTGCTCGAGCGCTTCGAGACGACCCTGGCCGGGGCCCGGGCCGAGCCTTCCGAGCGCAAGCTCATGGAGCTGTTTCGACTGGGTCAGGAGCTGCTGAACAAGAAGAAGGCCTGGGTCGAGAAAGGGCCGCAGAGCCGCTCGTTTGCCGCCGATCCGCTGCTGGAGGAGCTGCGTGAGGCGGTCAAAGGCTGGTATGCCGGCAGCGTTCCACGCCCGTTCTTGCTGGGCAAGCTGGAGCAGTGCTACCTGGAAGCGACCGAGCTGGAGGGAGAGCTGTCCAGCCTCAAGGCGCTCGAGCACGACGCCCTGCAAGCGGCCGTCAGCGCCCCTCTGGCCTCGTTCGAGAAGCTGCGCGACGCGGCCGAGGCTGACGATCGGACCGCCCTGGCCGCCGCCCTGCGCGAGCTGGAGGAGGCCTTCGACCGCTGGCTCTGGTGCCGGGAGACGATTCGCCTGCTGCAGGAGGAGAAAGACCTGGTGACCTGCTTTCAGTGCGGGTTGAAAAACCAGAAGATTCGCAACTGCAGCGGTTGCGGCGCTCGCCTGGTCTGGCCGGACGAGGGCGAGAACGAGGAAGACACAGCCACGGTCAAGGCGGGCAGCCTGTTCGACCGGTTCACCCGGGCCCTGGAGACCGAGCAGGAGCTGACTGTGATTCGTCCGCTTTTGACCCAGTGCCATCAGGTGGTGCGGGACGCCTCGCGTCGCCTGGCCGCCTGGAGCAAGGCTAACCAGCAGGCGGTGGGCGAGGATGGGGAGCTCGAGCGGGTGGCCTCGGAGTTCGAGGTTCACGTCAAGAGCCTGGAATCCACCCTGGCCGCCCTGCTCGCGCAGGGAACGGGCTCGGTGCAAGATCACGCCGAGGCTCTCGAGGACGTGCGCGAGCTCTTACTGCGATTGGGCGAGACGCATGCCGCCCTGACGCCCGAGGCGGACAGCAGCTGGTTGGAAGGTGGCATCACAGGCTGAAGCTGTAGAGGGCATTGAAGGTCGCCAGGCAGAAGCCGCCTTCGGTGGCCGCCGGGGTGCCCATGACCTGGACGCCGGTCGAAAAGCTCCAGCGGGGTTGGCCGGTCGAGGCCGTGTAGAGGAAGACCTGGCCGTTCGTGCCGGCCGCGGCCAGAAGGTCGCGTCCCACCAGGGCTGCACCCCCCACCATGGAGGCCCCGGTGGGCGCCACCCAGCGCACCTCGCCGGTAGCTCGGTCCAGGGCCAGCAATCGCCCCGAGCTCCCGCCCGCGACGACCAGGCTCTCGTAGATCAGGGGCGTGTTGTACAGCTGGAAGGAAAGGCGGCGTCGCCACAGCTCCCGACCCGTCCCGGCCGAGAGCGCGTAGAGTTGGCCGTCGAAGGAAGCCACGAAGACGGTTCCGTCCGGATCCACCACCGGCTGGCCCTTGATGGGGCCGCCTGTCTCGAACTCCCAGCGCAGCTCACCGCTGACCAGGTCGGCCGCCCGCACCAGGCCGTCGTTGGCACCTACGATGACCTGGCCGCGTGGCTCATCCACGAAGGGAGAGGAGTGGATGTAGTGACCGGCCTTGAGCTCCCAGCGCTGCCGGCCGGTGGCTGCTTCCACTGCCAGCAGGCTTCCGCCCGCCTCGCCGTACTCGATGCCCACGTAGATCAACCCATCGTGGTGAGCGGGCGAGGAGCCGATCCACTGCCCCGGGCGCGTCTCCCAGACCAGCCGGCCCTCTTCCACGCAGTAGAGGTAACCATCGTAGGCTCCGAAGTAGACCCGTCCATCCAGCCAGAGGGGCGAGGAATGGACGCCGCGTTCCTGATCGCGCACCGGGTAACGCCATAGCTCCTGGCCCTGAGGAGAGAGGGCCACCAGGAAGCCCTGATCGCTGCCCACGTAGAGCGCCTCAGGGGTGACTGCCGGGGTGGACTTGGGAGCGTTGTACCGGCCCGAGTTCAGACCCTCGAAGGTCCAGGCCAGTCGGGCCGCATCGGTTGGCAACTCCCTCTCGAGGGTGACTCCCAGCTCGGGCAGGGTAAAGAGCGATTCCAGGGGGATCTCGAGCTCGCGAAGCCAGAGGGAGCCTTCCTTCAGGTAATCGATCAGCACTCCCACCGCCACCACCCGGCAATCAAAGGGCGCGATGGCCTGCATGGCCTGTCTCTGGGTGTGGCCGGCGTTGACCAGATCATCCAGGATGGCCACCCGTGCACCGGCCGGGATAAGGGGGCCCTCCACCAGCTTGCGCAGGCCGTCCTCCTTGGGGGCGCGGCGGACGATCGCCCCGTTCACCGGTAGCCCGTCCTGACGGCTCTCGTACATGAGCGCGATGACCAGGGGGTTGGCAGCCAGGGTCATGCCGGCCACCACCTCGGGACGATAGGGCTTGAGGCGCTCCCACAACAAACGCGCCGCGTAATGAAGGTAGGGCCCCTGGAGCAATAGCTCGCGGGTGTCCACCATCCAGGCGTAGGGATTGCCGTTGCGATCGTAGCCCTCACCCCACTTGAGAGCGACGTTGATCAGGCCCCGGCGCAGCTCATCCCGGTAGCGCTCCAAGTCACTTCTTGCCGGTCAGGAGGCCCACGTGCACGTGCTCGTCGCGCGAGCCCTCGATGGTCACCGGGCTGTGGTTCAGGGTGGCATTGTGATGGTCGTGATGCTCGACCTTGATGCCACCCTCGTAGTGGGTGTGGTCCTCGGCGACGGCGATGTTGCTGCCCTCGAGGTGGGTGTGCTGCTCGACCTTGACCTCCCCCTCGAGATGGGTGTGGTCGTGGCGGTGGCGCTCGACGTGGACCCGGTCGCCCACCTGCAACTGGTCGCCGATCTGGATGTCGTCGCCCACGTGCATGTGCAGGGTTCCGCCCGGCTGCACGATGACCTGGACGTCCTTTTTGGGCTGCGGCTTGGGCTCTTCCTTCTTCTCCTCGACCTTCTTGTCGGGGTTAAGCACCCAGTAGAGCCGGTCCAGCGACTGCACCGTGTCCACCGTGGAGCCCACGTCCCGGTCGCTGAACCAGTTGATGCTGCCGAAGAAGGGCACGGTGGCGGTGTGGATCTGTGTCTCCTGAAGCACCACGGGCTGGCCGTGGGTGATGCGCTCGAGGGCCTCCACCACGTTCAACGGGTCGCCCTTGGCGGCCATGCGACCGGCGTTGAGGGTGGACCACCCGCCGGCAGCCAGGGCGCCCAACTTGGCGAAGGGCTCCCAGAGCTGCCAGTTGCCGAAGATCCCGCCCGCCAGGCCTCCGATGATGGCGCCCGTGACGCCCCCGAAGAGGGCCCCGTTGACCCCGGCCTTCAGACTGGCTTTGGCCACGCGCACGAGCAAGTTCGTATCGGCCTTCTTGTAGAAGCGCCAGGGGTAGTTCGAGCCCATGCGCTTGGTGGTGAAGGAGGAGAGCTGGTGAGCCGCCTTGGCCACCGGGTTGGTTTCGCTCATCTTCTCTTCGGGGTTGTACATCTGGTAGACGAGCTTGAGCTCGGCGTGGTTGGAGACGGCGATGGGGGCTCCAAACTTGACCTCGATGCCGTTGCTGGCGCCCAGCTTGGCGTCCTTGGCGCCGGTGGCGGTCTGCTTGATCCCCTCGGCGGCCGCTCCGCCCACCGCGCCACCGGCCATGGCCATGGCTGTCAGGCTGTCGGCGTTGATGGACATGTTGAGCTTTCGCATGGGCTCGAGGAAGATGGCCTCACCCTTTTCCAGGGCGTGAATGGCGTCATGCAGGCTGATCTTCTGGCGCATCTTGAGCTGCCCGTCCTCTTGCAGCTCGGCCGCTCGCAGCCGCCAGGGGAAGCCCTGCTCCTTGAGCTTTTCGGTGAAAAAGCCCAGCATCTGGTCGGCCTGGCGGGGCTCGATGTTCTGGTACTCCGGGCCGGAGAGATCGATCTGAATACGATCGTCGGTCACTCCCCCGATGATGTCAGTCAGCTTGTCTTTGGTGGAGCTAAACAAGCCGCGCGAGCGCTCGGGCGGAGTGGTGGCAGCCGTGGGCAGCACATGCATAGCCTGAGGATAGGCTCGAGCTCTGAAAAATCGCCAAAAACTGCGGGGGGTTGCATTTTCAGGGCTGTTCGTTCATAATGTCGGCGAACAAACGACCGCGGCCGCGGGGCCGGGGTCTTCTGTTTGGAACCGATGCAAGAAAGGAGGTAAAGCCGCATGTCCGATAAGGAAGAAGCCATCGAAGTCGAAGGCACGGTTGTGGAAGCTTTCCCCAACGCCCGCTTCGGCGTGGAGCTGCCCAATGGGCACCGCGTACTGGCCCACGTGTCCGGAAAGATCCGGCGCCATTTCATCCGCATCCTTCCTGGCGACAAGGTGACTGTGGAGCTTTCCCCCTACGACCTCACGCGTGGTCGCATCACCTACCGCTTCAAGTAAGGCTCCGCCCCTCGCCTCGGAGACCCGGCCTGCTGCAGGTTCGGGTTTTCTTGCTTTTCAGAACTTGTTCGGCTTGGGGGTCTAGTCTGGTAGACATGCAAATCCACGGATTTGGCGGAGCGCACTGGGCTGGGGTCGTTTCGACGCGAGCAACCCTGGGATCTTGCGTTGGCGCGGGCCAGGAGGGTTCGGACGATTGGACGAGCGACGCGGTCCGGTGCCCAAGCGTGCCAGGCCCGAATGGCCTGAGCGGCGAGCCCTGCCTGGCGCCGTCTGAGACGGGTGGTCCCGGCGGGGGGGAGTGCGAGGGACGTGAATCCTTCTGGAAGCGTTATGCCGGCGGCCTGTTCCTGGCCGGTTGCGTGGCCGTGGGCATGAGTTTGCATTTTGCCGGCACAGCTCTTCACGCTAACCATCCTATCGTCGCCGATCCAACGCAGGTGACCCTCGAGCAGGAGCTGGAGTTGGGCTCGCAGTGCCAGCGTAAGGCCACCTCAGGCCGTCCGGCTCGGGATGCCGAGCAGGAGCAGCGCGTCGCCCGCGTGGGGCAGACCCTCCTCACCCACGCCAGGCGTGGCGAAATTCCTTATCAGGTTCATCTGGAGAACAACAACCGGGTGAACGCCCAGGCCTGTTCCAACGGCGCCCTGTTGATCGAGCGCAACCTGGCCAGCCGGCTCGATGACGAGGAGCTCTTGTTCGTGGGAGGCCACGAGCTCGGGCACGTCGAGCTACGCCACGGTGCGACCCGAGCTTCCTACCTCGACCAGGTGGGCTGGATCATGTCCGTGCCGTTCATGCGCGAGCCCTTTGCCAGGGATTACGAGGCCATGTCCCGGACCCACGAGAAGGCGGCCGACTGTTACGCGGTAGGCATTTTGCGAGCCGAGGGGATTCCCGTGGAAAAGGCAGAGTCGGCTCTGCTCAAGGCCGTGGGAAGCAGCCCTCAGCATGGCACCCACCCGCCGCTGGAGGAGCGGCTGCAGAGCCTGCGCTCCTGCTGAGCCGGAGTCGCCGACGGACAAAACGTCCAGAGCGGGCGCAGCGTGGCAGCGACGGACAGGTACCGGAAGAGTGCGCCCCCGCTCTGGACGCGTCGGCTGACGAGTCACGCTCTGGATGGTGGTTCGGTCGGGCCGATGGTGACCACCCTCCTTGTTCGGACGGCTGAGCTCTGGACAGCCGAGAGCGCCTGCTGACCACCGCTCTGGCGTCGCCGGGCTCAGGACCATCTCCGCACGTTACCTGGCGCGGTCCATTCGACGAAGTCTAGGAGCGCAGCCGGAAACCCCACGCCCAACATATTGTGCTAGAAGTCCTCCGCCTGCAACATCTTGTGGTGGCGGTGCGGCCGGACTTCTAGCCGCCAATGGCTCCATCCTAGTTCGAAGACCTGTTGAATCTGAATGGCTCCTGCGATGCGACCCCGCTCGCGCAAACAAGTGTTTGTACCCGCCGGGTACTCGGCTTGAATTTTTTTTTTGTCAAAAATCGAACGTTTGATCGCAGGATTTCATTTTGTTTAGCGAAATTTATGACTGACTGAAAAGTTTCGCAGAAAGGAAACTTCACGATGGGTCCTCTTACTCCTCTGCTAGGGTTGCCTGAATCGGAGCTTTGCCAGCGAGCCCGGGCCCTGCGGCGTAAGCTGGATACATGCTTGTGGAGTCTGGGCCTGGCCTTGCTGGCCATCGAGCAGAGACAGCTTCATCTCCAGTCCGAGTGCAGCGGTATCATCCAGTATGCGGTCAGAGTCGTGGGTCTGACCCGGCCCAAAGCCTATGAGCTGGTCCGTGCTACCCGCGCGCTGCTGGGTCTGCCGGCCCTGGCGGCCGCCTTTCAGCGTGGCGATTTGAGCTGGGGGAAGGTGCGCGAGATTACTCGGGTCGCAACGGCGGAGAACGAACAGCATTGGCTGGCCTATGCTCTCTCCCACAACACCGACGAGGTGGAGAGGTCCGTCTCCGTCAGTCCACGTGGCCTCAAGGCACGCCGGGCGGCCCTGGCAGCCGAATCGGAACAAATTCGCCTGCTATCCACCACCTGTTCTCAGGAGGACAGTTCGAGCCCGCCGGCCCAGGCGGGATCGGATGCAGTTCGCCAACTGGCAACGGGTTCTTTGGAGGAGAGTTCGAGCCGGACCCGGGCGGGGTCGGAGTCACTTCGCCAACTGGCCGGTTCCCCGCAAGAGAGTTCGGATGCCCCTGTCGTGGTCGAGCAATGTCCGGCTACGACGGCCGGCCCATGCGAGGAAGCCCTGGCCCCTGCCTCGCCGACGCTGGTCAAGCTGGTTTTTACCCTTACAGCGGAAGACTTTGCACTCTACGAGCGGGCTGAGGATCGCATCCGCCAACAGCGCGGCCGAAGAATCTCTCGCAACCAGGTGCTGACCGAACTGGCCAGGCGAGTTCTCGCCGGCGCCGATGGTGCCGCCCGGGCCAGGCTGCCCGTGGTCGTGCGGGTAGACGGCTCGACCGGGCGCGGATGGTTTGACACCCGACGGGGTCTTTTGCCGGCCACACCTGAAGAGGTAGAGCAGGCACTCGAAGTCGCCAGCGAGGTTGTCTGCTGCCAGGACGCCGGTCCGCCGATGGCCGAGGCGCGTTCTGGCGCTGAAGTCGCTCTGCAGTCTGCCTTTGAGCTGGATTCTGCCTCTTCGACCAGGTCTGCCCCGGAGGCCAGGTCAGCCCCGGAGGTCAGGCCTGCCCCGGAGGCCAGGTC
>BTUM01000042.1:0-70226 GCA_045863235.1 Candidatus Xenobia bacterium | reverse complement strand
CTCCGGGGCGCAATCCCCCGGACCTTCGCGTGCGCGGTCTGACCCGGACCCGGACCGAGCAGACGCTCGCGTGCGCCGCTAACCGGGTGCGCATCACACAACTCCGGGGCGCAATCCCCCGGACCTTCGCGTGCGCGGTCTGACCCGACCCGGACCGAGCAGACGCTCGCGTGCGCCGCTGACCGGGTGCGCATGCGGGCGCACGCTCATTCCTCGGGGAAGAGGCTGTCCAGCACCACTTGAAAGACCTCCCGAGCATCCAGAGGAGGCCCTCCCTCAGGGGTAACCAGCACCGGGGCGTAAGCGGGCGCCGGGGGGCGCCCGTGCGAGCCTCGCACCAGGCTCTCATCCAGGGCGATCACGTCCAGCAGGTTGCGAAAGCCCAGCCTGCGAGCCAGCAGCTTTCCGGCCAGGGTCAGGCGCGGGAACCGGAGGGAAGGCTCAAAGTGCAGCTCCAACGGGTCGAATCCGGGCTTGCGGTGAATCTCCACCGTGCGGGCAAAATCGGGGGCGCTGCGTTCCTGTTCCCAGTAGCGATAGCTGAACCAGTGACCGGGAGCTGCCACGGCCACCAGTTCGCCAGAGCGAGGATGCGCGCTGCCAGGCAGCACTTGCTCCACCCCCTCGGTCTCTTCGAGCCGGGCTCGCACCTCGTCCACCCCCTCGCGCACATAGACCTGAGCCACCTGATGGTCGCACACGGCGAAGGCGCGCGAGGCGCCCGGGTCGAGCAGCTCACGCCCCTCCTCCGTGCGCACCGCCGCCCAGCCGGCCCGGCGCAGCACCAGGTTGAGCGGCACCGAGCGGTGCACGGGCTCGATGCCGTACTCGCTGACCAGCAGCACCCGCACCCCCTGACTGGCATAGAAGGCACTCAGCTCGCCCACAACCGAGTCGATCTCGCTCAGCGCCGGCTGCAGCTCGCCGGTGCGCTGGAGGGCGTAGTCCAGATGCGGTAAGTAGACCAGGTTGAGGGTGGGACGGAAGCGCTCGTAGACGCGTTGCGCCGCCCTCGCGATCCAGCGACTGGAGGGCAGGCCTGCCAGCGGTCCCCAGAAAGCGTGCAGGGGGAACTGACCCAGCTCGTGCTGCAACTCCTCGCGCAATTGCGCCGGGTGAGTGTAGATGTCGGGACGCTTGGTGCCATCGGCCTTGTAGATCGGGCGCGGGGTCACCGAGATATCCACGCTGGAATACATGTTGAACCACCAGAACAGGTTGGCGCAGGTCACACCCGGGTCGCGACGGCGAGCCGCCTCCCAGACCTTCTCACCCTGCACCAGCCGGTTGGACTGCTTCCAGAACAGGATCTCGCATAGCTCGCGATCATACCAGCCGTTGGCCACGATGCCATGGCCCTCGTGGGGAAGTCCGGTCAGCATGCTTGCCTGCACCGGGCAGGTCACGGCCGGCAGGCAAGGGGTAACCCGGCGGGGCCTTCCCAGAGCGTTCATGCGGGGGGCGGCGGCCAGCAGAGGCTCGGTGAGCCCCACCACCAGAAGCAGAGCTGTCGGTCGGGCCATCAAGCCGGCACCCCGCGCGGAGCGCTCGTGCGGGGAGCGGCGGCCAGCACCGGCTCGGTCAGCCCCACCGGTCGGGCCATCAAGCCGGCACCCCGCGCGGAGCGCACTTGCGGGGAGCGGCGGGGATCGGTCAGCCCCACCGGTCGGGCCATCAAGCCGGCACCCCGCGCGGAGCGCTCGTGCGAGGAGCGGCGGGAATCGGTCAGCCCCACCGGTCGGGCCATCAAGCCGGCACCCCGCGCGGAGCGCTCTTGGCGGGGGGCGGCGGCCAGCAGGGCGGCGGGTCGGGCCATCAGGTGCCGGAAACCCGGCGATGCCAGAGCCTGGTAAGCACGAAGCCCACCAGGCCGGGCCAGCCGGAATGGCCGAAAGCGGCCAGCAGGCAGGCATCCAGCAGGCTGATTGCGGCGATCAGGGTCAACACCATGCCCTTGAGGTTGCCCCGATTGGCAAAATGGCCCGCCCGAAACAGAGCCAGCAGCAGTAATAGGGCATAGAAGGCCAACTGGTAGAGAGCCAGCACCATTCCCATCACGGTCAGGATCGTCACGGCCACCTGCAGAGTGGTGAGCCAGCCTTTACGGACCTGCTGAAAAGCCTCGCGTCGGGCCAGCAGAGTCAGCAGGGTGACGTAGCCGCTCAGCAGCAGGGCCGAAACCAGCAGGGTCGGCGTCATATCATGGGTGACGCAGAAAAGAATCAACCCCCGGCAACCACCCATCAGCAGGGCGGCCATCTCGGTACGCTTATGGACCAGGTTGTAGGCCACCACCAGAGCCACCAGCGGGGTGGCCCAGCGCCCCCCGGCCACGAGCAACAATGTCGCGCCCCCAGCCAGGAGCGAAGCCGCCACCAGGGCCGCCTGCCAGAGGCGAACTCGCCCCGAGGGGATGGGCTTGTCGGGCCGATGGCGCCGGTCCCAGGACAGGTCGCAGCAGTCGTTGAGGGCCATCCCGCCCAGGTAGATCAGGCTCAGAGCCAGGAAATACAGCGGGTTGCGCTGGCCGGATAGAGCCATCGCCACCAGAACGTTGGTCCACACGGTAGGGAGGTTGGAGGCGCGTAGAAGGTCCAGCATGGGGAGGGCCTTTCCTCTCTCGCCCCGCCCGGGTCCTGCCCCGTTCCTACACTCCGGCGCGTTGTCAGAACGCGCCGGAGTGTAGGAACGGCGCGGCGCCTCATGGGTCCGGGCCTGTGGGGCGAGCAGGTCGACCTCGGGAGCTCTGGGCGCTAGCCTTCTGGGCACTGACACGCTGCCGCCGAGCGCGCGCGCGTTCCCAGGGGCTGCCAGGTTGGAAGTCGCTGGCGTGCTCTCCGCCGTGGCAAGCGGAGCACAGGAGGCGAAGGTTCTCCAGCCCGTTGCTACCACCCCTGGAGAGCGCCCGAATATGGTGCACGTGAAGGATTCCGTGCTGTCCACAGGACTCGCAGCAGCCGCCTGCTCGAGCCACCACCGACCGCAAGACTTCGGCCGGCAACTTCTTGCGGCGTCTTCCACCGAGCAACAGCACCGACGTGGTTGTCGGCTGCGAGCCCTGAACCACTACCGAGTTGGCCCGGGCAAGATACTCGTCCGAGCTCTGTCGAGAGACAACCAGGGGTCCGCGGTCGGTCTGCACGAAGCCCGCACCGTCTGGCTCGAGGCGGACCACGACCGGATTCCGTTGTAGCGAAGAGCCGCCGGTGCTGGCCACGTGGCGACGCGCCAACTCCAGAATCACCTCCCTGGAGCTAACCCGGCGCCCGAACTGGCGGGAAATCCTCGCCACGGTAGCTCCCCACTCTGCGTATTCCTCAGCGCTAAGATCAACGACCAGGCGCACGCGCTGGGGCGCCGGGAGCCCATCCTCCTCGAGCAGTGGACCATCGAGCAAGCCGTCCGGCACCGGCTGTCTGAAAGGTCCGCCTGATCCGGACGGCAGCTCAGCACATCGGGCCCTGCCCGGGCAGTCATCAGGGACTTCAGTCCCTGGCGTGGTCAACCCGGGGGAGCCGTCACCCGGGCCATCCGATTCCGGCCCGTTCCGGGTCTGCCCAGAGCAACCGGCAGGCAAGTCTGCCACGGACCTTGACAGCCCGGGCACTTCAGCATTCGGGCTGTAGTGTTGAGGACTGCTCGGGTCGAAGAGCCCTGGCTGAGACTCCGTCGCACCCTCAACCCGGTCGGGCGATCGAACTGCGGGTCTGGAGGCATCCTCTACCTGGCCGGTCCATCCTCCGGGAAGCTCGGGAGCAGCCAGTCCGGAAACGAGCTTTCTCTGAGCGTGCGTGCTCAAGAGGTTGTCAGCCTGGTTGCGAACGGACCGAACGCGACGCTCGAAGGCCGCCGGGCTGCAAACCACCCGCTGGCGCACCTGATCGGTGGTATGAGTGCGAGCAAACTCGAGCCAGGCCAGCTCGGTCTCCTGCGTGGCGACCCGGGTGATCTCACGCATCTTTGCATAACCGACTTCGCCACTTTGAAACGCACGGCTCAGATCTGGAAGCTGCTCCAGCACTCCCATGATGCGAAGCAGGTTGCTGGCTTTCGGGGGCTCGAGGCCCAGGCGCACGATGGCAAATGCAACCGTGCTTCGAAATCCTGCCGACTGGTAGGCCCGAGTGCGCTCGATGGCGAGCAACCAGGCACCTAGCTCCCACTCGTTGGCGGTCACGCCGCGAGCGGCTTTCGCAGCCCCCTGGAGCATGACTTCAGGATGCTGCTGAGAATAGTGAGAAAGACACAGGGACATAAGGATACCTCACACAGGTTGGTTGGGAAGAAAGAAGAGAGAAAGGGATGCCGATGAAGAATCGGATTTCTGGAGTAGAACTTCGTGAAACTTCCCAGTCTTCCTGCGAGCAAATGTTCGCTTTTTGAACCGCCGGTATCGACCGCCTGTTCGATTGCAGGGTGAGAATCACGCGCCGAGGCTTTGCAGAAGGTCACTTGCCCGCGAGGAAACTCGTTCTGAGCGGTTCAGCAGGTCGGGGCGGGGTCCACCCCTGCCGGCCACCCAATCGGGGGGCGCGCGCATCACGAGCAGGTCGGGGGCCGGCAGCGCGCCTGACGAGCAGGTCGGGGGCCAGCACCCAACCGGGGGGGGCGTATGGCGAGCAGGTCGGGGCCAGCACCCATCCGGGGGGGGCGCGCATGGCGAGCAGGTCGGCGGCCGGCACCCAACCGGGGGGGCGTATGGCGAGCAGGTCGGGGGCCGGCATCCAACCGGGGGGGCGCGCATGGCGAGCAGGTCGGGGCCGGCACCCAACTGGGGGGGCGCGCATGACGAGCAGATCGGGGCGCCGCCCACAACCAACCGCGGGGCACGGCTGATCAGCCGGCCCGGGGGTCAGGCAGGCGCGCAGAAGCTCAGGCGTGGGAGGCCCTTTCCTCTCCAGGCCGGGCCAGGTGTAGCCCTCGGACTGTCCTGAATGGCGGTCAGACCCGAAGCTCGTCCAGCCAACCGGTCAGGTGTCCGGACAACCGGCCCACCAGGGCCGGAAGGGCAATCATCAGAAGGGCGGACAAACCAATGCCCTGGGGAGAGTGCATCCAGGCGCTTCTCAGCACCGGGCCGATGCAGCTGAGCCAGACAGCGGCGGCCACCAGAGGGGCGGGATGGTGCCGGCCGGCCAGCAGCATCGAGCAGCCCAGCGTGAGCACGAGCACCAGGGCCAGAACTCCGTAGAGGAAACCGCTGAGGATCAGCGCGACCACCAGCATCTCGGGCGAGAACCCACCTGTCATCGCGAGAATCATTGCGATCTCAGAGTAGCCTGCCCGGAGTCCTTGTGGCAGGGGCACATGACCCCCATTGGCCGGATACCTGACCCGAGGAGAATCCCACTCCCCGCCAAACTCAGGCGGCATGCTCAGACTCCTGACCTTCGCCCTGGCCAGCCTTTCCTTCGCCGCGCTGCTCGGGCAGTTCTACGGACTCTGGCCGATGCAGACTTTCGCCCTCTACGCCATGTTGCCAGGAACGCTGGCCCTGGCGGCGCTCGGGGCCAGGTATCGCAACCAGCCGCGGGGCCTGGACAGTCCGTCAACCTGGATCTTCGAGGGCGCCATGGCCGGGGTGCTGGCGGCGGGTGTCTATGACCTCTACCGCCTTCCCTTCGTGCTCACCGGGGCGCCACTGTTCAAAGTCTTCCCCCGCTTCGGCCAGCTGCTGCTCGGCGCCGACGAGCCGACCTGGCTGGTGCACGTCCTGGGCTGGAGCTACCACTTCCTCAACGGGGCGGCCCTGGGTGTGATGTTCCTGACCATGGTGCGCAGCCCGCGGCAGCTCTTCTGGGGAGCCGTGGTTTGGGGGCTGGTGGTGGAGGGAATGCTGCTGGCCACCCCCTACACCGCCTTCTTCCAGCTCCACGTCAACGCCCGCTTTCTCTTCCTGACCGCCAGCGCTCACCTGGTCTTCGGTCTGGCTCTGGGAGCCTGGCTGCGCCGGCGCCTGGGCTGATCCAGATCATTTCCCTCCCTCCCCGAATGGGCCAGGCTCAAGGGTGGAGGTGAGTTCCATGTTGACTCTACCCACGGCAACCTGCCCCCGCTGCCAGCAGAGCGCAGGGGACGGGCAGTTCTGCCCCAACTGTGGCTCTCCCTTACTGCGCTCTTGTCCTTCCTGCGGTCACCAGCTCGAAGCCACCGACCGCTTCTGCTCCGCCTGCGGCCACGGCGGTGAGCCCGAACCGCCCGCCGCAAAGGCTGATGACGACCTGGTCTGGAGCCTCTCGGTTCCCATGCTCACGGGACGCTTCTTCCTCAAGGACCTGGTCAAGCTCTTCGTGGGAATCATCGTCGTTCTCTCGGTCGTGATGGGCCTGATGGGCCTGGCGGTCGGTGAGCCCGACATGTTGCTTCAGGTCGCCCCCCTCTTCGCTGTGGTGCTGGGAGTGCTCTTCGTCCTCATCGGAGTGATCTCGCTCTTGTTCTTCGGCAACCGCTACCAGGCGCTCTACCAGGTCGGTCCCGAGGGAGCGGCCTTCCTGGCCGGCACGCGCGAGCGCGCCCTGGGCGAGTTCGCGGTCGTGGCTTCGATCCTGGCCGGCAGCACCCGTGCCCTGGCGGCCAGCGTGCTGGCTCAGGCCGGCGAGACGGTTACCATCACCTGGAAGAATGTCCATCGCGTCAAGGTCTACCCGCACGAGAAGGTGGTAGCGCTGGCGGATAGCTGGCACACCGTCCTTCGCCTGCACTGTCCTCCCGAGCTCTTTGAGCAGGTGGTGCAGAAGGTGCGCCAGTATGCCGCGGAGGGGGAGCGCTGGCGAGCCGAGCACGGCGTGAAGACCGGGGGAGGTTTCCTGCCAATTCTGGGCTGGATGGCCCTGACCGCGCTGGGCACCCTGCTGGGGCTGGTCTACGACCCGGAGACCAACGACGTCGGCTTCATGGTGGTGCTGACCGGCATGTTCCTGGCCGTGGCCGGGCTCTTGCCGGGCATCCTGCACCGCGGGCTGGGCATCTTCGCCCTCCTGTCCGGACTGGTGGCCCTGGGCCATCGGGTGGTGCACGCTCTGGACGCCTACCGGGCCGAGGAGGCCTGGACCTCGACGGCCGGGTGCGCTTTGTTGGTCGGGCTGGCGCTGTATCAGATCTTCCGGTCCGACCGCAAAGGGCGCGAAACCGCCGTCTTCGACTCCGACTCCGAGGCCTGAAGAAGGCCGGCGACCCACTCCAGCTCGCGGCGCAAAACCGCCTCGGGCTGGATGCGGGTGTAGGTCTCCACCTCCAGATGGGCCACCTCGGGATCGAGCGCCGCCAGGCAGGCCGCGATCTCCTCCGAGGTGGTCTTGACGCCATCCTCGAGCTCGAGCAAGTCGACCGGCACGTGGTAGTGAACCCTTAACTCGCCCGGGGGAAGGTCTTGCTCGAGAAAGTCCGGTAGGTCTTCAAAGAGTTGGCGACGCTCATACAGGCACTGGTGAAGGTAACGATCCTGGGACAGACGCTCCAGCGCGGGCCGCGCCAGACGGCAGTCGGGCACGAGCAGGGCCGAGGAGATCTGCACCTTGCCCACCCGGATGCCGGCCCGCCGATAGCGCTCCAGAGCCTCCCCCTGGCCCTCGGCCATCACGGCGGCGTGACACACGTCGTGGCACACCCTGAGGTAAACCCGGTCCAGGTCCTGCCAGAAGGCCACCAGGTCGGCGCTGGTGGAGAGCACGCAGCCCGGCTCGGGCTCGAGGTCGAGGTGGATCAGGTGCCCGGTGCGCTCGTGCAACTCGCGCAGCCCCCCTGCGGCCCGAGCCAGGTGAACCCGAGCCTGGCCCAACTCGACCGTGCCGGGCCAACCCACGGGCAGGGTGGAGAGACTCCCCTCGGCCCCTTCGGGCAGAAGGCCAGCCAGCAACTCGGCCACCTCCAGGGTGTATTCCAGGCGCTCCACGCGATCCCAGGCGGGATGATAGACCCGGTGCTTCACCACCGGCCCGTGGAAGTCGTCGGCCGGGAATGCATTCAAAGAATAGGCGATCAGCTCGCGCTTGTGCAGCTCGTCGCGCAGGGCTTCCAGCGCGCCCGGCACCTGCAACTCACGAGCCAGCGAGCGGTTGATCCAGAGGCCTGCTCCGGTTCCGGGGGTGAGCATGTCCAGGGCCTGCAACAGCTGTCCCTTGGGGAACTGGTTCAGGCAGTAGCCCAGCACCCTCAAGCCCGAAACCTGACTTTCACGGCCATCTCGATGCTGACAGCCAGAGGGGCCTGGCACCTCAAACCTCTAAGGCGCCGCGCGTTGAACACTTGAGGAATTGGCGCGGCGCCGTTCAACAGATTGTCTACACTCCCGCGCGTTCCAATTCTGAACAGGTCAACGCGCGGGAGTGTAGCCCTCAAGCCAGAAACCTCGGGCTCTGGCTCAGAAAGGCGTGCGGGTTGGCGTAGAACACCTGGCGAAGGCGCTCCACCGGGTGCTCTCGTCGGCGCATCTCCTGCATCGCCTTCGGTACCGCCAGAGGATCGCTCGGCCCCCAGTCGCCGGCCGAGTTGAGGCAGAGGCGCTCGGTGCCGTGAACCTCCAGGATGTCCACCGCCCGCTGGGGGGTGCACTTGGTGTCGGGATAAAGCGTCATCCCCGCCCAGTAGCCGCGCTCGAGCACCATCTGCACGGTGTGCTCCTCGACGTGGTCGATCAGGGCCCGCTCGGGCCGCACCCCCTGGTTGTCGAGCGCGTCCAGGATCAGCCGGGTGCCCTTGAGCTTGTCCTCAAGGTGCGGGGTGTGCACCAGGATCAGCTGGTCATGGCGCAGGGCCAGGGCGATCTGCTCCTCCAGCACCACCAGCTCGTTCTTGCTGTTTCGGTTGAGGCCGATCTCGCCGATTCCCAGCACGTTGGGACGGTCGAGGTAATCGGGGATCAGCGCCATCACCTCGCGGGCCAACCCCGGGTCTTCGGCCTGCTTGGGATTGATGCACAACCAGCAGTAGTGCCGGATGCCGTAACGCCGGGCCCGGGTGGGCTCGAACTCGGTGAGCTGGAGGAAGTAGTCGCGGAAGCCCTCCGCCGAGGCGCGGTTGAAACCCGACCAAAAGGCCGGCTCGCTGACTGCGCGACAGCCGCAACGGGCCAGCCGCTCGTAGTCGTCGGTGGTGCGCGAGACCATGTGGATGTGAGGATCGATGTAGTCCATGCCGCTCAGGGGGCGCCGGTGGCGCTGCCGCGGGCCTCTTCCACCGGCTCGCTGGTGGGGTCGCTGAGCAGCTCGAGGATGCGTCGGGCCCGCTCGGGACCGGGCTCGAGCAAGAGCTGCAGCGCTCCTCGCAGGGCCTGGATCCGCCGGTCGTCGGCTTGCCCGGCGCGGTCCACCCGGTCGAGAAAGGCGGCCAGGTCGATCAGCTTGCCGCGGTGCTCGAGGAAGTACTCGTCTACCAAGTTCACGCGCCCCCCTCGTCCCCGACCTGGCCATTGCGGGAAGACACGTCTACCACGTTCACGCGCCCCTCGTCCCCGACCTGGCAAGACTCGTCCACGTTCACTCGACACCCCGACTCGTTCATGCCGGCACCGCCAGGCACTCGATCAAGAGCTCGCGATCGACCTCGTCCACGGTCGTCTCGCGCCCCAGCTCCTCGATCAGGGGCAGGCAGAGCTTGCCTCCCAGATGCTGGCGAAAGTCCTCCAGGCCCTGCAGCAGCCCGGGATGGGCCAGCCGGGGATGCCACAGGGGAAGGCCCAGGCGTTCGAGGACCGAGGTGGCGCGGGCGGCCAGGGCGGGCGGGGTCACCCCCAGCCGGGCGCCGTAGGCCAGATCCACCGCCATCCCCACCGACACGGCGTGCCCGTGGGTGAGGGTGAAATCGGACAGCACCTCCAGCCGGTGGGCGATCCAGTGGCCAAAGTCGAGCGGACGTCCCGAGCCCAGCTCAAAGGGATCCCCTCCGGACACGATCTGCGAAAGGTGCAGCTCGGCCGAGCGTCGGATGAGCGGCAGCGCAGCCTCGAGATCGCGCTCGCGCACCTCGTCAGCCCGTCGCTCGACCTCCTCGAACAAGGACCCATCGCGCAAGAGCGCGACTTTGACCACTTCCGCAAAACCCGAGCGCCAGTGTTCGTCGCTCAGCGTGGCCAGCAAGGTCTCGTCGCACACCACCGCGTGGGGCACGTGGAAGGCGCCCAGCAGGTTCTTCTTGCCGAAGGCGTTCAGCCCGCACTTCACGCCCACGCCCGAGTCGGCCTGGGCCAGGGTGGTGCTGGGAAGGCGGATCAGGCGCACCCCCCGGTGAGTGGAGGCGGCCGCGAAGCCCACCGCATCCAGCACCGCTCCCCCTCCCCAGACAAGCACGTAGGACTGGCGGCAGATGGCTGCCCGATCGATGGCCCGGCAGGCCTCCTCGAACACTCGCATGTCGTTCTTGACCGCCTCGCCCCCGGGCACGGGCAGCATCTCGACCAGGCCGGGAAGCTCGATCCGGGCCAGCTCGGGATGGGCCGTCAGCAAGCCCTGATCGACAAAGGCCAGGCAGCGCGCCTCGCCCACCAGCTTGCGCAGGCACGTCTCGGCCTGGCGAGTAAAGCGAAGGCGATGGGTGTAGTCCACCGAAAAACCGCGCTCTGCCTGCATGGCGGGGCTTTCGCGCTGCCCGCTCGGCACCCTGCCGCCAGGACTCCTCCAAACGAAGGGGGAACCCGGCGGCCGTGGGGTCCTTCCACAACGTTTTCGTCTTCTCCGAGGAGCCCGATTGGGAGGGCCTGCGCCGGCTCGATGTGCGGGCCTGTCTGCGCGGCTACGAGCGGGGCGGAATGTGGTTTCTGGACGTCTGTCCGGCCATGGGCACATCCCTTTCACCGAAGTCTTTCCAAGCCTCCCCCATCGCGTCCCTGAGGCCATCGCCCCGCTGGTCGAGAGCCTGAGAACCGACAACCGGGGGCGCGACCTGACGGGAGTGGACTGGCTGGGACTCGCTCTCGCGGTTGAGGCGGCTGGCTGCGCAGCCGTGCTGGCCTTCGGATCAGACGACGAGGGGCTCGACTTTGCCTTCCAGGTTTCCCAGGGCAAGCTCGAGCGCTTCCTGTCCCGGCCCGAGGAGGAGAGGCTCATCAGCTACCGGTCCTCTTGCTGGCAGACAACTGCGGGCGAGGAGAGCAAGGCCACCGTCCTCGAGCTCTGGCCCCGCCAACAGCTGGCCCTGGCAAAAGAGCTGGGGATCGGCACGCTGGACTTCCACTTCCGCGCCCCGCTGATCTTCGAACGGGGGCCGATCCCCGGCGAGCTGCAGCAGCCCCCGCCCGAGGAGCGCCTGCCCCGCCTGGTGGCGGAAAAGGACCTGGCCGGGGCGCTGGCGCTCCTGCGCGCCACTCCCGACCTTCCCTCGCGCGGCCGCAAGCTGCAGGCCCTGCGCGACGCGGTGTGCTCGGAGGTGGCCGGCCAGTGCCGCCAGGCCCTGGAGCGAGGCCACCTCGGGCTGCTGCAGGAGGCTCTGGCGCTGGTCGGGGAGCATCCGGCCGAGCCCGAGCTCCTGCCCCTGTGGAACCGGCTCCAACTGAGCCTGGGCGAAGCCTACCTGGCCGCCGGTCAGGCTTCCCGCGCTCTGGAGCCCCTGCGAGGAGTCATCCGCCTCACCGGGATGGTGACCGAGGAGCATCAGGTCATGGCGCGCGCCCGCGAGTTGCGCCCTGTGGCCGCCCGGCAGGCCTGCTCTCAGCTTGGCGTGCAGGCCTCCCCCACAGTCGAGGCCCTGCTGGCTGACACGCAAACTTCGCTGGAGACGTTGACCGAGGCGCTGAGCAGCGAGGAAACCGCCTGGGATTGTCCCCGGGGCGTGTATGCCTTCGAGAACCCCGAGCGCGGCCTTTTCGGTCGGGCCCGGTTCGCGCCCGCGAGCGTGGAGCCTGGACGCTCTGGTGATGGTTCCTCACCAGGCCTGGTTTCGGATCACCCTGGCCCGGGACGACCAGGAAGGCGCCGCTCGACGCCTCAGCGAGGCGGCCTTCTACTGCTTCCAGGCCGGTCGCCCCGAGTATGCTCTGGTTCTCACCGAGCGGGCCCTGCAGCTCGATCCCCAGAACGAGGTGGCCGGCCAGTCGCTGAGCGCCCTTCGCGCCCGCGGCACGAGAGCTCCCGAATGGGCCCGGCTCTGCCTGACGACCACCACCTTCGGGTAGGACCCAGGCGCCAGGGCGGGAAACGTCCGGCATGAAGACCGTGATCGTGACCGGCGCCAGCCGGGGGATCGGAGCCGCCGTGGCCCGCCGCCTGGGTTCCGAGGGGTGGCACGTGGTAGTGAACTACCTGATCGACCGTGAGTCGGCCCTGGAGGTGGTGGGCTCCATCGAGGCGGCCGGCGGATCGGCCCGGGCCGTGCCAGGCGACGTGGGTCAAGAGTCCGGGGTGCTGGCTCTCTTCAAAGGGCTCGACTCGCTGGACGGGCTGGTCAACAACGCCGGCATCACAGGGGGCTTCACGCGCGTGGAGGACCTCACCGAGGAGGTCGCCCGGCGGGTGATGGAGGTCAACTTGCTGGGCACCATGCTGTGCTGCCGCGAAGCCGTGCGGCGGATGCCGGCGGGCGGCAGCATCGTGAACCTCTCCTCGGTTGCCGCCCGCACGGGCAGCCCCTTCGAATACGCTCACTACGCCGCCACGAAGGCGGCGGTGGAAGCTTTCACGCTGGGCCTGGCTCGCGAAGTGGGCCAGCGAGGCATCCGGGTGAACTGCGTCGCACCCGGGCTGGTGGATACTGAGATTCACGCTCGGGGAGGAGCGAGCGACCGCGTCGAACGGCTGGCTGGCTCCATCCCGCTGGGGCGAGCGGCCCGGCCCGAGGAGATCGCCGAGGGCGTGGCCTGGCTCATGTCCGAGCAGGCTTCTTATGCCACCGGCACCGTGCTGGGGCTAACCGGCGGACGCTGAGAGCGCCTCCCGGCGCGCGAACCAAAGCGGGATGGCGCCAAAAGCTCCAAACGAGCAATCCACCAGCTGCCAGAAGAACGGGATCCCCCTCAGCGGCCCGCAGATCAATGCCAGAGCCAGCACCCCGGCACAGGCCAGCAGACCGAACTCGATCACCCAGAGATTGCGCGCCGGATCGCGCATGGCGCCGAGGAACAGCACGGCCAGCATGATGTGAGCGAAGGCCAGCCAGTCGGTGCCGTAGGCCATGAAGGGGAAATTCTCCTGGTTGTAGACCAGAGCGTCCTCGACCCGGTGAATCCACGCCCCGAGGGGGGTGGAGGGGTCCAGCCAGCCGGCCAGCAGACCGACCTCCTGGGGCAACGGGAAGGCGGTCACTCCGGAGACCAGCAGGGCCACGCTGACAAGCCCCAGAGCCACCCGGCAGCGAATCTTACTTTGTGTCACAAAGTTATGATTTCCAGTCCGTTCCCGCTGGTCCTCCTCGGATGGCCTGCACTACCTGGGGACCGGGGTCAGTCGCAGGTCCACGCGCAGCTCCACCTCGAAAACCCGTCGCCAGGGGAGCGCCACCTCGAACTGCGCCGAGTCGATGCGGGCCTGCCTTCCCAGCGCCTCCAGCTCGACCACGCGACCGCGCCAGCGCCGGTCGAAGAGCTCTCGCGCCCAGTCGAGCAGGTGCAGGCGGATCAAGAGAGCCGTGGCCTCACCGGCTTCGTGGCGAGGGCGCACCACCGCCTGGTAGGCATAGTCGTCCACCAGCCTGGCCATCAGGAAGGCCTGGTGGGTCTTCTCGCTCTCCAGGGTCCGCTCCAGGCTCCAGCCCTGCTGACGCGCGGCCAGGCGGTGGGCCACCAGCTGAGCGACGGCGGTGCCGAAGGCGTTGGCGGCGGTATTCCAGCCAGCCAGAGCGTCCAGCCGGTGCACAGGCACCCGGTCGATCAGGGCCGTGGCCAGGCCCGGGTCCATCTGGTTGACCCTGGAAAGGTCGGCCACCGCCACCCGGCGGCCGGCCGCAAGCAGGCTCAAGAGGCGCTCCACCTGGGCCACGATTCCCTCCTCGCCCGGGACGAGCACCAGCAGCACCACGTCCCCCGGGCTTGCCAGGCGGGCCCCGGCCAGCTTCAGGTGGTCGTCCACCATGCGGGCCAGGGGCATCGTTTCCAGGGGTGGGATCCGGTCCGCTGCCTCCGGGTCGGAGTAAATCACCTCGACGGACGGGTGCAAGCCCGCCCGGTCGGCCAGCCAGCCCGTCAGCATGCTCATGCTCAGCTCGTCGGCTCCCGACAGCAGGGAGAAGCGCTCCTGAAGGCGGCGCCGGCGTACCTCGCCCTCCAGCCAGGCGGCCTCGGCCAGGTGGGGACCGCGCGGGGCCGAGTCGTCCAGTCCCACCACCAGCCTGTGGACGGTGCGGTCCTCCAGCAGGTCGAGCGCGAAGCCGAGCAGCTCGAGGTTGCGCTGGCGCACGAACCGGTACTCGGCCAGGATCTCGGCGGGCACATCCGCCGGGGGCTCAGTTGAGCCGCTGGCGGCCCAGGCGGCCAGGCGCCGCTCGTAGGACGCCTGAGCCTCGGAGGTGAGCAGGCTGAGCCGGGGGAGGGTGGCCACCAGGTCGACCCGGCCGGTCAGAGCCCGCAGAGACTCGAGCCGCTCGCGGGCCAATGCGATCGGGACGTCGGCCCGGCGTGAGCCAACCAGCCCTCCGTAGCAGAGCATCTCGAGCGAGACCAGCTTGAGGTCGGCCGGCTGGCTGCGCCGCCAGCCGGGCAGGCGGTGCGGCGGGGGCGGGCGCCGCCAGGGCCGCGGGGGGGAGCGCACCCGCGCCCCGGCGATGCGTCCGAGCTGCTCGACGAACAGGAGGTTGCACGGGCGGTCGTCGAGGGGCAGGAGCACCACCTTGGGGTCGCTCAGAGCCGGCCGGCCCAGCATCGCCAGGCAGAGGAGGAACAGGATGGACCTCATCGGACGGGCTTCTGCGCGTAGCGCAGCATTCTTCCCGGGACGGACACGCTGGGGATCCTCCAGCGAGACTCGCGAGGGCGCGAGCCCCTTGGCAACACCGATGGAGACCCTAATTTCTTCTTGGATCGGCATTCGATGCCGCCGGGCTTCGGGCAGACGTTTCTTCCTCAGAGCCTGAGCGGGGGTGTGGCATCCGAGTGTTCCGACCGGGCCCGGGGGGCAAATTGCGGGCCTGACCACGACTGCGGTCCCCGTAATGATACACGCTCGATACAATTCCTGGCAGGCCTGAGAAGCGCAAGCGCTACGCTTGGTCCATGAGCAATGCGAACGACATCCTGGCCGCTTATCGCGACCTCATCGTGTATCGCCTGGCCCAGGTCAGCCTGGTCCTGTTTCTACCCTTCGCCCTCGGCAACTTCGTCCATGGACAGACCATTCTCGGCTGCACCACCTTCGCTGTGGTGGTCATCCTGGCTTTGAACGCGGCGGCCATCCGCCTGCGCCGCCCCCCGCTCCTCTCGCCCGCCTGGCTCTATGTCCCGGTGCTGGGCAGCCTGCTGGTAGCCATCAGCACTCAGGGCCTCACCGGGCTCTTCTGGCTCTATCCGGCACTGATTTTCTTCTTCTTCGTGCTCGACCGGCGCCAGGCGCTGCAGGTGGACCTGGGCCTGATCCTGGTGCTCACCCCATGGGCGGCCCTGCACCTGGGTTGGGAGCTCTGCTCGCGGGTGCTGGCCACCACCGTCCTCACCGTGCTCCTCACCACCACCTTCCTTTCCATCATCGCCATGCTGCAAGAGCAGACCCTGGTGGATCCCCTGACGGGCGCCTACAATCGCCGTCACCTGGAGGTCTGCCTGCGCTCGGCGATTGAGAGACTGCGACGCTATGGCACCCCCTGCTCCTTGCTGGCGCTGGACGTGGACCACTTCAAGCGCATCAACGACCAGTATGGGCACGATGCGGGCGACCGGGTCCTGCGGGCAGTCGTGGAGCTGTTGGGTCGACGACTGCGCCAGCTCGACCTGGTCTTTCGCACCGGGGGCGAGGAGTTCGTGGTCTTGCTCGGCGACACCGAGCTCTGCGACGCCTTGCTCGTGGCCGAGGATCTGCGCCGCACGCTGGCATCCAGCTCCGTGCTGGCCGAGGTGCGAGTGACCGTGAGCGTTGGCGTAGCTTCGCTGGACCCGTGTGAGGAGAGCGACAGCTGGCTCAGGCGAGGGGACGTGGGGCTGTGTGAGGCCAAACGCTCGGGGCGCAACCGCGTGGTGGCGAGCCCTCTGGCGCGACCCACCCTGCTCGGGGGATGAAGCCCCCCCCGCTCCTTTCGGGCGGGTCCAAGGCTTGTCTTGAATCGGGCGGGCGGGTCCACGGATCGCATCCCGCTTTCAGCCCCCTTTCAGCTCCTGCTGGCAGACTGCAAGGACAAGAACGGAGGTCTGTCATGATCGGAGCCCTGTCTCAGCTCTCAGTCAACTGGTCCACTGCGCCCACCGTGGCAGCCAAAGCCCCCAAAGCCGAGCCCAGGATCACCCCCGACGGAGTGGAGCTGAGCCTGCCGGCGGTCGATCCCGAGCCCCTCCCTCCGGTCTCGATGAGGATCGACCTCGAGCAGTTCCGGGTCAAGCCGGGTGAAGAGATCGACCTGTCCGCGATCTCGACCGCCCCGCCCGAGGGAGTGCCCACCTCCAAGGCCGAGTCCGAGCGGCTGCTCGAGGCCATGCACAAGAAAATTTCCGAGCTGCAGCGTCGGCTCTTCTCCGAGAACCAGCGCTCGGTGCTGTTCGTATGCCAGGGCATGGACGCGTCCGGCAAGGGCGGCACCTTCAAGGACGTCTTCGCGCCGCTGATGCTCAAGACCGAGGAGGGCGTGGAGCGGGCCAGCTTCAACGTGCCCACCAAGCTCGAGGCCGACCACGACTTCCTGTGGCGCATCACGGGCGAGATGCCCCGCAAGGGCAACATCGGCATGTTCGACCGGGGCCACTATGAGGACATCGTCGAGGTGCGAGTGGCGAACCTTGCTCCCGAGGAGGTCTGGTCAGCCCGTTACGACCAGGTCAAGGATTTCGAGAAGCAGCGCGGCGACCTGGGCACCAAGATGGTCAAGATCTTCCTGCATATCGGCAAGGACGAGCAGAAACTGCGCCTGGAAGAGCGGCGGGATACCCCCCACAAGCAGTACAAGTTCAACGCCGGCGACGTGGAACGGCGCGAGCAGTGGGATGAATACCAGCAGGCTTACAGCGACGTGCTCACCCGCACCAGCACCGAACAGGCGCCCTGGTACGTGGTACCGGCCGACGACAAGGAGGCCCGCAACCTGATCATCGCCAGCATCCTGCTCAAGACCCTGCAGGAGATGGATCCCCAGTATCCCAAGCTGCCCGACGACCTGGCCCGCCTGCAGATTCAGTAGGAGGCCTGAACCGGATTCGGGGGTGCCAGAAGGTCCGCTCGCGAACCTTCCAGGATGCCCTCCCCTCGAGAACGGGCCTCTTACCTGTTCCAGTGTCGCAAATACGACAGCGCGATCGAGGCGTGTCTGGAAGGGCTTGCCGCCGAACCAGGAGAGGTCTCGTTCTACGGCATCAAAGCCAGCTGCGAGCTCAAGTTGGGCCGTTACGCCCAGGCCGAGGTGACGGCCCGCGATGGGCTCAGCCTTCGACCCGATGATCCAGGCTGCCTGGGCAACCTGGCCGTGGTGCTCTCGCTCACCGGATATCCCGAAGCCGAGCACCATGCTTGCAGACTCCTCGAATTGACCACCGGGAATGCTGTTTCCTGGGCTGTCGCAGCTCAGGTCGCCCTGAATCAGGGGAAACACCAGCTCGCCCGGGAGCGAGCCAGGAAGAGTCTCGAGCTCCAGTCGAGCTTGCCGGAAGCTCGCATACTTGAGGCGCTAGCGCGGGCGCGCGCCGGCACAGCCTCGAAAGAGTTCTTGCTGAGCCTCCTGGCCGAGCAACCGGAGTCAGCCCTCGCCCTGGCCATTCTGGGCGAGCACGAGCTTGTTGCAGGCCGGGCCCAGGAGGCAGAAGAGTGCTTCAAGGCCGCGCTGGCAGAGGAACCTGAGGACAAAGGCTACCAGCGAATGTTGCTGGCAGCTCGGCGCTGCCAACTTCCCGTTCTGGGGCGGCTGAGCCTGGCGCTGGCGCGACTTGCCCATGCGGTTGACCGTCAACCGCTGACCGCTGCGCTGGGAATCGGCGTGCTGCTGACTGTGAATGTGGCTGCCTTTCCTCACTCATTGGCCCTGCCGACCCTGTTCATTGGTCTCTGGATGGTCCGCCCGGTCGGGAACTTGCTGGTGCGGGCGGGCCCACGGCTCGATTCGGAAGCCCCCCTGGTCGTCCTGGTGGCACTCGGTAGCCTGCTGCTGCTGGCCTTCGATTGGCAAGAGCGCTACGTGCTCGGATTTTTTGCCAGTATCGTTCCACTGTCCTTGTCCTTCGTGGCCCGCCCTCGGACTCGCGGTTTCTTTGCTTTCTTGTTCGCTGCCACGGCAGTTTTGGCTCTGCTCCAGATTCCGACCGCGGTTCTTCCGCTCTTTGTCGTCTCGACCCTGGTGGCCATGTTCACATGCACCTCGATGGCTCAGGTCTAAAGCCTACAGGCACCGCCGGCTCCGGAAGCGAATTGTCGTTCATGGCCACTGCCCGAGCACGGGCGAATCTTCTGCTCGAGTGCCGCAACTACGACAAAGCTCGCCAGGCCTGTGCCGAGGGCCTGGCAGCCGAGCCTGGAGACGTCTGGCTTCTGGGCCTCAAGGCCATCTGCGAGCACAACCTGGAGCGTTATCAGGAAGCTGAGGCGACGGCCCGATGCGGACTGAGCCTGCAGGCTGAGGACGTGATCTGCCTGCGCATCCTGGCCCTCACTCTGGCTGTCACGAGTCGCTTCGAAGAGGCCGAGGACATGGCCCAGAAGGCGATCGGGGTCGGGCCGGGGGATGCCCGCTCCTGGCTTGCCGCCGGCAGGGTGGCCCTCTACCGGGAGAAGTACGAGCAGGCAGGGGAGCGGGCCGAGAAGGCCCTGGCGCTCGACCCCGACCTCGTGGAGGCGCGCTGGCTGCTCGTGACGGCCCGCACCGATACGGGCAAGGCCTCGAAAGCGGAGGTGCTCGAGCTCCTCGCCCAACACCCAGACTCCTCCGAGGTCCATCGCAACCTGGGCTGGCTCGAGCTGGTGGAAGGGCGGGTGCAGGAGGCCGAAACGTGCTTCCTGGAGGCTCTGAGCAATGCTCCCGAAGAGGCGGCCTACCGGCGCTGGCTGCTGGCGGCCCGCCGCTGTCGCCTGCCGCTGATCGGGAGACTGCAACTCTCCTTCCTGCGCTGTGCGCCCACCCTCGAGCGGAGCCCTGGCTACCTTGCTCTCATCCTGCTCCTGCTGGGCGCCAATCTCTACTTCGCCCCCGGCTACCCGCTTCTGCCCGTCCTGGTGATTGGTTTGTGGATGCTGCGGCCGGTGGGCAACCTGCTGATCGGTCGGGGACCGCTCCTGGTCGCTCGCGAGCGACTCGAAGCCTGGCTGGTGATCTTCGTGGCCCTCACCAGCCTCCTGGTACTCGCCCTGGGCTGGGAGGTCTGGTACGCGTTCGGGCTCTTCACGAGCATCGTTCCCCTCATACTGGCCTTTATCGCCCGCGATCAGGCCCGGGTCTTCTCGGCCTGGCACTTCCTTGCGACCGCAACGCTGGCGCTTCTGCAGCTACCGGCCATGGCCATCCCGATGCTTATGGCTCTGATGCTCGCGGGAGGCCTGTTGGGCACCTGGATGGTTCAGCTCTGAGGCTTCTTCCACTCCTCCGGCCAGAGGGCCGAGGCCTGAGCCGGGTTGAGCATCCACAGGAAAGCCAGCTGTCCGCGCAGACGCGCCTCAGCCTCGCGGCGCCGGTGCAGGGCGGCTCGCAGGCGACGGCGCTCCTGGCGAGAGCGGCCCAGCGTCTGGTTGACCACCACCCCGGTCACCGACTGGCGCCGGCCCGAGCCCACCAGCACCGTCTTGTCAGGGTGCACCGCAAAACCTTCCTCGGCGATGATGCGGCGGGCTCGCTGTAGCAGGCCCCAGCCGGTCTTGTGATCGTGATCGCCCGAGAAGGCCAGGTCGTCAGCGTAGCGCGTGTAGACAAAGCCAAACTTGCGGGCCAGCCCGGTCAAACGGCGGTCCATGCGCAACACCAGGGCGTTGCTCAGCCCCGGGCTGGTGGGAGCGCCCTGCACCGAGTGGCGCGGCCCCACGGGCACGTGGTAGAGCTTGCCCTCCACCTCCACCGGCTGGCGCACCGACTCGGTCATCAAGAGGGCCAGGGCGGTGGCCACTGGATAGCTGTATCCGTAGGCGATCAGCAGGCCGCGCACGCGCGGGAAGGTGACCGTAGGAAAGAAGTCCTTCAGGTCCACCTTGAGCACCAGCTTCTTGCCCACGTGCAGCGCAGCCCCGCTCTTGATGCTGCGCCCTTTGCGAAAGCCGTGGGCGGCCTCGTGCACCGGCAGCTTCTCCACCAGCAGCCCGAGGAGCTTGCGCTGCAGGGCCTTGAGCCGGCGCTTGGGAGCCATGATGTGGCGCTCGCCCCCGCCCCGCTTGGGGATGGCGAAGGTGACGTAGTGGGCGGCCCGCTCCTTCTCGCGGTGCAGGGCGAAAAACCAGAGCTGGCGCTGGCTCAGTCCCAGGGCCGTGGCCAGCTCCTCCTCCGTCTTCCAGACCGGCAGGCCATAGCGCGTGAGTTGCTCGACGTCGGGCAACAGGTCGCGCAGCGTGCGATTGCGAGTGCGCATGCTGGCCCCGAAGAGACGCTGAGCCTCGGCCTTGCTCATCAGGCGCTTCTTCTTGCCGAAACGCACCGGGGGATGAGCCTTGGGCAAGAGGCGCCGGTCGCGCAGAGCCCGGCGGCGGTGGTCGGGCTTGAGGGGGCCGCCGCTGACGTCGACCGTCTCCGAGACCTGGTCCTCGTCCTCGGACTCCAGGCGCGACACGTCGCGCTTGGGAGGCTTGCCGGTCAGCTTGGAGGAGAGCCACTTCCAGAGGCTCATCGCGACTCCCCCTCGCCCCAGAAAAGGGCAGGTAGGCCGGAATTCCAGGCTCGCTGCAAAGCCAGCGTCACCGCGAGGAGGCCGGAACTCCAGGCTCGCCGCCCGGCCAGCGTCACCGCGCGCCAGGAGCCGGAAGTCCAGGCTTCAACTCGGGGCCCACGATGCTCGGGCAACGCGTTCAAAAAAGAGCGGGAAAGCCGGCTCGAGGCTACCTGCGAGGCCCTGGACTCAGGGCTCCCCATTGTTTGGCACGATGGGGACCTTGGCGATGTGATGGCGACAATGCGCCTCCACGGCGAAACACCGTGGAATCGTTGGCTAACTCTGACGAGCCGGCCTCCCCGCTCAAACTGCATCTTCGTCACTCTCCCCCACCGGGGCCTCCACCGAGCTGGCCTGATCCACCCGCAACTCGGCGCTCTTTTCGATCAGGGCCAGGATGTGCTCGCAGGGGCCCTTCCCAAGCAGGTTCTCCTGGAAGAAGGGGCACTCGCAGGTCCCGAAGATGGCCCGCCCGCGCTCATTGATGACCGCCTCGACGGCCCGCTGATCCACCTTCCCGCGCACGCGCCAGTCGCGGTAGACCACCTCGCGCTCGACCTTGCCCTCGGGGGTCTTGAAGCGGCGCACCTTGCGCGTCTCCAGCGCCAGGCACTCGCTGACCTCGGTGCTCCCCAGCAAGAGCGGCACGCGAGCCTGGCGCACATCGGGGGGGTACAACCGCTCCTCGTCCAGGGGCACAGGAAAGATCTCCCGCCAGCGATACTCCTTGCGATCCAGGTCATAGAGGGCCTGGCCCCGGCGCACCAGCCGGTCGAGGGCGGCGATCGGCTCGCGCAATGAGAATTTCTCGCGTAGCTCGAGCAAGGTGTCCCCCGGGTCGCCTTCCGAGGGAGGGGAGAGCAACGAGAACCCGGGCTCCTGAAAGTTGCGCGCCGACCAGCCCGACAGACCGATCAGAAAGCTCATCGAGGGCAGCTTGACCAGATAGAAGCTGGGCAGGCCCCGGCCCTTCAAGAAGACGTGCACGCTGTCGGCGAAGGGCAGCAGCGACTCGAGCAGGCGCAGGCGGTCGCGCCCCCAGGTGCGCACCTTGCGGGGGGCGTCGTAGCCGTGCACTGTGTCTTGCAGTGTAAAGCTCTTCTCCCAGGGCTCGAGCACGATGCGCACCGGCTGATCGGGCTCGAACTCGTAACGCAAGGCGCGCGGAGCCACCCTGCCTTTGGAGTGGCGCAGGTAGCGGATGGGGGCGAGCAGGTCGACCGGTCGCAACACCAGCCGGATGCCGGGCATGGTCATCGAGGCCTGCAGCTCCAACAGGCCGCGCAGGAACGTCTCGGGCAGCTCCACCTCGGGCTCGGCGCGTCCACCGGCCCCGGCCGTCATCACTTGAAAGCCTGCCGGGTCGATGGCCAGCTCGGTGCGCCGGCTCGAGCGCATCTCCCCCAGCGCTCCCCACATCCAGGCGGTGAAGTCGACCGAGGTGGTGCCTGTCTGCACCGCTCCCTCGGGCTCGAACAGGTCGCTGTCCAGGCAGAGCTGGACGTAGACGGAGAGATCGGCGCTGAAGCCCTCCAGGAAGAGCCGGTCGGGGTGTACCGTCACCAGGGGGTCGATCTCGTGCCAGCTGTCCCCCCCGCGCCAGCTCCAGAGGGCCTCCCCGAAGGCCCGCAGGGCGAAGCGCACCAATGGGATCTCGCGCCGGATGCGCCCCTTGAAGCGCACCGGACGCTCGGCCGTCAGGCCCAGCAGCGAGCGCTCGGGGTCGGATTCAAAGACGCTGGGGGTGGCGTAGTTGAAGCAGAAGATCATCGGTAGACCACCGGTTGCTCGGAGGCCGAGCGAAGCTCGGGCCAGCGGTGCAAGAGCCGCCCCAGCAGGCCCACCAGCTTCTCCTTGGGATAGCGCTCGTCGGGCAGGGCCAGAGCCAGGCGGGCTCGCTCGTGCACCTTGCGGGCCACCTCCAGCGAGCTGCCGGCCACGTTGAACAAGGCCTCGAAGGCCAGGGCGCGGGTGATGCGGTGCAAAGGGCGCAAGAGGGTGGCCAGCAGCAGGCTGAGGTGCTCGCAGGCGATGACCCGGGCCCGCTCGTCATCGAGGCTGAGCACGCGATAGGCCAGGGCCTGGACGTGGATCTCCGAGCCCTCCACCAGGTCGGCCACGGCCTCGGGGCTGTCCAAAAAGCTCCTGGCCGAGCGCTCGAACAGCAATCGCGCCAGGGAATTCTCGCGGATCAGCACATTGTAGTGAGGCAGCGTGTAGGCCGGCACCCTGGTCAGCACCGCCGCCGCCCGCCGCGCGAAGGCCCCGTTCTCTTTCAGCGAGCGATAGTGATCGGTCAGTTTGGCCACCTCGCCGGTGGAACGCTTGACGGCCAGATAGCGGCTGGCCAGAAAGTCGAGTAACTCCTCGTCCTTGAGCGCCAGGGCCCGATCCACCAGCCGCTCGTAGACGGGCTTGTCCGACCAGGGCGCGACCTGGAGGTGCAGCTTGAACGGCCCGCGGACCAGGGCCGGAAAGCGCTCGTAGAGGGCCACCGCGGTCGACTCTTCCAGCGACTTGACGTGGGCCAGGCCCAGCGGGCCGAAGTTCAGCTCGCGGCCCACACCCGCCAGGGCCAGCAAGCGACGCAGCACCTCCTGCTCGTCCATCGCCTTGTCGGCCACGAGCTTGCGAATGGTGTCGTTGAACTCGCCTCGATTCGAGCAGATGCGCACCAGGGCCGACCAGAGATCGAGCCAGTTCTCGCGCAGGGCCAGGTCGACCAGCTTGCCGTAGTTCCCCCGCACCAGCCAGGGGCTCCACACATCCCCCACATGCTTCTTCACGTAGGGCAGCACGTCGCGCCCGCGGGCCTCGCACAGCTTGTAGAGCCCCATACCCGGGTCGCGTCTCAGCCCCTCGGGGTGGCGCCGCTCGAGCTCGCGCAGCAGACGGGGCGGCTCGGAGATGGTGCGGGCCAGATCGAGCACGTCGGCCTCCCAGCGGGCCGCAGTCACCTGGCGGCGATAGAGGCGGAAGGCGAACTCCTCGTCTTGCTTGAGAGCCCGGGTGAACAGCCTGTCCCAGAAAACCGGCTTGAGCAATGAGTAGGGCAGGTGCTTGAGGATGAAGGGCCCGGCCGCGGGCGGATCGTGCTCGAAGAGCTCGAGGGCGGTGGGCTCGTCGAGCTGGAACCAGACGTCCAGCTTGCGAAGCTCCAGGCGCCAGCGGGCGGCACCCAGATTGGGGGTGAGGCGCCGGCGCAGCTCCTGCACACAGAGGGGATTGGCCTTGTCGGATCGCCACCCGGCCGCATCCATCACCTTCCAGTACCAAAGGCGCTGGAACAGCTCCACGTCATCCTTGCCGTCCACCTCGGCGAGCCAGGCTGTGAGCTCGCCCTGCCAGCGCACCGGGGCATACTTCCAGCCCCCCGTCCAGCGGTGGGTGGAGAAGTGGGCCAGGATGAAGGGGCGAAACAGCACCGGATTGCGCTTGTAGAGCACCGGCCCCCACAGGAAGGTGAGCCCGTAGAAGCCGTGATGGCGGCCCAGCGCCTCCAGCTCGGCTAAGAGCGCCCGGTCTTCGAGGGCAGCATCGAGCAGCGAGCGAACCTTCCGCTCAAGCTCCTTGGGCTTGATCTTGGAGAGCTCAGAGCTCGCCAATGTCCTCGTTCCAGAGGGTCGGATTGTCAGCGATGAAGCGCTCCATCAACGCGTGGCACTCGTCGAGATCGAGGTCCACCACCTCCACGCCGTGGGACTGCAGGAAGCTCTTGGAACCAGGAAAGGTGCGCGACTCGCCCACCACGACCTTGGGGATGCCGAACTGCACCGTGGCCCCACCGCACAGATAGCAGGGCATGAGGGTGGAGTAGAGCACGGTGTCCTTGTAGGAGCCCACCCGCCCGGCCCGGCGCAGGCAGTCGATCTCGGCGTGCAGGATGGGGTCGTGCTCTTGCACCCGCCGATTATGCCCCCGTCCGATGATCTGGCCGTTTCGCACCAGCACCGAGCCGATCGGGATCCCCCCCTCGGCCAGTCCCTGGCGCGCCTCCTCGATGGCAGCCCGCATGAACTCGTCCATGGGGAAGCGCTTCGCGGGATTCTGAGAGGGGCCCTTCAGTCAGCGCGATACCGAGTGCGGCAACCCCATGGTGGGCGGCCGCGTCCGAAAATGGCGGCGGGTCGTCTCAGCGCCGGATGCGCAACAAAGCCGAGCCCACCCGCAGCTGGCCGTCGAGCATCTCGATGGTCGTCCTCTGCGGGGCCTGAGCGGGTCGTTCCAGCAGCCGGGCCGCCAGCGCCCGCTGATACCACTGCTGCTCCTTCACGGTGTGAGCCTGGTCAGGGGGCAGCAGGTGGCGGCCACCCTCCGGGTCGGTGAAGCTGAGCTGGCCTTCCGGCGTCACCTGGAGCTCGCGCACCTCCGGGAGCAAGCAGGCGAGCTTGCCTGACCGGGCGTCCCAGAGGGCCACGTCGCGGTCGTCGAGCACCACCCAGCGGCCATTTTCGAGGGACTGCATGGGTCTTTTCAGGTCCAGTTGCCGGGGCAGCTCGAGGCAAGCGCCCGCCACGGCCTCCCCGGTCGAGCGGTCATAGCGGAAGAGGCGCAGCCCATCCTCGAGCACGGCCACCAGATCCGGGCCCAGGGTGTGGTGGTCCTTGAAAACTCCCGGCTGGATCGACAGCCATCCGGCCTTCTCCAGGAAGCGCTCCTTCTCTGCCAGGTTGGCGCCCTGCAGAAACTCGAGGCGGGCGCAGCGCTGGTGGACGTCTTTCTCGTAGTCCTCGGGGTGTACCTCAGCCAGCGGCAGGACAGTGGGCTCACGCTCACCGGGGGCAGTGAGATGGAAGGTGAACCGGGCCAGGCCGGCCGCATTCTGGTCTTCGGTGACCACGGCCAGAGTGCCGTCGGCCAGATACTCCACATCGCGCACGGTGTGCTGGAAGGCCTTCCAGGGCTGAAGCTGGTTGCCCTGGGAGAGGTAGACCGTCTTCTGGATGGCCACCGCGAGCCCGCCGGCGGGATTCTGGTCGAAGGCGGTGGCTCTGTCCGGAAGGTGAGCCACCTGCGGCATCGGCAGCCAGCCCTGTCGCTCGAAAAATCCCAGCAGGCGCCCTTTGAGAGGCAACTCGACCAGGCTGGCGGTGCCGTCTTTGTGCAGGATCTGCCCGATGGCCGTGCGGCCGTCCCTGCTCAGGCTGACCTGGCCGCCGAAGCGGAACTTGCTAAGGTCCATCGAGTAGAACTTGTGATAGGTCGGATTGTCCTGGCTGCCGGTGCTGTAGGTGAAAGAGTGCTCCCAGTCGCGATCGTCCTCGTAGTAAGAAAGCCGCACGCCGTCGGCCGAGGTGTCGTGGCGCGGGTCGATGGACAGCGAGCCATACTTCACCGGGAACGTCTGGCGCAGCTCGGGCAAGATCTTCACTTGCCAAGCCTAAGGGGAAGACCTGAAAAGTCTCTATCTTCCGATGAGTCGCTCGAAGTTCGCTGCTAACTCGGAGTCATCCAGGGCCTGCTCGAACTGCCCGAGCCAGGAGCGGACATACTCGACATCAAGGCGATTTCTCTGGCGAGCCACGATGCCGACGGCATCCTCGTAGTCGCGAGGCCTCGTGGAGAGGAGCTTGTACACGATCAGGTCCTCAGCCGTGCAGACCTGGGCCCGTACCTCCGGCGCCACCAGCGCCTCAACCCGACGCTCGATCGCCGATCGGTCAAAGGACGTGTCAGAGAGCAGGTAGTCGACTCGAACCCCGCCGTCCTGCTGGACAAAGAGGATTCCGTTGCGCTGAAGGAAGGTCCGCGTCTCGGCCGGGCACCCCTGAGGAAAGAGAGTCCCGAGCAATCGGTCCGCCTGAGCGCGGGTCAGAAGCACCTTGAGATCGACGTCCTGGGTGGCCCGCGGCAGACCCCACACGGCCACGGCGATCCCCCCGATCACGGCCGACTGGATACCAGCGCCCTCCAACCGGGACTGGGCCTCCAGCAGCGCACTCCAAACCTGCTCCATCTAGGGCAACGCACGCAGGCGCTCTTGCAGCTCGATGAGATGCTGCAATCGAATCGGCCGCACCACCGGCTCGGCCAGCTCCATCTGGTAGGCCAGGGCGCTCTGAAGCTCGGCAAACTGCCGGCAGCTCTCTTCGATGCCCAGGCTCTCGAGGCCGTCATAGCGCGCTCTCTCGTTCTCGACCCAGGCGAGCGAGTCTCTTACGAGCTTGAGGTCATCCACGCTGCAGGCTTCGGCGCAAAGCATTGGCGAGCCTGTCTTCCGAACAGCAACAAGCCGGCAACCAACCCGGAGCCCCCCCCTGCTATCGTCGGACCCGTGAAAGTCGCGGAAGGCAAGCAGCCCATCTCGGTAGACCTGAAGTACACCGTGCCGGTCTATGACCGCGTACAGCTCGGCACCATGCCGAAAGACTACTTCGACCAGAGCCCCACGCCCGCCATCGGCGAGGTGCACTTCGGCGACGCGCCCCCGCCCCAGCACCCTTTTGCGGTGTTCCGCCAGCTCCCGCGCTTGAATCCGGACGGCACGGCTCTGATGGAGCAAAAGAGCGAGCACCTGGAAGGCGCTCCCAAGAACGTCTTGCACACAGGGCTGGCCTGGGGGGCCGGGGCCGCTCTGGGCGGCGCCCTGGTGGGGGGCGCGCTGGGCCTCTGGCTGGGCCACCCGTTCCTGGCGGCTTCGGCCGGAGCGGTGGTGGCCGGCACCGGGGTGGGCCTGTGGCAGGCCAAGGAGGCCAACAAGGACCGGGTGGCGCTGGTGTGGCGCCCCCACGCTATCGAAACCCACGAGATGAAAGGCTTCCGAGAGCTCGTCACGGCTGGCAAGCAAAACGGCCAGGACGCCTACTATCACCATTTCGAGCCCATTCTCGATACACGGTTGGTGGGCAACTACCAGACCCCTCACATCGAGCACTACCAGCTCAAAGGTGACTGCGGCTGCCTGTTCAAGAAGGACGAAAAGCCGCACTGAACCCTGGCAGGCTGCAGGACAGCTTTGTAGGATCCAAGCAAAGCCCCGCCCCCGGACCGCCGGAAGGTTCCGGGGCCGAGGCGCCAGAGGAGCGCGAATCGGTCGCAGCGCCACCAGAGTGGTCGCCGCAACTGCCCGAGGAAGTCGCGACCCGGGACAACCCGCTCGATGAACCCGCTTCAACTTTCGCCCCATCGTTCGACAGGAACTCTTTGTGCCACTTGGAATCTCGGCCCATGCGCACCCTCGACCTCACCTGCGAAGTCATCCTTGACCTGCTGGCCTGCTACGCCCGTCCCATCCCCGGTTACCGCCTGGAGAAACTGCTCCGCCGCCAGGAGGTGCCCGTCAACGAGCGCCAGATCCGCTCTCTGCTCGAGCGTCAGAGCGGGGTGGAGATCAAGAGGGGCCCCTTCCAGACGGACTTTTTCCTGCTGAGTCGTGAGCAGAGCATCTCGCGCCTGCGAGGTCTCGACAGGCCGCGCCACCAGCGACTGCTCAAGGTGCTGACAACGCAAACGTGGGACCGCGATTTCAACGACCTCCATGCCACGGCCTGGATGGCCGCCTGGACGGGTGAGATCGAGCTCTTCAGGCAGTCCATGGCGGCCCTGCCGAGCGACATGGTCACGGAGGCCTTCTGCCAGCCCTTCGACCCCGACCTGCACGCCTCGCTGCACGAAGAGGTCCGCAGCCTCATCGAGGGCTTCCTCTTCTCGCGGAGCCTGCGGCGCCTCGAGCCCACTCCTCGATTCAGCCCGTTGACCCCACAGCGTTTCAACGAGCTGGGCACTCGCTGCGACTGGCTGCTGCTGCGCGAGGGCCCCGCGGCGGTAAGCGACTTCCTGCGCCAGAGCAAGCTGGCCGCCCCGCACCAGCATGCCTGGAATGACCTCTTCGAGCGCCCCGACCAGGGTGCCGAGATCATGGATGGAGCCCTCAAGAGTTTTCGCAGGCTGGTGGGCGGACGTCCCTTCTTCTTCGACCTGAGCGGACCGCTCCTCGCCCTGGCCCTGCTGAGGGCCAACCAGCTCGACAAGCTCAGAAAGCTGAGCTTCAAGGACAGCCGCTACCCGAACGCGATGAGCTTCCTGCTATGGCCGGCCCGCGCAAGCGAGCAGGCGGCCCGCGCCGAGATGGAGGCCCGCATCCCGCAAGGTCTCCCGGGCGGTCCCTCCCTTCTCTTCGCCAGTCTGGCTCTGTTCTGGGTCTTCCCCGAGCATTTTGAGGATTACCGACTCTCCATCCGCGAGGAGAGCGGGCGCGTCCGGGAATCGGGCTTCACCTGGATGGCCGACCAGCTCGATCAGCTGCTCTTGCGTTCCAAAGGCAAGAGCGGCCCGCACAGCCTGGTCGACTGGGTGAGCTGTCAGGCCCCCTGGCAGCGCTCTCTGGAGGCGCTGGCCCGACTCAACGAAGGCGGCCCCACTCGCGAGCGTCAAAAGGGCGCCACCCGTCTCTTCTGGGAGTATACGCCGGTCATGCAGAAGCTGGTGGCCAGGGAGCAGCGCGAGCTGGGCTCGGGCGAGTGGAGCGCGGGCAAGGTGCTCAGCTTGAAGAAGCTCCGTGACAGCGCTCCCGCCTACCTCATCGAGCAGGACCACCGCATCCTCAAGCACCTTCAGCCGGGCGAGCGCCTCGGCAGCCTTGAGCTCGGGGAGCGGGCCTGGCTCGAGCTGGTGGGGCACCCCCACGCGAGCTGCGAGGTCGTGCGGGGCGATTGCGAGCTGAAAGCAGCCCGCCAGGCCGACGTTTGGGTGCTCGAGCTGCACCCGACCTTCCACCGCGGGCAGAGCGTGGCTCTCGATGACAGCCAGCCACTGCGCCTGGTGGTTTATGAGCGGACCCCCGCCCTGGAGCGCGTGGCATCGGTGGTGGGCCAGGGGCTGCATGTGCCCGAGAGCGGCATCGACCAGCTTCGCGCCACTCTCGAGTCGATATCGAGCCTGATCAAGGTGCGCGGCTGGAAGGGCCTGGGCGCCAGGCGCGTTCCGTCGGACGAGACTCTGCGCCTGTTGGCCCGTCCCAGCGGGCAGGGGCTCAAGCTGGAGCTGCGGGTGCGCCCCCTGGGCCAGGGGGGGGTTGCCTTCGCGCCCGGCGAGGGGCCTTCGGAGCTGGCCGGCCAGGTGGAGGGCAAGCTGCTCGAGACCGTGCGCAACCTGAGCCGCGAGAAGCAGCGTGCCGCCAAAGTGCGGTTCACCAGGGCCGAGGAGACGGGCGACTTCAGCTGGCGCACCTACCTGCTCGAGGACACGCTCGAGCTGCTCGAGGAAGTGTCTGGTACCGAGCTGGTGCTGGAGTGGCCCGAGGGGGCGGCGCTCAAGCTGCGCAGGCCGCAAAGGGGGCCCAGCCTGCGGGTGGTCAGCGGGCAAGACTGGTTCTCGGTGGAGGGCGAGCTGGAGCTCGATCAGGAGAAGCTCGAGCTCGCCCGCCTGCTCGAGCTGGTGCGCTCAAGCCAGGGGCGGTTCGTGCCGCTGGCTCCGGGCGAGTATCTGGCCCTGACCGACGAGCTGCGTCGCAAGCTCGACGACCTGGCGACGGTGGCCGAAGGCAAGAAAGGCCGCGTGCACCCGCTGGCGGCGGGCGCGCTGGAGGACCTGCCCGGCGATCAGAACTGGGAGAAGCATAAGGAGCGGGTGGCCAGGGCGCGTGCTCTCGAACCCAAGCTACCGCGCACGCTGGAGGCCGAGCTGCGGCCCTACCAGGAGGATGGCGTGCGCTGGATGCTCCGGCTTGCCTCCCTGGGGGCGGGGGCTTGCCTGGCCGATGACATGGGGCTGGGCAAGACCTTGCAGGCGCTAGCAGTGATGCTCTCGCGCGCGGCGGGCGGGCCCGCCCTGGTGGTGGCGCCCACCTCGGTGTGTCCGAACTGGATCGACGAGGCCCGCCGTTTCGCCCCTACGCTCAACCTGCGCCAACTGCCCGCGCGCGATCGCGGCGAGTTCCTCAAGACGCTGGGCAGCCACGACGTGCTGGTGGCCAGCTACGGGCTGCTCGAGGAGTTGTCCGGCAGGCGCTGGCACACGGTGGTGCTCGATGAGGCACAGGCCATCAAGAACGCCTCCACGCAACGCTCGAAGGCGGCCCGCGAACTGGTGAGCGACTATCGCATCATCACCACGGGAACGCCGGTCGAGAACCACCTGGGAGAGCTGTGGAGCCTGTTCAGCTTCCTCAATCCGGGCTTGCTGGGCAGCCTGCAGAGCTTCAACCAGCGGTTCGGGTCCGACGAGCCGTCCACGCGGCGCCGGCTCAAGCGCCTGGTAGGGCCGTTCTTGCTGCGGCGCACCAAGTCGCAGGTGCTGAGCGAGCTGCCTCCTCGCACCGACATCACGCTGCACGTGGAGCTTCCACCGGACGAGCTGGCTTTGTACGAGAGCCTGCGCGAGCAAGCGATGCGCGAGCTGAACGAGTCCTCCGACCCCATCGCGGTGCTCGCTCAGCTCACCCGGCTGCGGCGCGCGTGTTGTCACCCCGAGCTGGTGGCCAGCGGGTGCGGGCTGCCGGGCGCCAAGCTGCAGGCCTTCCTCGAGCTGGTGGAGGAGTTGCGCGAGAACCGCCACCGCGCGCTGGTGTTCAGCCAGTTCGTCGACGTGCTGCAGATCGCCCGCTCTGCCCTGGAGCAGCGGGGGGTGAGCTATCAGTATCTGGACGGCTCGACACCCATGGGCGAGCGCAAGAAGCGCGTGGACGCCTTCCAGGAAGGGGAGGGCGAGGTCTTTCTGATCAGCCTGAAGGCGGGCGGATTCGGGCTCAACCTGACCGGGGCCGACTACGTGTTGCACCTTGATCCGTGGTGGAATCCCGCCGTGGAGGATCAGGCCTCGGATCGGGCCCACCGAATCGGGCAGGAGCGTCCGGTGACGGTTTACCGCCTGGTGGCCCGGGGCACAGTGGAGGAGAAGATTGTGGCCCTGCACGGGCAAAAGCGTGAGCTGGCGGAGAGCCTGCTGGAAGACGGGCACCGCGCAGCCAGCCTGTCCACCGCCGAGTTGGTGCGCCTCTTGAGCGAGTAACGCTTCGGTGGCGGTTGCAGGGCCTGGTCGAACGGCGGCCATCCGGTCCTGGCAGAGCCCCTTGCGGTCAGGAGGGCCGGAAAACGGTGGTCAAGAATGGCGAGTGCCTGATGATGATCATGCGCTTTCTCAGCCTGTTCCTGGCGGTCGTCCTGGCCGCCGCCTGCTCTGATTCTCCCACCGATGTGGTCGTGCAACCTCCGGCCGAAGAGAATCCCTTCGGGCCCAACGTGAGAATCTTTGGCCCTGATTCTGCCAACATCCAGGAGCAAATTCTCCAACTCTACGCCACCCAGAACCTGGGCGAGTTCGGCAACACCCGGGCTGCCCTGCTCTTCAAGCCAGGCGCCTACAACCTGGACGTGCGAGTGGGCTACTACACCCAGGTATTGGGTCTGGGGCGCTCACCCGACGATGTCACTATTACGGGCGCCGTTCGTACTCAGGACGACCCGGCTACCCGACCCATCAACGAAGGCCCGGGGGCGCTGAACAACTTCTGGCGCTCAGCCGAGAACCTGTCCATCATCCCGACTCTGGGCTCGCTCACGGTGGGACCTCCCTCCAACGTGCCCGACACCCCCGGAGGCATCCCTCTCAACCAGAACGTCTGGGCCGTCTCGCAGGCCTCACCTTTGAGGCGTATCCACATCAAGCAAAGTCCCATCACCCTCACCCCGATCGAGTGCGCCAACGCCAACTTCTTCAGTCCCGAGCGCAAGCGCAACGACCCGCTGATCCGCACCTGCCCCACGACCTTGCGGTTGTTCGACGTGGGCTGGTCAAGCGGCGGATTCATGGCTGACTCGAAGATCGATGGCCTGGTCGAGTCGGGTTCGCAACAGCAGTGGATGTCGCGCAACTGTAACTGGACCCAGTGGAATACCGAGAACTGGAACATGGTCTTTCTCGGCTCGGTGCCCGTTCCGGCCGGCACCTGGCCCGGGACTCCGACCTCGGACGGGGCCATCACCGATGGGGGCCGCACACCCGTGGTGCGAGAGAAGCCCTTCCTCTTCCTCGACGAGAATGAGCGGTTTTTCGTCAAGCTGCCCACCCTCAAGGTCAACAGCCAGGGGGTGGACTGGGATGAGAATGGCTCTCCTGGCGTCGAGATCCCTCTCGAGAGCTTCCACATCGTCAAGCCTGCCGCTGACGGTGGTCCGCTGGCCGTGGATGCTGCGACGATCAACAGCGCACTCGACCGGGGCCAGCACCTGCTCTTCAGTCCTGGCGTCTACTTCATCTCCGATACCATCCGGGTCACCCGCCCGGGGACCATCGTGCTGGGGGTGGGGATGGCCAACCTCGTGGCCGCCAACGGGAAGCCCATCATCGAGGTGGCCGACGTGGATGGCGTGACGGTGGCCGGCCTGACCCTGGAGGCCGGCCTCACGCCTTCGCCCACCCTGCTCGAGGTCGGTCCGGCAGGTAGTATTGCGGATCACTCCTCTAACCCCACCTTCCTGTTCGACATCTTCTGCCGGGTGGGAGGCTCCCCTCACTCGGTCAGGGCCACGACCTGTGTCATCATCAACAGCAACAACGTGGTAGGAGACAACCTCTGGCTGTGGCGTGCCGACCACGGCAACAACGTGGGTTGGACCATCAACACCGCCGACACGGGACTCATCGTCAACGGCTCCAGCGTGTTCATGTACGGCCTGGCCGTCGAGCATTTCCAGAAGTATCAGACAGTCTGGAATGCAAACTTCGGTCGGGTCTACTTCTACCAGTCCGAGATGCCGTACGACGTGCCGAACCAGGCCGAGTGGGTGAGCCCCAACGGCCTGAACGGTTACGCGTCGTATCTGGTGAACCCGGCCGTCACCAGCCACGAGGCCTTTGGCCTCGGGGTGTACTGTTACTTCCGCGACTCGGTCGTCAGCGCATACCACGCCATCGAGGTGCCTTCGGCCCTGGAGGGCTCGTTCGTGCACATGCTGACGTTCTGGCTCAACGGAATGGAGGGGAGCGAGGTCACCCACGTGATCAACGATACCGGGGCGGCCGTGACGAAGGCAAATCGACGCACCAACGTGCCGGAGTAACGCGAGGGGGGAGCGGCCAGAGGTCTACTTCGGCACGATCTTCAAGGTAAAGATCTCAAACGGCCGGAAGTCGTAATACACCTTGTGGCCCTCAACTTTGAGCTCGCGCGGCTCCTCTTCCAGCAGATTGACCCGAAACGCGCTGCCCACCTCGAAATCAAAGCTCAGGGCCACCTGGCCGCGGGTGCGCTGGCACTCGTAGCAGCGCACGATCAGGGCATCGCCCTCCTCGGCGCGCTTGATGGTCTCCACCACCACCTCCAGGCGGCTCGTGCGCACCAGGGGACGCCGCCCCCGGGCCGGCCCACCCGAGCCGCGCATGGCCCGGGACGGATCGTTGAGCTGGTAGGCATGCTTGATGGTCTTCACCCCCAGCGGCCCGAAGTGGGGCAGCAGGCTGTAAACAAAGCGGTGCTCGCCCTTGTCGGCCTCGGGATCGGGCTCGCTGGGCGAGCGCAGCAGGCTGAGACGCACCACGCTGCCCTGCACGTCGTGGCCGTACTTGCAGTCGTTGAGGAGGCTCACCCCGTAGTCACCCTCGGAGAGGTCCACCCACCTGTGGGCGCAGGTCTCGAAGCGGGCCCAGTCCCAACTGGTGTTGCGGTGGGTGGGGCGGTAGACGTGGCCCCACTGCACCTCGAAGCAAGCCTGGCTCTGGTGGATGGCCAGCGGGAAGGCGGCCTTCAGCAGGACGTGGCGCTCGTGCCAGTCCACCCGGCAGTCGAAATCGAGCCGCTCGGAGGAGTGACCGAGCGAGATGAGCTGCACCAGGGTACTGGAGAAAAGCTTGCGGCGCACCTCCAGAGTGGCCACCAGGGGGCCCTCCTCTACCACCTGGATGGAGCTGGCCGGCTCGGCCGTCCAGCTGCGCTCATCGTAGTAGATGTCCACGTCCCAGGCGTTCCAGTTGAGGGGGCGGTCCTCGAAAAGCAAGAGCTCGGCCTTGCCGCTGAGCACCTCGCGGCGGGCCGGCTTGTGGTAGACCCGCACCACATCCCCCGCTTCGTCGAGCTCGACGCGCAGGAAGGCGTTCTCGAGAAAACCCTCGCCCGCCCGGGCCGGCTCCTCGGTCAGCGGGGCCGGGGTGCCGGCGGCCAGAGGCTTGAGGCTGTAGGGCTCTTGCTTGACCGAGATCCAGGCTCCCCCCTCGGTGGGTTGCATCGGGACGCCCTCCAGCTTGATCACCGGGCTCTCCACGAAAACCGGGTCGTTGCGCTCGAAGGCGGTGGGGTTGACCACCACCACCGCTCCCCCCAGCTCGGCTGACAATCGCTCGAAGGCGCTCTTCCAGGCGTGCTGGGCCAGCTGCTCGACCTCGCGGTACTGGGCCTGAGAATCGAGGTAGACCTCGGCGATGCTCGAGCCGGGCAGGATGTCGTGGAACTGGTTCAGGCACACCAGCTCCCAGGCCCGCGAGAGCCCACCGGAGGGATAGCCCCCGGCCGGGTCGACCAGCCAGGCCCAGCTGGCCAGAAACTCGGCGTCGTGCAGCAGCATCTCGCTCTTGCGGTTGGCCCGCTTGTTGCGGGCCTGGCTGGTATAAGTGCCGCGGTGCAGCTCGAGATAGAGCTCGCCGTCCCAGACCGGCAGGCGCTGAGATTGCTCTTCCAGGCGCTCGAAGAAGGCCCCCACGCTGGCCTGGCGCACCTGGGGGGTGGCCGGGAACGAGCGCATCTCGCGCAGGTTCTCGAGCATCTGCCGGGTCGGCCCGCCCCCTCCATCGCCATGGCCATAGAGCATGAGCACGTTGTCGTGCAGCTCTTTCTGCTTGAGGGTGCGCCAGCATCCCAGCACCTGCTCGGGCACGGCCTGGGAGTTGTAGGTGGAGGCATAGCGGCCGCCCAGCTCGGGTGAGGTCGAGAAGTGGGTCAGCACGCGCGTGCCGTCCAGCCCCTGCCACCAGAAACTGTCGTAGGGAAGGCGGTTGTACTGGTTCCAGCCGATCTTGATGGTGAAGAAGTACTTCAGCCCCGCCTCGCGGATCAGCTGGGGCAGGGCGGCCGAGTAGCCGAACACGTCCGGCAAGAACAGCACGGGCGTCTCGGCTTCAGGGCCGAAGTGCTTGCGGAAGAAGCGCCGACCCAGCAGAAGCTGGCGGGCCAGCGACTCGGAGCCGCTCAGGTTGGCGTCGGCCTCGACCCACATGCCCCCGGTGCACTCCCAGCGCCCTTCGGCCACCCGCTGCGCGATGGCCGCGAAGAGCTCGGGGTGGTCCTGGCGCACGTAATCGTAGAGCTGGGGCTGGCTCTGGGTGTAGTGGTACTCGGGAAACTCCTCCATCAATCGGAGCACGGTGGTGAAGCTGCGCTCGGCTTTGCGGCGGGTCTGGCTCAGGGGCCAGAGCCAGGCCACGTCGATGTGGGCGTGGCCGGAGGCGAAGAGTTGCACCGGCAGCGGAGGGCCGCTCTGCTCCACCGCCTGACGCAGCAGCTTGAGCGCCTCGGGGACGCTGGCATAGAAGCGCTCGCCGTGGGGCTCGCGGGTATCCAGAACCAGGAAGGCGCGGTCCAGGGCGTCGAGCAACTTGCCCCGCACCGGGTCGTGCTCATCGAGGTGGGTGGCGATGCCGTGAGCCACCCGGGCCAGAGCCAGGAGCTCGCGAGTGGGCAGGTCGGGCTCGACCAGCAGGCAGGGCTTCATCAGCAGCTTGCGGCCGGGGTCGCCCAGGTGGTTTCCCCCCATGCCGGTCCAGCCGTGCAGCTCGAGGCGGTGCGAGCGACCGTCTTGCAGGGTGCCGGGCAGGCGAATCTCCTGGTGATGGCGGTCGCAGGCGGCGTAGAGGACGCCGTCGAGGTAGACGGCCGCCTCGGGATGACTGAAGTCGCCCGCCTCGCCCAGCGGCAGAAAGAGAGCCAGCGGGCCGCTCCAATCGGCGGGAATCTTGAGCTGGGTGCGCAGCAGGAAGTCGAGCCGCCAGCGCCCCCAGTAGCTCAGCGGGGCGACCTCGGGCCACCCCCGCGCCTCATCGCCCAGCGGGGGAGCCTCCAGCGGCGACTCGAGCGTCTTGAGCCGGAAGGGCTTGAGAGGGGTGGAGCGCCGGTAGACCAGGCCCTCGACGAGCTTGAGGCGGCGGTCGATCTTCTCGGCCGTCCAGCGGTGTTGGTGGTGCACAGAAGCTGGGGTTTGCGGTCTGGCAGTGGTTTCCCTGGCCGGCGTCGAAGTCCCAGGTTCTTTGACGGAGGTGGAATGAGCATGCGCAAGTGGTTGGGATGTCTGGTGCTGGCCCTGATCGTGGCCGGCTGCGGGTCGAACCCGGGAGACGAGTTGATTCGGGTCTCGAGCAGCAAGATGCAGGTGGACATCCTGGCCATGGGCCGGATCGTGGACAAGAACCCCGAGGCCGTCAAATACGCCAACTCGGATGGAACCACGGCGCTGCACGCGGCCTGCAAGGTCTGGAACTACGTGGCCGTGGGCCGCCTGGTGGGGGCCGGGGCCGATGTGAACGCCAAGGACAAGCTGGGCAACACGCCCCTGCACTATGCCCTGGGCGCCATCGAGGCCCAGAACCAGGGGGCCAGCAAGGGCCTGCCCGGCACGCCCCTGACGGCCGAGCAGAAGGTGGCCCGCAACAATGTTCAGGCCGGCGTGACCTTCGCCCAGGAGAACGACCGCGACGACATCGTCAAGTTCCTGATCAAGAGCAAGGCCGACGCGACCATCAAGAACAACGAAGGCAAGACTCCGCCCGAGTTCTCCAGCCAGTCCCAGGAAGTCTACCAGGGCGCCCTGAACCGACTCAAAGGCGGCCGTTAAAGCGCCGCGCGCTGAACAACTTCAGGAATTGACGCGGCGCCGTTCAACAGATTGTCTACAATTCTGAGCAGGTCAAGGCGCGGGACTTGGGTCAGGGCAGCCGGGCGTTTCCCCAGGCCAGGAACTCGCTCAACCAGCTTGGTTTGAATCACGGCGTGGGTGCGCTTGTGGTCGATGTCCAGGTAAAGGTGAACCAGCACGTTCCGAAAGCGTGCCCAGCCCTGGATCCGCGCCGCCAGACCCGCCTGCATGGGGCCTCAAAGGCGGCCGCATTCGTCTCGGGAGTGCGATCAGATGGTGGGCGATGTCCAACACGCCAGGTGCAGGTAGCGCTCGGCCAGGTCATGCAATTCAGGCCGACCAGAAAGCATCGGGTGGGGCACCCGATGCCAGCGCGACAGCCAGGTCGACATCGCTGTCAGCACGAGCTTCCCCCCGCGCCGTAGAGCCAAAGTGATATCCGAACGAAACCCAGGGCAAGCAGCTTTGCTTCTCGGGTTTCATTCGCTCTCCCCCCCTCAGCCCAGCGCCAGGTCGAGCGCCATCATCACCACGAATCCGGCCAGGAACGACAAGCTGGCCAGGTCGCTCCGCCCGCGGCGATGGGCCGCCGGCATGACCTCCTCGATGACCACAAAGATCATCGCCCCGGCCGCAAAGGCCAGGGCAAAGGGCAGCAGGGGACGGGTCCAGAGCACCAGCCCGGCCCCAACCACGGCCGCCAGCGGCTCTACCAGCGCCGAGGCCTGGCCCCACATGAAGCTTTCTCTGGCCGACTTGCCCTCCTGACGGATCGGCATGGCCACGGCCATTCCTTCGGGAACGTTCTGGAGCGCGATTCCCAATGTGAGGGCCAGAGCGGCGCCCAGGGTTGCGCCCGGCAGGCCCGAGCCCACGGCGCCGAAGGCCACCCCGATGGCCAGTCCCTCGGGGATGTTGTGCAGCGTGATCGCCAGCACCAGCAACAACGACCGGTGCCAGTCCGTCTTGATCCCTTCGGGGGTCTGCAGACCGGGGTGGAGATGAGGCAGCAAGAGGTCGACCAGGCGGATGCTGGCCGCACCCAGCAAACAGCCCACGGTTGCTGGCAGCCAGCGAGGCATCCCGAGCTGGCTGGACAACTCCACGGCCGGCTCGAGCAAGGACCAGAAACTGGCCGCGATCATGACCCCCCCGGCGAACCCCAACGAGCCATCCAACCAGACCGAGCCGGGCTGCTTGCGCCCGAAGACCACCGTGGCTCCCAGGGCGGTGAGAGCCCAGGTAAAGAGACCTGCACCCAGAGCGAGGATGACCGGTGAAGGCATACTCGAAGCATAAAATCACCGGCCGAAGCCAGAAATGACCCAGGTCATCCATCCCGGAGCGAGGATTCAGCGCAACAACGATAACGCGCGGCTCCACTGCTCGGCGGACAGATCGCGGGCCAGCAGCACCCGATCACCCGCGCCCTTCAGGCGCCACCGGCCAGGTGCCTTCCCGAGCGCGGCGCGGGCGGCCCGCTCGAACTCCTCGGCCTCCGCGGCCGAGTCCCAGCGCGTCAGCCAGACCAGACAGTGCTGGCCGTCCTTTTCATAGATCGCTATCCGATCATTGCCCCAGCCCTCCGCCGCCCATCGGTGCGAGCGAACTGCATGCTGCTCGAGAAAGACGCGCAGCGTGAACTCGCCCCCGGTATCCTGGCCCAGCTCCTTCCAACCTGGCAGGCTGAGCGTGAAAGGCAGCGGCAACGGCTTCTCATCGGCCAGGTAGCGCTCCGGGTGGTAGATCTGCTCCGACGAGATCGGCTGGCGGGCGTAGCACTCGTTCACCAGCTCCCAGCCGCCGTAGCGGCGCAGAGAGTTGATGAAGTCGCAGCCGACCATATAAGGGAACATCAGCTGGCGCTGGAAGTAGAGCGGCGCCTCGCGGAACTTGCCCATGCCCGGCAGCGGCACAATACTGAGCATCGCCCCCATGGCCTCCATGCTCATTCCCGACTCGGCCGAGTTGGTGCCCTGACGAGCCAGCATCAGGTCGTACATGACCGAGGTGGCATCCCCCTCGATCAGGCCCGCGAAGCCCAGCTCGCGGTCGCTGTTGCCCAGCTTGACCAGCTCCATCTGGCGGGCTTTGAGGTCGAAGCGCTGGTTCTGCAGGGCGTGGTCGAGCTCGTGGAGCGTGATCATGGCGTCTTCGTCGGCGTTCTTGAGGGCTTTGTTGAGCCAGCTCTGCTCACGCAGCACCACGAAGAAGTAGTCGTGGATGGGGTCATAGGCTCCGGCCACCTGCTCTTGCATCAAGTCGAGCAGGAAGGGGCGTAGCTTGAAGTCGGGCGGCACCATCCCGAGCAGGACCAGCATGCGCTCGTCGCGGCGCTGGCGCTCGATCGGGTAGTGGAGCTCGATCTGCTCGTCGAGAAAGCGGCGAACTCCCTCGGGGGTCATCACGGTGTAGCGCACCGGATAACGGAACTTGAGCCCGCGCAGCTCCTCCAGCCGGCGCGAAAGCGAAGCCAGGGGAGCGGTGCTCTGCAGGTGGCGGGCCTGGCGCAGGAGCACGGCCGACTCCCAGACGATCCGGACGGGAGTGAGCAGGGCCCAGCCGGGGGTTTTCTCCAGGGTCTCGCGGCCGGGAGTGGCCCAGGCCGGGGGGGTCAGGGCCAGCACAAGGACGAGGAGCCAGCGCATCAAGCTCTACTCAGGCGCCATCAGATCGCCCACCGTGAGAGCCGGTCCGGGCACAGCAGTTGGCTGGATCGTGTCGGATGGCCCGTAGACCCGCCGCACCCGGTAGGAGAAACCGAAGGGAGCGGTCTGGTCGGGCTGGGGCTCGAGGTGCTGCTCGAGGCAACGGTCGACCAGGTTGACGATCCAGTACTCGGGAATGCCGGTGCTGGCGTAAAGAGCGGTCTTCTTGAGCCGGTCATAGGCCAGCGAGGTGTAGGAGACCTCGATGACCAGGTCGGCCCGGGTGGGGTGGCGCCGGGCCTGACGCTGCTCTTCCGGTCGCACCAGGGCAAAGTCGGGCTCGGGCTCGGAATACTCCCCCGACTGCACCCTCAGGCCGACGCGAACCAGGTGGGTGTCCCCATAGGCCCGCACCAGGAGGTTGGTGGCCAGGGCCACCGAGTCACTGTGGAGCTTGTCGTGCGCGCTCAAAGACAGGATCTCCCCGTCGATCAGCTCGACCCGCTCGCCGGCGAAGATTCCGGCCTCGGCCATCTTGTTGTATTCTTCCACCGTGAAGCGGCGGGGCTTGAGCTCGAGCATCATCGGCAAAATTCGCTCCGGTCTGGAATGCGTCCTTTCAACCTGTTGCGAGTTCATCGCCCGGTCCATGCGAGGGCGCGATCTCCTCCACCCGCACCCCCAGCTGCCCGTCGCATAAGTGCACCCGCAGGGCCTCGCCCGGCACCCGCCCGGCCACGCTGCGCACCAGCCGCCCCTGCTCGTCGCGGGTGAGGGCGTAGCCCCGGTGCAGCACGGAGAGCGGGCTGAGGGCGTCCAGCTGGCCGGCCAGGGCCCCCAACAGCTGGCGACGGCGCTCCAGGTCGTGAACCACAGCCCCCTCGAGCCGGGCCTCGAGCGACGAAAGCAGACTCCGCAGCGGGGCCAGGCTCAGAGGCGGCACCACCAGCAGGCTCAGCTCGGCCCGCCGCGCGCGCACCAGCGAGAGCGACCCGCGCAGCAAGCGATCAGCCAGCGCACCCAGGCCCTGACGGGCCAGGGCCACCGCGGGCGGCCGCAGACTGTGTTGCAGGCCTGCCAGCCGCTCGCGCTGCAGGGCCAGGCCGCGCTTGAGAGCTGCTCCAAGCCGGGGCTGCAGCTCTTCGAGCCGGGCTCGCTCGCGGCCCAGCACCAGGCTGGGGTGGCGGGCGCGCACTGCCTGGGTCAGCCCTTCCAGCAGCACTCGCTCGAGCTGCACCCGTACCATCTGTACCCGCGCCAGCTTGGCGCTCAGCCCCCCCAGCTCGGTCCGAGCCGGCTGCACCAGGCGCTCGGGGAAGCGCAGCACCGGGCTGCGAGCCAGGCGCTCGAGCCGCTGGCGCTGACCATCCAGCTGTCGGAACAGAGCCCGCTCCAGCCGGGTGCGGAGCTGCTCCAGAGTGCCCAGCAGCTCGCCCCGGTCAGCGGCCACCAGCTCGGCCGCGGCCGTAGGGGTGGCAGCGCGCCGATCGGCGGCCATGTCACACAAGGTGACATCGGTCTCGTGCCCGATCGCCGACACCACCGGCACCGAGCAGGCCGCCACCGCCCGCACCAGGCCCTCGTCGTTGAAGGCCATCAGGTCCTCCAGCGAGCCACCGCCACGGGCCACGATCACGCAGTCGACTCCGAAGGCCACCACCCGCTCCAGGGCGCGCACCAGTCGCCCGGGCGCGTCAGCGCCCTGCACCGGAGCCGGAGAGACGATCAGTTGCACCCCGGGATTGCGCCGCTTGAGCGTGGTCGCGATGTCGCGTAACACGGCCCCGTCGCGCGAGGTCACCACCCCGACGCGCACCGGCAGCAAGGGCAGGCGACGCTTGCGAGCCGGCTCGAACAGGCCCTCGGCGGTCAACCGGGCCCGCAGCTCCTCCAGCCGCAGTCGCAGGGCCCCTTCCCCATCGGGTCGCATGCGCCGCACCTGGAGCTGCAGCTGGCCGCGCTGGCCGTAAAGCTCGATGCCGCCGTGCAGCACCACCTGGAGCCCATTGGAGGGAGGGAAGCGCACCTGAGTGGCGGCCAGGGCGAACATCACGCAGCGGATCTCGGAGCGCTCGTCCTTGAGAGCAAAGTAGAGATGGCCGGCCGAGGAGCGCCGAAAATCCGAGATCTCGCCTCGCACCACCAGGGCCTGCAGAGCCGGCTGGGCTGCCAGCGCCTGGTGCAGGGAGCCCATCAAGCTGGTGACGGAGTGGATCCCGTCCTCGTTCTTCACGAAACCAGGGCAGCCTCGGCCCGCTGGTAGATCAGCTTGAGCCCTTCGCACAGTACCGAGGGCCGATCCACCCCGCCGCCCATCTGGCGCTCGAAAGGACAGCCGCCCCGGCACAGCTCGCGCCAGCGGCACTCCGAGCAAGCTTCGGGGATGGCCCGCCAGCCTTCGAACATGGCCCTGGTCTCGGGGGCGTCGAGCAGAGCGTCGAGGTCGCTCTCGCGCAGGTTACCCAGGCGGGTCTCCGGGAAGGCCGAGAACTCGTCGCAAGGATAGACGTCGCCGTTGTGGGCGAAGGTGATGTAGGCCGAGCAGTCGCCCTCGAGCTTGCAGTATCCGCTTTCCAGACCCGACAGCTTGCGCACCAGCCCGGCCAGGCCGCGAATCTTGAAGTCGGAGCGACCCAGGGCCAGCCAGCGGTCCAGCACTCGCGTCATGAACTTGCCGTAGGCCACCGCTCCCACCCGCACGTCCAGCCGCCCCTCGGTGTAGCGAAGGGCGGGGGCGAAGTCGACCTCGCTCAGGCCGAGCGAAGCAAAGTAGTCCACCAGCTCCTCGGGGTGCTCGAGGGTGTGGGTGTCCACCACGCAGGACGAGCGCGGCTTCAGACCGGCCGCTTGCAGACAGGCCAGGGCGCGCACCACGGCGGCGTGGCTGCCGCGACCGCCCTGGTTGAGGCGGCGCTGATCGTGCAGCTCCTGCGGGCCGTCCAGGCTGAGGGTCACGCCAAAGCCGCGCCGGGCCAGGAAAGCGGCCCACTCCTCATCGATCAAGACGGCGTTGGTCTGCAGCGAGTGGCGCAGCGGTCGGCCCTCGAAGTGCCGGTCAGCCCGCTCCACCACCTCGCGAAAGCGCGTCAGGCCGGCCAGGGTGGGCTCGCCACCGAACCAGAGCAAGCTGGCGGGGCCTCGGGTCAAGCGGGCCGTTTCGGAGAGGACGCGCTCGAGCGTCTGGTCGGCCATGACCTGACCCGGCCGCAGCCGACCGCTCTGATAGCAGTAGGCACAGGCCAGGTTGCAGGCCTCGATCAGCTTGATGACGGCGACAAGCCGGCGGCCTACCCCTTGAACCACGTGAAGGTATCGGGATCGGTCGGCTGGTTGAGCACGCCGGCCAGGACGGGATTCACCGGGGGAACCTGCTCCACAGGGGGCTGGGGAGCGGCGGGGGGCTGCTGCTGGGGGGTCATGACATTCCTCCTGGTTTACGTTCTACTTTGGCCTGGTGGGTTTGGCGGACGGCTTCGGGCCGGGGGAAGCGACTCCTGTGGCCGGCGAGGGAGAGGGGGCGGCCGGACTGGGAGAGGCAACCGGCTGACCGGTAGGCGGCGGGGCCGCCATCCTCAAATCCAGCGCCTGCCAGACCATGCGCCCGCCCTCGTCGTAGATGGCCAGACGGGCCTGATCGTCGGGCGACAGACCGATCACGATGCGCGAGCGTCCCTGCGAGTCATACAGCACGAAGCCGTTCAGGTCCTCGGCCGTGCGGCCCAGGGGCGCCAGCTGGCCACCCCGGTAGGTGAGCAGTCCCAGGCCGCCCTGGGGGGTCACGGTCATTCCGTAGCGGGGGCCCGAGGCGTCGTTCACCACCAGGCCCTGGGTCACCACCGCGCCCAGCTCGGCCCAGGTCTGGTAGACCAGGCAGGCGCCCACCACGAACAAGAGCACCAGGCCGATGGCCCCGACGCGTTTCAAAGCGTGATTTTGGGCTTCCAGGTACTCGACCCGTTCGATCAGGTCGTCAAGCGGTTCACTCAAGGGCAGGGCCTCCCGGAAAGTCTCGTGAGGCGGCCCTTCGGGCGGGCGCCGAGCTACTCCTCCAGCAGGTAGGCCAGCAACCGCGCGTGGAACTCGCGTTCATGATGGTCCTGGATGTCGGCCCGGGCGCGATTGATCACCGAAAACACGGCCGACACCAGGAAGAACAGGTATTCCGGCCGGGGAGTGGAGCTGTTCAGCAGGTGCTCCACCAGCGGGTGGGCCGGGTTGAGCGTCACCCGCCCGTCCGGTGTGCAGGCACAGAACGTGCCCTTGGGGGTGGGGCCGAAGGAGATGATCTGAGGCACGGCTTTGACCAGCTCCGGGTCGTCGCCCAGGATGGCGCGCATCTGCGAGCGAAGCGTGCCAGCCAGGCGCTCGCGGGGGTTGGTGGGGGCATTCTGGGCAACGGGCTCGGCCATGGGAGGCTCTTCTACCTCAGAGAGGGGCGGCGTCCCTTCCTCAGGCTTGGCAAACAGGGGAAGCTCGCGTAAGGGCGAGCCCAGGAGGCCCAGACCCGACCCCTCCCAGTCGCGCCAGTTGAGGATGCGCTCGGCAGCCAGCCGCTGGTGCTCGGGGGCCAATCGCGGATAGAGCAGGGCGAGCTCGCGCTCGAGCCGATCCAGCGGCAACAAAGCCTCCAGATCGGGGACCTGGCCCAGGACCACCCCCAGAACGCCCCGGTGGTGGCCCAGGGGATGAGTCAGCCAGCTTCCGTCGCTGACCTGCACGCGGAGTTCCCCCGCCTCCCCCTCCAGGGGGACGCCCAGCTCGCCGTCCAGGGGCGCCTCCAGCGGCAAACGCACCAACCAGGCCCGCCCGGGCCAGAGGACGTCCAGCCGGGTGGCCGGAGGACGGTAGGGCACCAGGGCCAGCAAGCTCCCCCACGACTGCACCTGCTCGGGCCGAAGGCGGTAGAGCGGTCCGGCCGGATGGGCAGCCGGCGCGCGCATCCCGGGGGCGAGGTATTCCACCGGCCCGGCCAGCAGCTCGCTCAGCTTGTAGGCCCGCCCCAGCACGTCGCCCCGCACCTCCACCTGGTGGAGCTGGCTCTCCAGCTCGCGGTGAGCCTGGCTGCAGCGGTGGGCCAGAAAGAACAGGTACTCCGGGCTCTCCGCGGCCCGGGCCAGGCCCAGCCTGGCGGCCAGCTCCACCAGCTCGCGTTGCCACTCCTTGCCCTCGCCCGGCTCGGTCAGCACAGCCTGAAAAGGAACCGCGCTGCGCTTCAAGAGAGGCTCGGTCCCGGGCAGGACGATCCAGCTCTTTTTCTCACGCGTCAGGCCCAGCTTGCCCTCCCAGGGAGGGGGAAGCTCGTAGACTGCCTCGCACACGCCCTCGGAGAGCTCGGGCAAGGTGACCGACCGCGACGAGCGCCCGGGCTCCAGCTTGTGGCGCGGGAACAGTTTGCGCAGGGGGATCTTCTCTCGTTGCGGCAGATCGGGGGTGGCATCCTGGGCGATGAGAGTCAGCAGCCGGTCGAGCGAGAGCCCTCCTGACAGAAGCGGAAGCTGACAGACGGACCGCACCCAGGGAGTGCGGGCACGGCCAAGCTCCTGATAGCCGGGCAGGAGCGAGCAAAAGAAGTCCAGCAGTCCGGGGCTGTCGGGCTCCATACGGGCCAACTGGAGAGCCAGCTCGCGCAGCTCGAGCAGGAGGTCATGACACAACCTGGCCCGTCCCCGGCCGACCTGGTCGTAGTAGGCGTTGGGGGCGGCCACCTCGGCGATGTCCACCCGACCGCGCACGCTCCCGAAAGGGGGAGGCTCCAGGAGGATCCGCTCCAGCAGCCGATCCTTATAGAGAGCCTCCACCTCGAAGCGCGGAGTGACGCCTCGGGTCCGCTCCAAAACCAGGACCCCGTTGGCAAACTCGTGGCGAACCAGGCCCTCGGGCAGGGGCTCGGTGACCACCTCCCGCTCCAGGTAGACCTTCTCGCGCAAGAGGGGCTCCAGGTCCGGGCTGGCATCCACCAGGTGGTCCTCGCCCAGAAAGTGGACCAGCCAGGACCACTCGTCGGCGCTGACCAGCAACGCGTCGCGCACCGGTTCGCTCAGGTCGGAGGGCGGGGCCTGCTCGAGGTAACGCACCTTCTCTCGCTCGCGCAGCTCGGCCAGGCTCGGGCGAGAGCCATCCAGGACCGTAAAGAGCGGAAAGCGCTCCAATTCGTCGATCAAAGGTGCGGCATCCTGGCGCTCGAGCCGCCAGCGCAACAGATTCTGCAGGTGCGGTCTGGCCAGGCCCTGGTCGATCTGGCTCAGCACCAGCAGGGCCGGCTCGATCGCGCGCGCGACCTCCTGGCAAGCTGCGCTCCAGGCCTCGTCATGCTCGACCCCGGTCCAGCGCCGATTGGGATTCAGTCGGTCATCGTTCCAGGCGATCGAGAGGCCTCGCGGCAGCCCGACCTCGGTATCCAGCCCCAAGGGCCGGCCCCCCTTGAAGAACAGAAGGGCGGGCGGCACGCTGGGGTCGGTGTGGAAAACCAGCTCGCCCCGGTCGAGGGGGATTCGGGCCAGGTACACCCCGTGGCCCAGGCGAACGCTCACCGGCCGGCCCTCTTCCCAGCAACGGCGGTTCAAAGCCGCCTGGTGCGCTTCCTGAAGCAGCTCGCCGGCATCTTTGAGCACCTTGAAGATGCGAGCCAGATGAGGGCTCGAGCGCTCGGTCAGGCGCAGCACGGGCTGACCGTCCAGGGGCGCCTCCTTCCAGGTGCCGGTGGTGACCCAGAGGCACTTTTCCTTTTCAAAGGCCTGCAGCGCCGCGCGCAGGTCCACCGGCCGGCCGGCGTGATCCTCCCACAGGGAGGCGGCCACCAGGCTCTGCCGGTAGGTTCTCCAGGCGTCGGAGTAGTCGGTTGCCTTGAGCTCGTTGCCGACGGCGTGGCGCAGCAGGGCGGCCGCGTCCTCCTCCAGCGGGGAAGTGCCCGCCAGCTTCGTCAGGGCCAGCCGCACCAGCGAGCGCAGCCAGATCATCAGGTGACGAAACTTCTCGTCCTCCACCACTCCGCTGTGAGAGACGTTGACGCTCAGCGCGGGAGCGTCCACCACCGCCTGCGCCCAGGTGGGCCCCAGGTCGACATCCTCCTCGCAAACCAGCACGCCGTGGCGCAAAAAGCGCACCCGACCGCTCTGCTTGCAGCCCTCGGGCTGCTGGCTCAGCAAGCCCAGAACGGCTCCCCGACAGCCGTCCGGTGGCAGGTGCAGGTGGATCGGGGCCGGCTCGATCGGCACTGCTTCCCCCGCCTGCACCGTGGCCACGGCCTGCATGCGGACCGGCTCGAACAGCTCCCGGCCGTTGAGCACCACCGGTGCCAGACCGCAGCGCTCCTTGAGAACCTGGGCCTCGGGAGCCTGGCCGGTCACGAAGCGGCGCAGCACCTTCCAGCTCACCCGCTCGCGCAGGTGCAGCTCGTTTCGCTCGGTCGGCTGGGCCAGAGCGGACACGCTCAGCTCCAGCCCCTTGAGCTCGAGCAGGGTCGTCCCCGAGCGCAAGAGGACCCGGGCCGGGTTCAGGGCGGCGGCCGCGTTCAGGGCGATGGCCAGCTCGCGCAGCCGGCCGGTGGGGTCCTGCTCGGGCTGCTCACTGAGCAGGTAGACGAATAGATTCTCCAGCTCCTCGCCCCCGAAGGACGGCCCGTCGAAGCGCAGGATGCAGTCGTCCGAGTCGGTGGTCACCTCGATGCGGGTGGCTCCGTTGGCCACCCCGGCGGCCACCGCGTGGGCCACCCAGCGGTGCGGATCGAGCAGTTGAAAGCGGCGCAGCTTCTCGCGCGCCTTGCGCCAGTCGAGCGTGAACCCGCCCGCCGAGTCGCGGCGCCCGGACTGGCGCAGCTCGCCCAGCAATCCCTCCAGCTCGGCGCTCACTGTCGCCAGCTCCGCTCCAGCTTCAGAAACTCATCCAGCGTCAGAGTCTCGGGCCGTCTGGTGGGATCGATGCCCGAGCGCTGCCAGGTTTCGGCGTCCACCAGACCCGAAAGCGAGCTCTTGAGCATCTTGCGACGCTGAGCGAAGGCCGTGCGCACCAGCCGCTCCAGCCGGGCGACCTCCAGTCCCTCGGGCAGCGGCCGGGGCACCAGGTGCAGCACCGCCGACTCCACCTCGGGCGGGGGCGCAAAGCAGCGCGCCGGCACCGTGAAGAGGAGCTCGGCCTGGGCCCGGAGCTGCACGAAGTGAGACAGCGAGCCCGACGAGCGGGTGCCCCGGGCGACCACTCGCTCGGCCACCTCCTTCTGCACCATCAGCCACATCGCGCTGAACAGCCCGAACTGCGCGCACAACAGCTTCTCCAGGATGGGCGTGGTGACAGCGTAGGGCAGGTTGGCCACCACCTTCCAACCTGGCTCGGGCAACAGCTTCGCCAGGTCCACGTCCAGGAAGTCTTGCTGCACCACAGTCAGATTGGGAGCCGCCCCCAACCGCGAGGCCCAGTGAGGGTCGATCTCGCAAGCCAGCACCCGGACCGCGCGCAGGATCATCGGCAGAGTCAGGGCCCCCGCCCCCGGTCCGATCTCCAGCACCCGATCCTCGGGGGTCAGCCGGGCGGCCTCCAGAATGCGCTCCACGACTGTGGAGTCGCGCAAGAAATGCTGGCTCCAACGCGGTTTCTTCGGCATGGAAACGGTTTCGAGAGGCTCGGTTCGGTTTACCTGCACTTGCCCGGGAGCGCCGGCAAACGTCGGTGGCTCTGTCCTGAGCCAGGTTCTTTCAGCATTTGATCAGGCCTGCGGAGTAACCTCATCGAGATGACGACCTGAGGGAGGAAACCATGATCACGAGCCATTTCGGATATCAAGCCGCAGCTTCGACCCGGGTGCAGTCGGCCGCGGGTGGGCCGGCCGAGGGCAAATACCTGGTGCAGCGCCGCCACGAGGCCCCCGACGACGGCTACAACGGCGGCCAGGCCACCATGCGCTACGTCAAGACGGATGAGCCGATTCCGGGCGAGACCCTGTTCCACGGCCCCTTCCGCAAGCTCACCGATTACGGGGACGGAAAATACAGCGAGCCGACCTTCTACTATGAGCCGGTCGATCCGAAACTGGTCACGACCAGCATCTACAACGGCCCCGGACGAGGAGACGTGGAAGTCTTCTGAGCCTGGTTTGGGCGCACCACCGTGCCTCCGATCACCAGAGCGCCCTGGCGCTGGCCGATCTGGCCGGGTTGACCCAGGCCCTCGGCAAGCTGGCGAACCTGCGCCCCCGCGACGCGCTCCTCTTCGGCCCCAAGCTCGGCCTGCTGGCGTTCGAGCCGGGGGTGGAGCTGGCTTTTCAAGAGCTCGGCCTTGTGGAGCGCCGGCCGGTACAGCATCTGGCGCTCGAGGTTGGCGTGATCCCTTCGACCGGTGCAAACCTGGGTAACCAGGATGGCGGCGGTGAAGACGCCCAGTCCCGGGAACATGGCCAGAGGGGCACCAGCCACCAGGCCGAACAGGCCCCCGACCACCACCATCCCCAGTCCCGCGCCGGCCACCTTCAGGGCCACTCCCCCCCGCTGGTCATTGATCCGGGCAGTCGCGAGGTGGCGCTCGCAAAGCTCCAGATCGCGCTTCACCTCCCCTTCCCACTCGTCGATGAGGTCCCGCGTGCGCTGCAGGTTCTCCCTCAACTCCGGGCGACGATCCTCGCCGGCACTGATCGGGCTGGTAAAGATTCTCATGACCCGAGTCTAGCAGCTCGGGGCGAGCGGCGGGTTGACATTCCGGGCTGGTCTGGCGCGAAATTTTAATCTTGAGGCGCAAAAGCCGCGTCGTCGCTGGCCTGGAGTCACGCCTGGCGGCCGCCCCGCGCGAGCCTACCCCTGGCTGACAGGGAGGCGGAGGAACGGGGAGAACTTCCCCGGCGGATGGGGAGCTTGTTTCGGTCCAAGTTCGACCCCGAAGATCTGGCCCGTCGGGCCAGCGAGGCTCCCAGCGTGGAAGAGGGGCTGCGCATCCTTTCAGTGCTGCCCTCCAGGGCAGAGTTCTCCAACTCAGACGATCTGCAAACGGCCTTCGCGATGGGGCTGGTCAACCTGACCGCCCGCTCCGACGCCCGCCAGGCAGCCGAGATCCTGGAGAAGATCCTGGCTCTGCCGTTCTACCAGCGCAACCAGGGGGCTCGCCTGCATCATTCCAGCGCACTGGCGCACGCTGCCCGAGAGATGGCCAGGCGCGACATGCAAAAGGGCGCTGCGATCGCCGCTCTGATCCCCCGCGTGCCGGGCTACCGCGAGCTGCCCGAGTTGCAGGTCGCCCACGCCAGGGCACTCTTTCAAGTCGGTGCGGTCAGCGAGGAAGTATCCGAGATTCTCCCCCTGGCCACCCTGATGCGGACGATCCCGCTCTTTGATCAGATCGGTGAGATTCAATTCGAGTATGCCAAACTCATGTCCAACGCCGTCGCTTACTCCCCCGATGCCGAGAGCGCCGGGGCTCACTGCGAAAGCATTCAGCAACTGACGGGCTTTCATCAGTTCGAGTTCCTGCAAGAAGCCTACGCTCGCGCCTGCCGAAACCGCCAGCGCAAGGAAAGCGAGGGTCCGCGACTCAACGTGCAGGTCCAGGTGAGTCCGCAGCTCCAGCAGCCCGGACCCGATCCGCTCTGGTTTCAGGCCGTCTTGCGAGTGACCGACCCGGGAGGCGGGCCGGTCTACTTTCGGGACGAATCCGAATCGGTGGTCCAGATCGTGGCCGGCAAGGACGAGGAGCAAGCTCGCCACAACGCTCTGGCGGCCTACCGGGCAATGCTCGAATCGGGCGGGCACCGGGTGAGCCCCGAGGGCATCGTGGACGGGAGCTATCGCATGGAGCTGGTGACGCTCAGGCCGGTCGAGCGCTAGAAGTCCGGCCGCAAACCCCCGTGTGGTGACGGTAGCCGGCCTGAAAGGCCGTCGCCAGGCCCACCACCAGACCTCCGCAGAAGTCTCGATTCCGGTTGATGACCTCGTGGCCGTGGTCGGGGCGGTTGGCCAGAAAGTCCTGGACTTGCTCCGAGACGGCCTTCCCGGCCACCTGGTTGGAGCGGCCCACCAGTCCGACCGCCATCGCCGTGCCGGCGGCGGCACCGACCGGGCCGGCCAGCATGGCTCCCACCGTCAGTCCAATTCCGGCCAGCAGCCCTCCGGCCACCCAGGCCGGGCCGACCGGGGTCGTTCCCAGAGACTCCGCCAGCCCGCGAGCGGCCCCACCGGGCACGCAGGCAAGCGCTTCCATCGTCCCTTTGAGGTTCGACCAGGCCCCCGCCGGGGGCAGTTCGGGGGAGCGCTCGCTCAGGTGGGCACCGCTCTCGAGCAATCCCCGGGCTGTTCCCTGGCCCTCCATGTAGCCGACTCGAGCTCCTCCCATGACGGCCACCTGCAGCCCGCAGGAGAGACCTTTCCAGGCCGCGGTCAGACGACCGTCCCCCGGGTCGACCGCCTGGTTCACGCGCTCGCGCAACTGGCGGGCCAGCTCCAGACTCGAGCCTCCCCGGCTCGCCAGGGTCGTTCCGACTCCGGCAGCCAATCCGCCGGCAGCGCTCTCGGCCAGAGTGCCCGTGCCCGTCAGCAGCAGGCCAGCCCCGCAGCCTGCGGCCATCTGGGCACCGCTCGCCAGGTCGATCACCGTCCCGAGATCCTGCTCGTCCTCGGCCCCTCCCAGCGCGCGGGTCACTCCTCCGATGGCGCAGGGAAGTAAGGAGCCAGGCACCTTGAGGGCGGCCTGGGCGGTGCCAAAGGTCGCCTCAAGGGCGCGGGCCAGAACGGTTCTCGGGGGGGATATCGTGCTCATACGGGTGATCTTGTCACCCCTGCGACTTGCGCTCGTCTTCCGGCCGTCAGCCAGAGGCTCGGGATGTTATCCGGCAGTGGCTGACTCGCCAGCCGGATAGACAGACAGCTCGACCTCCGAGCGCAGGATGGCCTCCAGCACCCCTCCGGCGATGGCCCGGGCCTTGTCGGAGATGGTGTAAAGGTCGGTATCCAGGCGCGGATCGACATCGGCCAGCTTCTCTCCCTGGTTGACCTCCAGGCCCGATGTGATCAGTCCGCGCAGGAGCCCCGTCAGGCGCGAGCGCACCTCGACCTGGCCCACGCGACCGAGCAACTGGCCTTCGTCCACCCGGTCACCAAGCTCGACGCAGGCCTCGAAACGCCCGCTGGCGGGGGATTTGACCACCCGCCTGGCGGTCTGGCCGCCGATGTCGCCGGGCACGCCCGTATCGCTCTGAGCCCGCCGCACCACCCTTCCCAGGTCGTGTCCGCGCTGGGTCTCCACCACCCAGTGGACGTCGCGGCCCGCCTCGAAGCCGGGCCCCAGGCCCACCACCACTCGGGCCTGACCCGGGTGCGTTCCCTGATTGCGCTTGGTCATGCGCGCGTCCACCAGCACGTCGGGGGCCAGCGAGGCCAGCTCAAGGCCTTCGGGATCGATGCGCACGGCGACCAGACCCGGGGTCCAGGGCTCGGCATCGCGGCGAGCCAGCACCCCCTCCACGACATGCTCACCCGCGAACACGGCCTGGGCAAAGCTCACCGTGCGCCGGATCACGCGAGGTCGGGGCAGCTCCAGGATCGTGACCGGAAAGCCGCACACATACAACCTGTGGGCCACCCCGGTGCCCAGATCCCCGCCGCCCCGAACGGCAACTCGTGGAAGACTCACGCCCCGCCCTTCTCCCCCTCGGGCCGCGAATCCCGGTCGCGATAGATGGCCGGAGTGTCAACCTCGACCAGGCTGACGGGATGGCGCTCGAGCAGTGCGGCCGCGCCCCGGTCGCCCCGAAGCTGCAACAACTCCGGGTAGAGGCAGCGGTCGAAGCGCACCGGGTGACCGCGTCGACCCAGGTGGACAGGGGCGGAGATGGGTCCGGGAGCCTCAAACACGCGGCGGCCGACCTCGTGGTCGGTCAGCTCGGGCAGGTCCACGGGCATGATCAGCACCGCCTGCGAATGAGGCGAAAGAGCTTCCACCCCGGAGCGGATGGAGGAGGCCATGCCCTCCTCCCAGGCCGGGTTGTAGACCACTCGAGCGCCCGTCACGTGGGGCTCGATAGCCTCGGCGCGATATCCCAGCACCACCACGACCTCCCCCAGATCCAGCCGGCCGAGAAAGTCGAGAGCCCGAGAGAGCATGGTCTGGCCCTCGACTTCGAGCAAGGGCTTGAGGGTGTCCCCCATCCGGCGGCCCCGGCCGGCGGCCAGCAAGAGAGCCGACTTCATGAAATGCGCTCCTGACCCCAGCGGCCGCGAATCACGCAGGGCCGGCCCAGCTTGCGGGCCAGCCGGCGTCCGAGCAGGGGGTCGTCGGCCTGGTTCAACACCGGCGCTGCCCCTGGTCCCATCAGGCTCAGGGCCCGCAGGAAGAGTTCCTCATCCACCACCTGGCTCAGGGCACAGCCCAGGCGAGCGGCCAGCAGCTCGGGCCGGTGGGCCACCTGATCCAGCGGCTGGCCCAGGGCACTCACGCCAGCCACCACCACGAGGGCGGTCGTGCTGGCCAGCAGCACCGGCTCGTGAGGGGCGTGGCCTTTCAACGGGAGCCCGCGCGAGCCGTCCGCCTCCACCACCAGCAGGCGGTCTTGCACACCCTCCAGGGCCTCCATCCCGGGCCCCTGCAGCTTGCCGGGCTCGGCCGGCACGGCCCACAGGGCTTCATCCTGGGACGGCGCGGCCATGCGGGTGGTGGTGCTCAGCACCACCGGCCAGCCCCGCTCTCTCGCCTCGCGCCCGAGCTGATACAGCACTGTGGTCTTGCCTCCGCCCCCGATCAGGGCCACCCGATCCAACGGGCTGAGCTCGAGCGCCTCCAGCAGGGTCATCGCGCCCCGGGCGCCGAAAGCCAGACCGCATGTGCGACCGACTGGCGGAAATCGCCCAGACCATCAGCAGCAACTTTGAGGAAGCCGACCGGGCTCGCGACCAGGGCCTGGCCCTGCATCGCGAGGTCATCCGGGAATCCAGCCTGGCCATCCGGGCCATTCACCGGCTCGACTTCGAGCTGGCCGAGCGCCACCTCGAGAAGGCCCGCCTGACGCTGAGCAAGGCCACTGGCCTGCTGGCCGGCCACCCCTGCGTGCACCACGGCGGCTTTCTGCAAGACGCTCAGAAGGAGTACGCCGAGGCCCGCTGCACCTATGCCGTGGTGCGCGACCTGCCCATTCCCACGCCGGACGAGTTGGAGGTGGAGAACGCTCCCTACCTCAACGGTCTGGCCGAGTCGGTGGGAGAGCTGCGCCGCCACATCCTGGACCTGATCCGCCGGGGCGAGGTCAGCTCCTGCGAGCGATTGCTGGGCTGGATGGATGACATCTACTACGTGCTGATCAGCATCGACTTCCCCGATGCCATCACTCGCGGGCTGCGACGCAGCACCGACGTGGCCCGGGGATGCCTGGAGAAGACCCGGGGCGATCTGACCACCCACCTCGGGCACCTGCAGCTCGAGCAGAGCATCCAGACCCTGCGCGCCCAGATGCAGCACTGACCCCTGGCCGGTCAGCCGGGAGAGCCCTCGGGAGCGGGCTCGGGGGCCGGCTCGGGCTCGGGGGCAGGCTCGACGGGCGCGGGCTCGGGGGCCGGCTCCAGCGGGATCTCTTCGGGAGCCGGCTCGGGCGGTGGGGTCACCTCCACCGGCTCACTGGCCCCGGTGTCCACCGGCTCGGGCGTGACCGGCTCGGGCTCCGGCTCCGGCTCGGGGGCCGGCTCGGGCTCGAAATCAGGCTGCGGGTCGGGCACGTAGGTAGGATAATCGTTCTGGGGCAGCGCCACGGGGGGAGGGGGAGCCATGTCTTTGCCCAGCAGGATGGTGATCTGGGGCCCCATCTCTTTGGGCCGCGGGTTCTCGATCAGGATGTCGGCGCCCGGAATGACCGTGGCCAGGTGGGTGCGCAGCCGACCCTGACCGTAGAGGATGACCTGGGTAACCTCGACGTCCGAGCGGTCGGCCCGGGCCACCCGCACGATCTGGAAGCCTTGAGCCCGCAGCGACTCGACCAGGTCGCGGCCGGCACCCTGGGTGCCGCTGCCGTTGAGCACCTCGACCTGCAGGTCGGACACGTTCAGGTTGGGAGGCATCTTCAGCAGGCTCATGATCATCCGCTCGTTCTCGGGCCCGTAGGGCTCGATGTAGCTGATCCCGTTGCCGTCCACGCAGTCGTCCCCGTCCACCTTGCCCGAGCGCATCTTGGAGCGGTCGAAGTCCTTGTAGAGCATGGCCAGGTCGAGCATCTGGGCGATGGCCAGATCGGTCTCGATGTTTTCCTTGACCACCTTGGCGATCTGGTTGAGCTTGAGCACGATGGCCGGGTCCTTGAGCCGATCCACCAGAGCCCGGATGACCTGCTGCTGGCGGCGGATACGGCCCCGGTCGCCTTCTTCGTCGTGGCGAAAACGCGAGTAGCCGATCACCTCGGGGCCGTCCAGAACCTGGTGGCCCTTCTTGAGGTGGATGTGCAGCTTGCCCCAGTTGTCGTCGTAATCCATGTTCTTCTCGACGTCGATGGGCACCCCGCCCAGCGCATCCACCATCTTGGGTACCCCGTACACCTTGACGATCACGTAGTGGTGGATGGGCACGCCCAGGAACTGGCTGACCGTCTCGCGGGTCTGGTCGATGCCGCCAAAGGAGTAGGCCGAATTGATCTTCTCGTAGCCGTGCTCTTCGGAGATCAGCACCCGCAGGTCGCGGGGGATCGAGAGCACGTTCAGCATCTGGGCCTTGGGATCGAGGCTGAGGACCATGATGGTGTCGGTGCGAGCGCCCTTGGTGTAGGGCATGCCCTTCTCGTCGTGGTTGTAGTCCACGCCCACCACCAGGATATTCATGCGCTCCTTGCCCTCGAAGGCAAGTTTGCCAGGCTCCTCCACCCAGGTCTGGAAGGTCTTCCAGGCCCCCCCGGTCTTCTCGAGCTCGGGGATCATGCGGATGTACAGAAAGCCGGCCACGAGGGCGGCCACGGCCAGGGGAAAGACAATGAGACTGAAGACGATCAGCCGGCGAGCGCTGGGCACACGCCGGTGCCACGGCACTTTGCGGGGCGGAGCATCGGTCTGCACCATTATGGTCTGGCCCCCCGGGGCCGGATCACTCATTGCCCAATCCTTCGACCTTGATTAATTTTCCCCTGGAGAAGCCTGGCGGCGTCGCACCCGCGAGGAGCCGACCACGATCCACTGCTCTTCTTCGCGCACCAGGGGACTTTGCCTGGCCTGGGTGCCGGGATTGACGGCTCGAAGTCCTCTTTCGTCAGCCACCACCAGGTTTCCGTTGGCCTCAAAGGAGACTCCCAGCACGTTTCCCTCCCGGCCGAGCTCGAGCAACTGGCCGTCCGGGCTTAAAGTCGCAGCGCCGCCAAATTCCTTCCAATTCCAGGTCAGATCAGTCAGGGCCAGCGTCCCATCGGGAGCCGAGGCCATGTCAAATCCGCTGATGCCGGTGGTCAGCCGCCGATCGCCGGCCGCCTGAAAGCTCCACAGCGCCTGCCCGGACGGGTCGAGCCTCTCCACTTCGTTGATGGAGGCCACGAAGTAGCCCCCGTCTGGGGCCGGCAGCAGCTGGCTGCAGTGGGTGGTCGAGCTCCAAGAGACCGTGGCATCGGGGCGGAAGGCCTGCACTCCCCGAGGCCCGCCCACCACCGCATTGCCCTGCTCGTCCACCTGCAGGGCGCTGGGCTCCGAGATGGGTTTGGACCAGACCGGGTGTCCCTGAGAGTCGAGTTTGACCAGGGTCCAGCGGGGCTCGGACAGCATCAAGCCGGTGGTCACGTAGGTGGAGCCGTCCCTGTCTGCGGCAAAGGGTCCTAACACGTGCTCCTTGAGGGGATGGGGCGGGGGAGTGAAGGTAAATTGCGCCTGTCCATCGGGTTTCAGGCGCGTCAGAGTCTTTCCCTGGCGGGCCAGCACGCCTCCCTCGGGGGTAAAGCGAGCCGGAGCGTCCACCCTTTCGAGCCCCTGCCACAGGATCTGGCCTTGCTGGTCGAGCTTGTAGACGGTGCCACTCTTGCCGGTCACCAGCAACTGCCCGTTGGGTCCAAGCTCGGGCGGGGCCTGAGCCCGGTCGGGATGGTCGACGGCCCAGAGCTGACGGCCTTCTTGCACCGAGACCAGAAGGTGGTCGGAGGTTCCCAGCACCACGGCGTCGCCCAGCCGCACCGGAGCGGTCACCGGAGCGAGCGATGCCTCCCAGCGCACCTCGTAGGGCTGGGCCGGGCGGTTGGGGTCGAAAAACCTCTGGGCGGTTGCGTCGAGTCGGATGGTCAGGAGCCTCCAGGGCTATCCTAGCGCCTTTCGGGCGGAGCGGGTTTGCCGCCAGGTTACCGGGTCGCCAGCACGCGCTGCTTGAGAACGTCGTAGACCACTTCCTGTGAGGTTTCCCGATAGAAGGTGCGCACCGTCAGCGTGCCCAGCCGCGCGTCGAAGGTCAGCTGCTGGCCGTAGAGGCGGCCGTCCCCGATCACGTAGCTGGCGCCCCCCTCGGGGGCCAGGCGCCATCCCTCGCGCATGAGCGAGCCGGGTCGTTTGAGCAGAGTGCGGAAGCGCGGTGAGTTGAACGAGACCAGGGCGTTGCGCAACCCGGCCCGGCGCAGTTGAGAGACCAGATAGCCGTCGATGCTCATAGAGCAAGACTAGCCCGGGGACCTTTGACAGACCTTTGAACGGCGTTCTCCACGGCCCGCATTGACCTGGGAACGTTCAACCTGTGAGCGAAAACTGTTAAGAGAGGACCTTTTCTAGCCGTTCACGCAGCGCGTTTCGCAGGGAAACTAGCTGGCCCCGGAAAACACGGCCAGGATCCCCGCGTAGGGAAGCGTGGCGCCGCTCATGCCCATGACGCTGGCCAGGACGGGGGAGCTGTAGGAAGCCCCCAGGATCGCTCCCGTCAGGGCCCCGGCCAGGGCTCCGAGCTTCAGGTTCTGACCTGGTGAATGGGCCGCGATCGAGGCTCCGCCGCAGGCACCTGCGACCGCTCCGGCGAGTCCGGCCAGGGCTCCCGTGTTCAGGCCGGCGTAGATGCCCAGACCCATCCCGACGGCGGCCAGGCCCAGCACGGCCAGGGCGCCCTTGACCTTGTCCCCGGTGACTCCGGTGGCCACGAAGGTCTCCTGGGGCTCGCCTGACGCCGGTTGGGGGGAGGCCGAGGGCGCCGTCAGGGTCCGGGTGAAGGTGGGGGGGTTGGTGCTGATGACCATCTGGATGGATCTCCTTGTTAAGCTTGGTGCCACAATAACAGCCAATCCCTTTCGAGTTGTGGACGGCATGTTTCCGGGAGTCCAGGTGCCAGGGAATTCGGAGAATCTTGATCGGCGTCAATCTTGAGCACCATGCATTCCGCAGGCTCAGCTTCAGATGGTAACATGCCCGGGCTTTATCCCCTCTGCAGCGGCCGCTAGACTGCCCAGTATGATCATCCGGGCGATGCATGCGTATCCCTCCAATCGCTGCGTTTCCGCCGCCACCGAGTCGCCCCCGACCGACCGGGAGCAGGACGTGCTCGAGTTGCTCGCTCGGACGGCTCCGCCACCTCGACCCTGGTGGCAGTATTCCCTGGTCGGGGTGGCCGCGGGCGCGGCGGCCGGAGTGGTGCAATTCATCCCTCTGGGGGTGTTCGGTCCCATCGTGGTCGTGACGGGACTGGGGGGCGCCATTGGGGAGACCTGCGGCCACCCGGATCTCGGACAGGGGCTGGGCTTGCTGGCCGGAGTGGCTCTGGAGGCAGCCTTTATCTACGCGGGCAATTCGATGTCCAACGCTTTTGCCGGCATCGGACTGGTGGCCGCCGCCACGGCCGGCGTGGGGGCGGTGGCCATGCCGTTCATCGGGCCCCGCCTCGAGAAGGCTCAGTGGATCAAGGAGCACCTCGACCAGGCCCTGGAGGTGGACAGGCTGCGCTCGGGTCTAAAGCCCGAGGGGAGCGCTGTGGAAGAGAAGGGCGAGTGGCTTACCGTGGGCGGCGTGAAGGTTCGGCGGAAGAAACGAGCCTGAGTCTTTCGCTCACCAAGGCGGGATTTTCAACCAGGTCCAGCCCGAGCAATGTTCAGGGATTGGTAAGGCCCGGCGACTACCCTCAGGGAAATGAGAATCGAGTCGTTCTGCATCGCCTCTGCCGGGCTCCCCTTCCGCGGCCCCACGGTGTCCGCCTCGGGAGACCGTTTTACGCCCGCGTCCGAGGAAGCTCCCATGCCGGACATGCGAGCGATGGCCCGGGTCTTGACCGCGCCTCCGCCGGTTCCTCAGGAGCCGCGGGCCTTCCCGTCCCCTCACACCAATCCTCGCGGAAGGCCCTGGTTGGACGAGCAGGGCGTGGCCTATCTGTGCGAGGGGAGCAAGGTGCATCGTCAAAGCCCTGACGGAAACCCCCTCGAACCCATCACCTTAGCGGTAGATCCGGGCGTGCGGGGGGTCAAGCAACGCCCCGACGGCACCCTCTTCTACCTGAGCCAGGACGGAGCTGCGGTCGCCTGCAAGGACGGCCAGACACAGTTTGCGATTGAAACGGGCGCCAAGACCGGTTGCATCGCCGCCGAGCCGAACGGTAACTACCTGGTGGGAGCCGATCAGAAAGTGCTGCGCCTTTCACCCGCTGGCGAGGTTCTGCAAACCATGGAGTGCAAGGTGGACGAAGGCGTGAGAATGCTCGAGTTGCTTCCCGGTGCCGACGGCGCCTTCTTTACCCGTTCCAGCGACCAGACCGTGCGGGCCTTTACTCCCGAGGGCGAGCTAAGCTGGCAGCAGACTTTCAAGAATCCCGGCAACCACAATGGCCTGCAGCTCTCTGCGGACGGCGGGACGCTTTACGTCAACGGCGTGCACAAGAAACTCGTAGGACTGGATGTTGCCACGGGTGAGCCCAACTTCACCCACCCTATCGGCAAGGCGGAAGGCTACTGGAGCTGCAGCAACTGGGTGGAGCTCGAGGATGGCCAGCGCTCGATCCTGACCGAGGGGGGCAAGATTCTCCGCTTCGACAAGCAGGGGACCCAGCTCGAGCCCATCGACACCGGCCGCGAGTGGGGCCAGATCAACGGCTCGGTCCCCGTGCTCGAGCGCGCCGGGGACTTTCTCTGCGTGATGCCCAGCGTGGGCATCTTCCAGGTCTACTCCCTGGATGGCATCAAGCGAGCCGAATACAAATGCTCGGAGATCTTCCGACCGCCTGACTACTTCCACTCGGCCGGGGTCCGCGACAACCGGGTGGTCCTGGCTCCGGGCGCCTTCGGGCTGGCCCGGGTGGATCTGCCGGTAGCTCCCAAGCTCCCCCCGCTCGACCCGGCCGCCTCCGGTCTGCAGGAGACGCGCACGGCCGTGCTGGTGGGCGGCGCGATGGTCAGGAAGCGCGGCGCGGGGTAAAGCTTGCTGGAGTCTGCGCCGACAGACTTGTGCCGGCGTTACCCCACCGGCTCAGCCCGGTAAGCAGACGAATTTACCGCGCTGCCGGCGTTACCGTTCCCACCGGGCGGTATACCGCCTGCTCAGCCCGGTAACGTTTCCGGCTCGGTAACGCTCCCAGCCCGGTAAGCAGGGCGAAGGACCTTCAAGCCCGGAAGGTTCGTTCAAATCGACTGGACCAGCCCCTGCAGTGTCGTGCGCGACACCTCGGTTTGTGCCAGCAACGAGGGGGGCAGCTCTTGCCAGGAGCGAGAGACCTGCTCGAGCTCTCGGCGGGCATCGGCCGAAAGCAAGGTGGTCTTGAGGGCCTCGCCCACCGCGCCAAAACATGCCCCCACGCGACCCAGCCCCAGCTCCGGCAGGGCTGCCCCCGAGGCCAGCCCCTGCCCCAGCTCCAGGAGGGCGTGGATCAGTTTGGCCAGTGAGCCCTGCTGACTCTTCTCCACTCCCAGCCGCAGGAAGCAGGCGGCCAGGATGGCCAGAGGAATCCGGCTCTTGGAGCTCTTGTCGGCCGCAAGTCGGCTCGAAAGGCCCAGCAGCAGCTCGCCGTAGGCCAGCGGGTCGGCCGAAGGCACTTTGCTCTGGAGCAAGGCCTCGCTCAAGTTGAGCACGCCTTCGGGCAGGCCCCCGAGCAGGTAGGCCTCGGTCTCGGCGATCTTGGAGACCACCTTCACGAAGTGGAGCGGGAAGCTGGTGGTGACCGTGAAGCCCGCCTTGAGCGTGCTGGTCACCACCTGGATGGCTTTCGAGAGCGCTTTGCGCGCCTCGGGATCCTGGGTGGGATCAGGTCCCAGGACACCCTGCGCCAGCAGGCAGCGAGCCAGCTCATTGCCCAGATCGAGGCGGCGATGCTTCTCGACCAGGTCCGTCAGAATCTCGGCTGCGGCCCGATAGTCGGCCAGGGCATAAGCGGTCTTGCCGTCCTTGTGATAGGTCAGGCCCCGGGTGGAGTAGGCGCTGGCCAGCTCGACCAGCATCTCGGGGCTCGGCTGGGTGCGGGCGGCCGCGGCTCGAACGTCCAGAGCCCGGGTGAAGTCGCGCACGGCCTGGTCCATGACCGCCATTCCCTGGTAGAGCAGACCCCGATTGTTGAGGGTCGTGGCCAGCCGCGCGCGCAGCTCGGGCTGGCCACCCTCCTCGACCAGGAACGTGTAGATGTCCACTGCGTGAGAGTAGTCTTCCAGAGCCGCTTTCGGATTGCCCGCGATGTTGTGGGTGGCGGCCCGGTTGTTGTAGGTCCAGGCCAGGTTCCGGCCTACGTCCAGCCGCTTCTCCTGCAGCACCAGCTGCCGGTAGAGAGCCAGAGCCTTCTTGTAGTCCTCGAAGGCCTCCTGGTACTGACCCAGGCAGGTTCGCGTCCAGGCCACGTTATTGGTAGCCTCGGCCAGTTCGCAGCGCAGGTCGTGACTGTCGCGGCATGCATCGCAGATGCGCAGGTAATCGTGCAGAGCCAGCTCATACTGGCCGGCTCGCAGATAGATCTCGGCCCGACGCGTGAGCGCGCCCAGAAACTCAGACATCTGCGAGGGCCCGCGACCCTGGTAGTAGTCGATGGCCTGGCTGGCATCCAGCAAGGCGGCCGAGAAGTCGCCCAGATCCTCCTGCAGCCGGCTGCGGGCCACCCGGGTGCGGGCCGAGGCAGCCCGCACCTCCTCGCTGGCGGGAGCCATCTCGAAGCATTGCAGGGCGCGGTTGTAGTCATCCAGAGCCTGCTTGGGAAAGTAGAGACGGTCGGGGGAGTCGTAGGAGGAGCGACCCAGTTTCAGCAGAGCCTGACCGCGCTCGTGATAGACCTCGCCCAGATCGTCGAGAAAGATGGACTGCTCGCGGTCCTCGATGAGGAACTTGTAGAGGTCGATGGCCCGGCCCAGGTCTTTCAGGCCGAGCTCGAGCTGCTCCAGCCGGATCCTGGCCATGCCGCGGGTGTTGTAACCTGCCACGAGGTGGGGAAGCACCTCGGCCCGCCCCTGCTCTTCCAGCAAGATCAGCACGATCTCGAGCGCTCGGGTGCTGTCCTCTACCGCTCCCGCCAGCTCGCCCTGAGCCAGTTTGACCCGGGCCAGATTCTGACGGGTGATGGCCAGCTCACGCATCGGCTGCTGAGGCGCGCTCTGCACCATCTCATGGTAGATGCCCAGGGCTTCTTCGAAGTCGCGCCTGGCCTCGCCGTATTGCTTGAGGTGGCGATAGGCTTCCCCCCGGTTGTTCAGAGCCACCGCCCGGTCAGCAAACACTTTCGGATCGGCCAGCATCTCCAGGGCCCGATTGCAGCTCTCGAGGGCCTGCTCGAACTGTTCCTGGTCAAGCTGCACCAGGGCCAGCCCGCTGTAGGCCTGGGAGAGCTCGCGCGAGCGGGGCTCTCCCGACTGCGAAGTATAGACGTCGATGGCTCTCTGGTAGTCCTCCTGAGCCTCCAGCATGCGGTTCTGCGAGCGGAGAGCCTGACCTCGATAGATGTGGGTCTGAGCCAGCTCCCCGGCCAGGTCGAGGCGATTCTCGCCCTCCACGAGCTGGGTGCGAATCGAGATGGCCCGCTCGAAGTCGGCCAGGGCGTCGGTCAGCTTCATGATTGCTTGACTGACCAGGGCCCGATTGACGCAGGTGGAGGCCAGGTCGTTGCGCAACTCGAGCCGGCCGCGCGAGACCAGCTCGCTGCGCAGCTTGATGGACTCGGTGTAGTCCACCATCGCGTCCTCGAACTGGCTCAGGCGGTAGTGGGCCGCCCCCCGGTTGTTATAAGCGCCCGCCAGCTCGTTGACGACCTCCATCTGGTGCTCGTGAACCAGCTCGAGCAGCAGCGTGATGCCCCGGGTCGAGCTCTCCACCGCCGCCTGGCAGTCCTGGCGGGCGAGCTGCAAGCTGGCCCGCGTATGCCAGGCCGTGGCCAGCTCGCGGCGCAAACGGGGAAGGTGGGCCCTGGGAGTGAAGAGCTCGGTGGCCCTGGCAATGTCCTTCTCAGCCTCTGCCAGCATACCCTGAGAGCGATGGATGAGGGCGCGGTTCTGATGGGCCAGCGCCAGCACCGCGCCCACATCCCGGTCGCTGACCCGAGCATAAAGGTCAATGGCTCGATTGGCTTCCTCCATGGCCTCGGCCGCGCGACTGAGCTGGCGCAAAGCCTCACTGCGGCGATTCAAGGCCCCTGCCAGGCCATTGGCCAGGTGGCTCTGGCCTTCTCGCTGGACCAGCAGCTCGAACCAGCGCACCGCCTCATCGATGTCCTGCAAGCCGCGCTCGGCCAGACCGAGGGAAAGGTAGGTCAACCCCCGACTGCTGTGGGCCCAGGCCAGCTCGTCGCGCACCGAGATGTCGCCCTGCTCGGCCGCACGGGCCAGGCAGGCGCGCCACCAGCAGAGCACCTCCACCTTCTGATGAAAGCGCCCCTGCAGCTCGAGCCTGGCAAAGAGAGCCAGACGCTTGTCGTTCAGGGGTCTGAGGCGGGCCACCTGGTCGAGCAGGGCGCGCTCTTTGCTGTCCAGCGCCGTGCTATAGAGTCGAACAAAGTCGGACACGGTGGCGTCGCCGGCCCGATCGGCCAGCTGGCGGACCAGGTGCTCACAAAGCTCGCGGCAGGCCGAGGGGTAGGACGGCTGGCGACGCAGGAACTGGCGGAAGCCCTCGTCTGCCAGGGTCACTGCCGCGTCCTCCGCAGAATAGAGCGGCGGACAGCTGGCGATCAGACGGTCTACGCTGGCCCGGTCCACCTCAAGCAGGCTCAACTCGGCCAACTCGATCGGATGATGGCACGCCGCCAGCAGGTGGAGCGGGCGGTGCAGCTCGGAGATGCGATTCAGGTAGGGAGCGAAAAACCAGTCCTCGCGGGCCTGATCGCAGGCGGGCAACTGCTCCACCCCGCCAAAGAACTCGGCGGCGGCCGCGAGATAGACCAGGGCCCCGGGTTGCCCACCGGCTCGCCTGGTCAGCGGAGAGTGCAACGACTCGGGGCAGTGGCGGCTCAGCCAGTGCTGGCAGTAAGTCTCCAGGGCCGGGCTGCCGGATTGAAGCTGCAGGCGCAGACCCTCCCGGGCCAGGGCCTCCAGCTGGCCCACCAGAGGCTGGGCTAGCTGGCTCCGGGCATAGCTCAGAAGCTGGTAGACCCCGTGAGGGAGCTCGCCCCCCAGTGTCCAGGTCCGGGCTTGCACCTCGCTCAGCTCGTCCAGGTTCTCGAGGCACAAGATCAAACCGACCTGGTTGAGCAGGGAGAGAGCTCCCAGATAGGCGATCAGCCGCTCGGCCGGCCCCGGATGACGCCAGCTCAGGTCGCGAAGAACCGAGAGCTCAAGCACCTGAAATTCATCCGGCACTCGAGAGCGCAGCCATTCGTTCAGGTGCTCGACCTGGGTGTGGCAGTCCAGGGCCGCAAACGCTCTGGCCGGACAGCGCAGCAGAACCAGGTCGAGCTCGCGGATGAAAGCATTCAGCCCGTCGAGCAGCAAGGACTTGCCGACCCCACGGTCGCCTTCGAGCAGGATGTAGCCTCGTGGATTCTGGTTGCAGAACTCGACCACGGAGGAGGCCAGCGGATTTGTCGCCGCCTCGACTTCCTGGGGGACCACAAGTCGGGTTTCTCACCCAACCAGGAGCGTCCCTCCCTCGCTGGCGAAGGCGCATGTTGTGGCCACGCACTTTCAACCTGATGAGGTGCTCGAGAACATCGAGCAGGACCGAGAGCTGCTCGGCGAGATGGTGGAGATCTTTCTTCAGACGCTGCCCGAGCAGCTGTCTCAGCTGCGGGCTGCCTGTCAGGACACGGCCCTGGACCGGGTGGCCGGGGCCGCCCACAGCCTGAAGGGCTCGCTCTTGACCCTCTCAGCCAGCCAGGGCTCTGAGCTGGCTGCCCGCCTGGAGCAGGCCGGCCGGGCCCGGGACGCGGCCGTGGTTGCGGCCATTTTGCCCGAGCTCGAGAGCGAGCTCGAGGCCCTCTGTCAGGAGTTGCGCTCGTTCAGTCTCTCTTGAAGCAGTCGTGGGACCAGATGACCACCTTCTCGACCTCCGGCTTCTGGTAGTCGGGGAGAGTCTTCTCGAGCATGTAGCTCAGCTCGAAGGTGGTCACATCCTCGGTGTCCGGGTGCTTGTCGTTCCAACTGCGACACAAGAAACGTCCGAAATAGAGTCGATAGGCCGAGTAGTCGCGCATCCAGAGGTTCATCATATACTTGCGCCAGCGCTCGTTCTTGTAGGTGGCCGAGACCCATTCGGGCTTCTCGAAGGTGACCGGGCGGCCGGTCAACAGGTCCACCTTGGTGCCGTTGCGCAGATTGGCGTCCACCACGTACCAGCCGTCCTCGATCAGTGGGTAGGGGGCAAACATGTTCCACATCTGGTCGAGCTTGACGGCGATCCCGAGCCACTCGAGCCTTGCGGGAACGCGGTATTTTCCCCTCGTGGTGCCGATGTTCCACAAGATCATGTAGAAGGTCAGCAGGGTCACGAGCGCGCTCACCACCAGGCCTAACCGGTAGTTCGGAGGGAGCTCGCTGCGCAGAGGGGAGGGTGGCAGCCGGTCGGCCAGACCCTGCAGGTCGAACCAGCGGCGCTCGCCCAGCCGTTCCCAGAACCAGGCCGGCAGAAGGCCCAGGACCATCCCCATGCCGATGGGACTGAAGACTCCAATGTGCATGCAGGCCCCGAAGCCAAAATGCATCATCGATATCCCAAACACTCCCAGCGTGCGGATGGGCCCGTTCCAGAAAGGGAAGACCAGCATGAGCGGCGCCAGGGCCTCGAACCACCAGGTGGCGTGGGTGAGGAGCTTGCACAATTCCGGGAACTGATACACAAATCGCCCCACCCAGCTGGTGAACTGATCCAGGCTGAGCGCGTAATAGACCGCCGTGCCATCCTGGTGCCAGTGAGGGCCGGTCTTGAGGATGGCAGCAAACAGGTAGACCACGCAGATCTGGGCCAGGTAGGCCACAGTGGCGGCCGAGTAGAGATGATTGGGCAGCTCCCTCCACTGGGGGTTGGCTCGCGCGTCCAGCGACCAGCGCGCTCCCCAGGGCAGGAAGAGGCCCCAGAACAGGATCACCCGGATCAGGATGTCCCCACCGTTGAGCACCAGCGGGTTGCGATTTTGCAGGGAGATCAGGAAAAACCACGCCACCAGGGTGCTCCAGCGCGTCTGCCAGCCCACCATCATGGCCAGCGAGGCCACCGCCCCCAGGACGAAGAGCAACAGCATGACGAACCAGTGTCCGCTCATCATGTGGATGCTGACGTAGGCCGGGTTCCAACCAAGGTCGAGCAGGGCCTGGCGAGGCAAGACCCCGTAGTCGGTATAGAAGGCAACCAGATCGCGCGAGCGCAAGACCAGGTCCCAGAAGAGCATGAAGCCCAGCCAGATGCGCAGAACCGCCAGCGAGCGCAGATCCGCGCCCAGAATCTCCGTGGCCCAGTGAGGGCGCTTGCTCATGCCAGGGCCTCGAGTTTGGCGAACTGGCGTTGCATGCTCTCCTCGGGACAGAGCTTTCGGGCCTGCTCGAAGCTGAACCAGCCCAGGTCCTTGGACTCGGGCGAGACTTTCAGGGGCTGAGCGGAATCCGCGCGCACCAGGTAGCGAACGTCGTAGTGCAGGTGGGGAAGCTCGCCGGGAATGAGGTGCACGTCCAGGTCGAAAGGCAGGGGACGGGTAGCCACGGCCAGGTCCGCTTCATAGTCCCAGAAACCGAACTCACTCAGGCCCGACTCCTCGCCGACCTCTTGCAGGGCCACCTGATCGAGCCGCGGGCAGCCATCGGCGTGGCCCCCGAGTTGCAGCCACTTGTCCAGCTTGCGGTGCAGCGTGAGCAGCACGCGTCGGGTAGCCGGACAGTAAACCAGGGCCGAGCCGGTGAGATGACCCACCGGATGCGAGCGCTCGAAACAGTCGGGAGTGCTCTCGAGAAACTCCAAGAAGCGCGCGGCGGCCATGCGCTCGCGGGCCAGGTCATGCCCATTCACGGGACGGCCGCTGGCCCAGGTCGCACGGTAGTCTTCCAGCGCCTGCCGCAGAGCTGCCCGGTGCATCCCAGAGGGTTTACCTGTCGGTTGGAATCATTCCTACCGACGAAAGTCGGACAGGCCTCCTCCGATCGAGCGAGAAGGGGATAGGGATGGGATTTCTCTGGTGGACCGCCGTCAGCGCCCTGATCGTGCTCGGCTACCAGCTGCTGGTGGGCGCTCTGGTGGGCAACTACCTCGAGCTGCAATCCTGGACCGGCCTCAATCGCTGGCTGATGGAGCAGGGTCTGAGACTGACAGGCTGCTTCATGGCCGGCCTGGTGGTGGGCGTGGTCAGCCCCGGCCGGCGCATTCTCGAGCCGGCCCTGGGCGCTTTGCTGGCCCTGGGCGGATTGTGGCTGGCGGGTAGCCCGGTTACGGTCTGGAGCGCTTTTCCGGTCACCATGGCGGGCGCCTGGCTGGGCGAACGATTGACCTCCAGGCCCTGAAGGGTGCTGCCCTTCGGTGTTCAACATGGAAACGCCGTGCTCGCCATCCTCCTCATTCTGCTGATGACCTTCCGACTGGCCCTGGCCGAGCCCCTGATCGAGGAACGGATCGCCGCCCTGGAAGCCAGCCGGCAGCCCTACGGCAGTGAATTGCAGGCCTACCTCAAGCATCCTGACCCTGAGGTACGCGCCCGCGCCCTGCGGGCCGCCGGCCGGCTGCAAGACCCCGCGGCCGTGGCCGACGTGGCCGCCCTGCTCAGCGACGACTATGCCGAGGTGCAGCTCGAGGCCGCCTTTGCGCTGGGTCAGTTGCCCGGCCGGGCCAGCGAGAAGGCGATTCTGGCAGCTCTCAAGGGCGAGCTCGATCTGGCCCTTCGCCGGCGCCTCATCGAAGCCGCCGCCAAGGCCGGCGACGAGCAGACCCTGACACGTCTGGACGACTGGCTGGAGTCTGATGAGAGCGAGGTGCTGGCCGAGGCCGCCCTGGCTGCGGGACGCTACGTCATGCGCCGCCAGCGCTGGGAGCCCGAGCTACCGGCCCTGCCCGAGCCCATCGTGGGCCGTCTGCGCGAGCTGCTGGCCCATCCCGACCTGGCCGTCCAGACGGCCGCGCTCTACACGCTGTATCGCGTGGAAGACCAGTTCAGCGCCGGACGAGCCGCCTCGCTGCTCGAGAGCCCCGATCCCGAGGTGGCTCGCAGCGCGGCCCGCTTTCTCTCCACCTGCGCCACCGCGGAGACTCGAGCGGCGCTTCTGCGAGCTATCACCTCGCGCGATTGGATCGTGCGCCTGGGAGCCGGCCGGGGCCTGGCCCGGCTGCAGGCCTGGCAGGCGCTGAAGCCTCTCTTGAACGACGACCAACCGAGCGTACGCCGGGGAATCGCCCAGGCCGTTGGCAAGGGGGGGCCTCCCGCCCTCAGCCTGGCGCCCGAGCTGAACCGCCTGGTGGACGACCCGGAGGCTGACGTGGCCGAGGCCGCCATCGAGGCCTTCGGGCTGGTGGCCCGCGAGTCGGGTGGGGCGGCTCTGGCCCGCGCCGCCCGCAGCCCCCGCTGGCGCGTGCGGCGCGGGGCCGCCAGGGCCCTGGCCCAGCTCTTGCCGGGCAGCGCCGAGGAATTGCTGCGCCTGGCCTCGGACCCTCAGACCCAGGTGACGGAAGCGGCCCTGGAAGGCCTCAAGAAGCTCCCCGGCGAGGCCGCCAGCGAGCGCGTGCGGGCCGTGCTGACCCGGGACGACGCGGCCCTGAGCGCCACGGCGGCGGGGGTGGTGGCCGAGTGGAAAGACCCCAGTTGGGCTCCCCCCCTTCTGGAAGCGTACGCCCGCTTCGAGAAAATAGACGAGAGCGAGACCCAGCAGGCGATCCTGGAGGCCCTGGGGCCGCTGGGCAACCGGGAGGCCCTGCCCCTCCTGGAGGAAGTGGCGGCCGGCCCTGACCGCAATCTCGCCCGCGCGGCCCGCAAGTCGCTGGCCATGCTGGGGAAGAAGGAGAGCCCAGGCGAGGATTTGCCCGGCTCGGGCCCCACGCCGGTGGAGTCACGCCTCCCGATCAGCGAGGAGACCGATTCGGCCATCCTGCACACCCAGCGGGGCCCCGTGCACCTGCGTCTGCTCGGCGACGAGGCTCCCGGCACGGTGCGCAACTTCGTGACGCTGGCCCGCAAAGGATACTACGACGGGCTGACCTTCCACCGGGTCGTGCCCGACTTCGTCACCCAGGGTGGTTGTCCGCGGGGCGACGGCTGGGGGGGTCCAGGCTACTCGATTCGCTGCGAGATCAACCCGGTGCCCTATCGGCGCGGCACGGTGGGGATGGCCCTGGCGGGCAAGGACACGGGGGGAAGCCAGTTCTTCATCTGCCACTCCCCTCAGCCCCATCTCGACGGCCGCTACACGGTCTTCGGCGAGGTGGTGGACGGGATGGAGATCGTGGACCTGTTGCAGGAAGGCGACCGCATCCTCCGCGTCGAGATCCCCTAGCCAGACGCTGCCAGCTTGGGCTGGAGGTTTGCGGCTGGACCTCGAGGAGCGCAGCCGGAAAACCCCCCTTGACACGGTTTTTCCGGAGCGCTACGCCCAAAAAGTTGTGCAAGAATTTCGGCCGCCGACAATATATTGTGGTTGGGGGGGGTCCCACCCCCACCCCAGGGGGTGTGAGGCCGGAGTTT
>BTUM01000041.1:0-70711 GCA_045863235.1 Candidatus Xenobia bacterium | reverse complement strand
TGTTCGTCGTGATCGGGCTCGCAAGCGGATCATGATCCGTCCCCGGCCAGGAGCCTGGAACGCGCGTTCGTCGTGATCGGAGGCGGAGCCGATCCAGGGAAGAGGAGCCGTGCTCTACGGAGTCAGGTTCCAGCTTTGCCGGAACGAGCGCGCTACCCCACGAAGGCCGGCTACCGGGCTCAAGAGCTCCAGACCGGCTGCCGTTTCTCCAGGAACGAGCGCAGCCCCTCGACGGCGTCGCCGTGGGCCATCAGCTCCTTGAGGTAGAGCTCTTCGATGGCCTGCAGCGACTCGAGGGCGTCCTGGCCCAGGTGCAGGGCCTTCTTGGCCTGGCGCAGGGCCGAGCCGCTCAGCGAGGCCAGCGAGGCGGTCAGCTCGCGAGCTGCCTCGTCGAGCTGCTCGGGCGGGGCCACCCGGTTGACCAGGCCCAGCTCGCGGGCCCGGGCGGCGTCCAGGGTGGCGCCGGTGAAGATCAGCTCCCAGGCCACCCGCGGGGGGATCAGGCGGGGCAAGAGGGCGATCCCCAGCGGGGGGAACACGCCCAGACGGATCTCGGGCAGGGCGAAGCGGGCGTTCTCGGCCGCCACCACCAGGTCGCACACCAGCATCAACTCGAGGCCCCCGCCCATGCATGCGCCGTTGACCACGGCCAGGGTGGGAGCGGGAAAGCGCAGTAGCCGCGCGAGCGTGCGCCCCATGGCCCGGAGCATGGCCTCGGCCTGCTCGGGCATGTGCTCGCCCACGTCGGCTCCGGCCGAGAAGGCCCGGTGGGGCGTCTCGAGCACCAGGGCCCGCAGGGGCTCTTTCTCCAGCTCGGCCAGGCGGGCGTCGAGCTCGTCGAGCATGGCGATGGTGAGAATGTTCAGGGGCGGATGGTCGAGCACGAGATGGCCGACGGTTCCTTCGATGCGCGTGGTGATCATGGATCCTCCTTCAAGGCCTCAGGCCATCTGCCCCCCGTCCACCACCAGCACCGCGCCGGTCACGTGCCGGGCCCGCTCGCTGAGCAGGAAGGCGACCACTTCGGCCACCTCCTCGGGTTCTCCCAGCCGACCCAGGGCGGTCTCGCCCAGCGAGCGCTCCAGGGCCGCGGGGGGCATCTTCTCGGCCATCACGCCCTTGATCAGCCCGGGGGCCACGGCGTTCACGTTGATGTTGTGGGGCCCCAGCTCGCGGGCCGCGGTGCGGGCCAGGGCCATGCAGGCGGCCTTGGAGGCCGAGTAGTTGGCCTGTCCGAACCGCCCGCGCAGGCCGTTGATCGAGCCCACCACCACCACCTTGCCCGAGCGCTGGGTGCGCATGGGCCCGGCGGCCGCGGCCAGGTAGCGGAAGCAGTGCTTGAAGTTGACCTCCAGCACCTCATCCAGGTCGGCCTCGCTCAGCTTCCACAGCACCCCGTCGCGGTTGATGCCCGCGTTCAGAACCAGCAGGTCGAGCCCGCCCAGCGTTGCCACCACCTGCTCCACCACCGGCTCGGCCGGCTCGCGCACGTCGGCCACGATGGAGAGCTCGGCCTCGGGCGCATGGGCCCGATCCACCACCGCCACCCGGGCCCCCTCTCGGGTCAGCACTCGCACCACGGCCGCCCCGATGCCGCCGGCACCGCCTGTGACGAGGGCCCGCTTGCCCTCCAGGATCACGGCTCGACCGGCTGGCCGCAGACGCCGCAGAACTTGTGCTCGGCGGGCAATCCACGGGCTCCGCAGCCCGAGCAGCTGTTCACCCAGGGGCCCCACAAAAACTCGGGCGAGCCGCCCCGGGCGGCCTCCTCGCGCATCTCCCGGATGCGGCTGGGGCGCTTTTCCACAAAGGCCTGCATGCCCTCGTAGGGCTCGCGCGAGGTGTAGTGCAGCGCCAGCCAGTCGCGTCCGTGGCCGATGGTGGTGTGCCAGGAGAGGTCCTTCCAGAAGTTGACCGCCTGCTTGGTGTAGCGGATGCACTCGGGGAAGCGCTCCACCAGCTTGGAGGCCAGCTCGTCGACGCAGCTGTCGAGCTCGGCAGCCGGCACGACCCGGTTGACCAGGCCCCACTCCAGCGCCTGTTTGGCGGTGATCTTCTCGCACAAGAAGAGCATCTCGCGGGCCCGGCGATCGCCGATCGTGATGGGCAGCCACTGGGTGGCGCCGCCGCAGGGCACGCTCCCCACCTTGGGGCCGACCTGCAGGATGGTGCAGTGCTCGGCTGCCACGGCCAGATCGCAGGCCATGTTGAACTCGTTGCCCCCGCCGGCCACCACGCCGTTGAGCCGGGCGATTACGGGCTTTCCCAGGTTGCGCAACAGGTCGAGGCACTGCTGGAACTCGCCCATCCATTTCCAGTAATCGTGAGGGCGTTTGGTGTAGTTCTCGTAGTACTCGGCCACGTCGCCGCCGGTGCAGAAGGCCTTGTCGCCCACCCCGGTCAGCACCAGCACGGCCACCGAGTCGTCCCAGGAAGCGTCCACGAAGGCCTGGCTCATCTCGCGCAGGGTGCGGGTGGAGTAGGCGTTGTAGACGTGGGGGCGGTTGATGCTGACCCGGGCCACCCAGTCCCGTTTCTCGTAAAGGATCTCCTCGAAGGCGAACGTCTGGGGGTCGGCGGGGGCGAAAAAGCTGGGGCTCTGGGTTGTGGGCATGGCGGCCTCCCTGGCAGGTGATTGCGCCTGTCAGTATAGCCGCACTCGGGGACGACTTGACTTGATCTGGATCAAATCCCCCTCGGGCCCGGCGGGTGCATAATGGGCCTGTCCAGACCATCAAGGGGGATGCTCTTTTGTCCATCGCCATCGAGACCATGATGCGAGCCGCTGTCTACCGCTCGGACCGGGGCCTGTCGCTGGAGGAGGTGCCCCGCCCGGTACCCGCCCCGCACGAAGCGCTCATCCGAGTGGCCGCCTGCGGCCTGTGCCACACCGACCTGCACTATCTCGACCACGGGGTGGCCACGGCTCGCAAGCCGCCCATCATCCTGGGCCACGAGTGCTCGGGACGGGTGGAGCAGGTGGGCGCGGCCGTCGAGGGGGTGGCTGCGGGGGATCGTGTGCTGATCCCGGCGGTGCTGCCCTGCGGAACGTGCGAGATGTGCCGGCTGGGGCGCGAGAATATCTGCAACTCGATGGCCATGCTCGGCAACCACATCGACGGGGGCTTCGCCGAGTGGATCGCGGTGAACGCACGGCACCTGCTCAAGCTGCCCGAGGAGATCCCGCTCGAGGAAGGGGCCATCATCGCGGACGCCCTGACCACGCCCTACCATGCCGTGGTGCGTCGGGCCAGGGTGGCTCCGGGCGAGCGCGTGGTGGTCATCGGTTGCGGCGGGGTGGGCCTGGGCCTGGTGCAGTTCGCCCGGGCCGCCGGCGGCCGGGTGCTGGCTATCGACCTGGTGGACTCCAAGCTCGAGCTGGCCCGCCAGCTGGGCGCTGAGGCGGCCCTGAACGGCCGCGAGGGGAACCTGGGCAAGGCCGTCCGCAAAGCCCTGGGGGGCGCACCGGAGGTCGTCTTCGAGGCCATCGGCCACGGACCCACCCTGCAGCAGGCCCTGTCGCTGGTAGCCGGAGGCGGTCGGGTGGTGGTGGTGGGCTACTGCTCGCACGACGTGGAGCTCTCGCCCGGCCGGATCATGTTCCGCGAGCTGGACGTGCTGGGCTCGCTCGGGTGCCGTCCGGTCGATTACCCGCGGGTGATCGAGCTGGTGAGAAGCGGGGTGATCCGGCTGGCCCCGATGGTCAGCCACCGTTTCCCCCTGCAGGACATCTCGCGGGGTCTGGATGCGCTGCGCAAGGGCGAGCTGGTGAGAGGGATCGTGGTGCCATGAAAGAGCTCTTGCCCGACTGGAAGGCCACCAGCCTCGAGGAGCGCCTCGAGCTCTGCCGCGAGCTCGTCGAGGACACCGAGTTCCCCACCGTCAACCGCTGGAAAGAGCAGGGCGGAAAGGTGCTGGGGCACTTCCAGGTCTACTTCCCCGAAGAGATCGCCCACGCCGCCGGGCTTTTGCCGGTCAAGGTCCGGGGGGCGCAGCTCGAGACCCGCCGGGCCGAATCGCACTTCGGGTCGTATCTTTGCTCCATCCTCAAGAGCTCGCTCGAGGCCGCGCTCTCGAGCAAGCTGCCGCTCGACTTCTTCGTCTCTCACCCGATCTGTGACGCGGCCCGCAACCTGGCGGCCATCTGGGGGCGCAACGTGAGCTACCCCTGCCAGGTGCTCTACCTTCCCCAGAACGCCCGCTCGGCGGCCGCCCCCGAGTACCTGCGCGAGGAGTACCTGCGCCTGGCCGAGGACCTGGGCGGGGTCAGCCAGGAGGCCCTGAGAGAGAGCATCGCCGTCTACAATCGCGGTCGCGAGCTGTTAGAGGAGCTGTACCGTCTCAAGCGCGAGAGCCCCTGGCTCGTGCCGGTGGACGAAGCTTACGTGCTGGTGGCCCTGGCCGGTCTCATCGGGCGGCCGGAATACAACCGCTTCCTGGAGTCGACCCTGGAGTTGATCAGGGAGCGCCCGGCCCGCAAGACCGACAAGGTGCGCGTGGTCTGGGAGGGGGGCTTCTGCGAGCAGCCCCCGCTCGACATGCTGAGGGCCGTGGCTCGCTCATGCTACGTGGTGGATGACGACCTCTTGATCGGCCTGCGCTTTATTCTCGGCCCGGTGCCCCTGGAGGGGGATCCGTGGCACAACCTGGCCCGCGCCTACATCGAGCAGTCGAGCTACAGCCCCGTGCAGCGAGACGCCCTCAGGCCCAAGGAGGCCATGCTGCTCAAGAGGCTGCGCGGGTGCGGGGCCGAGGCGGCCATCCTGGCCGCCGCCAAGATGTGCGAGCCGGGTCTGGACGAGCAGGTGGCCTACTCCAAAGCCCTCGACGAGGAGGGCGTGGCCTACTTCGTGAGCGAGTTCGAGGAGCGCATGACCAGCTTCGACCAGGTGCAGATCCAGCTCGAGACGTTCGTTGAGAACCTGTTGTTCGATTGAAGGGAGAGACTGTGATAGAAACCATCGTCGGTCGTGGGGCGAGTCGGGGAGGAGCCCTGTTTCGCGACTGGTTCCAGGAGCTGAGCCAGGCCTCCGAGTCGGGCCGCCAGACGGCCTATGTCTTCGTGATGGGAAGCCTGGGCGAGGTCTTGCGGGCTTTTGACCTCCTCCCGGTCTTTCCCGAGATCAATTCCCTGCAGACGGCCGTGCGCCGGGTGGCCCACGACTTTCTGGCCCGGGCCGAAGACTACGGCTACTCGCCCGACATCTGCGGCTACGTCAAGGCCGACGTGGCGGTACAGCTTTCCGATGGAGAGCACCCGATGGGGCGCATCCCCAAGCCCTCCCTGGCCATCGCCACCAACGCCTGCAACACTTACATCAAGTGGGCCGAGATCTGGGAGCGGATGCACCACTGCCCGGTGTTCACCCTGGACGTGCCGGGCTCGCGCTCGGCCGGCTTCGACGAGCCGCCCGGCAGCCCGGGCTTCGAGCGAGACCGGCGCTACGTGCAGCGTCAGATCGAGGAGCTGATCGGCCTGTGTCAGAGCATCACCGGGCGCGAGCTCTCCCTTGAGCGCCTGAAAGAGACCCTGGCCCACACCAACGAGATGAGCCGCTGCTGGAAGGAGGTCATCGCCCTGAACCGCAGCCGGCCGGCCTGCTTCGACGCCCTGACCGAGGGCACGGTCTACCTCGGGGTGCTCAACGCCATGCGCGGGACCGAGCAGGGCGCGACCTACTTCCGAGAGCTGCTCGAGGAGATGCAGTACCGCGCCGCTCACGGCCTGGGCACCCCCCACCAGGAGAAGTATCGCCTGATGTTCCTGGGCGTGCCCTGCTACCCGCTGTTTCGCCGCTTCCACGAGATGTTCTCCGAGTGGGGAGGCAGCTTCGTGAGCAGCACCTATCTCTGGTTTGCCGCCGCGGGGATGGACGCGGGCTTTCAGTATGACCTGGATCGGCCCCTGGAGAGCCTGGCCGAGGGGGTGCTGCTCAGCCTGCGCCGGGCCATGGACAGCATGTTCTTCCCCAGCGAGGCGATCTTACGGGTGGCCGACGAGTTCTCGCTCGACGGCGTCGTCTTTCACCCCATCAAGAGCTGCCGCACCGTCTCCACCGGCCTGGCGGACATCCGCCGGGACGTGATGGAGCGCAGCGACCTGCCCTCGTTGACCATCGAGTCAGACATGATGGACCGCCGGGTGGTCTCGGAGGCCCAGCTCAAGAATCGCATCGACGCCTTCTTCGAAGGCCTGGCCTCGCGCCGTCTGCGGGCGGTCGGAAAGGAGTAAGGGTGGCTTACGCCGGAGGGGTGGACGTCGGCTCCACCCAGACCAAAGCGGTGCTGATCGACGAGCAGGGAACCATGGTGGGTCACGCCATCGTGGATACCGGCGCGGCCGTGGTGCAGGCGGCCGAGAAGGTGTTCCAGGCGGTGCTGCAGTCGGCCGGCCTGAGCGAGCAGGATGTCTCCTACGTGGTGGGCACCGGCTACGGGCGCTACAAGGTGACCTTCGGTGACAGCCAGGTGACCGAGATCAGCTGCCACGCACGGGGGGCGGTGCACATGTTCCCCGCCACCCGCACCGTCATCGATATGGGCGGACAGGACACCAAGGCCATCCGGGTGCTGCCTTCGGGCGAGGTGCAGGACTTTTGCATGAACGACAAGTGCGCGGCCGGAACCGGGCGCTTCCTGCAGGCCGCCAGCTACGCCCTGGAGATCCCCCTGGCCGACCTGGGCAGCGTGGCCCTGGCGGGGCAAAAGCCGGTCAAGATCTCGACCACCTGCACCGTCTTCGCCGAGAGCGAGGTGCTCTCGTGGCTGGAGAAGGGCAAGAAGGTGGAGGACATCTTGATGGGGGTGCACCTTTCCATCGGCACCCGTTCGGTGGGCCTGGCCCGCCGCGTGGGTATCGAGAACGAGGTCACCTTCACCGGCGGGGTGACGCGTAACCAGGCCATGGTGGAGGTGCTCGACCAGATGCTGGGATTGAAGGTCAACGTGAGCCCCGAGTCCCACTTCATGGGGGCTCTGGGAGCGGCGCTCTATGCCCGCGACCGCATTCTGGGAGCCCAGGGGGTGACGGTGTGATGCTGTGCGCTGGAATCGATCTCGGCTCGACCTACACCAAGGCGGTGCTCTACAGCCCCCGCTCGGGCGTGGTCGGAGCCAGCTTGCTCAAGACCGGCTTCAAGCTGGCCGAGGCCGCCGAGCAGGCCTACCGTCAGGCGCTGACCTCTGCCGGAATCAGCGCAGCTGAGGTGGCCTACGTGGTCAGCACCGGCTACGGCCGCCACCAGGTGAGCTTCCGCGACACCCAGGTCACCGACCTCACCGCCCACGCCCGGGGGGCCGCCTTCTTCTTCCCGGGCACGCGCACCGTGCTCGACGTGGGCGGCCAGACCATGAAGGCCATTCGCCTCGATCACCAGGGCAAGGTGCGCTCGTTTCGCCTCAACGACAAGTGTGCCGCCGGCACGGGCGCGTTCCTGGAGAAGACCGCCCGCACCATGGGCTTTGCCATCGAGGAGGTAGGGCCGCTGGCGGCCACCTCCCACAACCCGGTGCCCATCAGCGGGGTGTGCGCCGTGTTCGCCGAGTCGGAGGTGATCAACCAGCTCTCGCTCGGCTCGGCCCCCTCCGACATCATGAGCGGGGCCATCTCTTCCCTGGTCGACCGCTCGCTGCAGCTGATGAAGCGGGTCAACATGGAGCCCGAATACACCCTGGTGGGCGGCATTTTGCGCTTTGAGAGCATGACCCGCACGGTGGCCGAGAAGCTGAAGGCCCCCATCAACGTCCCTCCGCCTGAGCTGGTGCAGTTCAACGGCGCCGTGGGCGCTGCCTGGCTGGGCTGGCGCCGGGTGGAGAAGCTGCGCCTCCAGGGCCGGCTCGATGACCACCTGCGCGAGCGCTCAGGTCTTGCCGTCTGACGACTCGGGTTGGACCCGCCGGTTCGTGGCCGCTCCGCCGCGCCTGGAGGAGGCGTCGGCCCTCTACCGCAGCCTGGGGCTCGAGGTGCGCCTCGAGAAGGTCGAGCAAAGCGAGTTGCCGCCTGGCTGTGACGACTGCCAGGCGGCGATTCTGCTCTTTCGGGTCATCTACACCCGTCCCGCGGGAGACGACGGCTGAGTCCGTCCTGACCCTTTGCATCAAACCGCAGACAGCGCCGAGAACGCGGAGAGCCCCGTCTGGATGCGGTCTCTTCGTGCCCCGCTACGATTCAAAACGGGGTCGCGGACACGGCACTCAGCCTTTCAGTGCCGCCGGGAACAAGATGTCGTTCTCGGTGTGGACGTGCCGTTGCATGTCCTTGTCGAGCTCGGCCAGGGACCGATAAAGCGACTCGAAGGTGGCGCAGGCATCCGCAGGCGGGGTGAATTCGCCCGTCAGCTCACGCATTCGGGCCAGGGCCTGGCCGGCCGCCTGGTGCTCGTGCAGCATCATCTCGACCGGTCCCTCCAGGGGCAGGCGTCCTTCCCCGCGCTCCATCTGGCGGATGGCCGGGAACAGCGCGTGCTCTTCTTTGGCCATGTGGCTCTCGAGCTCGTCGGCGAAGTCCTCGAAGATACGTCCCAGCTCGACCACCTCGGGATGGGCCTCAGCGTGCACCTGAATGACCCGTCGCAAGCGAGCTCGGAGGCTGGGAAGCTCGCTCTTGAGGTAGTCGTGGTGGACCCGCTCGATGTAGTCGGACAGCTCGCTCAGGCCCAGACGGGCCAGGTCAGGGCCGCTGTTCGGCCCCTGCATCACCTCCTGGATGGCCGCCAGGACGGCCTCCACGTCCACACCTCGCTCGTTGCAGGCTTGCTCCAGGGGCTGCTTTCCCCCGGCGCAACAGTAATCGATCCCGAATCTCTCCAGCACGCTCCAGATGCGGGGATGTCCTCCGGCAATCTCTTTGACAGGGGTGTGGGCAGTCGTGGTTTGCATGGGCTGGCTTGCTCCTCTCGAACGCGGTTGACTCAGCTTGCCAGTTTTCTCAGGGTTAGCAATTGATCTGAGTCAACTCGCCGCCCGGGCGCCCATGCGGTAGTAGCGAAGAGTGCAGAGATCGATGACGTGGCCCCCTTCATGGTCCTGGAAGTGGTAGACGTGGCGGGGCTCGTGCTCACCGGGGAGACTGGCGGTGCTGACCCGGGCCAGCCCGGGCGGCTGCAATCCGGTGGTGTCGTAGACCAGCAGAGGCTCGCCCACGAACTTCTGGAAGACCACCTTGCCGGTGGGGAGCGACACCAGGAGCTTGCCATCGATGCGCTCCTCCTGGATGACTCCGCTGGCCGGGTTCTCCAGTCGCACCGACCCGTTGTCGTAACGACGCAGCAACAGGCCGTTCTCCAGGATCATCTCGTCGTAGCCCGTGAATCCGTCCAGCAGAGAACCATCGGCGCGCTCGAGGTACTCCCCGCTCCCGAGTCGGTTCCCGTCCAGTGGGGCGCTGGCCCCGGATATGAGCTCCATACGCTGTCATCATAACCCTGGAGCAGCAGAGAATGCGTTGACCGAGGTCAATCCTCAGGGGGCCAGAGACTTTCGCTGCTCCTCGAGTGGGGCCAGAGCGGCCTCCAGATCCGGTCCAGGGGGGAACGTCCTGCGATAGATCGCTTCGGCTCGGGCCAGATACTCCCGCGCCAGTTTCGGATCGGGCGTTACCCGGGTCAACCGGGCAAGGTAGAGCGCCACTTTGGGATTGTCGGGGCCGTGCGCCTCCTCGGCTCGTAGCACGGCTTCCTGCTGAAACTTGGCCGCCTGCTCCAGGTCGCCCAGCTCGAAGTAGCTCCAGCCCAGGTCGTCCAGGGCCTCGTGCTCGAGCTCCCGGTCACCCATCTGGCGAGCCATCCGCACGCAGTGCTGGAGGTGCGACACGGCCGCTCGGAAGTCCCTCTCCTTCAGCGCCTCGTCGGCCAGCTGGCGCTCGCTCTGGAACTGCCGGTGGGTCGGGTGCTCGCGAAAGTGCCAGACCATGGCTCCGATAGACAGCACGACCAGCAGCATGAGCAGATCCACCATGCGCGAGCGCATCAGGGCCTCTTTCCCTTGGCGCGCGCGGCCAGGAAGCTGAGCACGTAAGCGCCCAGGGCTTTCATGGTGGAGGGGGTCAGGTCCATGAAGGCCATACCGTAAGCGGGAACTTTGCGCTGGCGCTGGTTGGCGATCCTGGCCTGCACCTGCACGGCCGGGAGGCTTTCATGGGGCCCCAGGGTCAGCTCCACGCGCTCGTCGAGGCTCAATCGGGCGGTGGTCTCGAGCAGCATGCCTCCGACGCCCAGGTCGAGGGCCGTTCCCATTCCTTTGCCCCGGACCAGGACCTTGAGTCGCGGGGTGGGAACGCGCAGCGTCTTGCGGCGCTGGTGGCTGTGCTCGGGCCCGAAGCCGAGGCTGTGCAGCAGCACCGCAACCCAGGAGCGGCTGAGCTGCTCGGGCTCTTCATGGAAGGCCAGACCGGCCGCCATGCCTTCCGCCGAGCGACGGCACCAGCGTACCTGGCACTGAACCGGGGACAGGTCACTGGAGAGATCGGGCCGCAGCACCACCAGGGCCTCGCGCCTGAGTCGGTTGGAGAGCTCGAGGCGAACCCCGGTCAAGCTCACCTCGCTGACGACGGCCTGGAAGCTCTCCCCCTCGCACTCGCCCAGCACGTCATAACAGCACAGCAGGCGCGGGGCTCGGCGCTGCTCGCGGCCCCCCCGCTCGAGCCCGACCTCGCTGACCCCCTCGACAAGCTCGGTGACGACCCTGTCCGGCACCGGCCGGATCAACTCGAAAGCCTGCAACATCAGGGCGCGAATCGCCTCCAGGCCGATCGGAGCCGCCGGCTCGGCGGGCGGGGCCGGGGCGGCCTTGCGCGGCAGCGGGAGCGAAGTGCGCGGTGGACCCGTTCTGCTCGGCATGTTCTTGGGCGCGGGCGGCTTGGCGGCCGGAGAGGCTGCCCGGCCGGTGGCCTCGGTCCAGCTGATCCTGTCGGGGCGAGGGGAGGTCGGGGGACGGGTTGGCTGGGGCCGTTTCTCGGCCGCTGGCTCGGCAGCGGGGGGGGCTTCGGGCTCCACCGGTCGGGGAGCCGGCGGGGGAGCGGGCTGAGACCGCTCGCCCCCGCGGCGCGGCTCGCCGGCAGGTCGAGCCGGCCGGCTGGCCGGGTGGGCAACCCCGAATTCGAAGCGCGAGGAAGGGCTGAAGTAGCCGGAGGGCTGGCTCCGGGGCGTCTTGCGCTCGGGTGGGGTGGCCACGCTGGTGGCGGCCCGCTTCCCATCCACCGGGGCCTTCTCGGCCTCGGGGGCGGAGTTTTCCGGAGTGGGCTCGGGCAGGTGGCTCTCGGGCCCGGTGTGAGCGACCAACTCGCTCTCCTCGGGCAGGTCCAAAACCTCGGTCTGACCGAAAGTCGCTTCCTCCTGCTGGAGCTGCTGGGCCCCCTGGGCGTGGCCCTCGCGGTCCTCAGAAGGCTCGAGCTGCGCGAGGTCCTCAGTGGGCGCGGCCGCTCCCTCGTCCTCGGCAGGAGGCTCGGGTTGCGCGGTCGTGCCCTCGAGGTTCTCAGCGGGGGCGACCGGCTCGGGCTGCGTTGCCGTGTCCTCAAAGGACTCGAACGGGATCAACCAGTGACCGGGCTCGTCGGAGGTCGTGGCGACCAGCTCGGGGCGCGGCAGCGGGGGCTCGCCCGGCCCCAGGGCGGCCAGGACCTTCTCCAGGGCGTCATCCAGCCCGCTCGGGCTGACGGCAAGGTCGATCCCCTCGCCCCGTCGGTCGCTCAGGGTCAGTCGGCGACCCTGGCGCTCGACTTCCAGCTCGTGCCCGGCGGTGTCGGCTGGAGCCACCCGGACTTGCTCGTTGAGCAGGCGCCGAACCAGCGGCTGCCAGGTCCAGTTGAAATCGCCCGGTCCATAGTCAGCGCCTGCCTGGACGGCCGGCGCTGGCAGGCCGGGCAGCTCGCGGCGTAACTCCTGAGCGGCCTTGAGCAGGCTCAGACCCCGCTCGCTCGCCGGCGAGTCGCCCAGAGGCGACAGGCCCAGCGCCTCGAGTTGCGCGACGACCCCCCGGAGACTGCTCTCCTGGTCGATCCAGAAGGAGCTGGCTCTCAGGCGGATGACCCGCCACCCCATGTACTGCTCCAGCCAGCTCTCCGTGACCAGCTCGGCGCGGGTTGGAGGGGTGGACTCGCCCAGCATGCTGAGCATGACCCAGCCCGACTCTCCCTGAATCAGGACGGTGCGCTCATTGAACGGATGCATCCGATATCCGGCTCTGCGCACGGCCTGAGCAATCAATCCGCGCCAGCCTGAGCCGCCCAGCGTCAGGGTCCCGATTCCCTCGGCTCCGGCCACCAGTTCCCGACGCAGATCCCCGGGGGCATAGTCATTCTCGGGATCGCCGGCAGATAAAAGCAAGACTTGCTCCCGGGCCAGGCTCAGGCTGGCCAGCAGCCGGCGCCGGTCGGCCGCGCTCACCAGCTTGCGATCGGTGTCGGGCAGTGCCACCAGAACCCGATCGCGCTCCTCACCCTGGAGCTCCAGGGGCGACCCAACCAGCGGTCTGGTTTCAGCCGGGAGGGCTTGCTCGAGCAGGCGACGGACCTGTCGCCCCAGAGCCACGCGGCAGCAGGCCACCGCCAGGCTCTGTCCGGGATGCTCACGCAGCACGGCCAGGGCTATCGCGGCCACATCCGTGGCCTCCAGCCGCGAACGGAGCAGTCCGAACGGAGGGGTGGGGAGCGAGGGGGAGCGGCCCGGCGCCTGGGCCACCGAGCTCTCGAGCAGGCGCAGGAGTTGCAGGAGCTCGGTTCGAGCCCGGAAGGAGGCGGTCAAGCGCAGCGAATCGCCCTGATCGAGCCAGGTCAAGAGCGAGGTCGGGCGGGCACGATGATGCTCGGCCAGGTAGGGGGCCGCCAATCGGGCCAGCTCGTCATGCTGGGCGGCCGGCTCGGGGCAGAGCCGTTCGGGATCCCCGAGGATCAAAGCTCGTTCGGCCAGTGCCAACAGGCCCACAGCTCTCAGGTCACAAAGTCCGGCATGCTCGACCACCAGCAGGTCGAAGCGGGTTTCGTCGGGGGAGAACCGCTCCAGCACCTGGTCGAGCGGGATGACCCAGGCCGGGGCGCAGTCTTGTGAGCTCAGCTCTCGCTTGCCGGCTCGCATGCCGAGCATGGCCCAGGCGCGCTGGGTGACCAGCTCGCGGGTGACGCTCAGCACCGCTTCACGCACCTCAAAGAGCCGCTTGAGTGTGACCTCGGGTCCGGGTTGGTCGTGAAGTTGGCGCAGCCACTGGGTTGCCTGGCGATGCTCCCAGGCCGCCACCACGTTGCCTGGCACTTGAGTGCGACCGTGAACCTTGGAGCGCTCTCGAATGGCGTCCACCCAGGCCGGCGCCACCGGCTCGAGCAGGTCGAGCAATTCCCGCCGCCGCTGAGCCAGAGGCGCCAGCGATTCCCAGCGGGCCAACTCCTCCAGCGCTTCCTCGTAGGCCCGCTCATCGCGCTCGACCAGCGCCTGGCGAAGCTTGCCCCAGATCGGGTTGGGGCTGGACCGTTCAGCGCTCTTGAGGTAGCGGGCCTCCTGATCGGCCCGTTTCATCAGCTGACAGACGTCGAGGTAGGCTTTGCGCCGTTCCAAGAGAGGCTCCAGCTCGTGCTCGAGGAACGAGAGCAGACGTCGCAGCACGCGTCCCGAGCCGTTCTCTTCGCTGGCCAGCTCCATGGCCCGCTCCCAGAGCAGGCCGGCCCCGGCAGCCTGGTGCTCAAAGTCGGAGAAGACCTCGAGATTCCAGCTCAGGGCTCGCTTGAGCGTATCGATGCGATCCAGTTTCCGCTGTTCGGCGCCCATCAAGCCCAGCAAGACCATCTCCTGGGCCCAGCGCTGATCTTCCGTCTCGTTCAGGCGCTTGAGCGAGATGGCCTCCAGCAAGGCCTGGAAGTCGCCCTCGGTGGTGGGAGATTTCCCCCGGACCTGTGCCCCCTTGAGGAACTTCTTCCAGCGAGGCTTGAGGAAGGTGGCCGCAATGCCGGTGACCGTCCCGCCGCGATTGACATGCTCGAGCAGCTCCTGGCAGATCTCCTGAGCCTCGTCATCAAAGAACGGGAGCGTCGGATCGCGGTCGCCGATCTGCTTGAGGATCCGGTTTCGCTCTTTCCGGTTCTGCTCGAGCTCGCGCAGCAGGACCCCGTAGGTCTGGCGGTGCTTCTCGTTGGTGCGGGCCCGCCACACGCACTCGAGGAACCAGGGGTCGCTCTGGCGCAGCGAGGACACCACCCGTGAAGCTGCCAGGGGGAGGTATTCCAGCGATTCCAGGGGGGGAGTGCCGGACCAGTAGTTGTGGTCAGGATAGTTCTCCACTTCTCTCCAGAGCTCGCTGAGGGAAGCCAGCTCGGGCGCAGTGAGCAACTCTGCCCGATCGGGCAGAGGACCCGACAGCTGCTCTTCCTCGTGCAGGCTGAGGCGGTTGCTGTCGTAGAGCTCGGCCACCTCGTCGGGGGTCAGGGGGTTGGGCTTCAAGCCGACCGGTCCGGGGATCCAGCCCAATTCGTCACGCTCGGGTTGCAGTCTTCGGCCCAGCTCGCTCACCCGCTCGTCATCGCGCTCGGAGTATTCCAGCTGAGCCTGGGTGAGGAGCTGCTCTTCGAGCCTGTCTTGCTCTTCCAGCAGCTCCTCGCGCCTCTTCTTTTCCACCTCGGCTTCCTTCAGCAGGGCCTTGGGATCGGTCTTCTCGAGACGTTTGGTGAGCTCGAGATCGGGGCTCTGGCCCGGGCCGACGCACAGGGCTCGCAGGTCGGGCGGCAGAGCATTCAGAATCGGTCTGAGAGTCGCTGAAGAAGGACCTGTGACCAGGACTCGCAGGCCCATGGCCAGGCAGTGGCCCAGCAGATTGGCGACCAGGTGGCTCTTGCCGGTCCCTGGCCCTCCCTCCACCAGCACCAGCGGTCGCACCGCCAGGCGATGAGCCACCTCCTCCTGTTCAGGACTGATGCTGAGCGTCCACAGAGGCTGGCGATAAAGGGGCTCGGGCTTGGCCGGGGAGGGGCCGGTAAAGGAGGCCAGGGAGGCAGGTAGATCGTCCACGTCGGGAAGCGCTTTGCGAAGACGGGCCAGAAACTCGGAATAATCGAGCGCCAGCGGCTCGAGATAGAGCACGCTGCAGGGAGTGACCTGATAAGGCGGGTCCGGTCGCTCTGGCAGTCCGAGGCTGCGCAGGAGATCTTGGCGCAAGTGGGTCGGGCCCTGGACCTTCAGCTCCAGGCCGCTCTCCAGGCGACGCAAGCGCACGTCCTGCCAGCGCAGGGGGCAGGCAGCCTCCGGTCCCTCCAGCCATTCCTGGCCCAGTCTCAGTCGGAATGACTCCTGCTCGATCAGGTCGGCAACCTCCACCAGCGCCGCGTACAGCGGCGCATCAGGAGCGATCCGCCAGGTCGCTCCTTCGGAGTTCGTCTGCAGGGTCGAAGACCAGGGCAGCTGTTCGAGCCGCGTCCACGGCTGCGTCCAGAACTCTTGCACCCTGACGAGGAACTCGAACAGTTGATTCAGTCGCTCGAGTTGTGTGCCCATGGGAGAATCGTGAAGCCTTCGCCGCCCTGCGGCCTGACTCCCTGTAGGTCAGGGCCTCCAGGCACGAGTGCGGCGTACCGCTTCGTCCAAAACCTCCAGGCGCTTGCAGAAGGCAAAACGTATCAGGTGGTCGCCCGCCTCAGAGCGGTAGAAGGCGCTGCAGGGAATGGCTGCCACGCCTGCCTCGCGAGCCAGGCGCTGGCAGTAAAGCTCGGCCTGGCCTTCGATCTCTTTCACGATAAAGTAGGTCCCGGCCGGTCTGGGGGCCGCCAGGCCGTCGGCCAGCAGATCGCGACGGGCCAGGTACTCGTCGGTGGCTCGTTGCAGATACCCGGGAAGCTGGTCCAGAGTGCGGGCCAGCGCGAGTTGCAGCGGGGCGATGGAGCAGAAGGTCAGGAACTGGTGCGAGCTGCGCACGGCAGCGGTGAGCCAGGGTGGAGCCATGGCATAGCCCACTTTCCAGCCCGTCATGCTGAGGGTCTTGCTGAAGGACGAGACCGTTACCGTGCGCTCTCGCATCCCCGGTAGCGTTGCGATGGGGATGTGTCGGTGTGGGGGATAGACCAGGTGCTCGTAAACCTCGTCCGACAGCACCACGAAGTCGTGGCGTCGGGCTCGCTCGGCCAGGGCCTCCAGCTCCTCAGAGCTGAATACCTTGCCGGTGGGATTGTTGGGGCTGTTGAGAACGAGCAGACGCGTGCGCGGCCCGAGCAGGCGGTCGAGCGCCTCCAGATCGAGCTCGAAACCAGGCGGCCGCAGCGTGAGGAAGCGGGGCCGGGCGCAGGCCATCGCCACCAGGGCTGGATAAGAGTCGTAGAAAGGCTCGAGCAGCACCACCTCGTCGTCCGGGTCGAGCAGGCCGAGAATGGTCGCGCTGAGGGCTTCGGTAGCTCCACACAACACGGTGATCTCGTCCTCGGGCCGATACTCGAGGTCATAGTCGCGCTTGACCTTGGCTGCCAGCGCCGTGCGAAGCTCGAGCAGCCCCGGGCTGGGAGCATACTGGTTGGGACCCTGCCGGATGGCCTGGCAGGCCGCCTCCTTGAGCCAGTCGGGCCCGTCGAAGTCGGGAAATCCCTGGGAAAGGTTGATGGCCCCGCACTCGTTGGCCAGCCGGGTCATGCTCGAGAAGATGGATTCGCCGAAGGGGCGAAGGCGTTCGGCCGTCACTCCGAGCCGCGACGCCGCAGGACCACGCCCCCGACCTGGACGCCGTTCTGGGTCTGGCGAATGCCGTGCGTGCCCTTCTCGCCCAGAGCGGCCACCAGGCTGGTCACCTCGGCCGTGGCCGCGGCCTTCTGCTGGGCGATGGCGCCGTAGGTGGCCAGACGGCTCAAAGTATCCCGCTCGGGGGTCTGGTAGCGCTTAACGGCTGCGGTGGCGGCTGTTCCTACCGCCGCCACTCCCAGGGCCAGCGGTACCCAGTGACCGGTTGCCATGGTCAGCAGGAAGGAGCCCAGAGCCACACCGACGCCAGCCTTGCAGAAGAGGCCCAGGCGATCCTGGCGGTCCTGGTTGGCGCTGAGCAGGGCTCCGGTCAGATCGGACAAGCTCTCTCCCGGTAAACTCTCGAGCTGCCGGGTGTCCGCCTGCATGCGCTCCAGGGCGCGAGACTTCTCCACGCTCTCAGTCTGCTCTCCCCAATCTGCGCGGGCCTGCCGAAGCCCTTCGAGGAGCTCGGCCCGGCTCACCGGTCCCAGGGCCTCGACCCCGGCCGCCATCACCCTCAGCTCATCGCGCTGCTCTTCGGGGTGGAGCACCAGCCCGGCGGCCGTGTCCCGCACCCGGTCAGTCGGGCGGCCCAGGCGGTCAGGGTTGGATGCGGTGACGTTCATGCCCTCAAGCGTAATCCGGTCGTCTGAAAGGAGTCTGAATGGCCGATCTTCATGTTCACAATTCGGTCAAACGTGTAACTCCATGTTCTGGTTAGGATACCTGCGTGGTGCGCAGGCCGGGTCCGTGGGGCCCGGGGGTTGGTGAGAAGCCCGATGCCTGCTCCGCGTGGTCGCTCGAAAACCGCCACGCGCCGCCCGCATTTCGTACACCACCGAAGGAGTGCCAACGTGAACACCATTCGCCCCAACCAGGCCAGCCCGATCTCCAGCACCCGCCCTCAGGCCGCCGCCCAGTCCTCGGCGCAGCCGCAGGACCGCTTTGACGCGGCTCCGGCCGACAAGCCCCAGTATGAGCCCGGACAGGTCCTGGTCAAGTTCAAGAGTGACGTGGGCCTGGCCAACGCCCAGAGCCTGGCGGCTGACATGGGCCTGAGCACCATCCGGCACTTCGACGTGCCCGAGTCGATGCAGAAGAGCTTCGGCGGCGAGCTGTTCCAGTTCGCCCTGCAAGATGGCGAGACCGTCGAGCAGGCCGTGGCCCGCCTCTCGGGCCAGGAAGGCGTGGCTTACGCCGAGCCCAACTACAAGATCCAGGTGCAGGCCGAGCCCAATGACCTCGACAGCCGCCTCTGGGGCCTGAAGAACAGCGGCAACCCGGGCGTGGACGTGGCCGCTCCGGCCGCCTGGGACCTCACCACCGGCGCTCCCAACGGCCAGGGCCCGCTGATCGCGGTCATCGACACCGGCATCGACTACAACCATCCTGACCTGGCTGCCAACGTCTGGACGAACCCGGGCGAGATCCCCGGCGACGGCATCGACAACGACGGCAACGGCTACATCGATGACGTCCACGGCGCCAACATGATCAACGGCGGGGGCGACCCGCTCGACGACAACCGCCACGGCACTCACTGCGCCGGCACCATCGGAGCCAAGGGCGACAACGGCGAGGGCGTGGTCGGCGTGAACTGGAACGCCACCATGGCGGGCGTGAAGTTCCTCGACGGCGGGGGCGGCGGAACCTATGCCGACGCGATCGAGGCCGTCATCTACTCGGGTCGCATCGGCGCCCGCGTCACCTCCAACTCGTGGGGCGGCGGCGGCGGCTCGGAAGCGCTCAAGGACGCCTTCCGCTCCAACCCCGCCCTGCACATCTGCGCGGCGGGCAACAGCGGCCAGAACGCCGATCAGCGCCCCCACTTCCCCAGCGGCTTCGATCTGGACAACATCGTCAGCGTGGCGGCCCACGACCGCACCGACAAGCTGGCCCGCTTCTCCAACTACGGCGCCCGTTCGGTGGATGTGGCCGCGCCCGGCGTGGACATCTACTCCACCCTGCCCAACGGCCAGTATGGCAGTCTGAGCGGCACCTCGATGGCCACGCCCCACGTTTCCGGCGTGGTGGGGCTGATGCTCTCGAACAACCCCGAGCTGACCAACGAGCAGATCAAGTCGCGCCTGATCAATACCGCCGTCAAGGGCGCCGCCTACGAGGGCAAGATGGTTTCCGGGGGCCGCGTTTCGGCCATCAACACCATGGAGACCGACGAGACCCCGCCGGCCGCTCCCGCCGACCTGCACGTGGCCGGACTGGGCGCGACCTCGATCACCCTCGGCTTCACCGCCACCGGTGACGACGGCCACACCGGCCAGGCCGCCAGCTACCAGGTGCGCGTCTCCGACAAGCCCATCACCGAGAACGGCGACCAGGGCGTGAGCTGGGATCAGGCCACCCCGATGAGCGGACTGTCCGCCCCGGGCGCGGCTGGAACCCCTGAGATGCTGACTTTGCCGGTTCCCACCAGCGAGGAGCCCAAGACCTACTTCTTCGCCGTCAAGGTGGCCGACAACATGGGCAACACCTCGCCCATGGTCACCGCTGCCGCGCGGGCCAAAGCTGCCGCTTTCGCCTTCGCCGACGACATGGAGCAGGAGAGCGAGAACTGGGCTCCCGACGCCGGTTGGGGCAAGGTGGCCGTGGAAGGACGCGGGATGGTCTACACCGACTCGCCGGAAGGATCCTACGGGGCCAACGCCAGCACCTCGCTCACCTCTCGGGCGCTCGACCTGTCGACGGTCAAGAATCCGCGCCTGTCGTACAATATGAAGTTCGACACCGAGGCCGGTTACGACCAGGTACATGTCGAGATGACCGAGGACGGCGGCCAGACCTGGAGCGAGCTCGCTTCCTACGACGGCACCGAAGACTGGAAGAACTACGAGCACGACATGTCGGCTCACGAGGGAAAGACCGTCCAGGTCCGCTTCCGTCTCAGCTCCGACGGCAGCCTCCAGAAGGACGGCGTCTACGTGGACGACGTGAAGGTGGCCGGCGACCCGCGCGAGTGCTGATTCTCGCTGACGGTCAAAAAGGGGCGCTCCGAAGGAGCGCCCCTTTTTTGTGGTGCGCCATTGGGCTAACGTGATCGGAGGGCAACCTGCCGGCCTGCCCGACTTGCACCCGGTCGGGCAGAGGAATTTTTGCTACCATAGATAGGAGATGGCATCGACCGGGAGGGTGAGTTGATCGCTCGTGTCTTGCGCCGGCCCCTGGCGCTGTTGGCGTTGCTCCTGCTCTACGCTTGTAGCGGCGAGACCACGTTCACGGAAGGAGCCGTCCCGGCCATGCCGGTCGAGGAGAGCCGGACGCGACTGTTGCTGGACGCGCAGGGCGCCGAGAACGCGACGAGCAACCGTCTCTCTGGTCAGGTGGTCATCCGGTCGCGCACCGTTCGCCTCAATCCGGACCTGATCGCTCAGGGAGACCTCTGGGTGGACGAGTTGCAGGACGTGCGCATCGAGCTGTTTGAGGACGCCGTGTTCGACCTGAACCGGGTGCTTGTCCAGAAGTCCGCCTCGGGCAATCTTTCCTGGAGCGGGGCTTCGGGCGACGGCGCGGTGCAGGCGACCTTCACCGCCCGGGGCGATCTCTTCGTGGGCCTTCTCACTGCCCCGGGCGCCACCTACCGGCTGCGCTCGGCCGGGGAAGGTCTGGTGGTGGTGCAGCAACTGGGCCCTGGGGGATCGTGCTGTGGGGATGCGCCGCTGGCGGTTCTGCCTGAGCCGCTCGAGCAGGCTCGCCTGGCTGAGAACGTCCAGGCCGAGGACATCCAGGCCCTCACCAACGAGGGCTACATCATCGACGTGCTGCAGCTTTATACCGACGACCTGGCCGAATACTACTTCCCGGGCCAGAGCAACGCCAACCAGCTGACCCAGATGACCGCTCTGATCGACAACGATGTGGCCTGGGCGAATGCGGCTTATAAGAACAGCCAGGTCAACATCGCCCTGCGCACCGTGCATATTGCCGAAGTGACCTACACCGAGTCGGGTAACGCCCAGGCCGATCTGTATCGCCTCTGCTCCTCGGGCGAAGCCACCGGGAACTCGGGTTCCCCTGGCACGCTGCCAACCACCACGGGAGGCCTTGACTGGCGCACGGGCGGCCCTTACCTGGACAACGTGCACACTCTGCGCACTACCTACGGGGCTGACCTGGTGATGATGCGCTGCAAAGCCTTTCAAGTCGGGGTGGGGGGCGTCGGTTTCCTGACTCCCGAGCCGAACACCGCTTACAACATCTACGGTTTTGCGGTGATGGCCAATCCCGATGACGTGACCGAGATCACCATGACCCACGAGATCGGGCACAACCAGGGTCTGGCCCATGACTTTGCCACCAATGGCGGCTATCCGGCGGCGCCTACCCCGCGCTACGCCCGCGGCTATCGCGTGACCAACCAGTTCGCCACCATCATGGCTTATCCTGACCCCAACGACTGGGATCTGGTGTTGCAGTATTTCTCCAATCCAGCACTGCAGGTCAACGTGCCGGGAGTCGGGTTGGTCACTCTGACCGATACCAGCCTGACCGGCGACGACCGGCCCGACGAGCATCGGAGGCTCAACGAGATGGTGGACACCATCTCGAATTACCGGACCCACGTTTCTGCCTACTCGCCGCTGGCCCCGACCGGGCTCAATGCGACCGTCCCCGACACCACCTCCATCCGGGTCTACTGGACCGACCCGATGGACGGTGAAGATGGTTTTCGAGTGGAGCGTCGGCTTCAGACCCCTTCCAATAGTCCCTGGAGCACGTTCAACGTGGCTGCCAACGTCACCGAATACAACGATACCGGCTTGACCGAAGGGGTGGGCTACGTCTATCGGGTGCGGACGAAGGTGGGTAGCGAGTACTCTCCTTATTCCAGCCAGATCGTGCGCAATCCCAGGCCGGAGGCCCCCACTAACCTGATCGGGACGGCCCTGGACCAGTCTCGGATTCGAATCGACTGGACAGACAACTCCACCCACGAGACGAATTACTTCGCCGAGCGCCGGATCGGAACGACGGGGAGTTGGACGGCTGTCCAGCTGGCTTCCAACGCGACAACCCACACCTTTACGGGGTTGCCGGCCAGCTCATCCATCTACCTCAGGGTGCGGGCTCGGGCGGGCGGAACCTACTCGACCTACTGCCAGTGGATTGCAGTCAAGACAGGTCCAGCTGCTCCCAGCGGGTTGACCGGGGCAGCGACCGGTCCGACTTCGGTCCAGCTTAACTGGGTGGATAACTCCAGCGACGAATCTGCCTTCTATCTCGAGTATCGACTGGCCAGTGTGGGGACCTGGAGCGGCCATAACGCCAGCGCCAGTGGCCCGTACCTGAAAACCGGCCTGGCTTCGGGCCAGACTTACGTGTTCCGAATGAAGGCTCGACGAGGTCCAGTTTTCTCCACTCCCTCCAACGAGGTCCAGGTCACGACCCCGTAACCAGCGGCGCCGCGTGGTCCCAATCGGAGTCGTCGCGCATGCGCGCGTAGCGGACCAGGTCATACTGGGGTGCCAGCTTCGAGGCCTCCTCCAGGATGTCGCAGCTACCCGGCCGCAGGCGATTGACCAGCAGAACGTTGCCCACTCCCGCGAAGGCGCAGGTCTGTCCGAACACCGAAGCCAGCGTGTTGCGGTCGCTGGCGTAGGTCTCCGAGTTGCGGTGCAGATTGGCCACCACCACTGACCCCTCGGACTCGAGCAGAGCGGCCACGTCGCGGTAGAACTGCTGGGTGCGCAGGACTTCGGGCACGTCCAGTCCGTCGAAGGCGTCCAGGAACACGATGTCATAGCGCTCTCGGGTCTGACGCACGTACTGGCGCGCATCCTGCACGAAGGTGCGCACCCTCGGTCCCTCGCGATAAAAGAAGAACTTGCGGGCTGCCTCCACCACCACCGGGTCGATCTCCACCGAGTCTACCCGCGCCGACGGGTAGAGCTCGTGCAGGGCCTTGGAGAGCGAGGCGCCCCCCAGCCCGATCACCAGGATCCGCTCGGGGGGCTTCTCGAGGAAGGTCAGGCCCAGCAGCTGCAGGCGGGTGTACTCGTGCACCAGGTAGGTGGGGCGTTTGACCTCGCAGCGCGACTGCTCCGAGTCATGGCCCTGGTCGTGGAAGCGAAGAATGCGATAACCGCCATCTTCGACCACCAGGACCTTGCCCGCGAACTGGCTGGGTTTGGAGAACAGAACCGCCTGAGCCAGAGTCGGGGCCACCAGGATCAAGAGTAGAGCCAGCCTAAGGCGTGACATTGTCGATCTTCTTGCCAGCCAGCTCGCTCAGGACCTGGCGGCCCACACCAGCCCGGCTGGGCATGGTGGGCGGAAGGGCCCGCCAGCGTTCGGCCATGGCTTGCACCGAAGCTTTGAAGTCGGGCTCTCGGCCCATTTTGGGCAGGCGATGCTGGATGGCGCTGAAAGCCGGGCCCAGCAGGTCCAGCCCCCCTGAGGGCAGGCCCTGGGGAAGCTCATCTGCCAACCTGTCGAGCAGCGAGACCAGCAGTTTGATGTCCTTGGACTCGGTGCTGGAGTGCAGGCTCGAGCAGGCCAGCACCAGGCAACGGGTGCGGTTGTCGTGGTCGGGGAAGCTCTCGGCCAGATCCAGCCAGTGCTCGGTTTGCCAGCGCCGGCTTTCCTTGCCCGACCGGGCCGCGAGATCGGTGAACAGTCCGAACAGCTGGGCCACGTAGCCGGCCGGGAGGGGGCCTCCAGCGAGCCGCTCGCGGGCCTCCTCCATCAGCCTGACCTGCAACGATTTCAGCTCATCCGACGGGGGCAGGAGCTCGAGCAGCACCCGGATCACCCGCAGGTCTCTTTCGGCTGTCAGCAGATCATGCTCGGGCCGCCCCCACGGATCGAAGCGCTCCCTGACGAAGCGAACCAGCTCGATGTCCATGGCAAAGAGTGGCTCGCGTTTCTTGAGCTTCTTCAAGATGGCGATGGCCTGGTTGCGATCCGAGCGAGCCCGATGGTCTTTGAAGCTGGGGTCGGTCGCATAGGCTCGCTCCACCAGGTTGCAGGCCAGCTCCACCTCGGCCCGGCTCGACTTCTCCAGGTCGGCGGCCCGCTTGGAATCCTCGCAGGCCCGTTTGAGAGCCTGCAGGTAGGCGGCTCTCTGCCCGAGCTTCAGCAAGATGGCAGCTCGCTCCATCTCCATGGCGGCCAGGCGCGTTGACTCGGCCTTCTGCTCGCGGGCCAGCACGAGCGCCGGCTCGATATCTTCCAGGGCCTCCTGAAACCGACCCAGGTAGCGCATGTTGGTGGCCCGGTAAAAAAGGCTCGAGCAACGGCTTGACGGGTCGCCGAACTGTCGCGAGAGCTCCTCGGCTTCGGTCAGGCAGTGCTGGGCCTCCTCCAGTCGCCCCAGACAGCTCAAAGCCCGTCCCTTGCCGGCCAGGGCGGCGGCGTCGGCCTGGCGCTCGAGGATGCGACCGAACTCCTGGGCGGCGATCTCGAACAGGTTTCGAGAAAGGGCGCCTTCAGCTCGCTGGGTCAGGGCCAGCAGCACCTGCTGGGCGGCCATCCTGGCATCTTCGGCCGAGGCCTCCATCTGCGACCAGTAGGCCAGCGCGTCGTCCGGATTGGGAGGGCCGGCCTGCACGGGCGGAGGGTCGTACTCGTGCACCAGGGTCACGGCCTGCTCGCGGTCGAGCGAGAATTGCTCTTCTTGGAACAGGTTGGTGGCGCCGAGCAGCCAGGAGTGCAGGATGGGCAGGTAGTTGCGCACCGCTTCGGCCTGAATGTCCACGTGATCGATGGTGGGCGTCCACTGGTAGAGGGGCGGCTGCTCGGTGGGCGCGCCGGCGATGCCCAGCCACCGGGTGTGCAGCGCGTCCAGCGGGGGATAGGGGTAGAAGACCTTGAGCACCTGCTCGCCTCGTTTGGTGCGGGGTGGATCCACCAGTCCTCCGACGGCTGCCTGCAGCACGCGGGTGCAGCCTTCCAGCGAGCCGGCGCCCCGGCTCAGGAGAGAGAGCTGGGTGGGAGTGCGCAGGCCTTCGTACTCCAGGGCCTGCAGGGTGAGCCCGGAGAAGAACCGGATCAGTTGCTCGAGGGAGGCCCAGAGGTAAGCCCGGGCCAGGTCGACCTGATCGCGCACCATGGCCTCGTTCAGCCGGTCGAGCAGCAGCTTGAGCTGAGGCGGGGTGTCAGGGGGAGGATCGGGGGGGAAAAGCTGGTGAAGCGGGTCATGCATGAGCCACTCCCGAGCGAAAGAGGTCCAGCCCCAGCCCGCCTCCTTCTCCTCGGGAATGACGCGGATGCTGCCAGGGGAAGAGGTGATTCTCGGGGTGGGGCATCAGGCCCAGCACGTTGCCCTGCTCGTTGGTGACGCCGGCGGCGTCCAGCCAGGAGCCGTTGGGGTTGCCCGGGTCGGGAGCATAGGTGAGGGCCACGCAGGAGGGGTCGCCCGGAGGGGAGGGGAGGAAGCGTCCTTCGCCGTGGGCCACGGGGCAGTCGAGGGGCCCTTTGAGGCCCAGAGTCCACAGGCATCGCTCTGCGGTGGGCAGCAGGCGCACCCAACGGCACTGGAAGTGACCCACCGTGTTGGGAGCCAGGGTGGCCTGACCTTCGGGCAGGAAGCCGCCTTTCACCAGGGCCTGAAAGCCGTTGCAGATGCCCAGCACGGGCCGTCCGCTGGCGATGAAGCCGTGCATCTGGTCGCAGAAACGCTGCTTGAGCTCGAGGGCCCACAGCCGACCGGCGCCCAGGGCGTCGGCGTAGGAGAATCCACCCGGCAGCACAAGCAGCTGGTAGTCGAGCCAGCTCTGGTCGCGCAGCTCGCTCAGCGGGGCCACCACCGGCTCGGCGCCGGCAAGGTCCAGGGCCCGGGCGGCCTCGCCCTCCCGGTTGGTGCCCGGGGCATACAAGATGAGCGCACGGGGCTTGCTCACGACTTCCAGGCCTCCAGCAATTGCTCCAGCGGCCACTCTTGCTCGCCAATGCGCAGCCCCGGCTCGGCCACGACCTGACCGATTCTGGTGCAGGGATAGCCTTCCAGGGCGGCTTCGAAAGCGGCCGGCCGGGTGACCTCCACCAGCAGGCGGCAGGGGCGCTCGGCGTAGGGCTCCTCGAGCGCGATCTGCAGCCCCAGGCGACCGCCCATGGCCATCTCGGCGGCGGCCACGGCCACCCCCCCCTCGCTGGCGTCGTGGCAGGCCGCCACCAGGCCCTGACTCATGGCCTGGTGCAGGGCCCGATAGAGGCCCGGGGCCCAGTCGGGAAGGCTTCTTTCCAGGGGAGCGCCGGGCCGGGTTCCCACCAGATAGAGCGCCTGGCCAGGGCGCTTGAGATCGCTGGAGACGACCTGCTCGACATTCGGGTGCAGGCTGAGGGCCGAGATCAGCAGCGTGGGCGGGATGCTCTGGCCCTCGTATTCGTTGTAGAGCGAGTCCTTGCCCGAGATGAAGGGGGTTCCGAACAGCCTGGCGGCGTCGTAGCAGCCGCGGCAGGCCTCCACCAGATCGCCCAGGGTTTCCGCTCGACGCGGACTGCCCCAGCAGAAGTTGTCCAGGATGGCCATCCGCTCGGGATCGGCCCCGGTGGCCACAGCGTTGCGCACCGCCTCGTCCACGGCCCAGAGGGCCATCAGGTAGGGGTCGCACTCGCCGAGCCAGGGGTTGATGCCACAGCTGAGCACCGCCCCCAGCGGGCCCGGGGTACCCAGGGGAAGCAGCACGGCCGCGTCCATGGGGGCGTCCAGGGCAGCGCCCGCGAAGGGCTTGAGGGCGGTCTGGCCGAGCACCTCGTGGTCGTAGCGGCGCACCACCTCTTCCTTGGAAGCCACATTGGGGTCGCAGAGCCACTCCAGCAGGCTCCGCTCGGGCGGTTGATAGGGCCGGGGAGGTCGAACCACGGCCGGCATGGTGCGCCGGGGGCAGCCCTTGTGGAGGAAGTGGTTGTCCAGCTCCAGCACCGGCTTGCCGGCGTAGCGCACCACCAGTCGGCCGTGGCCGGTGAAGTGGCCCAGGTCGGTGGACTCCACCCCATAGATCTGGCACAGCTCCTGCAGCGGAACCAGATTCTCGGGGGGAACGGCCAGCACCATGCGCTCCTGGGCTTCCGAGAGCCAGATCTCCCAGGGAGAAAGGCCGGGATACTTGAGCCGAACATGCTCGAGCTCCACATCGGCCCCCACCCCGCTGGCCATCTCGCCCACCGCCGAAGAGAGGCCGCCCGCCCCGCAATCGGTGATGGCCGTGTAGAGGCGCCGGTCGCGGGCACGCCAGAGGACATCGAGCAGCCCCTTCTCCATGATGGGGTGGCCGATCTGCACCGAGGCGCCGGCCAGCTGGGCACTGTCCTGCTCCAGCGTCATGGAGCTGAAAGTGGCTCCCCGCAGCCCGTCGCGGCCGGTGTGGCCGCCCAGCAGCACCACCCGGTCTCCGGTTTGAGGCTCGCGCGGATGGCTACCGCGCGGGGCGATGCCCAGGCAACCGCAGTAAACCAGAGGATTGGCCGCGTAACCGGGATGGTAGAGCACGGCCCCGTTGACGGTGGGCAGCCCCATCTTGTTACCGTAGTCCTCTACGCCCGCGATCACGCCGTCACGGATGCGGCGTGGGGGCAGCACGCCCTCGGGCTGGCGATGATCGGGGGGCGCAAAGCAGAGCACGTCGGTGACCGCGATGGGGCGAGCCGATACTCCCAGCACGTCACGGATCACCCCGCCCACGCCGGTGTTGGCGCCTCCGAATGGTTCCAGGGCAGAGGGGTGGTTGTGGGTCTCCACCTTGAAGCTCAGCTCGTACCCCTCTCCGAAGGCTATCACGCCGGCATTGTCCACGAAGGCAGACAGGACCCAGGGTCGGTCGAGCTCTTCGGTGGCGCGGCGGATGTAGTGATCGAGCAATCCGTCCACGACCTGGCCGTCCTCGAGTTGGATGCGGGCCCGGAAGGTCTTGTGCAGGCAGTGCTCGCTCCAGGTCTGGGCCAGGGTCTCGAACTCGACGTCGGTCGGATTGCGCCCCACGCCTTGATAATAGCTCTGGATGGCCAGCATCTCGGCCTGATCCAGGGCCGAGCGTCGCTCCTGCGAGAGCTGCTCGAGCTCCTGGGGGGAGAGGCCGAGCAGGGCCACCTCGTCCACCCGATCGGAGGGGCTGGCTTTACCCAGCCAGGCGGGCTGCACGGCACCAAAGGAGATCTGGTGCACGACCGGGTTGGCCAGAAGTTGGCGGGCCAGGCGCTCGGCCTCGGGCTGGGCGGGGAAGAGCCGGTAGCGGGTACCGCTGGCGGCGCTGGTGATCTCGGTCAGGCCGGCGTGACGGGCCATCTCGACCAGCTCTTCGGCTACCGGGTCGGTCACCCCGGGACGGAGGACCACTTCCACGATCTGGCCATCATCGGGGGAATCCCAGCGCGCCTTCTGCACCACCGGGTCGCACAGCATTTCCTCCAGTTGCGCGGAGGTGGCATCGGACAGGTCGCCGGGAAAGAAGTAGAGGTCCTCGACCTCCAGGCGCTCGAGAGGAAAACCGAGAGTGCGGGCGCCCTCGAGCAGGGCTCGCTGGCGCGGGTCGTCGTCGGTCTTGAGAGAAAGACAGCAGTGTCGGGTTCGGGTCGTCACGGCGAGGGCTGATTAGACGGCGCCTCTCCGGTTCCTGGTCAGCTCAGGTGGAAACGCCACCAGAGAAGGAAGATGGTCAGGCGTCGGGCGGGCGAGACTTCCCAGCCCAGCGTCGGGTCGCTTGATATGAATTCGATCCTCATAATGGCCTCAGGGTAGCGAGCGAACATCGAACAAAGCCAGAGCGGGGATGAACCGTTTGTTAACCCCATGTTGCCGTCCGGACACGCGGGGGGATCCCCTGAGGGCCTTGTCAGGGCAATCCCGGCACGGGGCCCCTGGGTGCGGGCTTTTCTTTCTCAAGCTGCTTCCAGGCTTGATCCCAATTGCTTTCAGTGGCCTTCTCGCGAGCCCGGCTTGCCAGGGCGGCGATCTCGCTGGTGGCCCTGGCAAAGATCTTTTTCTGTTCGGGGTTGGGCTTGATGGTGGGAGCGTCGTGCACGCACCCGGATGGAGGCGCGTGCCGCCAGCACTTGCCCCCCAGGTGAACGTGCAGAGAGCGCTTCATTCCGTAAGCGTCGGACAACCCGGAACGCGACTCGGGCTCGCATGGCAACGACAGCAAGCCCAGTTTGCTCATCGGGTCGGCCACGGCCTGCTGGAAGCTCTCGAGGGTGCCGCGGGTGTAGACCTGGCCGCGGCGACGGGTCAGAATGACCGCGCTGCCATCGGGCTTCTTGAGGATCAAGACCATCAGCCTGGGATCGCTGGGGGCCACCCCGCCCTCCATGTCTTCGCCCACCTCGATGAACTCGGCCCGGGTATCCAGCCCGCAGGCCCCGGCCGGGGCCAGCAGCAAGATGAGAGCCAGAAGGACGCTTTTCATAAGAGCTCCGTCGCTTTCCAGGGTCGGGTTGTTCCGTCCAGTGTCAGAAGTGTACGATAGTGCTCCGGGCGGCGATCCCGAAAAAAGCCCATCCCGGCACGGAACGAGCGGGCCAGCTCGAGGTCGACCTCGGCCTGCAGGATGGTTTCGCTGTGGTCATCGGCCTCGGCCAGGATCTCCCCTCGGAAGTCAGCGATAAAGGAGTGCCCGTAAAAACGGGCCTCGCCTTCCTGTCCCACTCTGTTGGCCGCGGCCAGGTAACAGCTGTTGCACACGGCATGGCCGAGCATGGCACGCTGCCACATGGCCCGGGTGTCCAGGCTGTCCGCCTCGGGAGGCTCCGAGCCGATGGCCGTGGGGTAGAGCAGGAGGTCGGCGCCCTGCAAAGCCATGGCCCGGGCGCACTCGGGGAACCACTGATCCCAGCAGATGGCCACGCCCACCGCCCCCACCGCTGTCGACCAGGTGCGAAAGCCGGTGTCGCCCGGGTTGAAGTAGTACTTCTCCTGGTAGCCCGGACCGTCGGGGATGTGGGTCTTGCGATAGCAGCCCAGCGCCTCGCCGCTGGCGTCGATCATCTGCAGGCTGTTGTAGTGGGCCTGGCCGGCCCGCTCGAAGAAGCTGACCGGGAGCACCACCTTGAGTTCGCGGGCCATCTCCGCGAAAAGGCCCAGGAAGGGGTGGCCCGACACCGGGTGGGAGAGCTGAAAGCGCTCTTCACGCTGCTGCTGAGGAAAATAGAGACTTTCGAACAGCTCGGGCAACAAGATCAGCCCCGCTCCCCGGGCCGCGGCCTCTCTGACCAGGTCTTCGGCTCTGGTCAGGTTGACCTGCAGGTCCGAGCTCATGGCCATCTGCACCACGGCTAGCTTCATCGCGCCAGCGCTCCGGCCGGTTGTTGCTGGGTCAAACAGTGGAAAGCGCCCCCGCTGGTGATGATGGCCCGGGCCGGAAATCCCTCCACCAGGCGGCCAGGAAACGCCTTCCCGAGGACGTGCATGGCCTCGTCGTCCTTGCGGTCACCGTAAAGGGGCACGAGCACGATTCCGTTGGCGATATAGAAGTTGGCATAGGTCATGGGCAGGCGCGCTCCCTCCAGCTCGCGTCGCTCTTGCGGCAGAGGCAGCTTGACCACCTCCAGGCCGTAAGATTTGAGCTGGTGAAAGTTCTCCTGCAACAGGTCGTGGTTGGAGTCGCCCTGGCCGGCAATCGAGGTCACCACCTTGCCCGGTGCCACAAAGCGAGTCAGCGTGTCGATATGGCCGTCAGTATGGTCGCCCTCCAGCCCGCGCTCGAGCCAGATCACCCGATCCAGCCCCAGATAGCGGTGCAGGGCGCGCTGCAACTCGGCGGCGTCCACTCCGCGATTCCGCTTGGGGTGCAGCAAGCACTGGCGGGTGGTGAGGCAGAGACCGGTGCCGTCGGTTTCCAGCGAGCCGCCCTCCATCACCAGGTCGATCTCGACCCGACGGGCGCCCAGGACCCGGGCGATGGTCTCGGGGGCCCTGGCGTCCAGGGAGTAGTCGTACTTCTGGCCCCAGGCGTTGAAGCGCCAGTGGGTCAGGTGGATGCTGCCGTCCTCGCGGCGCACGAAGATGGGGCCGTTGTCGCGCAGCCAGACGTCGTCGAGGGGGCAGCGGTGGAAGCGCACGTCGCAGCCTTCCAGCCGATGGCGTGCATCATCCTCGGTATCCTGATCGTGCACCAGCAGCTCGACCGGCTCGAAGGCGCTCAGGCGGCGCAGGACGGCAGCATACTCTTCGCGGGCGGGCGCAAGGAAGCCGCGCCACTCTTCGTCATCGAAGGGCCATGCGGCCCAGGTAGCGGCGTGGGGCTCCCACTCGGCGGGCATGCGAAGTTCCATCTGGGCGGGGGGCTTTGACGCCCGGGGGAGCAGTCCTGGCGGGGTTCCCGGGTGCTCTCGTCGACGCGGCCGGGCAAGTGTCGTTCGCTTGTGCCGCTCGTGGAGCTGGCACAAAATGTGCCGTGCACAATCAGAACAATCCGGGGCGCCCCCCCAGGCTTTGAAGAGCCGCCGCCAGATAGGACTTCTCCGAGATCAGGGCGTCGTCGAGGGGGGTGGCTCCCAGGTCATTCACGCCGTTCACGTCCGCCCCCCGGCTGACCAGGAAGGCGGCGGTGCGAGCCTTGTCCTGCTCCGTGTCTTGCTCGGTCCAGACCGACACGCAGAACGACAGGGGAGGGAACCCGGCGATCGGATCGGTCAGGCTGGCTCCGCGATCGAGCAGAAGCCCGATGAGCCCCAGGTGGTTGGACAAAATGGCCCCGGCCAGCGCCGGCACTTCCTGGCCCCGGGCGCTGGCTCCGGCGTCCAGGGCGGCCCGGGCGGCTTGAAGCGAGCGGGCCTTGATGGCTCCGGTGAGGATCTCCTCGGGCGACTCGCCAGCCTGGAGCCTGTGCAGGAGGCGGCCGGTCTCCTCGGGCGGGTCGGGCGGATCGGGGGCGGGCAGGTCGTCCACCTCGAGCAAAGGAGCCAGTCGCGGCCCCAGCGGCTCCTGGTTCTGGCTCTGGGGCCGGGCACGCTCTTCCTGAGCCTCGGTGTCATGGGGCGCCAGGCGCAGCAACCGGTCGAGGTCGGCCAGGGCTTCGGCAAAACGGCCTTCCAGCCGGTTGAGCCGGCCCCGGTTGAAGAGGGCCTGGCTCTGATCGGGCAGGGCTTCCAACACCCGATCGAGCGCCTGGCGAGCCTCGGCGAGCCGCCCCAGGGCCAGCCAGGCCGAGCTCTGGTTGATCAGGGCGCACACCATGCCGGGGCGCATCTCCAGCGCCCGGGCGTAGTCGCGCTCGGCCTCCTGGTAGCGGCCACGGCGCAAGAAGGTGTTGCCCCGGTTGTAGTACAGGTCGGGATCGCGGGGCTCGATGCGGATGGCGTGGTTGAGCCCCTCTTCGGCCTCCTGGTCGCGGCCCAGCTCGCCCAGGGTGGTGGCCATGTTGTGCAGCACCCACACCTCGCGCTGGCTCGCCCAGTTGCTGCCCAGGCACTGGGAGAAGTGCTCCAGCGCTTCTTCGCGCCGCCCTCCGTTGCTGAGCGCCAGGGCATACTGGGCCCGGTGCTCGGGATTGCCGGGCTCGAGCCGCATGCAGGTCTGAAAGTCGGCCTGGGCCTCCTGGTAGCGACCCTCGCTCCAGTGCAAGGCGCCCCTTGAGACATAGGCCTTGAGGTAATTGGGATCGAGCTCGATGGCCTGATTCAGATCACTCAGGGCTTGCCCCGACCGCTCCAGGGTGCGCAGGGCCTGGCTGCGGTTGTAGTAGGGCTTGGGGTAACGCGGGTCGAGCTGGATGGCCCGGTTGAACTCTCCCAGCGCCCGCTCGGGCTGGCCCAGTTCGCGCAGGACGCTGCCGAGGTTGTTGTGGTGCCGGGCGGCGTTGGATGGGTCGAGCTTGATCAGAGCCTGCAGATCGTCCACCGCGGCCGCCCACTGGCTCATCATCATGCAGAGGTCGCTCCGGAAGGCGCGGGCTGGCACGTAGTTGGGGTCGGCCTCCAGGGCAGCCTGCAGGCACTCGAGCACTTTGCGGGCGTCGCCTTGCTCGAAGTGCTGCTGGGCGCGCTGAAAGAGCGCCTCAGGTCCCGGCCCTTTGCGCTTGAAGACGCCGCCCATCCGACTGGCTTCGGGCCCCAGGCGCTCCTGTTCCTGCGCTGAAGGCGCCGCGCGTTGAATACTTCAGGAATTGCCGCGGCGCCGCTCAACGGATTGTCTACACTCCCGCGCGTTCCAATCCTGAACAGGTCAACGCGCGGGAGTGTAGCAAGGCCCGGACACGTTTTTCTTCCTGCGAACAGGAGTTCCGGGCAGGATCCAGAATTTTGTTCAAATCAGAGCCAGAAGAGGTGGATTTTGCTTCAAAATCTTTTCCGTCCGACCGAGCTGGGTGAGTTTGTTGACTGCCAGGGCGAGCGCATCATCTTCAAGAGCTCGCGTCCCTACGAGATGGGCAAGAAGGTGCAGCTGCGGCTGACCCTGCCCGACCACCCGAGGGTGCGCATTCAGGTGGGAACCTGCCGCAGCCTGCCCGGGGGCGGCTACGTAGTGGTGGGACGGCTGCTCAAGGGCGTCCGCCTGCCCGGCGGCTCGGCCCGTCCCGAGCCTTTCCTGCGCCAGTCGCGCCGCTTCCCCTGTCGTACCCGTGTGCTCTCGCGATGTCTGCCGGGCTTCCGGGCTATGACCCTGGACGTCAGCTCGAGCGGCGTGCAGCTCGAGACCGACGGCAAGATGCCGGTGGGCATCCAGATCCAGATGGTGCTCGAGCTGGGTGAGCAGGGCCCGGGCCTTTCGTGTCAGGCCCGGGTGGCCTGGTGCGCCCCTCACGACGAGCAGAACCGTTTCCGGGTGGGCCTGGAGTTCCTCAGTCCCTCACAAGAGCTGCTGCGCGGCCTGGAGTCGCTGGCCCGGCGGGCCGCACCCGAGGAGTTCGAGCTGATGACCGGGCGCTTCAAGGAGCTGACCCCGCAAGAGCCGCCTCCTCGCCGCGACAACGAGCTGCGCACTCCCATGAAGGCCCGCCTGGAGCGCTATTCCATCGAGGACGACCTGATCAACCTGCGCCTGCGCACCCCGGACGGCGATCTGCGCAAGATGGTCATCCGCTCGCCGAAGGCGGTGGTTGACCGGCGCGGCTCGGCTGGCCTCGAGGTGGAGGAGCTGGGCCGCTCGGAGGCCCCGGGCAAGCACAACTACCGATTGCTGAACGGAAAGCGCGAGCCTGTGCTGGAAATCGAGGCCGACCCGAGCTAAAGTGCAAGACCAAAGGTCTTGCGCTTTGGTCAAGGCAGGGGTTCGACTCCGGAGCGCCAAGGGCTTGAGGGATGGAGAAGAAGAACCCCTCCGCCGTGCATCTGGCGGTCTCCGAGATGCCCCGGCTCATTCCCGCGGGCTCGCTGGTCGAGTTGGAGCCGGCCCGGGTGGAAACGCTCAAGTTTGGCGACGTGCTCTACGTCGACAACCAGAGCCGCAAGGTGCTGTGCCGCTTTCTGAGGCACTGGAGCAGCAACGGGGAGAGCATGATGATGCTGGCTCAGCCGGGGCTCTCGCACGCCATCGTCCTCCCCTTCAAGGCGTTGATCGGCAGGGTGAAGCGGGTCAGCCACGGCTCCGACGTGACCGAGCCCAACAATGAGTCCTTTCTGCTGCGCCTGCTGCCCAAGTTGACCGACTACGGAACCACCAGCCCGATGAGGAAGTTCTTTCCCGGGAAACGCTGAACGGGGGGCCCCCTGAAGAGACAGAGAATTTTCAGTCCTTAAGGCTATCCTGTCTTGCATGAGGATCCTTCCGTCCTCCTCTCTGACCGTCAGCCAGCAGGCGGCGCGGCCCCACGCGGCCCTGGCTCCCGCTGGCCCGGGCGACAGCGTGCAGCTGAGCCGAGCGCAGCCCGCATACTCTCGCCTGGGCTCTACCGGCCTTTCCACGGCCAGCCAGGCCGCGGTGGGGACCGGACTGACTCTGGGCGCCATGGGACGGGGGCTGGACGCTCAGGGCGTCAAATTTCAGTACATGGGCCGCGGGCTCGACTTCTGGAACGAGAAATGGAAGGACGCCCCCGGTGAGAAGGCGGCCAGCTACATTCAGGATGGCACCCGCGTGCAGTTCCAGTTGCCCGGGCACAGCTGGGCACCGCTCACCAGCGCCGAAACCCTGGGTATGGTCTTTGCCTTTCACGGCGGGGGCAGCTTGAGCTCCCTGCAACAACCCCGGCTGGCCGAGCAGGTTCAAGCCCTGGCCCGAAGCGGGGTCAGCTTTCGGGATGACTCCCACAACACTCTGCCCTCCTGGCAGGCCTACCAGAGGCTGGCCTCGGGTCAGCGGGTGATCGTTCCCGAGGGAGCCTTGCACAGTCCCGAGGAGGCATCCCTGGCCGTCTTCCTCAAGACCGGGACCGCTCACAACCTCAGCCGCCCTGAGCTGGCCGCTCACCTCAAGAGTCTGCAGGGTTATCGGCTCTCTAGCGGCGATCCTTTTGCGACCTACCGGAGCAACCCGGCCGAGGTGGCCCTGCAGGCGCACGGCGAGACCCTGCTGACCTGGAAGACCGACCAGGCTCCCGATTTGGCCGCTCTGGCCGAGCAGAAGAAACGCCTCGAGGAGCTGCGCGGCGAGTTGGGTGCAGAGTCGGCCGGCAAGGTCTGGCGATTGCTGGCCTCCGACGGCAGCGAGCGCCCCTACGCCGAGCGACTGGAGCTGTATCGAGCCACCCGCGGCGAGGCGCTGTACCGTGAGGCGCTGGCCCAGAGCGCCGGCCAGGAGCTCCCCTCGCTGTCGGCTCGCCTGCAGGCGGTCAAAGACCACCCTCAGCCCCTGGAGGCTGCCCGGGCATTGGAGCAGAGCCCCAAACCGGAGTGCTTTCTCGAGTGCCTGAAGAGCTTCCCTCAGCTGGAGGTGGCCCGAAGGTTGGCGGTGCTGGCGCCCGAGGCCGTCGAGGTGGCCAGGAATGCCCGCCCCGAGTGGAAGAGCGAGGGAGCCTGGACCAGCGATGCCAGCGGTTGGAAGGACAACCCCAAGGGTGCCTACGCTCCCAACCAGGACATCTCCCTGACAAGCCGGGGGGTCTCGCTGCAGGGCTTCCAGGATGCCGAGCTGAGCTTTGAGGCCGGCTGGAGCCTGGAGAAGGACCGCGACCACGTGTTCCTGGAGATTCGCCCCCGGGGCGGTGACTGGCGCTCGCTCGAGACCTACACCGGCGACGGCGCCACCGCTCCCCGCAAGGTTTCTCTGCGGAGCTTCGTCAATCAGGACATCGAGCTTCGCTTCCGGCTCAAAACCGATGGCAGCGTGGAGAAAGAGGGTTTTCAATTTCAGAATCTGGCCCTGACGGCCCGCGGCCCGGCCGGCGAGCGCACCCTGCTCACCCACCGGACCGGTGGGGAGCTGGATGAGCTGTTGACCGAGTTGGAGCGACCGGGTCAGAACGTAGCCTTGCTAGCTGAATTCCTGGGCCGCTATGCCTCCACTGCCGAGGGCATGGCGGCCTGGCGCTCGCTGGGCTCCGCCCCCGATCCCGAGCAGGCCACCGCTCTCTCCAAGCTCAGTCAGGAGCTGGGCTCGCGTACCGCGGCCGCCATCTGGCCCGACTTGACCCATGGAGCGGGAAGCTGGGAGGAGCGCAAGAACCGAGCCGTCGAGACCCACGATCTGGGCGTTCGGTTGGCGCGAGCTCGACGCAGCGACGACCTCGAGCTGAGCTACACCACCGTCAGGTCGCTGAGCGATGAAGCCAGGAGGTCGCTGGACCGCCTGCTGGTCAGCTCTTCAAAGGAGGGGTGGCAGAGTCAGGGGAGCTGGGGCTATGATCCGGCCGAGAAGGCTTGGAGCACCAATCCAGGTCTGGCGGCCTACTCCAACAACGCTCGCGAGGTCCTGTTGGGGCCCACCCTCGACCTGACCGGCCGCCAGGGTACCAGTCTGCGCTTCGAGGCCCGTTGGGAGCTCGAGGACAAGTACGACTTTGTGCAGCTGCAGGCCTCCACCGACGGCCAGGAGTGGAAGGACCTGAACAAATACGCAGGCAGCAACGGCTGGACCGGACAGAGCATCAGCATGTCCGCCTACGACGGTCAGAAGGTGCAGCTTCGCTGGCTCTTGACCACTGATGGCTCAGGTGAGCGCAAAGGCCTGGCCTTCCGCAACTTCAGCGTGCAGTCGGCCGGCGAGGACCAGGTTTTCCAAGATGAGCCCGAGTTGGCCCGCCGGACTTGCGAGCGCCTTTTCGAACTGGCTGCGAGCCAGGAGAGCGCCGCTCTGGTAGGAGCTGCGGCCCTCCTCGATGAGGTGAGCGCCAGCCAGGCTCTGGCCCTGCAGCCGGTGCTGGCGAAGGCCGGCTCGCGCGCGGGCGAGCTGCGCGCCCTGGTGAGCGCGCTGGGCGTGGAGGCGGCCGTCAGCCAGGCCGACCTGGTGCTGGCCGGACGCAGCGCCGACGAGGTGGGCGCAGCCTACCAGTGCGCCCGCATACTGGCCCAGGCGCTGGGCTCGCCCCTGCGCTCGGAGCTGCCTGCTCAGATGCTGCAGGCCGGTTTCGATGCCGCCATGAGCGCCGATCTGAGCAGCCTGGCCACGAGCTTTCAGGTCTACGAGGGTCCAACTCGCTGGGTGCGGCGTCCGGACGGCTCCATGGACGACAGCCCCGATCAGAGCTATAAGAGCAACGATACCAACATCCTGCAGACACGCCAGGTGGATCTGAGGGGGCTGGCCACGGCCCGGTTGACCTACGAGGCCAGCCACGCCCTGGAGGACAAGTACGACCACATCTACGTCGAAGTGGATGATGGCAGCGGTTGGAAAGAGTTGGCCATCCACGATGGCACCCAGGGCATGCAGCCTTATTCGCGCGATCTGTCCGCCTACCGGGACAAGAGCGTGCGCGTCCGATTTCGCCTGACCTCGGACGGGTCCAACGAGCGCGAGGGGATGACTCTGCGCAAGCTGACGATCGGGGGGAACAACGCGGCCGGCAAGCCCGAGGTGCGCCTGCAGGATCACGGCACCCGCGCCGAGGGTCTTGAGATGCTGACGCGCTCGGTCTTCCGCCCGGGTCAAGACCAGGCCACCCTCAAGGAGACGCTCGCCACTTTGAGCATGCTGACCGAAGGACTGGGCGACCCCGGGCAGGCCCTGGAGGTCTGGGACCTGGCCGGCTCTGATCCTGACAAAGCGCGTGATCTGGGGCTGCTGGTGCACTACGCCGGCTGGGAGGATAGCCGCAAGCTGTGGTTCGTGCTGCAGGATCTGCCTGCCGATCAGCGCACCCGCAAGACCGAGTTGCTGGCCCTGGGAGCTCAGCTGGCCGAAGGGGGCCTGGACGCTCTGCGCCTACAGCAGCGGCTCGAAGGAAGCGATCTCGACAGCGAGGCGCTGGGCATTCTGGCAGGACTGAGCAACACCGCCCGGGTGGGGGCCTGGGTGGCCGAAGGGACCTGGGGTCGCGTCCAGACTCCCGCCGGTCCCGGCTGGGCTGACAGCCCGGCGGGCAACTACCGCCCCAACGAAAAGAGCTCGCTCACCAGTCCGGCCATCGACCTGCGCGGGGTCGAGCAGCCGCGCCTTCGCTACCAGGCCAGCTTCGATACCGAGAGCGGCAACGACCGGATCCTGGTCGAGGCCTCCGCAGACGGGGTGAACTGGCAGCAGCTGCAGAGCCACACCGGTAGCTCGGGCTGGACCACCTTCGAGTCCGATCTGTCCCACTACGCCGGCGGCTCAGTACGGCTGCGTTACACGTTGGTGACCGACAGCAGCGTGGAGAAGGAGGGCTTCTCGGTAGGCGGTCTGATGGTGGTGGACCCGGTCGGCAAGGAGCTGTTCCGCGACCGGGGCGGCCTGGAAGTGATGGAAGACGTGCTGGAGCTGGCCTGCGACAAGCGCACCCCGCTGGACTCACGCAAGCAAGCCCTGACGGTTCTGGGCGGCATGCCCAACGGCCTGGGCTGGCGGGCCCTGGCCTTGCTGCGCGAGGAGGAGAAGGCCGGCCGGCTCAAGGGGCTGTCACTGGCCCAGCTGGTAGCTCGCCTGCCGGCGGCCCTGGTCTCCGACAACCTGGACGAGGCCCTGGCGCGCATCGTGAAAGAGAGCGCCAGCACCGGCATTCTGGAGGAGGAGAAAGCCATCGTGGTGGGCGGAGCGCGTGTGAAGCGCCGTCAGGACGCTACTGAAGCTGGACCTGCTGAACCTTCCACTTCCCATCTTCCTTCATCCAGTTGACGGCCAGGATGCCGTTCTTCTTGCTGCAGGTGACGTCGTAGACGATCAGCCCGTTCATCTCGCTGGGCATGGTGGTGCGCTGGGTGTTCAGCTTGCGGGTCTTGATGGTGCCGAACTGTTTCTTGTACATGTTGGTGTAGAGGGAGTTGAAGGCCTGTTCGGTGGCCAGCGCGTTCATGGCTTTGGCATAGTCAGCGTAGAACGCCTTCCAGTTGCCTTCGTTGTAGGCTTTCACCAGGCGCTCGACGACGGGGTCGAGGGTTTTGAACATCTCCTCGCTGAGGCCGGGGGCCAGCTCCTTGGCTTGCGCGGCTCCGGTCAGGCTCAGCACGGCGGCTGAGAGCAGCATGGCGTTGAACTGGCGTCGATTCATCCTGGTGGCCTCCCTCATCGTGATGGAAAGACGGGCTTCCACGACAGGGGGCTCAGACCTCCCAGGGCAGTCCGGTGCGCGCGGTGATGGTCTGGGGAAAGCCGGCCACACGACTGACCGGGCGGCCGGTCTCGAGCAGGCGCTCGATGAGCAAACGGGCCGTCTCGGTGCCCCGGGTCTCGGCCAGCACCGCGGCGCAGGCCGAGGCCGAGTCTCGAAAGCTCGACTCGCGGATCAGGCGCCCGACCAGAGCACGGATCGTGGCAGCAGGGGCGTTCAGAGTCGTCCGCAGCCCGGCGCCCAGAAACTCCACCCGGCTTGCGTTGTCCTGCTGCTCACCTCCCACGGGTAGCACCAGCAATGGCTTGCCGGCGGCCAGGGTCTCGTTGATGGTGTTGTTGCCGCCGTGGCTGACGACCGCGTCCACGAGGGGGAGCAGATCGACCTGGGGCACCCGCGGGAAGAGGTGCACCGAAGGGAGGTAACGCCTGGCGCTCAGGGCCGGGAAGGCGCCCCCCGCGCTCACCACCAGCTCGCAGTCTTCCTGAAGCCCGGTCAGAATGCGGTGAAAGACGTCCGGCTTTCGATTGAACACGGTTCCCAGCGAGACGTAGACCAGCGGTCGCTCGCAGAAGCGGCGCTCGAGCCCGAACTGCTCGCCCGAGCGCTCGCCAAAGCAGGGCCCGATGAAGCAGGTCTCAGCCGTGAGCGAATGACGGGGGGCCTCCACGGCCTCCGCGCTCAGCACCAGAGTCAGCCAGGGGGAGGTCCAGAAGTAGTCTCGCTTGACGGCGGGCAGGCCGAGTCTGGCTCGGGCCCGGGCCATCCGTCGGTTCAGCAGGTCGTTGCCGAGTCGCTCCATCCACCCGGCGATCTGGCCGCGCCAGCCCCACTGGCCGCCGATGGGCAGGCCCGAGCCCAGCGGGGGGACGGAGGGACCTCGGTAGGCCAGGCCTGCGTGGTAGACCGAGACCCAGGGGAGCCCGGCTCGCTCGGCGGCCAGGGCCGCGGCCGGGAAGGCGAAGTCGCAGATGACCGCATCCGGGCGACGGTCGGCCAACAGGGTTGCCAGCGCCCTGGCGTGGACCACGAGGTCCCCGGTGAAGACGAGCACGGCCACCATGGTCTCCAGCATTCCGCGAGTGTGGGGCAGAAGGAGGGCTGCGGGAACGGAGAGCGAGAGGGGTTGGGGGAGGGGATGAAGCTCGACCCTGGCCCGGCGGACCTCTTCGTGGAAATCGGGCGGTCCCGAGCAGGTGAACGCGGTGTGGTGGCCCTGAGCCTCCATTCTTCTCGCGATGCTCAAGAGCGGGTTGAAGTGACCCGAGCCCGGCTGGGTCGCAAAGAGCAGGGTGGCCATTGAGAGCGGGTGCTTTGCTCCTGGGGGCTCGGGCCCTGCTACACTCCCGCGCGTTGACCTGTTCAGAATTGGAACGCGCGGGAGTGTAGACAATCTGTTGAACGGCGCCGCGCCAATTCCTGAAGTGTTCAAGGCGCGGCGCCTTAGAGCGCGCCCGGCTTCTTCGCACGATTTTCCGCAGAGATCTCAGGACACGGCTGGAATGGGGGCGGGCTGGAACGGACTCCTTGGAGTTGGCCCGCCGGGAGTCGCCGGCGCGGCAGGCTGGCCGGTGACCAGCGCGTGCACGCTCTGGGCGTTGAGGTCGGGTGCCGAGCGCATCAGGGCAAGGCCTTGCTGGAACAGGCTCAGACGGTCGCGCTTGCCTCCGATGGAGGGAGTGCCGATGGATGGCCCCGCCTGAGCTTGAGTTCCCGCCGGCTGCCCTGGATGGCCCTGGCCCTGCGGCCCTCCCGGACCGGCCGCGCCTGCAGTACCGGGGCCGCCCAGCATGTCGGTGAACGAGATGACGTCGTGAATGCTGCGCCCTGGCTGCTCGCGAAGCAGGTTGGTGGCGTCCTCGAAGGCGTTGGCCACGCGGGCCGGGTTCATGCCGCCGTCCTTCTTGCTCAGGTTGGCCACGCCCCCGAGCAACCGGCTGACGTCGGTAGGCTGCACGTTGCCGCGCTCCTCCATCAGCTTGGTGCCGCTCTTGAAGGTGCGCAGGGCCGCGGCCGGCTCACCCATGGTGCGCACCATGCCGTCCATCATGTTGCTCATGGTCTCGGGGTGGATGTCGTTGCGCTTGGCCAGCATCGGCACGGTGCTCTTGTAAGCGTCGGCCGCCATCATCGGATCGCCCAGGGCAAACTGGAAACGGCTGCCCATTTTGGAAGCGTCCCGAGGTTTGAGGTCGCGGCGAAGCATGAGCATCTGGCGCGAGTTCTCGTCCTTAAGGCTGGGCTCGAGCTCGGGACGCCCGCCGCCGGGGGCCGAGGTGAAGGTCTCGTTCAGCTTCACGTCCTTGCGGTTGGACAGGAACTCCACCACCGGGTGAGCCGCGTTGGCGTCGTCCTTGAAGACGTCGTGGATGCCGGCAGCCTCCTGCAAGGTCACTTCGGGACGAGCCGCTCCCAACCGCCCCATCAGGGGACCGAGCTCGCCGTACATCTGTTGCAGTTCCTGAGAATCGAGCTCGGCCAGCAGCCGCTTGCCGGCCAGCTTGTCTTCTCGGCCCAGGGTGCCCTTGAGCTGGGCCTGGCGGGTTTGCTCGGCGCTGCGGGGCTGCTGGGGTTGTTGCTTCTGCTGGCGCTGGGAAGGGTCAGGCTCGGTCAGACCGCGCAGCCCGTTGAGCAGGCCATTCATGTCGGCAACCGGACTGACGCCCATCGGGTCGAGCAACTCGGGCGAAAAGCGCGTCTGGTCGCCCAGGGGGGCCTGCAGGGCCGGAGCCCCGCTCTGCGCCTGAGGGAGGAACCCGTAGACCTGATTGGCAACGTTGCCGTTCTGCAGGGGGTTCAGCATCGATCATGATTTCAGGACCAGTCAACCTCCCATCTAGAGGTCAAATGTAAAAGGAGCCTTGCCAAATTGTAGACATTTCTGGTTGGGACCAGGAGCCCGGGCTGGACGCGGAGGAGCTCCGCCTCCATGTCCACAAAGAGGTGGCCGGGCTTGCAGGCCCTACTCCGGCCAGTCCAGGGGCACCCCCGGTCCGGGCTCTCTGCTGGTTCCCAGGCGAAGCCGCAGGGCCAGCAGAGGGGGAACCTCGTTCAATCGGCTCCAGTTCAAGTCGACGCGGCCCTCGAGGGGGTGCTCGAAAGCTCGTTCCTCCAGGCCATCGAGCACCAGCCCGGCCGCGAAGCAACTGCCGACCAGTCGATGCAACGGGCGATGGTAGTAGGTGTGCGGGTTGGGCTCGCCGGGAGCTCCGGCGCCTTTCACGGCAGCCTCGCGCAGGTAATTTGTGACCCGCACTCCTGTGCTTTCAACGATTTGACCCTGGCGATCCTCGTGTTCGACAAACAGGCGCGAGCCGTGGAAATTGAAGCAGGGATGGGTGAGGGCTGCCACCAGACGACCGCCCTGCTCCAACAGGTTTTTCATGGCTCCAAGCAGGGGACCAAGATCGGCTATGTCCATGAAGGCCATACTGCAGACCACCGCATCGAACCTGCCCAGGCTGCGGAGGGCGGCCGGGTCGGTCGCGTCCACCAGTCGGTATTCGATCTCGGCCGGCCCACGCCGTCGGGCGTGAGACAGCATGGCTTCACTCTGGTCTACCCCCAGGACCCGCGCTCCCAGGCCGTGCAGCCGGCGGGTCATCACCCCGGTGCCGCAGGCCAGGTCCAGAACGCGCTCGCCGGGGAGCAGGGCGAGCAAACTCTCGATCGCCGGCTCGACCAGTTGCCGGCTGAAGGCGTTGCCCTCCTGACCCATCAATTCGTCCCAGAACCGAGCCTTCGCATCCCACTCGCCCACGGCATGTCCACCCTTCCGGTTTGAAAAGTAAACATTGTGCGACCGGGGAGGAGTCCCTGGTTTTTCGTAAAAGCTTTCAAACAAGCCTGTACAGGTCGCCCGCTTGCGAGCGTCGAGAACGACTGCTAGAGAGGGGCTACGAATCTGGAGGATGGGAAAGTGAATCACATCGCGGTTTCCGCAATCACAATAGCGAGTCTCCTCAGTCTGTCGCTGCCGATGGCCTGGGCCCAGGAGAGTGACCAGGCCCATCTGGCCGTGTTGCAGGGCACGGTGCTGTCCAGCGTCGATGGCTCCTGGGTACCTGCCAGCGAGAGCCTGAAGTCGGGCATGACAGTCAGGACTGAGCCGGGATCGGGCGCCGTGATGACCCTCCCGGGCGAGGTTCGGCTTCGTCTCGACCAGGACACGCGCGTTCGGTGCTCTCAGATTGACGGCGGTCGCCTCCAGCTCAAGCTCGAGAGCGGCAAACTCTTCGCCAGCCTGCCTGAGTCAGGTGACCACTCGGTGCTGATCGATGGCAATGACGCCAGCGTGCGTTGCTCACAGGGCACTTTTGTCATGGACGTGACGCAGCCCGAGACCAGGCTGAAGGTCCTGAGCGGCAATGCTCAGTTGAAGGCTGACTCGGTGCAGGTGGCGCAGTTCGCCCCCATCCCAGCCCTCGCCTGGATCGGCCTGCCGGCTGGCTTTGACGCCCTGGCAGGCTCTACCGAGAACATGCCGGTCGCGCAGATGGATTCCCCTGAGCCCGCCGAGGGGTTATTGGCGGTGGGCAACAGCGAGCCCGATGGTCTGGACAACGATAACAACGGCGTCGTTGATGACGAGGCCGGCGACGAAGAGGGCGGCGGGATGAATACCAGCGAGACGAACAACACCATTCTCTGGGTCTTGCTCGGTGGCGGTGGTCTGCTGGCGGCGGTTTTTGGGTTGGGTGGTGGCTCTGAGGCGACCGGCGTGCCCGTCACTCCCTGAAGGTTCCAAAGCCAACTCTCTGAAGGAGATTCTATGAAACACCCACTGACCGCGCTCGCGCTAGGCGTGTTACTGCTCGCTCCGGGCGCCGCAATCCCTGAATGGGGCGATACCCTCATTTCGACCGAGGAGCTTGCCACCGCGCTTCCCATCGAGCGTTCGGAGACCTATCACGGTCCTCAGGTCATGTATCCCTACTGGGGCTACTATCGTTTCGACCTGCGTCACAACGAGCAACTGAGCGTTCAGGTGCGTCCCGACGACAACCACCGATACCATTTGATTCTTTATCGCGCTCAATCGGAAGGAGTCTGGGATCGGATCGTCGCCGAAAGTCCGAAGGACGGTAACATCCTCGAATACACCCAGCGTCACCCGGCTGGCATTTATTACCTGCGCATGGTTCCCAACGAAGGCGTGGGCGGGCCCTTCCGGCTGAACTATCAAGTCATCGACCCGGACTGAGTCGATCCTGTCAGCCTGAGGGTCCGTGACCCGTTTCGTCCTGCTTCCCGGTCTGGACGGGACGGGTCTTTTGTTTCGGCCCTTGCTCGAGCATCTGGATGCTGAGGTGGTCTCCTACCCGTGCGATGTTGCGCTCGGCTACGACGAACTGATGGAGCTTATCGCTCCCCGGCTCGTTGCGGACTGCACCCTGGTGGCCGAGTCGTTCTCGGGTCCGTTGGCTGTCCGCCTGGCTGAACGTGGATTGGCTCGGGCACTCGTCCTGGTAAACAGCTTCCTGACAAACCCCGCACCCTGGTTGCCCTCGTGGCTGGTTCGGTGGCGACCTCCAGACTGGGCCATGTCTCCGGTATTACTCGGGCTGGGAGCTCCAGCCGAATTGGGAAGCGCCCTACGACACGCGGTCGGACTCGTGTCCACTCCGGTTCTGGTCGCGCGCATCCGCGAGGTCTTGCAGGTGGATGTGCGCCCCGAGTTCTCGCGCTTGAGCCTTCCGATCCGGTGTCTGGCAGCGCGGCAAGACTGGCTGGTTCGGCCCCGTTATCCGCCCGCGGTCCCGATTACCTGGATGCACGGCCCGCACTTGCTGCTCCAGCGCCACCCCGAGGAATGCGCTCACTGGATCAAGGCAGCGCTCTGAGGCTCCTCAGCGCCTCCACCAGGTAGTCGGCTTCTTCATCGCTATTGTAAGCCTGGCTCGACAGCCGGATCCAGGGCTTGTCACCAAACCGATACACCGGGATCTCGATCCGATAGCGCTGGTAGAGCTCGGCCTTGAGCCGATCCACATCGATTCCGTCTGCGAGCCGGGCTGCCCCCATCTGTCGATGCCACTCCGCTGATGGGTAGAGCTGCGACCCCACGGCCCCCAGAAACCGGGTGACCCGGCTGTGGCAGCTCTGGCGCACCACGGGGGTTAGCCGCTCGCGATGGTAGGCCAGCGCCGCCGACACGGAAAGGAAGGCAGCCAGGTCGCGGGTTCCCCAGCGCTCGTGCCAGCTGGCGAAGGGCGCTTCGGGCTCGAAGCCCCAGCCTGCCACCAGCGGCAGCAGGCCGGGCGAATGCTCGGGAGCCACCCACAGGAATGCGCTGCCTTTGGGAGTGTTGAGCCACTTGTGCAGGTTGCCGAAGTAGGCGTCCACGCCCAGCTCGTCCAGGCGCAGATCGAGCTGGCCGGGGGCGTGGGCTCCGTCCACCAGGGTCAGGATCTCCCGGGCCCGAGCCAGCCGTGCGATCTCAGCCACCGGGAGCACCAGTGCCGTGGGCGAGGTGAGGTGGCTCAGATAGATGGCCCGGGTGCGCGGGGAAACCTGAGAGAGCAGGTGCTCGGCGCAGTCGGGCCCGGGTCGGAGGGTGGCTCGCCGGTAGCTCAGGCCCCGGCGGGCAACGTGATACTCCCAGGCCCGCTCACAGGCGCCGTACTCGTGGTCGTTGCCCAGGATCTCGTCCCCTGGCTCGAAGGGCCAGCCGTGGGCCAGCATGTTGCAGGCCACCGTGGCGCAGGTCACAAAGGCCAGTTGCTCGCCCTGGCAGCCCAGAAACTCGCCCAGCTCCGCCCTTGCCGCGGCCAGCAAGCTCTCCGAGCGAGTGGCGAAGAAGTCCACCGGCTGGCGCTCGGTCTCCAGCTGCCAGGCCTGGTGAGCCTCCCAGACCGGGCGGGGGCAGGCGCCGAAGGAGCCGTGGTTGAGAAAGACCACCTCGGGATCGAGCAGAAAGTCGCCCGCCAGGGCTCCGTGTGCGGGGCGTGCCACCGCTCAGGTGGGGCTCTGGCCAGGGTTGGCCGTGTCGAAGCCCTGCGGTCCCTGGGGCGCGGCGATGTCAAGCTCGGGGCGGCGCCGGGGCACGCGGATCCCGCCGATGACGACAGCATCTTCCCCCTCGCGCACGTTCTGGCCAGGGGGGATCCGATTGGGATCGGTCTTCAGAGCCTGCCATAGATCGGCGGCCAGGTAAGCCTCCACCCGGACCTTCTGGGCCTCCTGGGCCGCCTGACGGGCCTTCCAGCTGTCACGCACGGGCACCATCTCGCTCTTGATGATCCCGGCAAGCTTCTTGTTCTGAAGCTTCTGGAGCGGTTTTTTGGCCAGTCGCGAGCCCAGGAAGACTCCGCCAAAGAGTCCGATGGCGGCCAGCGAGCGGACCTCGGGGATGAAGAGCATGCCCACCGCCGCCGCCACTCCCAGGCCCAGCCCGGCCAGTTGCAGTTTGCCGTTCAGACCCTCGCGGTGCTGCTCCCAGAGCTGGCTGTAGCGATCATAGTTGGCCTGGATGACCTGGTCGGTGCTGCCCAGCAAGGCCTGCTCAAAGTGATTGGCCTGTTGGCGGGCTTCAGCGATGTTGCGCTGGCACAGCTCGAGCTCGGGGCGGCTGCGCAGTTGCTCGAGCACCTCCAGGGGCAGGCTCAGACTGGCGCCTTCGGTGGCGCCGCTGGCAGGGATCAGGGTGGCCAGCTCCTCGGGCCGTTTCCCAAGTCCCCGGGCAATCAGAAGGTCGTTGTAGGCCAGCGTAGCCCGGGCCGTGCCGTCCAGGGCCGTGTAAGCGCCGGCGGTAGCCTGGCGCAGGTAGCCGAACGTGGTGGCGCTCACACCGGGGTCGCCCTGCACCACCTGCACCGCCATCCGGGTGTACTCGGTACGGCCCGCGTCGGTGCCCGGCTGGGAAAGAAAGCGCCCCATCTCGCGCAGGACGTCGGGCCCCAGGGTGGGAGCCGCCTCTAGAGCGGCCTCGTAGCCGGCCACGGCCGCTCGTCGCGATGGCATTCCTGGACAGGCGTTGACTCCGGAGGCCAGGGCTTCCACCTGAGCGGCTTCCAGGGCCGGATTTTTGGCCAGCATGCTCACCAGGCTACCCAGCTTCAGGCCTCGGCCCTCCAGCGAGTTGCTTTCGTTCACATAGCCGGTCGTCGCCCGCAGCATGGCCGGACTCAAGCCGGGCTGCTTCTCCAGCATGGCCAGCACGTTTTGCATCTTCAAGCGTCGGCCCTCGACTCCGTTCGACTCGTCCACCAGAAGCCTGAGCTGGCGCACGAAGTCAGCCGACAGCCTCGGCTGCACTTTCAGCATGCGCGACAGGTAGTCGAACTTCATGGAGTAGCCCTCCACCCCGTTGGAGCCGCAGACCAGGCGTCCCATCTCGCCCAGCACGTCCTCAGAGAGGGCGGGCTGGGTCTGATAGAGCTTCTGGAAGCCCTGCAACTTGGCCCGACGACCCTCCAGGGTTTCGCTCTCGTCCACCGCTCCAGCCAGCTTGCCGATGGCCGAGGGGGTCAGGGTGGGCTGGATCTGCATGATCCGGGCCAGGCCGTCGAGCTTGAGGCCGCGTCCCTCCAGCCCGGTGGAGTTGTTCACGAAGGATGCGATGGCTCGCACGTGCTCGGCCGACAGGGCCGGGTTGAGCTCTCGCAGGCGCTGGATGCCCCGCATCTTGAGCGAGCGCCCTTCGGCCGAGTTGGACTCGCTCACGAAGGCGGAAACCGCTCGATCATAGTCCGAGCTGGCCGCCACCGGGCGCGCAAAGAGAGCGGGGCTTACTACCATTCCCGGCAGAATAGACGAAGTGGCTGAAAGCCGGCTGAAACAGGCAAACGGTAACAACTCCGACACCATGGTCACAAGCCGCAGGCGCTAAACTTCGTGGAGTCGGGCATGTTTTGCAGACGCCCAGGTCCTACCCAGATACGGTCAAAGGAGAGTCCGTCCCGTGCAGGTCACCCAGATACGCCCTCATAGCCTTCATTCGAGCTCGCCGGCCACGCCGCCACCTCCGGCCTCGCAGGCGCCTCCGGTCGATGACCGCTTCGCCTGGTCTGGAGACGAGCCGGTTGCATTTACCTTCCCCAGTTTCGCCTCCCAGCCCGACGAGCTGCCGGCCAAGTTGCCCGAGGAGAATCCTCCCGTGCTTGACCGGCCGGTGCTGCTCGTGCACGGCTACAACGGTGCCGCAGAGAACTGGCAGGCGTTTGAGGACTGGCTCACACGCGACGGCATCAATCCCAACGGCGGCAATGTCAAGGGGGACGGCACTTCGCAGGTCAATCCCGAGGGCCGGGTGTTCAAAATGCAGTTTCAGCGCCCATACAACAGCGTGGCCACCAACGCCTCCGAGTTGCGCGCGGCGGTAAATCAGATCTGCCGCGCTACGGGGGCTGCTGAGGTCGATTTGATCGCCCACAGTAAGGGCGGTCTCGACTCGCGCCTCTACCTCGATCAGGGCGACGAGAGGGTGCGCCATCTTGTCATGATCGGAACTCCCAACCATGGCACTGTCATGGCTGACCTGGAGCTGCGCTTCCGCGAGCTCGGGCTGCCCATCTTTCCCCCTTTCCAGGACCCCGAGGTCAACCAGGCTCTTCGCGATCTCTCAGCTGACCGGATGGGAGCGGACGGGCGACCCAATAACCCTGTGGTCCGTGGTCTGAACCAGAACCTGCAGCGCCAGAAGGAGAGAGCCGAGCTGTTCACGGTGGATGGCAACGGCGTGCCCACTCTGTCGGACCGCAATATCCTCACCTTTCGTGGCGATGGGGTGATTTCGCGCAGCAGCGTCGAGCTTCCGGGGGTAGAGCGCAGCCACAAGTGGTGGGTTAACCACACTCAGGTAAAAGCCCACGCGGATGTGCTGCGCAAGACAGTCGCCTTCATCACCGATCAGCCTCTGCCGGCCGATGAGCCAGAGCCTCCGGACGTCCCTGCCGATCAGGAGATAACCCCGATCAAGATCTCAGCCGATCCCGAGAAGCTGGAGTATCTCATCGCGGCGCGCAAGTAGGTGCGAGAGCTCTGGCTGGTGCGGCACGGCGAGACAGTCTGGAACGCCGAGCACCGTCTTACGGGCTGGGCCGACCCCCCGCTGACCGAGCTGGGTGAGCGGCAGGCTCGCGGCCTGTGCGATTTTCTGCGCGAGCAGAGCTACGACGCTGTCTGGTCCAGCGACCTCGAGCGCGCCTGGCGCACCGCCGAGCTGGCCTTCGGGATTCCCCGGCGCGACCCGCGCCTGCGCGAGATCGACTTTGGCGAGCTGGACGGACTGGACTGGCGGACTCTGGACGCTTGTTGGCGGGATGGGCTGCTGCACCGCTTTGACGAGTTTCATCCCCCCGGGGGCGAGTCGACCGGCCGCTTTACCGAGCGAGTGCTCGATTTCATCGAGGAGCTGCCGTCCGGACGCCATCTCGTGTTCACCCACGGAGGAGTGGTGAGACTGATTCTGCGTTTGCTTGGTCAAGACCAGTTCTTACCCAATGCCAGCGTGGCTTGCCTGCGATGGGACGAGCGCGCGGTCTTGTCGGTGCGCCATCCGTGACCATCGAGGAGGTCCTGTCGTTCTGGTTTCCTGACCTGGACCCCGAACTGGGCACCTGCACCCCCGAGGCCGCCGGTCGTTGGTTTCGCAAGGACCCGGCCTTCGATGCCGTCATCGCCGAAAAGTTCGAGCCACTGCTTCAGTCTCTGCCCGACAGCTGGCCTGAAACTCCGCGGGGCCGCCTGGCGTCCATTCTGGTGCTGGACCAGTTCCCTCGCAACCTGTACCGGGGTCAGGCCCGTTCCTTCGCCTACGACGCGAAAGCTCTCGAGCTCTGTCTGGAAGGCATGCGGCTCGAGCAAGACCGGGCCCTGGCCCTGGAAGAGCGAGTCTTCTTCTATCTGCCTCTGGAGCATTCCGAGGATTTCGAGCACCAGAAGACTTCTCTGCAGCGATTCGGCGAGCTGGTGGAGCTGGCGCCTGCGCCGGTCCGTCAACGCTTCGACAGCTATCTCGACTACGCGCGACGGCACGCGGTGATCATCCAGCGATTCGGGCGTTATCCCCATCGCAACAGCATTCTCGGTCGTCCGTCCAGCCCCGAGGAAGCCGCCTTCCTGCTTGAGCCAGGATCTTCATTTTTGTGATCTGGCCCACATTCACCCCGTCCGCCAGGTCCTATACTGCCCATGCGAGCCGGTTCTCTCGGCCGCAGAAAAGGGTAGGAATAAAGACGATGACTGGTTACGGTGCCAACAGCTTGACCGCCTTCGGGCTCCTGGTTGGCCTCTACGGATATCTCGGCCGGCAAGAGTTCTTGCAGTTCTTCGGTCTGACGCTGGCCATGCTGCTGGTGATCGGATTGATGCTGGGAATGCTGGCCGCCGGGGCCGAGCTCGTCGAGGGCATGCGGCGCAATCTCCGCCCGCGCCCCTCGCCGTGCACCATTCCGGCCTGGTTTCTTACCGATTGAGCAGCTTCAGGCGGGCGGACTCATCCAGCCCGTCCCAATGGGTGGCGAAGCGATAGAGGAAGTCCAGGTTGCGATCCTGGTAGCCGGCGTGAAAGCCGTGCCGATAAAACTCCTCCAGAGCGTCCTCCAGGCTCCAGCCCTGCACCGCCACCCGATAGACGGCTGCCAGCGTCCCCGTTCGGTCGGCTCCGTGATAGCAGTGGAAGAACACCGTTCCGTTGTCGGGGTTGGTGGCGATGCGTAGAAACTCGTAGACCAGCTCCAGCGGGGGAGCGTCGAAGACGGGCATCTCCAGGAAGTAGTAGCGCAGCCCGTGGCGCTTGGCGGCCTTCTCCTCCCAGCGCGCTTCCCGGCGCAGGTTCAAGATGGTGTCCACTCCCTGGGCCTTGAGCCAGGCAAAACCCGCTTCCCGGGGTTGGCCTCCCCGCATCAAGGTGCCGTCCAGCATCGCCATGTTGGGCACGTTCCCGCGGCGGGCCAGCTTGCGCTTGGAGAAGGCCCCGTAGACAGCGTAGCCAAAGCGCGCCAGGGGGCGCACCCGTCCCAGAGTGATGATCACCCCGGTGGCTCTCTTTTTGAGACGCCGCAGCCACCCCTTTCGATAGGGAGGAGCGGGCGGGCTCGGATTGGTGACGTCTTGCTCCATACTCGTTGGAGAAGAATTCTAGATTCCGGCTAAATCCCTGCCGAGAGGAGCGAGGCGTAGAGCGCCGGATCGACGTTGCCACCTGAAATCACACAGCAAACGTTCTGATCGGCAAAACGTTCGGGTGCTGCCAGCACGGCTGCCACGGCCAGAGCGCCGGTTGGCTCCACCTTGAGGTTAGCCTTCAAGAAGAGCCAGCGGACGGCGTGGCCAATGGCCTCCTCGCTGACCTCCAGAATGTCTTCCACTCCCTGGCGCACGATCTCCCAGTTGTGGCGTCCCAGCGACACGGTCCGGGCCCCGTCGGCCAGGGTCTGTGGCTCCCCTTCGTTGGCCAGCAACCGGCCTTCCCGCAGCGAGCGGGCCGCGTCGTTGGCCAAAAGTGGCTCGGCGCCCAGGACGCGCGGGCGCCCAACGCCCAGACCGGTAACGATTCCGCTGATCAGACCCCCCCCTCCCACCGGGCTGACGATGCAGTCGAACCCGCGTCCGGCCAGCTCCCGGCCCAGGGAGGCGTTGCCGCGGATGACCAGGGGATCGTCATAGGCGCTGGCCTGGTAGGCTTCCGGATACTGCTCGGCGAGCTGGCGCACCCGCTCGGCCCGGCTGACGCGAGTGACGTCCACCAGCTCGACCTGGCCACCCTGAGCCCGAACGGCCTCGATCTTCACCTGGGCGGAAGTCTGCGGCATGACCACGATGGCTTTCTTGCCGGTCCGTCGAGCGGCGCAGGCCAGGGCCTGGCCGAAGTTCCCCGACGAGGCGGTCAGGAGCAACTCGTTGGGCACGCTGCGGGCCACCTCGCTGGCGGCCCGGAACTTGAAACTGCCGGTGATCTGGAAGGTTTCGCAGGCCAGGGTGAGCCGCAACTGGGGATGGTCGACCTCCAGGAAGGTCGTGGGGCGGTGCACTACGGGTTGGTCGGCGGAGGAGCCGGAGTGGGAGGCGGGGCCGGAGCAGTCGGGGGAGGGGTGGGGGTAGGAACGGGCGGAGCGCCTTTGCCGCGCTTGTTGATGTACTCCACCAGGTTGAACGAGTAGGCTGCCATGTCACCGGCGATGGCGATGGTCAGGCCGATGGCCGAGATGGCCGCCACGGCGGGGATGTAGCGTCCGATGGAGCCCAGCAGCCCGACGGCGGATGTAGCCACGTGGGCGCCATCCACCAGCATGCCAATCTGGTCCAGCGCGCCAGCGTCGTCGCCCAGCACTCGATTCTGCTTCCAGCGCTCGTAGGCCTTGTAGGCGTCAAACAGGACGAGCACGCCGCGCTGGACCGGCAGCAAGATCTCCTGGGTTGGGCCGTGGAACTGGCTCGGGATACCATCCATCACCACCGGGCGAATGGCTTCCATGGTCGTGTTGAAGGCCATGGCCGGGTTGGAGGAAGCCAGCGCTCCCAGTTCGCTGCCGGCGGCGCTCATCAAGTTGCGGGTCTGGCGGATCACCTTGGAGCTCAGGCTCTCGCGCTGGCCCTTCAGGATCATCTTGCGCTCGCCGTTGACGTAGAAGGAGTAGGCGTTGTCGGTGGTCAGGTGCTCGTTGACCACCACCTTTTCTGCCGGTGCAGCCTGCTCGGAGGGGGCTTCCTGCGCGGGCGCAGCCTTCTGAGCCGCGGCTTGCTGCGGCTGAGGGCGCCAGGTGGTATTTGCGGTTTGGATCAACATGGTCTTCCCTGATGACTCCGGTCTCTGTTATACCGGAGGAACAGGAAGGAAGGCATTGCGATTGTGTTAACGCTTTACCGTAGTGGTCTGCTGGTTGTGCTCTTGGCGGCTCTGGTGGTGGCGGACTCGCCGTTTTACACCAGCTCCAAGCTTGGTTTGCTGGTGCGTCAGCCCCCGGGCTGGTCGATCGAGGACGCTGATGGCCGGCTCCTGGTGGTGGAGCCGGGCCGAGGTGCGCGGGCCCAATTCCAGGTGGTGACAGGCAAGGATGCTCGGGAGGCCTGGAAGGCCTTTGCCGCCAGTCGTTCCGGCCTCGAGGTTCTGGAGGAGATTCTGGCCACGTCCGACCGTTTGCTGGTGCTGGCTCGCTTTCAAGAGGGTGGAGCGAGCTGGACCGGCAGCTACCTGCTGCGCCCTCACCCGGGTGGGTTCTTGCTGGCAGCCTCCGAGGTTCGGGCCGGGGCCGACGCCAAGCTGGCCACCTGGGCCAACTCGGTGATCGAATCGGCCACCCCGGTTCGTTGAGGGAAAAATGATCTCGGTGGAGAATCTACCAACCATGGAGATTCACGACCGCTCGGCTCTTCTCCCCAGTCAACTCGCCCAGCTGCTGGCCCGGGCCGACCGGCTCGGGCCGATGCGCGAGGTGGATACCAGCCTCATCCAGGCCCCCAGCCCCGAGCACATGGCCAATCTGCAGGGCTACTTCAATCAGGCCCAGGGCGACATCTTCTCGTTGCGACAGCTCGAGCTGCCTTCGCTGCCGGCCCCGGATCGCGCTTGCGGGTGATCGGGTAGGGCCTGAAGGGAGGTCCGGGTCCAACCTGGAATCTCCTTCACGTGGATCCGGCATTCAAGCTTCTGGTAGAGAACATCACTCTGCCCTTCATTTACTGCATCGTGGCGGGGATACCGCCTGTCATCGTGGGCTGGATGATGAACAAGGCCGCCGGTCGTCCGGCTTACAACGGCTACAAGATCTCGCGCTGGCTGGGGTTGGCCGCGGGCGCGGCGGTTATCTACATGACGATCAAGAAAGACCACATGGACTATCCCTTCTGGCAGCCCTCCATCGGGGTCTTTCTGGCTTACCTCTTCTGGAGCTCTCGGATCCCGCTCATGGAGCGGTCCAAGGAAGCCTGGCTCGACGAGCAACGCATCTACCAGGGCCGCAAGGACCGCCTGGGTCTCTAACTAAGGTCTTGGCTACTTCTTGAGCGCGTTGTAGAGCACTGCTCCGGCCACGCCGGTGGCCACGCCCAGACCCAGTCCCACCAGAGCCCCCTGCAGCATCGTGTTGGGGAAGCCCACGCTGTGGTGGTGCACTTCCTTATAGAGCGTGCGACCGGTGTAGCGCGTCTCGTAGTCGGTCACCGTCTCGACACACAGCGGGTTGTAGCCATACTCGTACTCCCCGCTGCCAAAGTTGTAGTGATACTCGAAGCAACCCATCGAGGTGCGGGTGCCCACCGCCTCGCGATAGCTTTCTGGGTAGGGTACCTGCTCGACGGTGACCACGTCGGCGGCCTGGCGGGAGGCGCCGATGGCCGCGCCCACGCCCATCCCCAGGAGCCCTCCGCCGATGGCTGCCCCGGCGGCGACCTGTCCGGATGAGGGCCCGGAACGCTGATAGTCCTGGCTGGAAGCCCCGATGTGAGTGTTCAGAAAGTTGCGCACGCTGCTCAGCATGGGCGCAGCTTAATCCGAGGGGTGACCGAGAGGGTTGCCGGTTTGTTACCCGATCTTCATGCCCAACAGGAATCCACCGGTAAAGCCCACCAGGGAAGCGCTCAACTCGCGGGTCATCTCCCAGACCCAGCTTGAGATGGTGCGGGCTCCGGTCTCGATGCCGTCGCTAACGGCGTGCCATTTGACGGTGATGTAGCCACCCTGCATCAAGAGGTAGAGCAGGATCAGCACCACCCCGAGTGTGAGCAGAGCCAACTTCGTGGTCTTCTTGAAGGCGTAACCGACGGCCAGGCCTGCGATGGCACCGCCTCCCATTTGGGTCAGCAGCGGGATCATCCACTCTTGCATGTCCACTTCGAGGGGCAGCGTTCGCTCCACCGCAGGAGGCGACCTTCGAGCCAGGGCGAAGCAAAATTCGTGCTCTCATCCGACCGCCTGTCGCTTCCAGGGCTCGAGATTGGGGAGGAGATCGGGCGCGGCGCTTACAGCATCGTCTATCGAGCCGTTCGGCAGGGTCGTACTTACGCGCTGAAAGTGCGTCGCGAGGTGCGGCCCGAGGAAGCCGCCAGCGAACTAGTCAGCTTCTTGCGTGAAGCGGCTGCTCTGGCTTGTGTTTCCCACCCCGGTCTGACGGCCATCCACGAGGTGGGAGCCGTGCAGGATCGGCCCTACCTCATCATGGACTTCATCCAGGGAACCCCGCTGCAGCGCGTGCTCGAGCAGGGTCCGTTCGACGAGGCTCGGGTGGTGGAATCGGCACGCCAGGTGGCTTCGGTGCTGGTGGAAGTGCACCGGCGGGGCATCATCCACCGGGATGTGAAGCCGGGCAACATCATGCTCGATGAGGCGGGGGGGCTGAAGCTGACCGACTTCAGCCTGGCCACCCGGGCCGACCAGGATCAGGACTCACGGGTGGTGGTGGGCACTTTCCTCTACAGCTCTCCCGAGCAGACCGGAATGCTCGAGCGCCCGGTGCGCGCTCCCTCCGATCTTTACTCGCTGGGGGTCGTGCTCTACGAGATGGCCACCGGACGCCCGCCCTTCCAGGCCGCCGATGCCGGCGAGCTCATTCGCATGCACGCCAGCGCCCAGCCTGTGAATCCTCGCCAGTTACGACCCGAGCTTTCGCCCGCCCTGGAGGCGGTCATCCTCAAACTGCTGGCCAAGGACCCGGACGACCGCTACTCGAGCGCCGAGGCCCTGATCGGGGATCTTGACCGGCTGGACGAGCTGAACCTGCGAGCCGCGCGGGGCCTTCCTCTCGAGCTCGGGCCCGATGACACCGCCCCCACCATCTTTCGCACCGCCCTGTGGGGGCGCGATCTCGAGTTGGAAGAGTTGCTCGCTCGCTGGGCCGAGGCTGCCCGAGGTCGGGGCAGCGTGGTGCTGGTCGAGGGCGAAGCCGGCAGCGGCAAGAGCCGGCTGGTGGCCGAGTTGCTGCACCGGGTGCGCCAGCAGCGCGGTCTGGTCCTCGCGGGCAAGTGCTCGCGGCAAGACGGCCTCCCCTTCATTTCGCTCAAGCGAGCTCTGGAAGCGTATCTCGAGGGTCTGCGGCGCCGCCCGGCCGAAAAACGGCTGCCGTTGGAAGAGGGCGTGCGCCAGGCGGCCGGCGACTTTGCCCCCCTGCTGCAACGCTTTGTGCCGGCCTTACAGGTCCTGTGCCCGGACGCCCGACCGGCCCCCCTCTCGCTGCCCCAGGATCAGTTTTACCAGGCCCTGGCTCACTTCTTGCTGGAGCTGGGGCGGCTGCAAGGGCCGGCGGTGCTCTTCCTCGATGACGTGCAGTGGCTCGACGAGGCGACCCGCGACGTGGTGGTCGGACTCTCGCGCCGGCTGGCCCGTTATCCGGTGCTGGTCGTGCTGGCGGCTCGCTGCGAGACCGAGTACCAGGAGGCGGTGACGCGGGTTGTCCACCCGCTGGCGGCACCTCCCGTGCGCGTGCCTCTGGCTCCGCTGGAGAATGAAGCCGTGCGGCGCCTGGTAGGGGAGCTTCTGGGAGGTCGGGTGGACGACGAGGTGGCCGATCAGATCGCCCGTCGCAGCCACGGACGCCCTTTCGCGGCCGGGGAGTACGTCCGGGTGATGCTGGATGCAGGGCTGCTTCGACCCTACTGGGGAGAGTGGCGTTTTGACGGCCACCGGCTCGAGCAGCTCGATCTGCCCGAGGACCTGGTACAGCTGGTCCTGCGCCGTTCGCGCGAGCTCGGGCCCCACACCTCCTCGGTGCTTCAGGTGGCGGCCCTCATGGAAGGGCAGTTCGAGCTCAGCCTGCTCTCGGAGGCGAACGGCCAGGCCCTGGGCGAGGTGGAACGCGCCCTGAGCGAGCTCGAGCGGGTGAACCTGGTCGAGCAGGTGGGCCCGGGACGGTACCGATTCATGCACGAGCAGGTGCGCGACGCGTTCTTCTCCACGCTGGAGCCGGCCGAGCGCCGCCGGCTTCACCAGCGGATCGCGGAAGCTCTCGAGCGACGCGGGGTCGAGACTCCCGAGCAGCAGTATGCCCTGGCCCACCACTACACGGCCGGCCTGGTGAAGGTCGACCCGGCGCCCGCGGCCCGTGCCAATCGCCAGGCTGGCCTGACCGCCCTGCACCAGTACGCGCCCGAGGAGGCTCGCCAGTTCTTGCTGCGGGCCCATCGCTGGATGGCTCAGCCCGATCAGGAGCTGGAGACGGCTCTGGGAGCGTCCCTGGTGGCCACCGGCCGCATCGCGGAGGGCTTGCGTCACTTTGAGGCCGCTCACGCTCTTAAATCTGAGCCCCTGGAGCGGGCCAGGTTGCGCGCCCGCATGGCCCGAGCTCATCTGATGAACTTCGACACCACCCAGGTGCGCGAGCAGGTCGAGCTGGGTTTCCAGGAACTGGGCGTCGTGCTGGGCCAGGAGGTGGTGGGGCTCGAGCATGAGGAGCGCAAAGTGGTGCTCGAGCTGTGCGATGCCCTGGCTGAAGTGGCTTACACCGAGAGCCAGCCCGAGCTGCTCTCCAAGGTCGGCTCGCTGGCCCTGAAGCTGGCGCGACGTCTGAAGCAATGTCCCGCGCTGGCCGTGGGCTATGCCCGCCATGCTCTGATCTGCGCCAGTCTGGGCCAGCCCCGGCGAGCCGAGCGCTATTCGCTCGAGGCGCTCAAGGTGGCCGAGGAGCTCAACGACCCGGTGGTGCTGGCTCGGGCCCACCTGTTCCGGGCCATGGCTGTATTGCGGGCGGGAGCGCCGCTCGAGGCCGAGCTCTTGATCCGCCACTGCCTGCAAGAGCATGGCCGCTGGCTGACCGCGGCCGAGTATCTCAACGCCGTGACCGACCTGGTCTGGAATCTGTTGATGCGGGGCTATCTCGAGCGAGCCCTGGAGTGGGTCGAGCGGGGCCTGGCGCGTTCCCGGGGGAACCGCGAGGGCGAGCTGCACGGCCATGTGCTCTTGCCCTTCGCCGGTTCGCTGCGCGCCTTTCTCGGCCGCCCCGACGAAGGGCTGGAAGCGCTCAACGCCTTTCGAGCCATCGCCGAGGAGGATGCCCGCGAGCGCTACCGTCAGAGCCTGTGGCTTCAAAATCGGGCTCTCTTTCTGCTCGAGCAAGATGATCTGGGCCCTGAGCTTGATGCGGTGCTGGCCCAGCACGCCTCCCTGGGTTTTCTCCCCGAAGCGGCCCCTCTGCACGTGCGCGGATTCTACGTGGTGGCCGCTCATGTGAGGCTGGGGCAGCTGCGCCACTCGCCTCCCCAGAAACGGCTCGAGCGCCAGGAGCAACTCGAGCGGGCTCTGGCCGACCTGCGAAGCGCTGGCGGAGGACCTTTGCTGAAGGGCCACTGGCTGGCCCTCTCGGGCGCCTGTCTCCATGAGCTGGGTCAGGGAGAGCGGGCCGTACCCTTACTGCGACGGGCCTCCTCGCTGGCGCGCGAGTTCGATGCCCCCTTCGTCAGCCTGGAGGTGGCCACGGGACGAGCCCGCATCCTTCAGAGTCAGGGTCGCAGCAGCACTGCCTTGCGCGAGGCGCGCCTGGCCCTGCAGGTGGCCCAGGAGATGGGCTGGAGACGTAGGGCTCGCTCCCTGAGCCTGGAGTTTCACCTCGAAACGATGCCCTATCTCAACCTGGGTCCCAACCTCTCCTTCCGTACTTACGGCAGCACGACCGAGGGGGTCAAGATCCAGCGCTACCTCGATGCCCTGTTGCGCCTGACCTCGGCTTCCACGCGGGTGCTCGACGCCCATCAGCAGGCGCGCGCGGTGCTCGACGAGAGCATCCGCGTCTTCGGAGCCGAGCGCGCCTTTCTGTTTCTTCGCAAGGACAACGAGTCCGCCCTGGAGCTGAGGGCTGGCCGCAACGCCCAGGGAAACGACCTGACTCATTCGACCACCTACAGTACGACCATGGTCGAGCAGGTTCGGGCCACCCGCGAGCCCCTGGTGGTGGCCGGCTCGGAGGACCGGGCCGTGCTCGGCTCGGCCAGCGCCGTGGCCCACGACCTGCGGAGCATGATGGCTGCCCCCTTGATTCAGCGCGACCAGGTGATGGGCGTGGTCTACCTCGACAACCGCGTGGCACGCGGCATCTTCACCGAGGAGGACGGGCACATTCTGGCCGCCATGGCCAGCCACATCGCCATCGCCCTGGACACGGCCCGGGCCGTGCAGCTGGAGATGAACCTGGAAGCTGAGCGTCGCCAGCGCGAGCTGGCTGACTGCCTGCGCGAGATCTCCCACGGTCTCAGCTCGACTCTGGATCGCATCGAGGTCATGCGCCGTTTCATGCATTCGGTGCGGGCTCTGGTTCCTTTCGACCGGGCCCTGGCTCTCATGGTGGAGGGTACCATTTCGGAGACCCCCGAGCGGATGCTGGTCCCGCTCACCGGCCTGGGCTACCCCGAGCTCTCGGCCCGCACGCTTGTGACTGCCGGCGAGCTCTTGTCCGACACGGTGATCTCGGGCGCACTGCTGGAACTGCCCGACCTGGTGCACGAGCCGCTGTTCCGGCATCCCTCTCCTCAGGATCCAGCCACGCGCTCCCTCCTGGCCGTGCCCCTGCAAGGCTATCAGGAGCGAATCGGGGTGCTCTTGCTCGAGCGAACCGAGGTGCACCCCTTCAGCCCCAACGAGCAGTCGCTGGTGCTGGCCGGGGCCGAGCAGGCCGGGATCGCCCTGCAGAATGCCCGTCTCTACGGGGAAGTGCAGCGGCTGGCCACCACCGACGAACTGACCGGGCTCAGCAATCGCCGTCAGATCCTGAGCCAGGGCGAGGTGGAGCTGGCCCGAGCGCGTCGATATGCAAAGCCCCTGTCGGCGATCATGATGGACATCGACCATTTCAAGACCTTCAACGACCGCTTCGGCCACGCGGTGGGCGACGTGGTGCTGCGCACCGTGGCCGAGTGGGCCCGCACGGCGCTGCGAACCCTGGACGTCATCGGTCGTTACGGCGGGGAGGAGTTCGTGGCTCTCCTGCCCGAGACCGACCTGGCCGGGGCGGCCCTGGTGGCCGAGCGACTGCGGCAGGCTGTGGGCCAGAACCAGGTGCCCAGCGAGGCAGGCCCTCTGAGCGTCACGATGAGCCTGGGCGTGGCTCAGCTGGTCTTCGGAGAGGGCCTGGCGGGGCTCTTGAACCGGGCCGACGAGGCCCTGTACCAGGCCAAGGAGGGCGGTCGTAACCGGGTCGTGGTTGCCCCCGAAACTGCCTAGAGCAACTCAGGATCGCTGCGAGCAGAAGTCGGGCCCTTCACTCTGGGGCCGCTCAGAACAAGTTCTTCGCGCTGCGCTTCGCTCTACACTCCCGCGCGTTGACCTGTTCAGAATTGGAACGCGCGGGAGTGTAAACAATCTGTTGATCGGCGCCGCGCCAATTTCTGAAGTGTCCAACGCGCGGCGCCTTAGCGCAGATCCTGGCTGAGCCGGCCCTCGCGCACCCCGAAGAGCCCCGCGTAGCGCACTGGATCGCCAGTCAGGTGGCGCCACAGCTCGGCGTAGGTCAGCACCTGGCCGGCGTAGCGCTCGACCAGTTCGTCCAGGGCTTTCCGGTCGGTCTTGTAATCGATCACGTCCCAGCCCTCACGCTGCCTGAGGGCCAGGTCCAGCACACCGTAGTAAACGGTGGGGATCCCGTCCTCGCCGGGCTGGGCCAGGGCGAAAGGAACCTCCACCAGCCGCTCACCCGCCTGCATGGCCTGGCGCCAGAAGTCGCTGGTCCGCACCGTCTCCACGGCCTGGACCGCCTCTTCGACCAGGCCGGCCAGGTCGGGGTCGGCGTGGGTGAGCCAGCGGGCCAGCCGGGCCACATCCCGGGTGGTCGCCTCGGGATGGCGCATGCAGTGCTCGAGCAGCCGGTGGATGAGGATGCCCCAGGCCGCGCCGCCATCGGGGCCGGCCTGCTCGGGGGTGTCGAGAGCCGCCCAGAGGGCCTGGCTCTGGCCCTCGCGCATGGCGGCCGTGACGCTGCGACGGCGATAGGCTGGCCGGGACAGGTCTTGCCAGCGGGAGGCATACTCCGACTCGTCGGGATAGGCCGACAGGGACTCCAGGGTGGGCTCGGGCACGGGTGGGGGATTGCTCGCCGGGAGCGGCAGGCACGCCTCCAGGAAGGGCTCGAGCTCGCCCCAGGGGGAGCGGCCCTCCTTGAAGCGCGACACCACCAGCAGCTCCGCCGCGCGGGTAGCGGCCACGTAGAGAAGGCGACGATCCTCGGCTTGCAGGTAGACCGACTCGGCTTCCTGCAACTCGGCCCAACGCTCGGGATGGGCCAGCACCTGGTAACGATGCTTGATCTCGAGGAAGCCCACCACCTCCGAGCCCTGACGCCGGATCACCGTGTCTACCCCAAACCTGGAGCTGGAGGTCGGGGCGGCCAGGAAGACCACGTTGGCCTCCAGACCCTTGGCCTGGTGCAGGTTCATGATGCGCACCACGTTGCGCTTGCCGGCCTCGAGAGCCACCGACTCGAGCTCATGGCTCTCCAGGGCATCTTGCAGGGCGCGCAGACCATCGGCCAGGGCGCCGCCCTGTTGCTCGGCCCGGCGCACCAGGTCGAGGGCCTGCCAGAGCCGACCGGCTTCGGCCCCACCTCGGGTCAGAGTCACCGCGCGGGCCAAGAGGCCGGTTTTCTCCAGCACTCTTTCCACTGCCGCCACGGGCGGCAGGCTGAGCGTCAGAGCCCGCAACTCGACCAGGAAGCTGAGCGCCCCGGCCACCGGCTCGTCCCCCTCGACGGCCTTCTCGGGGAGCATGAAGCGGCCACCGGCTCGGCGAAAGAGGTACAGCTCTGCGTCGCTGAGGCCGAAGAGGGGGCCTCGCAGCAGGCCCACCAGTCGCAGGGAGTCTTCCGGATCGGTCAGCACGGCCAGCAGGTCGGCCAGGAGCTTGACCGACTCGCTGTCGGAGAAGTCGCTGCCCCCGGTGGCCTCGTAGGGGACTCCCTGGGCTTCCAGGGCCCGGGCGATGGTCTGGAGCGGCCGCTTGACCCGGGTGAGCACCAGGAAATCGCCCCAGCAGCGTCGACCGGCAGACACCTCCGAGGCGATGAAGGCCGCGATCGCTTGCGCTTCCACCTCTCCCACCCGGAACTTGTTGGTCACCGGAGGGATGACCAGGGTGCGCACGCCCACCGGCTCGGTCGCGGCGCCCCGGCCCGGATCGGGCTCGAGGGGCTGGTGGGCGGCCTGGGTCGGTCCGCCGCTACCGAAGAGCTGGGAGAAGACCTGATTGGTCCAGCCCAGCAGGGCCGGCTGGGAGCGGAAGCTGGTTACCAGGGGCAGCACCTGTCCGCCGTTCTCGGCGATGCGACGGCGCACGGTCTGGTAGGTGTCGATGTCGGCCCGCCGGAACCGGTAGATAGACTGCTTCGGGTCGCCCACGATGAAGAGCGCGCCCGGCCTCAGGTCGACCTGGTGCCAGTCGGGGGCGTCGTTCTCGGCCGCCAGCCAGAACAGGATCTCGGCCTGCAGGGGATCGGTGTCCTGGAACTCGTCCACCAGCAGCCAGCGGAACTTTTCTTGCAGGGCCCGCCGCACCTCGGGATGCTCGCGCAGCAGTCGGGCGGCGTAGAGGAGCAGGTCCTGGTAGTTGAGCAGGGCTTGCTCTCGGCGCAACCTCTGCGCCCTGTCGCGGGCCTCGACCAGGATGGGGATGAGGTGGCCATAGACGTAGGCCCGCCAGGCCGCCAGCCACTCGCTCAATACCGGCTGCAGCTCTTCGATCAGGGTGAAGACCCGGGGGCGGAGCTCTCTCAGCGCGATCTGAGGAGCATCCCATTCCTGAGGGGCGAAGAACTTCTGGGTAAAGCGCTCCCACATGCCCAGCAGAGCCGCCAGCTCAGCCGGGTCCTCCAGCTTGCCCGAGCGCTCCAGTCGGCCCCGGAAGGCCATCGCTCGGGGCAGCACCTCGCACTCGCGATAGCGCGCTTTGGGGCCGATGAGCCCGCACAGGTCGGCCGCGAAGGCAAGCAATGCCGTTCGGGCAGGCTCGAGTTGAGGACGCTCGGCCTGCCCGGCCGGGAAGACCGCGTCGGAGTTGGCCGAGATGCGCAGCAGCCCCTCGCGAAGCTGGGCCGGGCTGAGGCCGCACTCGCGCAGGGCGGCCAGATGGGGCGACTGGGCCAGCTTCCAGTCATCGAGCAGCCGGCGCCAGACCCGCCCGATCAGCTCGGCGTCGGCCGCCTCGTCGAGCTCCTCGAAACCCGGGGAAACGCCCGCTTCGACCGGTCGCTCGCGCAGCAGGCGGGCGCAGAACGAGTGGATGGTGCCGGCAAAGAGGCTCTCGAGATGAGAGAGAGCCGTTTCTACCCGCTCGCGCTCGTGCTGGTCGGACAGCCCGGGCAGGCGCCGTTCGAGCACTGACTGGAAGCGGTCGCGCAGGTTGCCGGCCGCCTTGCGGGTGAAGGTGACGGCCGCGATCTCCTGCACCCGGTAGCGGCCGGAGATGATCCCGTGGGCCATGCGTCGGGCCAGGCTCTCGGTCTTGCCCGAGCCGGCGGCCGCCTCGACGAGCAGGTTCTGCTCGAGGCTGGTTTCGATCTGTTGGCGAGAGTGGCTGTCAGCGAGCACGGGGACTCCTCGGAACTTCGTCGCGCATGTTGGGAGCGCTTCGAAACGAGTTTGGCGCCGGGGGATGACAGGTAGTGTCGTTGCCTTCCAGAAGTTTCCTGCCCACGGCCAGACGGTCTCGGTGGGCCTGGTGGTATGGACCTACCTTGCTGTTGCTGGCCTTGATCGCTCAGCTCTGAATGCGTCGCACCGCCTCGTCCCAGCGGGTGTCGGAGGCGAACTTGATCTCCGAGTAGCGACGGCTGGTCTCCTGGTCGAGGGCGTAGGTGGGGGAGAGCTCGATGTTCAGCCCGTGAGCACCCGGGAAGCGGCTCGAGTGCTGCTCGAAGATGACCGCTTCGCCTACCCTCGCGGTCACCTGCCGGGCGGCGTCCTTCAGGGCCTGGTCATTGATGCGGCTCTTGGCCACCCGGTCGGCGAAGTCATAGAGATCCCTGTAGTCGGTAAATCCCTGGGTGCGGTCGGCCAGGCTCTTGAGGGTGGGCACGGAAGCCTCCGCGGTGGCCAGGAGGGCCCCGGCAAAGCTGTCCACCGACTGCGTCAGAGCAGCCACTTTGGACAGGTCCACCGCCGACATGGTGGGCAGATCGCCCTGGTTGCCCTGGGCGGTGCGCACCACGTGCCGGCACACATCGCGTGGAGTCAGCTCGATTTGCAGCTGCAACTGGCCCTGCAGGTCGGCCAGCATGCCCGGGTTGAGAATGCGGTTGTAGGGCCAGCCGGCCCCGCCTTCCACCTCTTCCGAGGCCACCATGAAACTGGCTTCGTCCTTGAGCTGGTGGGCCACCTCGGCGGAAGCCATCAGACATGCGTCGAATCCGAGCACGTCGATCTTGCGGCCGGTGGCCTGGCGGGCCTCCTTCATGCCTGCTTCGATCTGGGGCAGGCCCATCCAACCGTTGTGGGAGTAGTCCTGGCCGGCACCCTTCCAGCCGTCTCCGTGGTCGGAGATGATCAGCATATAATTCTCGGCCGGGTACTTCTGCATGCCCCACTTGATGAAGTCGGCCAGCTTGCGCGGGTCGGACATGTTGGTCGAGCCCATGTCCTGCACCACAGGGCTGTTGAGCCCGCTCTGGTTGTTCCTGGTGATGAGGTAGCGCTTGGCCCCCTCGCCTCCGCCGTGGTCGAACTGGGCCACCACGTTGGTCAGGTCGTCCGACCCCACCCGCTCGGCCTCATCCAGGTCGGCCAGCATGAACCGCTTGAGGTCGTTGTCGGAGGCCGAGTAGACCAGGATGGTCCACTTCTTGGGAGCGGGCCGCTCCTCGCCCAGGGTGACCCGGTCGGTCGGCTCGGACCGGGGAGCAGCGGCGGCGAAGGCAGGGATCCGGGCCGGGGACGGGGCGATGGCGGTGAGCATGCGGGCAGTCCTCCTCGGCTGGCAGTATAGACTGGCCGGCCCGCCGGCCACTTTGCCAGGTTGTAAACAGACCCGGAGCGAAAGGGAAGGCGTGACCTGGACCACCTATCTGACCGAGGACGAGCAGGCTGTGCTGAAGGAGATTCAAGACTGGGTCCACCAGCCGCCCTCGGTGCTCAGCAAAGCGCTGGTGCTGGCCGGCAAGCCGGCCGAGCTGGCCTACCGCCTCATTCCGGCCGGCGTCAAAGAGTCGCTGGGGAACGCCATTTACGGCGTGCTGGGGACGGTTCGCGATACCTCCCGCACCACCGTTTCGCGCCGGGACATTCTCGACAAGATCAGCGCGCGGCTGGGCAAGGACGTAGGCACGACGCCGGATCAGATTTTCGCGGCCGAGGTCAAGTCGCTCGACCCGCTGGCCATCGAATGCATCAACTTCAACAAACGGGCCGCTGCCGTCGAGGGGGGGGCGGCCGGGGCGGTGGGCCTGCCTGGCCTGGTGGCCGACGTGCCGGCACTTTACTTGCTGGCATTTCGCACCATTCAGGAGGTGGCCATCTGCTACGGCTTTCCAGTCGAGGGCCCGGATGAGCACGCCTACATGATGAAGGTGCTGGACGTGGGCCACTATCTCGAGAACGAGAAGAAGCGCGCGGGGATGGAGCAGCTCCAGAGCCTGGAAGAGATGATTCGCCAGGGAGCTCCGCTGAAGGACCTCGAGCGCGTCTCTCTGGCCAAGGGCCTGCAGGCGCTCGCCCGCGAGCTGTCGGTGGCCCTGGCCCGTCGCAAGATGGCCCAGAGCGTGGCCCTGGTGGGCAGCATCGTGGGCGCCGGGGTGAACTTTGCGCTCGTCAACGACGTGGGGCTGACGGCCTTCTATGCCTACCGCTACCGCTTCTTGCACGAGGTGGCCCAGCGCAGGATGAAGCGGCGGGCGGTGTTTCAGTCCTCCGAAGAGGTCTGAATGGGAAGCTGTGTTGCGTAAACAGCCGGCAATCTTCTCTCCCCTCGCCTGACGCTGCCGAGACAGTGCATCGACGATCGGGGGGTATCCTGAGTGAGCGATGCAGATCACTCCTCTCAGACAGACCCTCGCGCTCAACCAGGTTCCTCGAACGGCTCCGGCCGGCGGGCCGCCACTTCCTGACGACACCGTCCAGCTCTCCGAATCAGGATCACGCAGCTGGCTCTGGAGCTCGTTGCGCAGCTCCGGCCTCCTGACAGCCGGGCTGGTCAACAGCCCGCTGAGCGGGAGCTTGAATCAGGCCCAGCGCCATGCCCTGGAAGAGGCAATCCGGGAGAGTCAGCAGCGCGGCTATCGCTACACCACCGAGCCTGGTTTCCTGGAAGGCCTCCTTCGGGGGGGACGGGAGCTCGAGCTCGAGAGCCACCAGGTGCTGGATCGGCTGGACAAGGGTGTGGATCTTCGCCCGCCCGGCCAGGACCTGAGTTTTCGTCTCGGCAATCTGGATCAGTTGGCCGCGCTGGACGTTCTGGAGCTGGGAAAGGCGGTCCCTGAGGACACCGCTCACCCGGCCCAGGCTCGGGCTCTGGGCAACCTCGCAAGGGCCGGCTACCGTTTCACCCACAGCCTCGCGAGGGCCTACCGAGACCAGACCACCGGCTCCTACTCCTGGATCACTCCGCCCGGGGGCCAGTCACGCACCATGCGCCACCATGCCCTGGCCGCCGAGGATTTCTACCGGGTCAGCGGCGATGCGGATTCGGTGAGCGACCCCGACTTTGCTCGCGCTCTGGGCCGGGCCTCCGCGGAAGTGGGAGCCGACCCGGCCGAGCTCTATGAGCTGGCCCACCAGGGGAAGGCCACTCTGTCGCGGGACGGAGTGGTGCTGGGGGCACTGACCGAGCCTTCAGGGAAAGCTCTTGAGCAGGCTCTGAGCGACTACCGTGTGCGTGGCCGCCTGCTGGAGAACTTCTTTCTGCCACTGCTCCGAGGCCGTCGTGTCAGCCCGGAGCAGGCCAGTCAGCTGCTGAGCCAGGTCACCCGCACGGACACCGGGCTCAGCCCCGAGGAGGCCAGCTCCGCCCTGGCTCAGCTGTGTGCGCGTCATGGGGCTGAGGACCTGTGGCAGAGCTTCGAGGGCTTGACCGACCATGGTTGGCGGGGCCCTGAGCTGCTCGAGCGCTTGCGGTGGACGGCTCGGGTGGCCGAGGGTGTGGGTTGGAACGAGGCCGACGAGACCGTGGAGTTTCTGAGTAAGCCTCCCGGACCGGGCATCTGGGCCCTGTCCCGGGAGGAGCGGCTGACGCACCTGGTTGCCCTCAGCCGTCTCTCGAGCCCCCGGGATGCCCGCACCCTGATGCACGAAGAGCTCTCTCGCGCGGGCCCGGTCCTGGTCCGGCTGGAGCTTCTCGAGTCACTGCTGGTCACCTCTCACCTTTGCGACCAGGAGGATGTGGCTACCCAGTTGCGGGCTCTGGAGGCCGCCGCCTCCGACCTGCCAGCGGCTCTGGCCGCCTATCGTCAGGCCTTCCAGGCCTGCCTGGGGCGCGGGGAAGCGGGACTGGCGGCCACTACGACGGTGGCTCTCTTGCGGGGCTGGTCGACCGAGGAGGTGCAGGGGGCAGCCGATCGGATGTCCCGGGTGGGCGCCGACCCCCAGCGGGACCTGATGAGCCTGCTGGCTGGTGCCCGCCCGGATGAGCCGCTGTCTGAAGCCAGTCAGCGCTTCGCAACCCTCTATCAAAGCCTGCAAGCGCACGGGCAGGAGCACCAGGCACCCCGGGTCTTCCCCCGATTGGCCGGTCGAGAGAGCCTGTTTCAGGCACTGTTGAGCCATCTGGCCGGCCGGGAGCAAGAAGGGGATGCCAGTCGCCTCTTCCTGGCCCTGGATGAGCAGGCCGGGGAGAAGTTCCCCGAGGTCTTCGAGCGCTTCATGCTCGCCTGCCTCTCGGGCCAGGATACCGAGACCGCCTTGCAGGCGGCTGCGACGCGCGCATCGGGCGCCGTGGCCGAGGAGGAAACGCGGGTCCGGCTGGGCTCGGTGGTGCTCAGGAAGCGCCCCGGAACGCCTTGACGGCGAAATTGACTCTCAACGGCCCGGTGAGCGATGGCGCAGCAGCGAGCCGCCGATCACCACTCGCCCACCCTGCTCGCCGATGGCGACAGGACTGGTCTCGACGGCTCCAGCGATCTGTCTGCGAAGGGCCCGATCCAGTGCCTGCTCTACGCTGCCCCCTTCGTTCAGGGCCTGGAAGTAGGTTTCGGTGGCGCCCAGGAAGCCTTGCTCGCCGGTCACGGAGGACAGTCGCTGCAGTCCCGCCAGCGCCCCGTCCCAGTCCTCTCCCCGGTAGCTCCAGGCGGCCGGAAAGGCTGCGTTGGCCTGCCCGGCGCGCACGTTTCGAAGGTCGTTCAGACGAGGCAGACCCGCTTCCCCCGCCGTCTGGAGCGTCATGAAGGCCTCCAGGTCCGCGTTCAGACGGCCGAAGAGGGCCGGCGACCAGTCGGGGCGGAAGTCTTCTTTCATGGCGTTGAGTTTCTTCAAGCATTCCACCAGCTCGTGGCTGGGCGCCAGGGGCTCCAGCCATGCGCGGCCGACCTGGAACTCTTCCTCGGTCCCGCGCCCAAAGAGCTGCAAACCCTGACTGGCCTTGCCCTCGGCATAGAAGTCGGTGCCCTGGTGGAGAGCCAGATAGCGCTCGGCCAGCTGGGTCAGGGTGGCTTTCGGTCCCGCCAGGGCGGCCAGCTCGCCGGCCAGGCTCTGATAGCAGAGCCGGCCAGGCTGCAAGCGCTCCAGCACGCTGTCGAGCTCAGCCATGGTCTCGGCCGTCCTGCCCTGGCGGACCCCCTCGGTCAGGTAGGGATAGAAAGCCAGACTTTCCCAATCCTTGAGTTGGGCGAATTGCGGATAATCACCATGGGAAGCCAGGTGCGCCAGCAGAATGCTGCGGACTCGTTTCTCGGCGGCGTCGGAGGCGCGGCCAAAACGGCCCGTATCGAAGCTCTCGACCAGGGTCAGCGCCTCCTGCGGGGTCAGCTTCTTGATCTGCCGGGCGAAGTCGGCCATGTCGTAGGCAAAGCGAACGTCAGGGTCCACCGGCATCCTGGTCCACTGCTCCTGGTCGAGCGGGGCCGAGAGCAGCAGGGCCTGGGCGGTCGCCTCGTCCTGGCGGGCCAGCAGGCCGGGAACCAGCTCGGGGTCCGCGGCCGCCAGGCGGCCCACGGGGCCGTGCCAGGTGGCCAGCGACAGGTGCTTCTTGCCGCCCTCGAGCAGGGCTTGCTGCAGGCGCCGTCGCTGCTCGATGCTGACCGAACCTGGAGTCTGACGAGCCACTGCGTCGAGCAGCGCGAAGGTCCACTCCGAGTCCCGGCCGTTTCCGTTCTCCAGGTCGCCTACGAGACGCTTGACCATGCCGTCCACCTGGCGCTGCTCAGGGACGAATCCGCCGTCCTCGACGTGGCTGAGCAGTTGGAGGCTGTCCAGCCGATTGGGCTGGCCCTCGAGGTAGAGGTCCAGCATGCGGGACGGTCCGTAAAAGGACCCCACCGCCGCGAGGGAGTTCTGCACGGGTTTGAGCTCTCGCTCCAGGTAGTCTTCCGTGGCCAGCTCGGGAAGCGCGTTCAACACGCGCCTTTGAACCTTGTGCAGGGTATCGCCGCTCGTCCTCGGGTCGAACCTCTCGGTCAGGCGCGCCAACTGGTCCTGGAAGGGCACCAGGTCCTGGCGTCCGGCCTGCTCGACCTGCTGCGAAATCCTCCACAGCTCGGGCCCCAACGACCCGACCGTCTGGCCTTCCTCGCATGGGGTCATGATCCGGTTGCCCACCACCCGAAAGTCGCCGCCCCGAACCACCTCTTCAAGTTTCCCGCGGTCGATGTGATAGCCGTCGCCCTCCGAGCTGCCGCGCCACTTGACCAGCAGGTCGCCCAGGGCGGCTGCGGCCACGGGATTCTGGGCCACGCCCCGAGCTGCCAGCACCAGCGCAGCGATGAGGGGTGCTCCCAGAGCCGCGCAGAGGTTGGCATGGTTGGAGCGCACCGCCACATCGGTCGCCAGGTCGCGCAGGGTCTTCAAGAACTCGGGCGTTCGCGCCGGATCGCTCGAAAGGTGCACCAGGTCTTGCGCCAGCGGTTGCTCGGAGGAGACCGAGCGCCGCTGCTGCGGCATCCAGACCGGGGCATAGTTGTCGACCAGGCGGATCATCTTGGACCGATAGTCCCACAGGCCGTTGAAAGAAACCTCACGAGTGCTCGTGCGCGGGGTCGGCGGGGACAGACTGGCTCGAGTGACCCGGACCTGCTTGCTCGTGCGAACAAGTGCTCGTCCCCGGCGGGGACAAACTGGCGTTCGGGCGGCCGGGTAAAGCAGACAATGTGCTCGTCTCGGCGTTCGGGCGGCCGGGTAAAGCGAACAAGTGCACATCCCCGGCGGTGACAAACTGGCGTTCGGGCGGCCCGGGTGAAGCGAACAAGTGCACATCCCCGGCGGTGACAAACTGGCGTTCGAGCTACGGGGGGTGAAGCGAACAAGTGCTCGTCCCCCGCGGGGACAAACTGGCGTTCGAGTGGCCCGGGTGAAGCGAACAAGTGCTCGTCCCCCGCGGGGACAAACTGGCGTTCGAGTGGCCCAGGTGAAGCGAACAAGTGCTCGTCCCCGGCGGGGACAAACTGGCGTTCGAGCTACAGGGTGAAGCGAACAAGTGCTCGTCCCCCGCGGGGACAAACTGGCGTTCGGGCGGCCCGGGTGAAGCGAACAAGTGCACATCCC